>JAQVVM010000110.1 GCA_028698995.1 Bacteroidales bacterium
GTTTGGATGTATTGCAGGGCATTATCCATTTGCACAAGCATCATGTGGTGCACCGCGACCTAAAGCCCGGCAACATACTTATCGTAAAGCGTGGCGATAAAATCATACCTGTCATCACCGACTTTGGTCTGAGCAAGCAGGTGTGGCAGGATGGGCAAAGTCGTTTTTCCAACTCCTTTGGCGGTGGCACCCTTAAGTACAGCAGCCCGGAGCAGTTGCGGGGCGAAGAACTACGACTCAACACCGACCTGTGGAGTTTTGGGGTAATAGTACATCAGATATTTACGGGCAAAGACCTGTTTTCTGCTGTTAACCAAAATTCAGGTTCAGCCGAAACGGAAAAAGAGATTTTTGAGCAAATACTGAACAAGGATTTAAGCAAGGCACTCTCGGCATTGCCACCCCAATGGGCAAAGGCAGCCTCTGTGTGCCTTGTACGCAAGCCCGCCCAACGCATAAAATCGGCAGAGGTGCTGCTCAAAGTCATAAACGGAACAGCAACAACTGATGACACCGGGCAGGAACCTGATAATGAAGGAACCAAGATAGACGAGAAAAATGGGGAAGGTACTGACACGGGTCAGAACGCCGATGGAACCAAAATCGACCCCGGCGTTCACCCTCAGCCTCAGCCTAAGCCTCAGCCTAAACCTAAGCCACAGCCCGATGACCTGAGCTTGTCGAAGGGTCAGCCTTCCAAATCCCCCATTGGCTGGATTATAGGAGGCGTAGTTGTGCTTGTTTTTATATTGCTGCTTTGGCAGCCGTGGAGCACATCGGACACTTTTACCGACACCCGCGATGGCAAAACCTACAAAACAGTAAAAATAGGCACACAAACATGGATGGCAGAAAACTTAAACTATAGCACCGGCAACTCATGGTGCTACGACAACAATACTTCTAACTGCACTAAATATGGCAGATTATATGATTGGAATACTGCAAGAAGTGCATGCCCAATTGGGTGGCATTTGCCCTCTAGAAGTGATCTTGAAGCACTTTTAAGCAACGTTGGAGGCCGCGGCAGCAATGCCTATCATGCGTTAAAAGAAGGCGGCAGCAGCGGTTTTTCTGCTCTTTTTGGCGGTTGGCGTGACGGCGATGGGCGTTTCGACGAACATTGGGGACAACGGCAACTGGTGGTCGTCTTCGAAGAACGATACTCGCAACGCATGGCACCTGTACATGTACAGTCGCAGTCGGGATGCCCGCATGGACCGCTACGGCAAGGAGTTGGGTTTTTCTGTGCGTTGCCTCCAGGACTAAAATTGTCAATTTGTCTATTTGACTATTTGGGGTATGGGGCAAAGCCCCATCGAAAATTTTAAGATATGGCTACTTATGAAAATTTATCTAATCGCTGGCTGTTCTCTACCGGCTGGCAGTCATGGTTTCACATTGAGTAAAGCCATGACTAACAACGAAAATAGGCACGACATTATGCCGAGTTGTGGAGGCTATTTCAAAAAACTATCAAATTTTGATTTTCACCGCCTTCTTTGCCACTCCCAAAAGGGTGGATTCGCTGAAAATCAGCGCACCCTTCAGAGATGGGACAATGATGGTTTTCAGCTAAAGCGAGTTTTTGAGGCAGCCTCTTACTCTTTTACTTTGTTGCTTAACTTTCTACTTTGTTATATATTGTCATTCTGAGTGAAACGAAGAATCTAAATATCAATATGTTGAGGTTTTTCACACTGAACAAATTGAATGTGTTCAAAATGACAACCAACAGGTAAACATTCTATCTAAGAGGCTGTATCAAAAGCTAAAAACATGTCATACTGAGCGAAGCGAAGTATCTGATTATCAAATTTATAAGATTTTTCACTGCGTTCAAAATGACAAATATGAATGCTTTTGATACAGCCTCTTACTCTCTACTTTGTTGTATATTGTCATTCTGAGAGCTGGGACATTCTAAAAAACTCAATAAAGCAACAATGACAGAATTCCCCGTAGGGGAATAATATCAATAGCCACGGGTTTCAACCCGTGGCGAAATGAAACGGAAGTTAATTGTTTTGGCACACAAATTTGCTGTGTTTTGCAAATTTCGTGACAAAACATAAATAACTGAATTCCATGCGTTTATAACCTACGGGTTAACCCGTAGGTTAAATACATGAAACCTTTCGATTTGGTGGTAGAATCATGCTTTTTAAGAATTTTTCACCCGTTACACTTACAGTGTCCGCAGCGATAAAACATATTATAGTAATAAATCTTTCGCAAAAATACGGCAATTCAAAACATTTACCGTATATTTGCGCAATAAATAGGTGGTATGAAAAACAGGATAACAAAAATATTTATAAAGCAAAATGGCTATTTGACCAGTAAAAATCTAAAAAATAGAACAGAACAATACCAGATAAAATCAATGATTGATACTGGCGAGGTAGTAAGGATAAAACGAGGGCTTTACAAACATTTAAGATATGCTTCGGATAGTAACGACTGGGCGGAAATTTGTCGTATTGTGCCTTCAGGGGTTTTGTGTCTTTTTTCGGCGTGGCAGTATTATGAGCTTTCAACCACAGTTTCTCCTTTTTATCATATGGCATTAGAAAATAAATCAAAAATTATTCTACCTGAGTATCCACCAATTTTAATCTACTACTGGAACAAAAATTATATTGAAATGGGTAAAATTACACTAACAGAAAATGGAGAGAAAATTAATATTTGCACGCTTGAAAAGGCAGTTTGCGATGCTGTTAAGTTTCGTAATAAAATTGGAATGGAAATAATGACAGAAGTGCTTAAAAATTATGTAAAGCGAAACGATAGAAACTTGAATGATCTTATGAAATATGCCAAAAATTTGCGTATTCATAATATTATTAAACCATATTTGCAAAGTCTGATATGAGCAGAATAGAATCTATTAGGGCTAAATTAAAAAACATAGCAGAAAGGCAAAACATGGCTTTTCAAAACATTTTATTTCGATATTTTCACGAACGATTTTTGTATAGACTTGCAAATTCGGAATATGCAGATAACTTTTTCTTGAAAGGTGGTGTGTTTTTATATGCTTGTGATGGAATATATGCAAGGCAAACTAAAGATATTGATTTTTTAGGATTTGATATTGTGAGTGATTCTGATGCACTTATTTCAATTTTTGCTACGATTTGCAATATTGAATTTGAGCCGGACGCTGTAGTTTTTGACAGTAGTAATATTAATAAAGAGATTATCAGCGAACAAAACGAAAACCGTGGAATAAGAATATTTATAAATGCCGGATTAGGAAATATTAAACAACGCATACAAATTGATATTGGTTATGGCGATATAGTTGTTCCTAATGCTCAAACAATTGAATATCCGGTATTGCTTGATGTAATGCCTGCACCTATTGTAAAAGCATATACCACAGAAACAGTTATTGCTGAAAAATTTCAAGCAATGATAGAACTGGCTGAACTTAACAGCAGAATGAAAGATTTTTATGATGTTTTTACAATCTTAAAAAAGGGAAACTATCATACTGATATTTTAACAACTGCAATAAAAAGCACTTTCAAAAATAGAAATACTAATTTTCAAGAAAATCATATTCTTTTTTCCGAACATTTTACTGCAGATAAAAATCGAATCAAAATGTGGGAAGCATTTCTTAAAAAGATAAATATAAATACCGACATGCAATTTAAAGATGTCATTAAAATCATTACAGAAGTTCTTAAACCTATTTGGGATACTTTATAAAATCAAAAGATGAATTAATATGAACCAACAAGAATTTTTCAACCGTTATACCTACAGTGTTCGCAGCGATAAAGTTGGGGGCGGTGCTTTCGGCACGGTGTATAAGGCTTTTGACGAGAAATACAACAAGTATGTAGCCATAAAGGTTTCTGAAGTGAAAACGATTAATGGAAAAGAATTTTCATTAAAAGATGAATTTGAGGCCATAAAGAATATACCGGCAC
>JAQVVM010000028.1 GCA_028698995.1 Bacteroidales bacterium
CCGGCTACTTCTACTGCTCAAAATCCTTCCGGCGTTGTGTACAGCACCGCAGGTAATAAAACTGTACGTTTTATCATTACCAATGGCACTTGTTCAGATACCATTTTCAAAACCATTACCATACATCAGACTCCCGCTGTTGGGTTCAATTTTACCAACAATGTGTGCGGTGGAACTGAAGTCAGCTTTACAAACACCGGAGCCACCGGTGGCAGTTGGGCTTATTCTTGGGATTTGGGCGCAGGAGCTGTCCCTGCTACTTCTAATGCTGAAAACCCATCTGGTATCATGTACGACACACATGGTGCTAAAACTGTCACTCAAACCATTAGCAGCGGTTATTGCTCTAACTCTGTTACTCAAACGCTCACCATACTCCAAAAACCTGTCGCCGATTTTGCTTCTACAGCTCCACAGTGTACCGGATTGGGTGTTAACTTTACCAATACGGGTACCACTATCGGCACATGGACTTATGCATGGGATTTCGGCAGCGGTGCCACACCGGCTACTTCTACTGCTCAAAATCCTTCCGGTGTTGTGTACAGCACCGCAGGTAATAAAACTGTCCGTTTTATCATTACCAATGGCACTTGTTCAGATACTGTTTTCAACACCATAACCATACATCAGACTCCCACTGTCGGGTTCAGCTTTACCAACAATGTGTGCGGTGGAACTCTGGTCAGCTTTACAAACACCGGAGCCACCGGTGGCAGTTGGGCTTATTCTTGGGATTTGGGTGCAGGAGCTGTTCCTGCTACTTCTAATGCTGAAAACCCATCTGGTATCACGTACGACACACATGGTGCTAAAACTGTAACTCAAACCATTAGCAGCGGTTATTGCTCTAATTCTGTCACTCAAACGCTCACCATACTCCAAAAACCTGTCGCCGATTTTGCTTCTACGGCTCCACAGTGTACAGGATTGGGTGTTAACTTTACCAATACAGGAACCACTACCGGCACATGGACTTATGCTTGGAATTTTGGCAGTGGTGCCACACCCGCTACTTCTACTGTACAAAATCCTTCCGGCGTTGTATATAGCACTGCTGGTAATAAAACTGTACGTTTTATCATTACCAATGGCACTTGTTCAGATACTATTTTCAACACCATAACCATACATCAGACTCCCGCTGTCGGGTTCAATTTTACCAACAATGTGTGCGGTGGAACTGAAGTCAGCTTTACAAACACCGGAGCCACCGGCGGCAGTTGGGCTTATTCTTGGGATTTGGGCGCAGGAGCTGTTCCTGCTACTTCTAATGCTGAAAACCCATCTGGTATTATGTACGACACACATGGGGCTAAAACTGTAACTCAAACCATTAGCAGCGGTTATTGCTCTAATTCTGTTACTCAAACGCTCACCATTTTGCAAAAACCTGTCGCTGATTTTGCTTCTACGGCTCCACAGTGTACCGGATTGGGTGTTAACTTTACCAATACAGGAACCACTACCGGCACATGGACTTATGCTTGGAATTTTGGCAGTGGTGCCACACCCGCTACTTCTACTGTACAAAATCCTTCCGGCGTTGTATATAGCACTGCTGGTAATAAAACTGTACGTTTTATCATTACCAATGGCACTTGTTCAGATACTATTTTCAACACCATAACCATACATCAGACTCCCGCTGTCGGGTTCAATTTTACCAACAATGTGTGCGGTGGAACTGAAGTCAGCTTTACAAACACCGGAGCCACCGGCGGCAGTTGGGCTTATTCTTGGGATTTGGGCGCAGGAGCTGTTCCTGCTACTTCTAATGCTGAAAACCCATCTGGTATTATGTACGACACACATGGGGCTAAAACTGTAACTCAAACCATTAGCAGCGGTTATTGCTCTAATTCTCTTACTCAAACGCTCACCATTTTGCAAAAACCTGTCGCTGATTTTGCTTCTACGGCACCTCAGTGTACCGGACTGGGGGTTAATTTTATTTACACGGGTACCACAACAGGCTTATGGAATTATTCATGGGACTTCGGCAGCGGTGCCTCCCCTGCTACTTCTACGGTACAAAATCCTTCGGGGGTTGTTTACAGTACTGCCGGTAACAAAACAGTAAGGTTTATCATCTACAACGCCAGTTGTTCTGACACTATTTTCAAAACTATAACCATTCACCAAACGCCGGCTGTTTCGTTTACTTCTAACGCGCCACAATGTGCCGGTACTGGTATTAACTTTACAAATACTGGAACCAGCGGCAATAACTGGACATTCACTTGGGACTTTGGGCAGGATGCTATTCCGGCTACTTCTGTCAACGAAAACCCAGTCGGTGTTCTTTACTCTTCCGGTGGTTCTAAAGTTGTAACATTCACTATTGCTGACCAAAATTGCAATGCCACTGTGACCAACAGTATTAACGTTAATCATACGCCAGTGGCTAACTTCAGCTCTACTGCGCCCCAATGTACCGGCCTCGATGTTGACTTTACAAATACCGGTAGTTCAGGCGGTTCTTGGTCATACTTATGGAACTTCGATTCTGGTGCTACTCCTGCTTCTTCAACACTTGAAAACCCTGCCGGTATTGTGTATAGCACTCCGGGAACTAAACTCGTTAAACTCCTTGTTACAAACGGTACTTGCTCCGACAGCATCACCATTAGCATCAATATTAACCTTACCCCTACTGCTGATTTTTCTTCTAATGCTCCTCAGTGCGTTGGTCAAGGTGTTAACTTTACAAACACCGGCACTTCAGGGTTCAACTGGACTTTTACATGGGACTTAGGTCAGGACGCTATTCCGGCTACTTCTGTCAATGAAAATCCTGTCGGCGTCATTTACTCATCAGGAGGCACAAAAACCATTACATTCACAATTGCTGACCAAAACTGTAATGCCACTATCACTAAGGCTATTTTTATTAACAGTTTACCTATTGCTGATGCGGGAGATGACACTACAATTTGTGCCAACAGAACCATTCAGATTGGCAGCAACCCGATCTCAGGTAACTCTTACACGTGGTTCCCTCCTTCTTCTTTAGACAATCCCTATATTGCTAATCCTATTGCTGCTCCTATCGCTAACACAACTCAGTACATTGTTACTGTTGTTGATGGGGCAACTGCTTGCATCAACAGGGACACTATCATTGTTACAATGCTTAACCCGCTTATCGCCAATGCAGGGATTGATGTAGAAATTTGCGAATTCGACAGCATCCAAATTGGAGCTGCTCTTGTTGAAGGACAATTCTACAGCTGGTTCCCGCAAACCGGATTGAGCAATCCTTTCGCTCCAAATCCTATGGCTAGTCCATCTGAAACCGTTAACTATATCCTGACTGTTACTGATACTGCAGGTTGTGATCCTATAACCGATGAAATCCTCGTCCTTGTACATCCTCTACCAGATGCAAATGCCGGTATTGACGATACTATAATGTCAGGTGCTAGTACCCAACTTATTGCAACCGGTGGCGTCCAGTATTTCTGGTTCCCTGTGGAAGGTCTCAGTAATGCTTTCTTATTTAACCCTATTGCTAGTCCGGACAGCTCTACTGATTATATCGTTACTGTGACGGATATTTTTGGCTGCAAAAACACAGATACTGTTTCTATAGTCGTTTTCTTCTTCGAAGAACCTTTCTGGGTGCCTACAGCTTTCTCTCCTAACAACGACGGACTTAACGATATCCTTTTTGTCAGAGGCGGCAACTATGAAACTTTCGAATTTACTGTCTTTAATAGGTATGGTGAAATGTTATTTTTATCATCAAGTCCTTCTGTCGGATGGGATGGCACTCACTACCTTAGTGGTGATGCATTGCCATCAGGTGCTTACATTTACAAAGTCCTTGTTAAAGCACTTAATGGAGAAACTTTTGAAGGCAAAGGCATTATCAATTTAGTACGCTAAATATCATCTTAATATAAAAATAGAAAAATAAAAATAATTTAATAATAAGTATTATGAAAACAGTAAGAAAAATCACAGTCGTTTTTTTAATTGCAATTTGTTCATCAATAACACTTTGCTTAAAAGCACAAGACCCTTCTTTCTCACAACCGATGAACAACCCATTACTGCTAAATCCTTCAATGATGGGCATGAACAACAGCTTCAGAGCAATTCTAAACTATCGTAATCAATGGATGGATATTGATGAAGGATTTAATACAGGGTCCTTTTCATTGGTATTACCTGTATTTTTGAAGAAAGACATGTGGAGGCTTGAAGAAGGGAGAAACAGATTGGATTTTGGAATAAATACAACCGGAGATAAAGCAGGAGCTTTCACCCGTCTTAATGCTTCACTTTCCATTGGATATGGATTATACATAAGTGATTACAGCTTTCTACATTCTTCGATAAATATTGGTTACATTCAGAACTCTATTGATGCAGGCAGTTTAATTTTTGACGATCAGTACCAATGGGGAAGTTATAATGCAGGAAATCCATCTGCCGAATCAATTCCAAACTTGAAAGCAAGTGCACCGGATGCAGGATTTGGATTACTTTGGTATTATAAAAATGCAAATAAAAAAGTAAATGCTTTTGCAGGGATTTCTGGTTATCATTTAAACCAACCCAATTTAGCCTATCATTCAGGTGTTGAAGTGCTTCCCAGTCGTTTTAGTGTTCAGGCAGGACTTAAAATCAAAGGTGATGAAAAATTAGACCTTAATCCAACTGTAATCTACACTACTCAAGGCCCATATAAACAACTTATGATTGGCTTAACTGCAGACTATAATATTGGAACCAAAAGTAAATTGATAGTAGGCAGTTGGTACAAAGCAAATGATGCAATTGTTTTACTGGCAGGATATGATCATGAGCTTTTTAGCCTAAATTACAGTTATGATTTTGGCAACTCATTAGTCTCCAGAGATATATATGGATTAATGACTCACGAAATAACAATTGCCTATAAAATGAGATCAAAATTTTAGTTTTTAAATTCTATTATTCAGATTAAAAGGATTTAAAATTTTGCATCAAAAAATTATATAGAGATTTATCATTACGTTACCATTGAAGTTGTTTTAACAAAATAATTAATAAATAATTATTTAATATATGTTATAATCTGCATATTTTACAATAAATTTGCATCCCATCATCAATATTAGAAATCAATTCTTTTATCATAGACTTTTATTATTAAATAGAAAAACACAAGGCATGAAAATTAATAAGAATGTATCTATAAGTGAAAACGGTTTTGTTTTTAATCCGACAACAGGAGAATCCTTCACCGTAAATCCAATTGGAGTAGAAATTATCAACATGATAAAAATGCACTCTCCGGAAGAAGAAATCAAGAAATTCATTCTTGAAAAATATGCGACAGATTCATCGGGTTTTGACAAAGATTTTTATGATTTTATCCAGATGTTGAAATCATACAATTTATTTGATGAAGAGAATGAAGAAAATGAAAACTAATTTACAATGAAAAAAAAATATTGTATTGCCGTAACAGGTTTGAACGCCATTGATAGCCCCGGTCCTGGAATTTCTGTCATCAGAGGTATCAGAGACAGTAAAGATTTTGACTGTCGAATCATTGGGTTTGCATACGAATCGCTAGAGCCTGGTATTTACATGCACGACATCATTGACAAAACTTACCAGATCCCCTACCCTTCTTCAGGAACAGATGCACTTATGGAACGTTTGAACTACATTCATGCCACTGAGGGTCTTGATGTCATCATCCCCAACTTTGATGCTGAACTTTATTCTTTTATAAAACTTGAACCCAAGCTCAAGGAAATGGGAATTAAGGTTTTTCTTCCTACGCTTGAACAATTCGAAGAAAGACATAAAGTTAATTTACCTAAGTTTGGACAAAAATATAATATCAGGGTACCATTCAGCAGAGAGATTTTCTCTTCGAATGAGATATATGGACTTTCAAAAGATTTCACTTATCCTTTGGTTGTAAAAGGCAAGTATTACGATGCCTACATAGCCTATTCAGCTGAACAAGCCATCAACTATTTCGGTAAAATTTCATCAAAATGGGGACTACCCATTGTTATTCAGGAATTTATTAAAGGTACCGAATACAATGTTATTGGTTTAGGGGATGGGAAAGGGAACACCATCGCTGCAGTACCAATGCGTAAACAGTACATTACTGATAAAGGCAAGGCATGGGGCGGCATAACGATAGAAGATAAAGATCTTTTAAAAATAACAGACAGCTTTTTAAGTCAAACTAAATGGCGTGGAGGTTTTGAGCTTGAGATGATGAAATCACCAAAAAATGAATACTTCTTGTTAGAAATCAATCCACGCATACCTGCATGGGTTTATCTGGCAGTCGGGGCTGGTCAAAATATTCCTGAAGCAGTTGTCAAATTAGCATTAGGCGAAGAAGTTGAACCCTTTAAAACGTATCAGACGGGAAAAATGTTTGTACGTTATTCATGGGACATGATAGTTGATCTTGACGATTTTCAGAAGATTTCAACCTTCGGAGAACTATAAATGAGGGAATAATGTAAAAAAATGATATAATTAAGACAAGTAAATTAGAGATTAAATATTCAAAAAACTAAATAATTTCATAAATGAAAAATACTGATAAAATTAAATACGAAAGGCCAATCATAAAAAGACTTGATGCAGGTATCCCAAACAAATTCGGTTTAAGAACAGAGTACACTCCTATGACTCATATTGACAATGTATCAGTAAAAAGTCTGGTAGCAGAATTCGGATCTCCCTTATTTGTCGTTTCCGAGAAAACAATTCGAAACACATACAATCAAACCAAAAGAGCTTTTACTTTAAGATATCCTAAAGTTCAGTTTGCATGGTCATACAAGACAAATTATCTGGATGCAGTTTGTCATGTTTTTCATCAGGAAGGTTCATGGGCTGAGGTTGTATCAGGATTTGAATATGACAAAGCTATTGCCAATGGTGTTAACGGCAAGAACATCATTTTTAACGGCCCTGACAAATCTGAATCAGATATTGAAAAGGCAATCAATAATGATTCATTGCTACATATTGACCATTTAGATGAGTTATATATGGTTATTGAAATGGCTGAAAAAACAAACAAAAAACCCAAAGTATCTATCAGGGTTAACATGGATACAGGCATTTATCCAATGTGGGATAGGTTTGGATTCAATTATGAAACAGGTCAGGCTTGGGATGCCCTTAACAAGATTATGTTTTCTCAAAAACTTGAGTTGATGGGATTACATTGTCATATTGGCACATTTATGTTGGCTCCTTATGCTTACTCAACAGCAGCTTACAAACTTGCAGATCTAGCATTAGCTGTTGAAAAGAAATTTAACCATAATATTAAATATATTGATTTAGGAGGTGGATTCCCATCTAAAAACACACTCAAAGGCTCTTTTCTGCCCGGTAATGATTCCAATCCAAGCATTGATGAATTTGCAGAAGCTATTAGCAGTGCCCTTATCAATGCCGGATTTCATCCGGAGAAATTACCCCTTCTGATCCTCGAAACAGGACGTGCATTGATTGATGATGCAGGTTATTTAATTTCCAGTGTCATTGCAAATAAAAGATTGTCCTCCGGTAAAAGAGCTACCATCATTGATGCAGGTGTAAATATTATGTTTACATCTTTCTGGTATGATCACAAAGTATCACCGGCACAACCATTTACACACTACACTGAAGATACTGTTCTATATGGACCACTTTGTATGAATATTGATGTCATAAGAGAAAACATCAGTCTGCCATTGCTCAACAAGGGAGATAATCTAGTCATCAGTATGGTTGGTGCTTACAATATGACCCAATGGATGCAGTTCATTACGCTAAGGCCCAAAATAGTCATGATTGATTTAAACGGAAAAGTTCACCTCATAAGAGACAGTGAAACTAACGCAACCCTTACAGATCTGGAAAGAGTACCGGAACATTTAAAGAAATTTGATTTGTAGATACGATGTATATTATCTTCATTGTTAATAAGGATATAAAAAATCTATAAAGGAATATGAAATTTAGAATATTATTGTTCATCATCATATTTATAACCCTTTTAAGCAGTTTTTATCAATGTGTCAAAGAACAAAAGCCTCTTCCCACTTCAGAGTTTTCTTACACTACCACTGATGAGTGTTCTTTGCCAATCACCGTCTCCTTCAATAATTTATCGCAAGATGCTGATGTTTACCGATGGGATTTTGGAGATGGGACCCCTGTATTACATCAAGAAAACCCTATTCACATCTACACACAAGAAGGTATTTACACAGTTACCCTTACAGCTTATGGAGAGGGAGGTACAGATGAAACAAAAGAAGTCATTTATGCAGTTTCGACACCTGTAGCATCTTTCACAGCGAACGACACCATCGTTTCTATTGGTGACAGCATTTGTTTTAACAGCAGCATTAACAGCACATTACCCTCAACTTTTCTTTGGAGCTTCGGAGATGGATACACATCGCAACTTCAGAACCCTTGCCATGCATATTCTTTTCCCGGAACTTACACTGTAGTTCTGACTGTAACAAACGCATGTGGAAGCACCTATGTAATCATGAGTAATTATATTGTTGTCAGTCAGGCAGGTGCATCACCTGTTCCCGACTTTATTGCAAGTCAAACTACGATTAATACAGGTAATGCAATTGGATTTACTGATTTATCCATTAATAATCCCCAAAGCTGGGAATGGATTTTCAGTGGTGGGACTCCCGGTACTTCAACTTTGCAACACCCTTTAAATATTGTTTACAACACTCCCGGCGTTTATAATGTGTCTTTAAAGGTTAGCAATCCTTTTGGTGACAGCACATTGGTAAAAACATCCTATATAAATGTTGTTCCATTGGGAAGTGCTCCGGTTACCAATTTTGTTGCCAGCAGTACAAATATTGCAGCTGGGAACAGCATCAATTTTACTGATTTGACCCTTAATAGTCCTACTTCATGGCAATGGCAATTTCAAGGAGGTACACCAAACACTTCTACAGCACAAAACCCAAGCAATATTGTTTATACTCAACCCGGTACCTATAATGTATCCCTTACAACCTACAATAGTTTTGGGAATAATTTACACACAAAACAAGCCTATATTACCGTTAATCCTCAATTTATCTCTCAGGCACAAATTAAAAAGATTACAATCGAAAATATGCCCTTCCCGACTTCTGCTCCTTATTTCCGAAACCCCTATTACAGAATCACTACTCCGACCAATGTTATTCTTCGCGATGGAAGGAATGAATATATTTCAGGTATAATGCCATCAGAAATGCCTGTATTTTGGAATCTAACACCCTATTTTACTGTAAACTTTTTAAATACACAGTATAAAGTAAGGGTTTTTGACTGGCGTTCAAATTCAAGCATGGATATTTTTGTTGGGGAAGTGGTTTTTAATCTGGCAAATTACACACAACCCCCAACCCCTTTTCCACCAAGTATAACTTTACAACAAAACGGGGTGAAAGTAATTCTGGATATTGAATGGCAATAAAGCTTTTAAAAAAAATTTAAAAAAAAACCATAAATCAAATGGAAAAACGAGCCAAATCTTATTAATTTGATTATTAGGGTTTGAATAATATTACTTATGTCGAAAAAGATAAATTTCAATGTTTTAGCTACACTTTCTGAAGGATTTCTGAACAGTTATTCCCAGATATTTTTTTCACACAAAAAGGTGTATGCTATTATCATTATTATTGTAAGCTTTTTTGATCTAAACGCAGGAATTTGCGGTGCACTCGGTGTTATGTCATCAAATATAATCGCATATCTGATGAGTTTTAGCAGGTTTAATATTGCATCGGGATTTTACGGATTTAATTCTCTATTAGTAGCTTTGGGGCTTGGCATTAATTTCGAACCAAACATTCAGTTATTTATAATAGTATTTTTTTCATCGTTTTTCACCTTATTAATTTCTGTAGCTCTTCAGGGGGTAATAGGAAAGTATGGCCTACCCTATCTAAGCATTCCCTTTTTAATATCAATCTGGCTTGTAACACTTGCCACAAGAGAATTTGAAACGCTCAATATAAGCCACAGAGGCATTTATATGCTCAATGAAATGTATATTTTAGGGGGCATTAATGTTGTTGATTTTTATAACTCTTTTTATGATCTGATTGTTCATGAATCCATTATTATTTACCTTAAATCATTGGGGGCCATTTTCTTTCAGTACAATATCTTAGCTGGATTTGTGCTAATGTTAGGTTTAATCATTTACTCACGTCAGGCATTTTTGCTTTCTATACTTGGATTTGCTTCTGCTTATATATATTACGACTTTATTGGTGCAAATATCAATGAGCTATTTTACAGTTATATCGGTTTCAATTTCATACTTACAGCCATAGCTTTAGGTGGTTTTTTCATCATCCCTTCAATTTATTCCTATTTATTTGTTATTCTTCTCACACCAATAATTTCACTATTAATTACAAGCTTTACTTCCATTTTTAGTATTTATCAATTACCTGTTTACTCATTGCCTTTCAATATTGTGGTGATTACTTTACTTTATGTATTAAAATTCAGAGAAATACGCTTTCACATACCTGAAGTTGTCAGTAATCCCATCAACTCACCTGAAGAAAACCTCTATTTACAAAAGAATAGTAAAAGTCGATTTATCAAAAATTACTTTTTCCCCATTATGTTGCCAATTCGTGGCGAATGGCGCATTTCACAGGGTCATGACGGACCAATAACCCACAAGGATAGATGGAAATTTGCATGGGATTTCGATATTATTGATAAAGAAAATAAAACTTATACATCAACCGGAGGAAACCTTACGGACTTTTATGCTTACAATAAACCTATTCTAGCTCCTGGAGACGGTATTGTAGATAAGATTTTTGACGGTATTGAAGACAATAAAATTGGTGATATTAACACTATTGATAATTGGGGTAATACCATTATTATTAAACACACACCCTTTTTGTACTCCAAAATAAGTCATTTAAAAGCGGGTACATTTAAAGTAAGCGAAGGTTCCCCTGTTAAAAGAGGAGATATTATTGCTTCTTCGGGCAGTTCAGGTCGTTCTCCTGAACCTCATGTTCATTTTCAATTACAAGCAACACCACATATAGGTTCTGACACATTAAATTATCCTATTGCTCATTATATACTTCATAATGATAATAAGAACATGCTCATGTCTTATGAGATGCCTGAAGAAAATGAAATCGTTTCAAATATTCACAAAGAAAATCTGATATTCAATGCATTTCATTTTATTCCCGGCCAAAAAATCAGATATGAAATTACAGATTTTCAAAACCACATTGAAACAATTGAATGGGAGGTAATTACAGATATTTATAACCAGTCCTATATATTCTGCAAAAAATCAAACAGCAAAGCCTATTTCTATAACGACGGATTTATTCATTATTTTACCCATTTTAGCGGTGATAAAAATTCAACTTTATATTTCTTTTATTTGGGCCTTTATAAGGTGCTTATGAGTTTTTACAAAAATATGCAGATTGATGATGTGCTCCCTATAAATAAGCTTACAAACAATATTCTATTACAATGGATTCAAGATTTTATGGCGCCATTTTATTTATTTATAAAATGTGATTTTTCATCAAAACACATCAGCAAGGAAGAATACATAAGTCTTGAAAAAGCTTGCTACAGGTCTTCAGTTGCGGTTAAAGTGTTTAATAAAACAATTAGAAAAATTGATTTTGAATTTGTAATTAAAGATGACAAAATTCTTACATTTGCATTTTTTATTAGAAACAAGAAAATTACAGCCACATGCAAAGATTGATTTTCATATTTTTTTTGTTTTTTTCAAGTATTCAAATCAATTATGCACAGTCCTTATACAATTTCACCGATGTTGATTCTCTAACATACCGCTTTTATAATGAACAAAAATGGGATAGCCTGATTCTGTTTTCAAAACAGGCTATAGAGAACAATATTGATTATTACTATTTAAGAATGCGTACCGGCATTGCATATTACGAATTAAAAAGTTTCAGAAAATCGGCCAAACAGTTCGAACAAGCTCTTAAGTTTAATTCTGTAGATGTTGTTGCTTCTGAATACCTGTATTTCAGTTATATCTTCTCAGGGCAAAATGAAAAAGCTGTTTTACTGAGTAATTCTTTTCCCCTTTCATTAAAAGAGAAATTAAAATTAGACAAGTTTAAACTTATTGATGAAGTATATATTGAAGGAGGACCTACATTAGGTAACAATCCATACATTGAAAGAAATGGCCCTAATAATAATCAAAATATTATTTTGAAAGAAGATGAACTTACAAATGATGTCAGATATTTCTCATTGGGTCTAAGGCATAGACTGACAAAAAGAATCAGTATCTTTCATTCGGCAAGTACTATTGATATTGGGAAAACTCAAATATTTGATGTTTATGATGGCCAAATTACAAATGATTACAGAATTTTCCAAAGACAATATTACATTAATGCAGGCATTTATTTAGGTAAAGGATTTATAATCACACCCGCCTATCATCTTATTAATGTCAACTACGACAAGCTTGAATTTTCTTTTGATAATAATGATAAACTTTTTCTTGAACAAATCAATTATAATCCTAACGAACATGTTTTTTCTCTCTCATTAAAAAAAGACATCGGTAATTTTGATGTAACTCTTAATGGTTCCTATGCCAAACTAAACAACAATATCTTTACACAGGAAGGTATAACTTTTACTTTCTTTCCAAAAAGCAACCTTAACTACTATATAAATCTACCTTTTGTTTTTCAGCAAAATTCTATGCGCCAAAATATTATTATTGACCCAATGATAGGCATCAGACTTAACAATAAAATTTGGGTTGAAGGGAATTATACTTTTGGTCATCTGAATAATTATGTTGAGAAGAATGCCTATATAGTTTATAATATCAATGATAATATATTATCACGAAAAGGATTATCTTTGCTTTTTAACATTAATAAAAACATTCAGTTTTCGTTAATATACCAGCATTTAAAGAAAGAAAATACAAGATTAATTGTTGAAAAGGACAAAGAACCCAAAATTATTAATACAAAATATTTTATTAACCATACAATAATAGGAGGTATCAAATGGACACTTTAAAAAGAAAACTTATAATTATTTCATTTTTACTCATGACTTCAGTCATTCTATATTCCCAGAATGATGAAGCAATCATTGAAGCCTTTTCTAACAGTTATACACATGAATATGCCGGAGATTATGCTAAGGCAATTGAATTTATGAAAAGAGTCAATTCCGATAACTCTTATGAAGTTAATCTTAGACTTGGATGGCTAACTTATATGTCAGGTTTGTTTACAGAATCAATTACTTTTTATCAGAAGGCCATCACAATTATGCCTTTTTCCATAGAAGCCAAATTAGGATATGTTTATCCTGCTGCTGCTCTTGGAAACTGGGAACAGGTTATAAAGCAATACAATGATATATTAAGAATTGATTCAAAAAATTCAACTGCTAACTACAGACTTGGTCTTATTTATTACGGCAGAGAAGATTACACAACAGCCCTCAGGTTTTTCGAACAGGTAGTCAATCTTTACCCATTCGACTATAATTCAACACTTTATTATGCTTGGACAAACCTGAAACTTGCTAAAACAAGGGAAGCTAAAGTATTATTTAACAAAGTCCTTATGATGCAACCTAATGACAGTTCTGCTCTTGAAGGTTTAAGTCTTATAAGATAATACAAAAATAACATTCTTTTTCACATTTTCATCTGCTTGATTATCAGAATATTGAAAAACTCAAAAACAATGTTAAAAAAAATGTTAAAAAAAATTCTTAAAAAAAGTTAATTTTTGTTTTTTTATATTTATATTTGCAGCGAATTAAAAAAATATTCAAATTAATTATTAACCAAAAATTTAAAAAATGAAAAAAATTGTATTAAGTTTAGTAGTTGTGTTTTTAGCAGTTCTTGCTTTAAATTCATGTAAAGATGCCAATTCTCCAGAAGCAATTGCTGAGAAGTATTTGACACACATGGCAAAACACGAATGGGAACAAGCAAAAGCTCTTGGAACAGAAGACACTCAATCAATGATTGCTTTTAAAATGGATAGCGAAGAAGGCGAAGGCGCAGAAGCTAAAATTGAAGACATGAAATGTACTGTTACTGAAGAAACTGCTGTTTGTACATGCAAATTAGACGGAGCTGACAGAACCCTCAACTTAGTAAAAGCTGAAGACAAATGGTTGGTTGACGAGAAAAAAGAAATGCCAGACATGGGTTTAGATGATCTGAACTTAGGTGAAGAAGGAACCGAAGGTGAAGTTGGTGAAGCTACTGAAACTGGTGAAACAACTACTGAAGAAGTTGTTACTAAATAATCGATACAAAAATTATTAAAGAAAACTCTTGCATTTTTGCAGGAGTTTTTTTTTTACTTTTGCCAAAAAAAAATGAAAAATACTTCTAAAATAATCTTCTTTTCGTCTATTGGCATTCTGATATTGCTGCAGGCATTTTATTTATACATGAAGACTTATGATTACACAAGCGAAATAAAGCGTGTAAAAACAAATTACCGTTTAACAAAATCAGAAATTGCCATGTTACAGGATGGAGACATAATACTGCGTCATGGGTATGGCTTTGTAAGTGATATGATTGTTGAAACACTAAAAGACAATTATGATGTCTCACATTGTGCTATTTTTGTTAAAGATGATTCAACCAACAATGTTATTCATGCTGTTTCCCAATCACTATCCGAATATGACGGTGTTCAGATTCAAAGCCTGAGGCGTTTTATTAATGACAGCAAGAAAAATTCTGTAATTGTGCTCAGATATAAAACAAAACCAAATGAATCTCACTCAGCAATATCAGAAAGAGCACGCTATTACCTTGATAAAAAAATTCCTTTTGACAGTGGTTTTGACATAAAAGACAGTACGGAATTCTTCTGTACTGAATTGATTTGGAAGGTTTTTCTAGACGCTTATAATGTGGATATCTATGAAGGTAAATACGACCGTACCGGTTCAGAATTCCTTAAATTTGATATATTCTTTAATCCCGAGTTATTCGAAGTGGTTTTTTCTCATAACCCTGCTATAAAACCCGAGTAATCTTACTCAATTACCCATTCCGCTTCAATTTCCCAATTTGCTCTCAGATTCAATTCAGACTTATTGATATAAACCTTTTCAGGTTGTTTGTTTTCAATATAAATTCCTGTATCCCAACGTCCGTTATTATTAGAATCAACAATAGCTCTTATCATGTATTTACCTTGCTTTAGGTTATCAAACTTTAGCTCGGAAGTACTTTGAAGAGTTTCACGTCTTACCACATTTTTCTTATCATCAAGCAACTCAAAAATAAAATCTGGTGAATTAAGAGGTAAAGTAATCTTCAATTTCAAAGTTCCATACTCTTCTTTTGTACTTGCATTGAATTTAATATGTAAAGAATCATTTGTCAGATTTCTGAAATCATTAAAAGTTGAATCAGGTATTATTAACTCATAATTTGAGCCCTCTTTAAAGGTATAATCAAGCAGAAGAAATCGTTGCACTAAAGAATCTTTAAATACAAAACCAGGAAATACCCTAACCGAATCTTCCAAAAAAATAATAGCTGATGTATCAAAACTGCTCACAGGTCCGGAGAACTCAAGAACAAAAGGAGAGAAAAAATCGGCTTTTGAATTGTTTGAAATACTGCTCGAAATATTAAGCACTTCTCGTATTGCTCTTCGTCCTGTTCTCAATCTGAGTGAAAGTTTAACGGTATCAAGAGCTGTGGCACCTTCATATAAGCAAACATGCAAAGAGTCAACAGTTGAATTCTTTACCCAAAGTTTAAGAGTGTCTTTATTAAAAGAAAATTCTTGAAGAAAATCACTGTCGGCAAAATCATCATTAAGATATTTAATATGAAAATCTTTCATAGGAAATTTGAATGCAAAAAGCACCATTGCCCTCTCTTGCAAAGACTTTGAAAGAATTTTCTGGGTGCTGTCCACATTATCAAACATAAACATAAGGAGCTCATTTTGATGCACATTTCTTTCAATACTGTCCACAACTGACGAGTCCCGAGTTATTAAATTACTTATACTATCCTCACCTAAAGTATCTTCTGTTGAAGAAGAAATATATACAGGAAAAATTAACGAATCCAAAAATGCAATTTGTTCATTGGGTAAATCGAAAATCAAATTATTGTTAACATCTTTAAGTGCAAAGATTTTATAACCCTTATGGCGCAAACTTTTCAATTCAAAAATACCAGAATTATTTGACTTGGTTACATAAACAGGTTTTTCTAAATAGGGAACAGAGTCTAAAACATTGTCATACAACATAACATAAGCCCCATCAACGGGTTCAAGGGTAAAAGCATCAATGAGCCTCCCTTTAACAGACATAGAATCAAGATATAATCCGGTTGAAAACACATAACTGAAATTTCTGATGGCATTACCCTCAGTAATATCAATAATAGCATCATCAAAGAAGATATTATAAGTTGAATTTTCAAGTAAGCTATCGGGTAAAGAAACGACTATGGATTTCCCTTTGATAATTACTTCAGGCATTTCTGACAATGGAGGTGAAACCAAAAGTTTGCTATTCAAATTATTCAGTTTCACGTATTCATTAAAATATATTCGTATTTTTTTATTGCTAAAACCTGTGGTATAATTTACCGGAACAATTTCTACCACTTGAGGAGGCCTATTATCTCTGGAACCACCTGTTGGTGCAACAATATTGGCACATGAAAAAATAATAAAGCCACAAAGGACAATAAAAAACAAGAATGACAATTTCTTCAACATGTTAATTGGGCCAAAAGGTATAAAACACACTTACATTATTAATGCAAAAATATAATTAAAAATGGAATATTTCTTAATAAGGTTTTGAAGTCTGATCTTTTTGTTAAATAAAAAAAACAAATAAAAAGTATAAGTATTTTTTTTTATTTTTACACACTAACTAAACACTAAACACATGTCAATATTTAAAAAATTATTCGGTTCTTCTACAGATTCTACACCATCGGGCAATGATTCCGAATCGTCAAGATCTTTTGGAAGATATACTGACATTAACAAATCCAGAGAACAACTAGATTATTGGAAAAAATCTAATGATGATTTCGCCACTAAGAATTATGTGAATTCATATTATAATTTAATGCAATATTTAAGGGATCCGCAGTATGACAATGTTAAAGTAACCAAGTCAGACAATGCAATTGAGTTTGAAATTATTCAAGGTTCTCAGCTCATTAGAGGTAGGGCTGATAATAATAAATTTAATGCCGAATCGAAAATTGCAAAATTTGACCGTCCAAGTGTAGCTTTTATGAGGCAGTTGGTAAACTCCAATTTCATACATCAGTACACACGTTTTGCCATCAAGGATAATTTCATTTATTTGAAATGTGATAGTAAAAGCATTGATGCTTCCCCAAATAAATTATATGCGTCGCTCAAAGAGTTGGCTCTTAAAGCAGACAAAATGGATGACTTTCTTATAAATGAATTTGATTTACTACAACCAATTGAAGGTCAACCTATTATCAAAATAAATGACAATGAAAAAGAAATCATGTACAAATATCTCATTAAATGGATTAATGACGATCTTAACCGTATTGCAAAACTTGATGAAGGTCAACTGAGCGGAGGTATTTCTTTTATTTTACTGGCACTTTTATTCAGAATAGATTATTTGTTAAAACCTCAAGGGAATTTATTCAATAAGGTGGACAAAATAAATGGCATTTATAACGCTAAGGATAATAAAACAACTATCGAACGCACGCGCCTCATGATTGACGAATTCAAAGCCATTCTGAATACTCCAAAGGAAAAAATCATACATGACTTTTATGACACAAAGAACACTTTTGGATATGTTGGTGTGACATCTCACAAACAATTTTATGAATTCATTCTTGAGCAATTTAAAAATACCCAATGGTATTACGACAACAGATATAATGAAATTGTAACATTGATATATGAATATATTATAGGTTACTCTTTGTATTATTTTGGGTTATATCCTGCCACTTTCGAATTGTTAAAGATTGCCTATATGGTCATGCAAGCAGATTTCTTTAAGGAAATTGGTATCAATGGCAGTAATCCTTATTTCAATTCAACTACCCAAACTTTGAATGGAAAAGCCATAGAAAGTGCCATTCAAAAAACCATTAATAAATACAAGAAAGATTATCCCAACTTAAATATCGTTCTTACAAATGTAAAATACCGTAACATGAACGAGTTCCTTTACACTTATCTGAATGAAATAACTTATCTGAACTTTGCAGTTTAATTTATAAATACGCCAAAAAATATTGAAACCATGAATGAAATCATAGAGAAATACAAAAATATTATCATACAAATAGCCTCTCCCTATGGCAGTGGAACAGGTTTCTACAATAAGGAGAACAATGTCTTTGTTACAAATTATCATGTTATTGAAGGCAATGATGAGGTGTTAATCAGCGGAAGGAACTTAAAAAAAAGGACTGCTAAAGTCATTTTTCTTGACCCATTATACGATTTGGCATTTATTCAGGCACCTGAATCTCATGAAATGATAGGAGGTCCATTAAATGTGTCTCCTGTTGGCGAAGGTGAAAGCATTATCGCTATTGGTAATCCTTACGGATTGAAATACACTGCCACAAAAGGTATTGTTTCAAAAGCAAGAAGAGCCTACAACGAAATCGATTACATTCAGATAGATGCAGCTATTAATGCAGGGAACAGCGGTGGCCCATTGGTAAACATGAATGGTGAAATAGTTGGTATAAACACTTTTATCATTAATCAAAGTGATGGATTGGGATTTTCACTCCCTGCTTCTTATCTTGCAAGTGCATTAAATGACTATGCTCTATTAAATAATGAAAAAGCTATCAGATGCAAATCCTGCAAAAAAATACTTACAGAGAAGCAAATTGATGGCTCTTATTGCTCAAATTGCGGTGCAGCCATAGACATGAAAATTTTCAATCCAAAACCATTTTTCCCTGCTGGAGCAGCCTTTACTTTAGAAAAAATTTTTGAAAAAATCGGTTTTATTGTCAAAGAAACCCGGATTGGTAACAACACATGGGAACTTGACCATGGCAGTGCACAAATTAAAGTAATTTACGATGCAAAAACCCGCTTTGTTATTGCAGATGCATGGCTATGCAACCTTCCTGAGGAAAACATTCTAAACCTTTACGATTATCTTTTAAGAGAAAATTATGATAACGAAGGCTTGGTTTTCAGTGTTAATAATCAAGCTGTCCTTTTATCACTTATAACTTATGATGATGATATTAATATTGAATCAGGTGTTGAACTCTTTCGAAATATTCTTCAAAAAGCTGATTATTATGATGAGATACTTATCAACAAATATTTTGGAAAGAAAAGAATCATTGATTTAGAATAAAAAATGAATACATTTTTCGATAAAAATGATATAGAACTTCTGAAACAGAAGCAGATTGAACATGACTTGGTGTTATCACAAATAGCCCTTTTTAAAAAGAGTATTCCATTTATTCATTTGCTGGAACCTGCAACTATAAAAAATGGCATAAAACAATTTAACGCAGAAGAAATTGAGGAAAAAATTGTTTTTTTTGAAAACAATGTACGTCAACTGAATCTTCTTAAATTCGTCCCTGCTTCCGGAGCAGCAAGTCGCATGTTTAAAGACTTCTTTTCTTTAAGGGAAGACTTTCTGTATCAAAGTAAGGACAATGATTTGTTAAATAAAAATATAAATTCCTTTTTTGAAAAATTATCCAAATATCCATTTTACGACAGTCTTAGGAAAATCATGACTAAGGTAGGTGAGGACTTTGAAGAAGCTATATCAACAAAAAACTTCCTTAAGATCAGTCAGTATATACTTTTTGAAGAAGGTCTTAATTTTGCACAAACTCCTAAAGCACTTATTGAGTTTCATAATTATTTAGGTTTCACACGTACTGCTATCGAGGAGCATCTTGTTGAAGGAGCACTCTACACAAGAGATACAAACAATAGGGTAAAACTTCATTTTACAATTTCCCCGGAGCATAAGGAAAGAATTACTCAGCTAATTGACCGTGTTAAACTGAATTATGAAAAATTACTTGGAGTAACTTTTAACATTTCATATTCTATTCAAAAACCTTCAACTGACACTATTGCTGTTGACAAAGACAATAAACCATTCAGGGATATTGACGGCAAACTGGTTTTCAGACCAGGGGGACATGGTGCACTTATTGAGAATCTCAATGATTGCTCTGAAGATCTAATCTTTATTAAAAACATTGATAATGTTGTACCCGACAGGTTAAAAAATGAGACGGTAAAATATAAGAAAGTATTAGCTGCCTTTTTAATTCAATTAAAACAAAAAGTTCATGAATGCCTAGCAATACTAGACCGAAAATATTTACCTGAGTCAGAACTTATGTCTATTCTTAAAACAGCAAAAGATGAATTCGACATCCACATTAATGTGTCAAAATTGAATCCAGAGGAACTGCAAGAAACTCTCTTTAATAGACTTAACAGACCCATCAGGGTTTGTGGAATGGTTATAAATGAGGGAGAACCAGGAGGAGGTCCATTTCTGATTTTAAATCCACTTACCAATGAAGCCAGTTTGCAAATCATTGAAAGTTCACAGATTGACATGAATAATCAGGAGCAATCAAACATAGCTAAACAAGCAACTCATTTTAACCCTGTAGATATTGTTTGCTGGACAAAAAATTATAAAGGGCAAAAATTTAACCTGAAAGATTTTGTCAACCCTGATACTGCTTTCATCTCAACCAAATCCAAAGATGGCAAAGAACTTAAAGCACTTGAACTCCCAGGCTTATGGAATGGTGCTATGGCCGATTGGATTACATTATTTGTAGAAGTTCCCCTTGTAACATTTAATCCCGTAAAAACAGTGGATGATTTAATCAGGACTGAACATAAGGCTGTTTTATAATTACATTTTACTTTTTTATAATTTCTATATTTGCAAATCCTTAAAATATTATCTGTTTAAGTGCGTTCAAACTTTAATAAATTTTTCAACATGAGGATTCAACTTTATATCCTTTCATTATTCTTAATTTTTCAAGCTTGTAATAATTCAAATAACCAGTCTCAGACCGATCTTGGAGACTTAAAGGAACCTTTGATTAATGCCAATAAACACCTCGCAGAAGTGGAGAATGAAGATATTGAAAATTATATCCGCAGGTACGGATGGCAAATGGAAGAAACAGGAACAGGACTTAGGATTATGATTTATAAGAACGGACAAGGACTTCCAGCTGAAAGCGGCGATATTGTTAAAGTAAAATACAAAGTTAATCTCATCACAGGACTTGTTGTTTACTCCTCTGATGAAGATGGACCATTAGAATTTCTTACAGGAAGAGCTGAAACCATTAACGGATTAGAAGAAGCTGTTCTAAGAATGCGTGTTGGAGATAAAGCCAAAGTTATAATTCCATCACATCTGGCCTACGGACTTTTAGGAGATGAGGAAAGAATTCCAAAACGTGCCACACTTATTTATGATGTAGAATTGTTTAGTATTTTGAAAAAACCAAAAGAATAATAAATTTAAAGAAAAGTTACTAGCCTCCAAAATCGTCAAATGCAATATTTTCACTTGGTACTCCAAGAGAGTCAAGCATTTTAAAAACAGCATCATTCATCATGGGAGGTCCACAAAGATAATATTCAATTTCTTCCGGCTCCGGATGTTGTTTTAAATACTTTTCAAGTACAACTTGATGAATGAAACCTTTATAACCGGTCCAGTTATCTTCTGCCAAAGGTTCTGATAATGCCAGATTAAATTTAAAGTTGGGAAATTCCTTCTCAATTTTACGAAAATGTTCTTCATAGAAAACCTCTCTTAAAGATCGAGCTCCATACCAATAGGATACTTTTCTGTTGGTCTTTGCTGTGTGAAAAAGATGGAAAATGTGAGAGCGGAGAGGCGCCATACCTGCACCGCCACCTATATAGAGCATTTCATTATTGGTTTTCTTAATATGAAATTCGCCATAGGGGCCTGAAACCATAACTTTATCTCCCGGCTTGCGTGAAAAAATATAAGAGGAGCAAATTCCGGGGTTAACATCCATGAATTTTTTCTTTGAATTGTCCCATGGTGGGGTAGCAATTCTAATATTGAGCATAACAATATTTCCTTCAGCAGGGTGATTGGCCATAGAATATGCCCTGTAAATAGGTTCGGGGTTTTTCATTTTCAAGTCCCACATATTGAATTTGTTCCAATCCTCTTTATAAGCCTCTTCAATAATCATATCTTTATAATGCACCTCACAGGCAGGAACATCAATCTGAATATAACCTCCGGATTCAAATTCAAGACTTTCACCTTCGGGAAGTTTAACTACAAATTCTTTTATAAAAGTAGCTACATTATGATTTGAAACAACTTCACATTCCCATTTTTTAATTCCAAAGATTTCTTTGGGAATTGTTATTTCCATGTTTTCCTTAACTTTAACCTGACATCCCAAACGCCAGTTGTTGGCTTGTTCTTTTCTTGTAAAGAAATTCACTTCTGTAGGTAAAATACTACCTCCGCCCTTTGTAACCTGACATTTACACATAGCACATGTACCTCCTCCACCACAAGCAGAAGGTAGAAAAATCTTCTGGGCAGATAAGGTCTGCAACAAACTTGAACCAGATGAGACTTCAAAGACCTTTTCTTCGTTAATTGTAAGGGTTACTGGTCCTGATGGTACAAGCTTTGCGCGTGCAAATAGTAAAACAGCGATTAAAATTAATAGGATAACAAGAAAGACAACAACACTGATACCTATGATTGTTGCGGTGCCCATTGAAAGGAGAATATTATTCAGCATTTTTTCAATTTTATAATTTTATACCTAAAAAACTCATAAAGGCTATACCCATCAAACCTGTAATGATAAATGAGATACCTAAACCACGCAATGCCGGAGGGATATTGGAATATTCAATTTTTTCACGTATTGCTGCAATGCCTACAATAGCAAGAAACCATCCTACTCCGGAGCCAAGACCAAAAGAAGTAGCATGCAGAATACTGGTATATTCTCTTTCCTGCATAAACAAAGCGCCGCCTAAAATTGCACAGTTAACTGCTATAAGGGGTAAGAATATTCCTAGTGATGAATAAAGTGCAGGTGAAAATTTTTCTATAAACATTTCTACCAACTGTACCATTGAAGCAATGATGGCTATAAATATAATAAATGAGAGAAAACTCAGATCCAAATCTTTAAAATCAGCACTAATCCATGATAATGCACCTGGAGCCAGTAAATAATTTTCAAGGATATAATTGATTGGAACTGTAATTCCTAAAACAAAAATAACAGCAATTCCCAAACCCACAGAAGTTTTAACAGTTTTAGAAATGGCAAGATACGAGCACATGCCTAAAAAATAGGCAAATACCATATTATCAATAAAAATTGATTTGACAAAAATATTTAATACTTCTTCCATAATTATTGCAATTTTTTAGAATTAACTGATATCAACTAAATTTTTATTTCTGCTTCGCTGAATCCAGATAATAACACCAATCAGTATCAAAGCCATCGGTGGTAATATCATCATACCATTATCAACATAAAAGCCGTTATTGCTCATATAAAAAGATTCTGGAATGACACGAAATCCCCAGAGAGTTCCTGATCCTAATAATTCTCTGAAAAAAGCAACAACAATTAAAATAAACCCATATCCCATGCCATTTCCGACACCATCAACAAATGAAGGCCAAGGTTTATTGGCTAAAGCAAATGCCTCAAGACGCCCCATAATAATGCAATTTGTTATTATCAAACCAACAAAAACCGAAAGTTGCTTACTGATGTCATATACAAAGGCTTTTAAAAGCTGGTCAACAATTATAACCATAAGAGCAACCACTACTAATTGAACAATAATCCTGATTCTAGGAGGAATACCATTTCTCAGTAAAGAAATGAGCAGGTTAGAAAATGCTGTTACAACAATAACTGATAAGGCCATTACAAAAGCCGGTTGTAATTTAACTGTAACAGCCAATGCCGAACAAATCCCCAAAACTTTTACAGTAATTGGATTATCGTTACCAAAAGGGGACGTTAGTATTTTCCCTATCTCTGATGAAAATATAGAATTTTTACTCATTGATATTTTGATTTTTAATATTTATAAAATAATTAACATAAAAGCTGATGTTTTCATTAAGCATGTTGTTAACTCCGTTGCTCGTAATTGTTCCACCCGAAATAGCATCTACACCATGTACATCCCCTTCGGGAGCGCCTCCTTTTACAACTTTAACGGACACAAAATTGTTTAACTCATCAAATATTTTTTTATTTTTGAATTGTTCTCTAAATTTTTCTGTTACAATTTCAGCTCCCAATCCGGGAGTTTCACTTTTATGGTCGAAAATTGCTCCATAAACAGTGTTAAAGTCATCCTTCAAAGAAATGTATCCCCAAACAGCTCCCCAAAGACCTCTTCCCCAAAGCGGAATAATGTAGTACTTTGCAGCATCAACTTCTGCAACAAAAAGAGGCATTTCTCTTAAAGCAACATCTTTCTTCAATTCAATTTTTAATGAAACATCAAATGCATTACCCGATCTGTAGCTTCCATCCGATTTAACGAGTATTTCATCTTTTATATATCTTTCATACATCTCAACTGCTTTCTTTTTTTCGCTACTGATATTAACAGAGGAAAGAATATTTTGTATTTTCTCTGTCTTCACATTAGCCTCCTGATAAGGTTTCAGAAAAGTGGCAACGAATGCAAGTGTGACTGCAACAATCACAACCATTATCGTTGAATAAATAAATATATATCTGTTGCTGTACATCGTTTGTTTATTTTGTTTTAATTATCTTTAATATTGAGATTTAGTTTAGGACTTGATAATTTTAGTTCTTTTCAATCTTCTGTTAATATTTGCTCCCACAACGTAATGATCAATAAGTGGTGCAAAAGCATTAAACAAAAGAATAGACAACATCATTCCCTCAGGATAAGCAGGATTTAGCACTCTTATAAGCACAGCAAATACACCAATAAGAAAACCGTATATTATCTTTCCTGTATTTGTCTGAGATCCTGAAACAGGGTCAGTAGCCATAAAAACAGCACCAAAAGCAAAGCCGCCCATGATTAAGTGATAATAGGCAGGCATGTTCATATAGGCATTAGTACCCAAGAGATTAAAAAGCAATCCCATCATCAAACCACCGGTAAAAACAGAAATCATTATTCTAAGACTTGCAATTCCTGTAATAATTAAAAATACTGCGCCTAATAAAATCGCCAATGTCGAAGTTTCTCCTACAGAACCCGGTATAAATCCCAGAAACATATCCAAAGGTGAAGGCATATTACCGAAATTTCCTGCAGCTGCTTCAGCTAAGGGAGTGGCACCCGATACAGCATCTGCTTTTTCGGAAATCCAGACATTATCACCAGACATAGATGCCGGATATGCAAAAAATAAAAATGCACGCGCTAGTAAAGCCGGATTAAATACATTCATCCCTGTTCCTCCGAAAACTTCCTTTCCTATAATAACCGCGAAAGCAGTAGCTATAGCCAACATCCATAAAGGTATATCCGGTGGTACAATAAGTGGAATAAGCATACCCGAAACCAAATATCCCTCATTAACCTTATGACCATTTATCTGTGCAAAAGCAAACTCAATACCCAATCCAACAACATACGATACTACTATTAACGGAAAAATCTTTAAAAAACCATAAATTATCTTTGGCAAAAACATGTCAAATATGGAATTAAACTCATGACCATGTGAAAGATAATGTTGATGACCTACATTCCAAATACCAAATAATAGTGCAGGCATTAATGCAAGGATTACCATTGTCATTGTTCTTTTCAGATCAATAGCATCGCGAATATGTGCGCCTGAATGCGTTGTATGATTCGGAACAAATAAAAAGGTAGAAAATGCATCAAAAGTAGATTCCAAAAACGATAACTTACCTCCTTTTCTAAATGAGGGCTCAACTTTATCGAGGATATTTTTAATAAACTTCATGTATTTTATAATTAAATTTATTATTCCGTTTCTTTTCTAACCAAATTTAATCCTTTTCGGATAAGCTTTTGAACTTCAATTTTTGAAGTGCAAACAAACTCACAGAGAGCAAAGTCTTCTTCGGCAACTTCATAAATCCCAAGTTGTTCCATTTTGTCAATATTCCCTGTAATAATTGCTTTAATGAGATGAACAGGATAAATGTCCATTGGCAAAACTTTCTCATATTGCCCGCTTACTACATATGCCCTCTCTTCTCCATGATAATTTGTATCAAGTTTATATTTCTTTTTAGGGAATAAAAATGAGGGGAAAGACCTCGAAAAACTAAACTTATTAAAACCGGGCAAGGCCCATCCAATAAATTCAAAATAATCTCCTTCCGGAATAACACTTACCTGATAATCATAAAACCCGATATGTCCGTCTGCACTTATTTTCTTTCCGGTAAGCACATTGCCGCTGATAAAACGAGGGTGTCCTTCATGAAGATTTGACTCTATCATATTTTTTATACTCGCCCCGATAAATGCTTTGTAATATTTGGGAGATTTTACTTCAGAGCCTGTTAGTGCAACCATACGTGTGGCATCAAAAATACCCTTTTGAAAAAGTCTTCCTATGGTTATCACATCAAGAGGTGTTAAATACCAAACAACATCCCCCTTATTAATTGGATCTATATGATGGATTTGAATGCCCACATTCCCTGCAGGATGTGGTCCTGTAAACTTATTTATCTGAACATCCTTGGAGTTAATAAAAACTTTGGATACGGTTTCATCAGCTTGAATATTCAAATGGACTTTACCACTCGTAAGCTTAACTAAAACATCTAAGCCAATCTGAAATACATCCCCTTTACCATGCACCACAAAGTCAAAATCCGGAGACAAGGGAGCCGTGTCAAAGGCTGAAATAAATATGGCTTTTGGATTATCTTTTGGGTCGGCAATGATATTATAAGGTCGCTGACGAATGAACGCCCAAACCCCTGACTTTAGAAGTTGATCCACAATTTGTTCGCGACTCAGCTCTTTAGGATTCGCCTGTCCAAAATTAATATAAGATACATCCTTATCTGTGTTTATAATTATCTCAGAAATTGCTCGTTTATCACCCCTTACAATGCTGGAAATTTTTCCACTGACAGGTGCAGTAATTATTATCTCAGGTCTTTTTTTGTCAAAAAACAAAGGGCTGCCGGCTTGAACTTCATCATTTTCCTGAACCAACAACTTAGGTAAGGGAGACATGCCCATAAAATCAGTAGGCATCATAGCACAGGTAGATGATGTAAAGACATTGGCAATAGCCTTTTCAGCCTCACCTGCCAGATTTATGTTTAAACCTTTTTTTAAATGTATTGTTTTTGTCATAGACATTTAGGTTACAAAATTTGATAGCAAAAATATATATAATAATTAATATATGATGTATTTTTTTTTGTATTAGAAGGATGTACAACCTACTTATGGTGACAGAATTATTTTTGATAAAATTATTGGATCACTTTATCAAATTTTTGAAGTGACAAATGATTAAATGCATATTTCTTGATTATTTTTAATATTTTTGTACTTTATTTCATTTAAATCAAAATTTCAATTCAGAAAAATAAATTATTTTAAATATGACAACAGATAAAGCAGAACTCATAAAAAAAGTTGAAAGTGTTATTGATCAAATCAGACCATACCTTGAAGCCGATGGTGGAAATATTGACTTTATAGAACTTACTGACGATAATGTGGTAATAGTTGAATTACTCGGTGCTTGTAGGGGTTGTCCTATGAGCATGATGACTTTAAAGTCAGGAGTAGAGAATGCTGTAAAAAAAGCCATCCCGGAAATTAAGTCTGTTGAAGCTAAGAACATTTCCTACTAAAAAATTTAATAATCAATAAGTTGACACCTCAAAAAGGTCAGTCAAAAAAAATGCTCTATTTAATACTTGGAGCTGTTTGTGTTGTTTTGGGAACAGTAGGAATATTATTACCTTTATTGCCAACAACACCATTTTTACTATTGTCCTCTTTCTTTTTTTTGAAAAGCTCCGAACGGATATATAATAAACTAATCAATCATAGAATTTTAGGTTTGTATATTAAAGGTTATATTGAAAAAAAAGGAATTCCTTTAAAAATTAAAATAATCAACCTGATTTTGTTATGGTCTCTTATTGGATATTCTGTAATTTTTATTGTTGAGACATTAAGTCTCAAAATCATCCTTTTTATTATTGCTGCTGCTGTCAGCACCCATATCCTGATGTTGAAGACATTAAACAAATAGATACCATGAAACGCCAAATAATTCTTATCTTTCTATTTATTCTTGCCTTGCAATGTCGTTCACAATATTTTAATTTTGGACAATCTCCTTCTGGTTTAAAATGGGAGCAAATTAAAACAGATAGATTCAGACTTATTTTTCCTCAGGATTACAGTGGAAATGCCCAAAAGATGGCTCATTACCTTGAAACATCATACCCTAAAGTTACTTATGGCCCTTCCTTGACAGATAGAACTCCGGTAATTATTCATAATCAAGGACTTATGTCGAATGGCTTTGTAGCATGGGCACCTCAAAGAATAGAACTTTTTCCTGCTCCTGCTCAAAGAAGTCTTGCTCTCGACTACTCCCAACATCTTGCTGTTCACGAATTAAGGCATGTGGTTCAATTGAACACCTTAAAACAAAGCACAACAAAATTCTTAAGTTATTTGTTTGGAGAACAAGCTATAGGAGCCATTACAGGCTTGTATTTACCCCTTTGGTTTCTCGAAGGTGATGCTGTCCTTGCTGAAACAGCTTTAACTTTATCGGGACGTGGGCGCTATTCAGAATTCACGAATAAACTACGTGCTCAGTTATGTACAATTGGAAAATATCCGTACGATAAAGCTGTGTTCGGATCATACAGAGACTTTACCCCAAACCACTATGAACTTGGCTATTTCATGACAGGACATGCCCGACACTTAGCCGGAAAAAATATCTGGCCAGATGTTATTACACATGTTGCCCGAAACCCATTTGGAATAACTTCATTCTCAAAAGGTATAAAGAAAACAACAGGATTCAGAAAAATCCAACTTTATAATTCCTGTATGGATTCTATCAGAGAAAACTGGGAAGAACATCTTCGAACCATTACCTTGACTGATTTTATTGTATTGACCCCTCAAAAGAAAACATATACAAACTACGATATCCCTGTTTTATTAAATGACTCAAACTTTATAAGCGTTAAAAAATCCTATGATGACATTGATAAAATGGTGCATATAGATGCAGATGGACATGAAGAACTTATTATGCCTATGGGTTTTGGTGAGAGCAGTACAATTTCTGCACATGGTAATAAATTGTATTTCGTAGTGAATAAACCTGACAGCAGATGGCAAAACCGAAATTACAGCAATATTATAAGTTTTGACATGGCTAATAAAAGACAAAAACAATTAACCCGAAAAGGCAGGTATCAAACTGCTGAAGTTAGCCCTAATGGAAATATATTGGCTTGTGTGCACACACAAACAGATGGAACTAATAGCTTACACATTATCAATGCTTCAACAGCAGAAGTTACAAAAATAATTAACACACCGGAAAACCATTACATTATTAATCCAAACTGGATTGATGATAATTACCTTGTTTGTGTGCTCAATTCAACATCAGGGATGGGGAATGCCATTTCAATATTAGATACCAGAAGTGGTGAGTTTAAAACAATAAAGAACTTTGAATATGAAGAGTTAAACAGCCCCGTTGTTTATAAGTCATTTATATTGTTTGCTTCCTCTTATACCGGAATTGAAAATATTTTTGCCATTGACATAAATACGAAAAAAATATTCCAACTTACTTCAGCAGCATTTGGTATGACAAAACCAGTAATAAACAACAATAGCAACATCCTTTACACTCTAAATTACACTGAAAATGGATATGAAATTGTTTACACCCCGATTGACAGTTTACTCTGGATTCCTATTAATGAAAGTAAAACATATAGGGATGTGATGTTAGAAACAATATTAACTCAAGACAGCAGCATTATTGATTTTTCTTCCAATCAACCTACAGCGTACAAAATCAAAAAATACAATAAATTTCTTAATATTTTTAATTTCCATAGTTGGGGTCCTTTAAATGTAAATACTGATAACAACACTATTAACCCCGGATTTGTTTTTTACAATCAGAATTTGCTCAGCACCCTCACCGGATCATTAGGCTATAAGTATAGCACAGCTGAAAACACTGGAGCCCACTTCATTTCTTTAAAATATGACGGTCTTTATCCTTTGTTCGACTTTTCTTTTGAACGGGGATATAAAAATTTTAACATCAATGATACTACAAGAGTGCCCTATTCAGAAACGAAATATTCCGGAAGTGTTGTTATTCCTTTCATTTTAACGGGGAAGCATTATGTCAGACAGCTACAATTGTTTACATTCAACCATCATTACGATTATGTACCACCCAAAAATAATGACACTTTAGAAACTTTATCAATAAATGCTTTTGAATATGGCATTTCATTTTCCAACTCACGCTTAAAATCGCAAAAGGATATTTACCCAAAATTTTCTCAGCGATTTATTGGCAGATATGCACATTCACCTTTAAGTCCCAACAATATGGGGGATATTTGGGCAGGTCGTTTACAATTATTTTTTCCGGGATTTGCTAAACACCACAGTTTTAGTGTTGTAGCCATTTATCAGAAAAGAAAAGCAGAAAAAATTGCTTTCTCGTATTACTATCCTTTTTCAAGAGGATATTATGACATCGCATGGAAATTTTCGGAAGCATACACTTTGCAGTTTAATTACACTTCTCCCCTTTTCTACCCAGACTGGTCTTTAGGCCCAATAGTATATATTAAAAGAATAAGACAGTCTGTTTTTTTCGATTATTCCCAAACTTACAATAATTCAGGATTTTTACGTTCATTTGGACTGGATTTGACAGTTGATTCACATGTCCTGAGATTTATAGCTCCGGTAAGTTTTGGTTTGAGAAGCATTTACAATCAAAACAGCAGAAAATTTTTATTTGAACCACTTTTTTCAATTAATTTTGATGCACTTTAATCTCAATGTTGTTGTAATAATATTTGGTTCAGGAAACCTTGCGCTTATTTAAAAAATTAAAAATTGTCTTTTATGTTTATTATAAAAATTTTAGTTTCAAGCTTTGCTGTTATCATTTCAGAGTATTTCCTACCCGGCGTAAGCATTGACAAATTTACAACAGCCATCATCGTTGCTCTTGTACTCTCATTTTTAAATGCGTTCCTGAAACCTATTATTGTATTCCTGACAATTCCGGTTACTATGTTGACATTCGGACTTTTCTTAGTAGTCATCAATGCTTTTATGATTCAGTTGACAGCCTATTTTGTTTATGGATTTAAAGTTGATGGTTTCTGGTGGGCTTTTCTTTTCAGTATCATTCTATCTATTGTAACTTCACTTTTTGAAAAATTAAATGAAACATCTCAAAAGCCCCATCAATAGAACATGCTGAAAAAATTTTTAAGAAGAGGAGAATTTGCAAAAAATGTGCTGACATTAATGACAGGCACTGTCATTGCACAAGCTCTTGCTGTTGCTATTTCACCAATACTCACAAGACTCTATTCACCTGAAGATTTTGGTGTCCTTGGTCTATATATGGCCGTTGTTTCCATTGTAAGTATCATTGCTTCAGGGCGTTATGAACTGGCAATTATGCTCCCTAAAGAAGACAAGGATGCCATTAACATTCTGGCTTTATCTGTTATTATCAGTTTTGCTGTAAGTCTGTTATTAATGGTCCTTATCCTCATTTTTCAAGATTTTATCATTCAGTTTTTTCAAAACAATTATAAAGGTTTCAGTGAAAGCGACATACGTTTATGGATTTTACTAACACCTGTTTCTGTCCTTGCTATTGCTCTTTATCAGATTTTTAATTATTGGTCAACAAGGCAAAAAACATTCAAGAGAAATGCTCTCGCAAGAATAGGTCATGCATCCACATATTCGGCTACAAGCATAGGAGTTGGGTTCATGAATACTGGACCTTTTGGGTTAATTCTTGCAAACGTCATTGGCTATATTACAGCCTTTCTATCTTTATTTCTAAAATCTTCTAAAGACTTGAAACATCTACGCAGCAATATTTCAAAAGAAGAGATAAAATCAAATGCAATCAATCACAGGTTATTCCCATTAGTCAATGCACCTCATTCATTGATTTCTGCTTCACAGGAGCATGGTATCATATTCATCATTACATACTTTTTTCAATTGACGATAACAGGTTTTTATTCTTTTACAAACCGCATCCTTCATATACCTGTAAGTGTTATTGGTTCTTCCATGTATCAGGTCTTTTACCAAAAGGCGAGCCAGATGAATAACGATAAAATGGCTATCCGCCCCCTATTGATGTCAATGTATAAAAAGAACTTTCTAATAGGTTTGCCAATTTTTACAATTTTAGCCTTTACTGCACCCTATTTATTCAGCCTTGTTTTCAGTGAAGAATACCGCTATGCAGGTGAAATTGCCCAGATCATGACGCCCTGGGTCTTTCTCAGTTTTATTGCAAGTCCTGCTTCATCGCTACCTTTGATTTTCAACAGACAAAAAAAAGCCATGTTGATAGCAGTTATTGATTTTTCTTTAAGAGTAACATCCTTGCTTATTGGTGGCATTTATTGCAATTTTAAATTCGGGCTCATTTTAATGACAGCAAGTTGCTCAGGTTTACTGGTTTATGCATTGTATTGGTTTTACTCTATTGCTGAGCAAGCGGACAAAAAACTTGAAAATCAGTAAGCATCCCAAAATATATATTGAATTCTCTGCAAGAATTTCACTGTAATATCAAAGGGTATCCACTATTTTATCTATCGAAAACTATCCTGCAAGAATATAATCCTTTATTAACTTATACCCAAGAGTGTTTAAAAACTCACTTATTTGAGTACGGATTCCCCTTTTTGCAATAAAAGTGATAAAAAAAGCATTTCTATCATATTTTAGATCTTCATAAGGAATAAAACGTTCTTTAATTTGTCTTTTTTTAACATCAGTATAAGCAAAAATGTCAATTCCATGAGCACTCAGGCATCCTGCATTTCGTCTGGAATCTGCACCTGCCCCGCAAATAATGATTCTTCTTTCTTTATGAATATTGTTCTGTTGTATCCATTGAGCCAAATAGTTGCATTTCACTTTTTGGAATGCTTCTTTGCTGTAGTTGCTGTGTTGACGACTTAGTCTTTGAGAATGGTCATGCCAAATGTATAACTTTTCAGGCAGCTTAATAAAGTTCACAGATTGATGCATCCAACGAAGCCAAAGTTCATAATCCTCGGGAACATTATCAGTCGAATAAAACCCATATTTTTCAATAAGTTTCTTTCTGAACATAACAGTTGGATGGGCTAAAGGAGATTCTACAAAACGATTCTCAAAATGATTTTCAGGACTTAAAATAGAATTTTGCCATTGAACAAACAAACTAAAACCCTCATTTTTTTCAACTGAAGATATAAATTCAGTTTGACACGAAACAACATCAACTTTTGGGTATTTATGTAAATATCGAACTTGCTTTTCAAGGCGTGTTGCATGTGAAATATCATCGGCATCCATACGGGCAATGAGTGAAGCTTCTGCTTTTGTAAGTCCATGGTTTAATGCATAAGCAACACCCTGTTGAGGTTCGTGAAACAAAGAAATTCTTGAATCTTTTTCAACCCATTTCAGAGCAATTTCTACAGATAAATCATTTCCGTTGTTGCTTACCAACAAAAGCTCCCAGTTCTTAAATGACTGACAAACAATACTCTCAATGGCATTATAAAGAGTTTTATCATCATTATAAAAAGGCAGAATTATAGATACTTCCGGCTTTCGCATAAATTATGTTCTTAAAATAATACACAAAAGTAAAGAAGATTGAATTTATTTGATTATTTTTTATCAATTTACACATCGGTTATCCTTTAAAGATTGGAAGAGTTACTTGATATTTTTTATTACTTTTGCACAAAACATATTATATGAGCAATATAGTTGCAATTGTAGGTCGTCCCAATGTTGGAAAGTCCACGCTTTTTAACCGACTAATTGAAGAAAGAAAAGCGATTGTGGATCAAGTAAGTGGGGTTACACGCGACAGACATTATGGAGAATCAGTGTGGAACGGAAAATATTTTACAGTCATAGATACAGGTGGTTATGTAAATAATTCTGATGATATTTTTGAAGAAGAAATCAAAAAACAGGTAGAACTTGCCATTGACGAAGCAGATGTCATTTTGTTCCTTGTGGATGTTACAGAAAGCATTACACCTATGGATGAGGATGTTATAACCATGCTTCGAAAATGTGTCAAGCCTGTACTCTTGGTTGTAAATAAAGTAGACAATTCAGAACGTTTCAATGATGCTTACAGCTTTTACGAAACCGGATTTGACAAGATTTTCCCTATTGCAGCTATAAGTGGCAGTGGAACAGGAGAACTACTCAATGAAGTAATAAGCCATCTGTCTGATGACACAGAAAGTATTATGGAAGATATTCCAAAAATTGCTATAGTGGGTCGACCTAACGTTGGGAAATCAACACTTATTAACTGCTTATTAGGTGTAGAACGGCATATTGTTACTCCTATTGCAGGTACAACAAGGGATTCGAATTATACCAGATACAATGCATTTGGTTTTGATTTTTATCTCATTGATACAGCAGGATTAAGAAAGAAAAAAAGGGTTCACGAAGATCTAGAATTTTATTCTGTCATGCGTTCAATCAGAGCTATTGAAGATGCCGATGTATGTGTCCTGATGCTCGATGCACAAACAAGTATTGAAGAACAGGATTTAAATATTTTTTCCTTGATTCAACGCAATAACAAAGGTGTTGTTATTATGGTAAACAAATGGGATTTAGTTGAAAAAGAAACAAACACCCAGCTTCTCATTGAACGAGAAATGAAAGAACGATTGTCTCCTTTTAAAGACGTTCCCTTTTTCTTTGTTTCTGCTCTTAACAAACAGCGGATTATTAAAGCCTTTGAAAGTGTCGTGCAGGTTTTTGAAAACAGAAAGCAACGAATAAAAACATCAGAACTCAATGAAAAACTATTACCTGTTTTGCTAAAAAACCCTCCTCCAATTTATAAAGGTAAAGAAATTAAAATAAAATACATTACCCAACTTCCCATTCATTACCCTGCTTTCGTTTTCTTTTGCAATCTTCCTCAATATGTTAAAGACCCTTACAAAAGATATGTCGAAAACAGAATGAGGGAAATGTATAACTTTAAGGGTGTTCCGATAAAGATTTATTTCAGAAAAAAATAATGAATCCTTCCTCTGAACATATCAGAATTGACAAATTTCTGTGGGCCGTCAGAATTTTTAAAACCCGTAGTTTGGCTGTTTCTGCATGCAAAGGGGGCAAAGTTAAGTTGAACGGAAACGCACTTAAACCTTCAAAAGAAGTCAGTATCGGTGATGTTTTTACAGTGCAAAGTGGAATTATTACCCGCATATTAAAAATTATTGACATAACTCAAAACCGCATTGGCCCTAAACTCGTAGAATTGTACATACAGGATCTTACGCCTTCTGAAGAATATGAATTACAAAAAATTCATTCCGAGTTTAACAAAAAGATGCGACCTAAAGGCCTGGGACGTCCCACAAAAAAAGAAAGAAGGAAAATTGACGAATGGAGTATAGAACAATAACTCAAAAAAAATTTAATACAAAATTCAGAAACCGAAATTTAATTTATTTTTTTGAAGACATGTTAAAATTTGGCTATATATTTACAAAATACAACTCATTTTAAAATGAAATTTAGGTTTTTGTTTATTCTAATATTTGGAACCTCCTTAACAATTTTCAGCCAAAGAAATAATTCTTTTACATTTGTTTTTTATAATGTTGAGAACCTTTTTGATACAATAGATACACCGGAAATAAATGATACTGACTTCTCACCGAATGGCAGTTACAAATGGGATTCCGAAAAGTATTATAACAAGATTGGTAAAATTGCTCAGGTTCTGGTAACAATAGACTCTTGTTTTCCACAAATAGTGGGTCTTTGCGAAATAGAAAACCGAAATGTACTTGAAGATTTAATTCAAAATGAACAAATTAAAAGTGCGGATTATAAAATTGTTCATGAAGAAAGCCCAGACGGACGCGGTATTGATGTAGCCTTACTTTATCGCAGTTCTTACTTCAACTATATTTCCCACAAAGCCATTAACGTCAGTTTTTCCGATGGAAGTGAAACAAAAACAAGAGACATTTTATATGTAAAAGGATTATCCGCTTTTAATGATACACTTCACATTTTTGTTAATCATTGGCCATCAAGGCGTGGCGGTGCTGAAGAATCAGAAAACAAAAGAATTGCAGCAGCACGTATTCTTAGAACTTATATAGATTCAATTTTTTCTATCAACAAAAAAGCTAACATTATTATTACCGGTGATTTCAACGACAATCCGAACAATAGAAGCATTACAGAATATCTTAATGCAAATTCTTTTAACAGAGATATGCAAGAATCGCAAATTATCAACCTTCACATGAAACCTTACTCAAATGGAACCGGAACACTTGTCTTCGATAATCAATGGTTTCTTTTTGACCAGATAATGGTTTCTAAAAATTTAGCAAAGAAAAAACGCAGAGGCTTATACCTAACAAACTTTGAAGGCAAAATTCTGAACTCAGATTTTTTAATTTTCACAAACAGACAGGGTCTTAAATCACCAAACCGTACTTATGTTGGGAACAGATTTGTAGGAGGTTACAGCGACCATTTACCCGTATATGTTAAGTTTATAAGCAAGTAATCTATGAATGAAATCCAAATTAATATAAGAAAGCTTTTTGAAAAAACATTTTCAGAAAAATGTTTAAAAATTGAACAATTACCACTTTCCGGATCAAACAGGGTGTATTTTCGATTGTCAGGGGAAACCAAAACTGCTATTGGCACTTACAATCCTTTAAGAGAAGAGAATGAAGCATTTATTCATTTCGGCTTTGTCTTTAAATCAAATAACCTAAATGTGCCTAGGATACTTGCCTCCAATCTTGATAACCACATTTATCTTCAGGAAGATTTAGGTAACACTTCTGTTTTTGAGCATTTAAATACAATTAAAAGCATAAATGATAAAAATAACGAGATATTTCGTTTATACAAAAACATACTAAAAGATTTATTGCAATTTCAACTTCTGGGAGGTTTGCATATAAATTTCCAGTTTGCTTATCCTGCTCCTTCTTTCAATACACAATCGATGATGTGGGATTTAAACTATTTCAAATATTTTTTTCTAAAAATATGTGACATAGATTTTAACGAAGCAGCTCTAGAAAAAGACTTTGAAAATTTAACACGCATTTTGAGCAGTTGTAAAAACGACTTCTTTATGTATCGTGATTTCCAAACTCGTAACATACTCATAAAAGAGGATCTCTTATATTATATTGATTTTCAGGGAGGTCGTCTTGGCCCATTATATTACGATGTCGCATCCTTGCTTTTTAGTGCCAAAGCAAACATTGGCAATGAAATGCGGGAAACTCTTCTTGATTATTATATCGACATGGTAAAAGAAAATAATCTGACAAAAGATGAAGCCCATTTTCGTAAAGAATATTATTCATTTGTATTAATTAGAATTCTTCAAACTTTAGGAGCTTATGGCTATAGAGGAATTATTGAAGGGAAAAGTTATTTTTCAGAAAGTATCCCATTGGCATTAAACAACCTCAACTTTATTTTATCAAAGTTAGATTTCCTTCATAAACTTCCTGAATTGAATAATGTACTAAAAAAAATAATCCATATGGAAAATTTAAAGACAGATAGAAAACCCAATCTTTTAATAGATATACGGAGTTTTTCATACAAAAGAGGCATACCATATGATGCCAGCGGAAATGGTGGTGGATTTGTTTTCGATTGCCGTGGCCTGCCGAATCCCGGAAGAATTGATGAGTTGAAGGTGTTTACTGGCAACGACAAACAGGTCATTGAGTATCTCGAAAAGCAGAACAGTGTGAATGATTTTATTGATGCTGCACAAAAAATCATTTCAATTAATATTGATAATTATATCAAACGTGACTTTTCCAATTTATGTATTAACTTTGGATGTACAGGGGGCAAGCATCGTTCTGTATATGCAGCAAATAAAATAAAGGAATATTTAAATATAAAATACCCCCTTCTTGCTATAGATTTGAAGCATTTGGAGTTGTAATTCCTCAAAAAAAAATATGTTATAATCAATTACTGCTCAACAATATAGTAGCGCCAATTGCCATGCCTTTTTAGTTTTAATGTACTATCATATTCATCATTGGAATTGTATAGAATAATTTCAACATCCCATCCGTTTATTCTTTGTCCCATCATTAAGTTATAGCTGTTGTGTGCTTTTTTATAAGATATATGTGGTACTGAAATAATTTTTGTAAAAGGCAATTTATCAATATAATTCGGAACAAGCTCAGAAACGAAATTAGGATATGTACCATTATCATTTTTATACTTTTCTAAAGGTTTGATTAACAATTCTGCCCTTCTTATAGCATAGCCCCTACTGAAATCAACAAGACGAGGTATAAAAAACTGATTTGTAATTACGCTTAATATAAACATAAAAAACAAATAAAAAAGAATCCGAATACCGTTCCTTCTGTTTTTCTTAAAAAAAACAATAATAATGCTCGAAATTATCAGACCACCTAAAATAATAAAAGGGATAGAAATTGTTATGATTTTATAACCGGAAATAAAAAATATGTATAATTTATCGGAAAATGCCATTGGTAGGGGCACAAAAGGGGCAATCAATATAAGTAAATATATCAGAGATAAAATCAATAAAAAAATCCACTTTTTCATAGTGGTATATTTATGTGAACTTACAAAATTAATAAAAATATAGACATCTAAACTTTTTATCGAGAAATTTTAACATTTTTTTTAAATAAAAAGAAAGAAAGATAAATGAAGTTTTAAACAAAATAAAATGAATAAAGTTTATATTTGCACTTGTTCTAAAAAAATAATAAAATGAAAAAAACAAAATATATTTTTGTGACAGGAGGTGTGGTTTCATCCCTTGGCAAAGGAATTATAGCAGCTTCTCTTGCAAAACTTCTACAATCAAGGGGGTTTTCTGTAACGATTCAAAAACTTGACCCTTACATCAATATTGATCCAGGCACTTTAAATCCCTATGAGCATGGCGAATGTTTTGTAACAGATGACGGTGCTGAAACTGATTTGGACTTAGGACATTATGAGCGTTTTTTAAATTCTCCTACTTCCCAAGCAAATAACATCACTACAGGACGCATTTACCAATCAGTTATTGAAAAAGAAAGAAGGGGTGATTATTTAGGAGAAACTGTTCAAATTATCCCTCATATTACTGATGAAATTAAATACAGAATTCGATTATTAAGTGAACATCACAATTATGATTTTGTAATTACTGAAATTGGTGGAACCGTGGGTGATATTGAATCGTTACCCTATATTGAAGCTGTTCGTCAAATGCGTTATGAAATGAGCGAAACATGTCTTGTCATTCATTTAACACTGGTTCCTTATATTGCTGCAGCGGGTGAATTAAAAACAAAACCTACCCAACATTCAGTAAAAACATTGTTAGAACAGGGACTCCAACCCGATGTTCTGGTATGTCGTACAGAAAGGCCCCTCAATGAAGCCATGAAAAACAAAATTGCACAGTTTTGTAATGTACACTCAGATGCTGTTATTGAAGCAATTGACGCAGACACAATTTACAATGTCCCTTTGCTCATTAAAAATGAAAAGCTCGACGAAGTTGTTCTTAAAAAATTAAAATTGCCTTTCAATCAAAAACATGATTTGGAAAAATGGGAAGCTTTTCTTCATCGCTTAAAAAACCCAAAACATGAAATAAATATTGGTTTGGTTGGAAAATATGCTGAATTACAAGATGCTTATAAATCAATCCTTGAATCAATTATTCATGCAGGCTCAGAAAATGAATGTAAAGTCAATGTCAAATTAATACATTCGGAAGTTGTCACGCCACTTAATGTTGAAGAAGTATTGAAAAACCTTAATGGCATTATTGTAGCTCCCGGTTTTGGTGAAAGAGGTATTGAAGGCAAAATAACTTCTATAAAGTTTGTAAGAGAAAATAAAATTCCATTTCTTGGTATTTGCTTAGGGATGCAATGTGCAGTAATTGAATTTGGAAGAAATGTTCTAGGATTTACAAATGCCCATTCCACAGAAATCAACCCCCAAACTCCTTTTCCAGTTATTGACCTGATGAAAGAGCAAAAGAAAGTTTCTTGTAAAGGAGGTACAATGAGATTAGGTGCCTATTTTTGTGAAATTGATGCGGGTTCAAAAGTCAGCAAAATTTACAACAACACTTTGATTAAAGAGAGACACAGACACAGGTATGAATTTAATAACAAATACCTCACTGAATATATGAAAAAAGGAATGTTAGCAGTAGGTATTAATCCCGATAGCAAACTGGTTGAAATTATTGAACTAAAAAACCATCCTTGGTTTATTGGCGTTCAGTTTCACCCCGAATATAAAAGTACTGTTGCTCAACCACACCCGCTTTTTGTTGATTTCATCAAAAATTCTATTGCTTTAAGAAAGAAAGCTTAATTTGATTTAATCATATTATTTTTAACTCTTCATTTTTAGTTTTGATTATCTTTGCGCAAAATTAAAAATGGCTTATATATAAATTATTTAATATGGACAGGAATACAATTGCTGGTTTTTTACTCATTGCAGTCATACTCATTGGATGGAGTTACTTTTCAGCACCCGATAAAGAAAGCATAGAAGCAATGCAACTCAAACAGGATTCACTAAAAAGAGTTGAAGAAATTAATGATTCATTAGCTTTAATAGAAATTAATAATATTTCAGATTCTGTTTCATCAAATATTGCTAGTTCTGACACATCAACTCAAGCGGTAACTGAAAGCATTTTTATTTCTGATACTATTGAAAAAAAAGAAATCTGTCTTGAAAATGAAAACATCAGAGTTATTATTTCAAACCAAGGTGCAAAAATCAAATCAGTTGAACTTCTAAACTACAAGAAACATAATGGTGATCCATTATTGATTATGGATTCTGATTCAAATAATTTTAATTTTGGTTTCTTTGCCGACAACAAATTAATAAATACAAGTGATATTAATTTCGACATGCTTTTGAATGGAGATACAAATATCCCTGATTCTATCAAAATTAATGGAAATGATTCTATTTTACTTTCTTTCAGAACATATCCCGTCAAATCTTCAAATGATTCTACATTAAATAAAGATGCTTATCTTGAGCTGCAATATACTTTTTCAGGAAATACTTATGAAGTTGGCCTTAAGTTAAATTTTGTAGGCTTACAGAACGTAATAGCTGCGAGCACTTCCTACATTAATTTTGATTGGAGCAATGAAGCTCCTTCTCTTGAAAAAAGCATAGATAATGAAAGAAACGCATCAACAATTTATTACAAATTTTTAGCTGATGATGTTGAAAATCTCTCAGAAAGAAAAGATGGAAAGGAATCCTTAAACAATAAACTTAAATGGATTGCACTTAAACAACAATTCTTTTCAACTGTAGTCGTTGCACAGGAGAACTTTATGAATGCAGAAGTTGAGACAATTACTAACAAAGAAAGATTAGATATTGTTAAAAACTTAAAAACATCTATTGGAATACCGTATGAAAACAAAATGGACTATGTATTCAACATGAAATTCTATTTTCTCCCAAATCATTTCAACACACTCAAATCCTATGATTTATCATTTGAAGAAATAGTGCCACTGGGGTGGGGCATTTTTTCATGGATAAACAGGTTTGCTGTTATTCCAGTGTTTAATTTCTTAAACGGATTTAATCTTAATTATGGACTCATTATTCTTATTCTCACAATTTTAATTAAAATCCTTCTATTTCCAATAGCCTATAAAACATATTCTTCATCTGCAAAAATGAGGATCCTTAAACCTGATATTGAGGAAATTAATGCTAAATTCCCCAAAAAAGAAGATGCTCTTAAAAAACAACAAGCCACCATGGCTCTTTATAAAAAAGCAGGTGTTAATCCAATGGCAGGTTGCCTTCCTATGCTACTACAAATGCCCATTCTTATAGCTATGTTCAGATTTTTCCCTGCTTCTATCGAATTAAGACAAGAAGCGTTTTTATGGGCTGAAGATCTTTCAACTTATGATTCAATCCTTGATTTGTCATTCAATATACCATTCTATGGATCGCATGTCAGCCTTTTTACCCTTCTTATGACAATCTCTACAATCATTTACACAAAAATTAATCAAGATATGATGGGCAGTACAAATCAAATGCCTGGCATGAAAGTGATGATGTATATGATGCCAATCATGTTCTTAGGAATGTTTAACAGTTTCCCAGCTGCTTTAAGCTATTACTATTTCTTAACTAATATCATTACCTTTTTACAGATGTTTATCTTTCGTTTTATTATTGATGAAGAAAAACTCAAAATCAAAATAGAAGCAAACAAAGCAAGAAAAATAACTGTAAAGAAATCCGGTTTTCAAAAAAGGTTGGAAGAAATGGCAAAAAATAGAGGATACAAACCACCAAAAAAATAATTTTAACTCTGAAAATTATTTCATTTTATTTTCGTAATTTTGATTTTGTCAGTTGAAATTTTTGTAGGTCAAACACCTACAAAAATTTCAGCTAATCAACTACATTTAAATATGTATTACACTATTGACCAGCACTACATTTAAAGCATACTTTTGGTGTATAATTTATAATAAATTAAAACTGTAAAAAATCAAAATTTTAACAAATTAATTTTATCTTAAACAAATTTTAATTAAACATACATTTATAATTGTACATAGTAACAAATATGTATTAATAAAACACAAAAGTATGAAAAAGCTATACCTAATAATTTTGTTTATTTGTATAACCCTCATAAAATCTAACTTAATATTTTCACAGAATATATCAGGCATTATTAATCCTTCTCAGAATGTAATTGAAATTGATTACTGTAAAAATTCTGTAATTGTGCCTTCAACAGTTGGATTTAGCATCAGTAACAAAGTATTGCTAATACAGATGATGGGTGCAATAATAGATACAACTAACACACCTAACAGTGGTTCAATTTTAAACTATGGCAATGCAGGCAACTACGAATTTGCCGTTATTTCAAATATTGTTGGTAATGAAATCTTTTTCAGAGATTCTATTCAGCGCACTTATAATGTTAATGACAGAGTTCAAATAGTTAAAGCGGCTGTTTATAATAATGTAACAGTAAATGACACACTCACATGTTTACCTTGGAATGGTTTATATGGGGGCATTCTTCTTCTTGAAGTATCAGGGACATTGACTCTAAATGCACCTATTGATGTAAGCAACAAAGGTTTCCTCGGAGGTGAGAAATTTGTTGTTTCCGGAGCCTGCAATACTATAGAACCAAATTACGTAATGGGGAGCATCTATATAAGACCAAAAGGTGAAGGAATTGCCAATCTTTCAATGGGTCAAAGAGGTGGAATAGCACCCATGGGAAATGGAGGAGGCGGTTCTGGAGGACAAGTAGCCATGGCTACTCAAACTGACGCTTGGTATATGGGCGGTGGCGGCGGTGGCAATGGCGGCGTAGGAGGTAGAGGAGGAAAGTCCTCAACTTTCTGTACCATTAGATGGGAAGGAGGATTAGGAGGTAAGAGCCTTACATATACGCCTTTAGACAACAAGATTTTTATGGCCGGTGGTGGTGGTGTAGGACATCATAGATACACCACATCAGGAAATGAATCTGGAACTAACGGTGGAGGCACTGTCATTATTAAAGCAAATAATCTGGTATGTAATAATAAAACTATATTTTCAAACGCTTTAGATGTTCCTGATACCCTATATAATGTTGGTCGAAGTGGTGGTGGTGCAGGTGGAACTATAGTTCTTGAAGTACAAAATTATGTGGGGAACCTTAACGTTGTTGCGAGAGGTGGTAAAGGAGGAGATAATTCTGGTCCTAGTTTAGTTGGTCCAGGTGGTGGTGGTGGTGGTGGTGCAGTATGGGTTAATCAAGCCACATTCCCCACAAATATTAATGTTAACTTGAGTGGTGGAAGTAATGGTGTACATACAGCAAACAATAACCCATGGGGATCAACATCAGGAACAGCAGGAACTGTTTTTACAGGGCTATCACTTTTGCAAACTTCAAATGCAACATTTGTACCTGCTGCACAAGCTGCCAATGTATTAACGAATAGTCCAATATGTGAAGGAGATAATATAATGCTTACTGCATCCTCAGTTCCACCTAATGTTACTTATGTCTGGAGTGGTCCAAATAATTTTACTTCGAATGCGCAAAACCCTACTATTCCAAATGCAGACACTCTAAATGCCGGAACATATTCTTTAAGTCTTATTATCAATGGATGTCCCGGTCCTTTAACAACTGCAAATGTTTATGTAGGGCAATACCCAAATGCGCCCACAACAATTAATGACACTACTTGTTTTGGCAGTCCTAATCCCGGATTAACTGCTAATGGGATTGATCTTAAATGGTACGGAAATTCGAATCTTACAACATTGCTTTCTACTGACAGCATTTACTATCCAACAGTAACTAATATTGGAACTTATACTTTTTATGTAACACAATCCGACAGTCTCTGTGAAAGCTCATATGCTGAAATTAAACTGACAATTCTACCATCAATTACAGTTCCGCCTGTGCCAAATCAAAGTATTTGCTCAGGAACTCCAGTACAACCATTTATTGCCAACGGTAACGGTATTTTTACATGGTACAGCGATTCTCTTCTAACTAATGTTATTGCTGTTAATGATACTTTTATACCTAACGTTACAGCACCTGGAACTTACAATTATTACCTCATGGTTTATGACACTGTATTACTTTGTCCCAGTCAACCACAACACATAGTCCTTGAAATTTACCCCATGCCTTTAGCCTTAGCTTCAAATGACACATCTATTTGTATTGGAACATCAGCAACACTAAATGTTAACTACAATAACAGTGTGCCAACGACTATTTCATGGTCGAATGGTTACAATACACCTCAAATAACTACAACACCATTAAGTGATGTAACCTATTATGTGAGTATTGAGAACATCTGTGGTATTGCTGAAGATTCAGTTAAAGTTTTTGTTAATCCCTTGCCTGTAACTTCTACAAGTCCTGACACATCTGTTTGTGGAGGAGAACCTGTAAACCTATCTGCGTCAGGAGGTAATTCCTATATATGGAGCAACAATGCAGGGAATTCAGCATCAGTAATTGTTACTCCTATAAGTAGTACAACCTATACTGTTACTGTTACAGATAATAATTCATGCTCTCAAATAGACAGTGTTCACATCTTTGTTATTAGTCATCCAATTGCTGATGCAGGTATTGACACTGGAATTTGTATTGGTTCCAGTCTTCAATTAAATGCTACAGGTGGTTTAAATTACATCTGGAACACAGGGGACACAATACCAAATATTACTGTTACCCCAAACTCCAATTCATTATACAGTGTTACTGTGACAGATAATTTTAACTGTTCTTCCAAAGACTCTGTCATGGTTCAGGTTTGGTCACTTCCAACTGCTTTTGCTGGTAATGATATCTTATTGTGTATTGGAAATATTGACACACTTAACGCAACAGGTGGAGTTTCCTATCTATGGAGCCCATCAACGGGGTTAAGTAATCCTGCTTCAGGTAATCCAATTATTACACCAACATCGACCATAACTTATACTGTTATTGTTTCGGATATCCATTCATGTTCTGCCAGTGATGACGTCATCGTAAGTGTTTATCCTCCACCTCAGGTCATATTCAGTGCAAGTGCATATTCTGGTTGCGACCCAATGTCTGTAAACTTTACCGATTTGACAAATGCACAAATTGTATCTTGGGAATGGGAATTCGGAGATAATGCATCCTCAAATAATACTTCAAACATTCAAAATCCAACACATCTTTATCAGCAATCAGGTAATTACACTGTTTCCTTAACCATTACAACCACTGATGGATGCGAGGTAACTTCATCAATAAATGACTTTATCACCATTTATCCAAAACCGGAAGCGGCTTTTAATTTTTACCCATTAAACGGCACTACAGAAGATCCAATGATTAATTTCTTTGATGCTTCAACCAATGCAACAAGATGGTTTTGGAATTTTGGGGATTATGCTTCTGAAAACAACAATTTTTCAATTGATCAAAATACTTCACATAGTTTCTCAAGAGAAGGTGATTATACAATTACTTTACACGTAGAATCTCAAAATGGCTGCATAGATTCTACCAGTGAAAATATAAAGATTGTTCCTGAATATGCACTTTTCATACCCAATGCCTTCACACCAGACGGAGACGGTCTTAATGACTATTTTAATGTTTACGGAAGTAATATCGTTGAAGTAAGAATGACTATTTTCAACAGATGGGGAGATTTGATTTTTGAAACTGACGACATGAATAATCCATGGGACGGACATTCAGAAGTAGATAATGAAGTGTTTATGCAAGATACGTATTCATACAGAATCATTGTAAAGGACTATTTTGGGAAGAAGCATTATTATAATGGTCAAGTTAATTTAATTCATTAAAATCATTCCTAATTACTCTATTAATATTAAGTTTGCAGAAAAAAAATGAAAAATTTTTTTCTTAAAGGACTCCTTTTTTCAATACTTGTTTTATCTGTTTCAACAGGACATTCTCAAAACATTTCAGGAATTGTAAACCCTTCCCAAAATGTGCTTGAATATAATTTTTGTCGTAATTCTGTTATAGTTCCTGCAACAACCGGATTTAACATAAACGATAAAATATTATTGATTCAAATGATGGGTGCCACCGTTGACACGACAAATACACCAAATAGTGGTTCAATTATCAATTATGGTAATGCTGGAAACTATGAATTTGCAATTATTTCAGATATTGTTGGTAATGAGATATTCTTAAGGGATTCAGTGCAAAGAAATTACAATAATAATGGCAGAATACAGATAGTTAAAGTTGCAGTTTACAACAATGCCACAATTGTTGATACACTTAAGTGCAATCCATGGAATGGTTTACATGGTGGCATTTTGGTTTTGGAGGTCTCCGGAACTTTAACTTTCAATGCCCCTATTGATGTAAGTAACTGTGGTTTCTTAGGAGGTGAGAAATTTGCCGTTTCCGGTTTATGTTTAAGTACTGAACCACGTTATATCATGGCAAGTTTATATGCTAGAATAAAAGGAGAAGGAATAGCTCACCTTCCAAGTTCGCAAAGAGGAGGCATTGGTGCTATGGGCAATGGTGGAGGTGGTTCAGGTGGTCAGGAAGCCATGGCTGTTCAAACCGATGCATGGTATATGGGCGGCGGAGGAGGCGGCAATGGTGGTGAAGGTGGAAGAGGTGGTAAATCTTCAACTTTTTGCTCAATAAGATGGGAAGGTGGATTAGGAGGTAAGAGTCTTACATATTCTCCCGTTGATAATAAAATTTTTATGGCCGGAGGCGGTGGTGTTGGTCACCACAGATACGCCACTACAGGTAATGAAGCTGGAACAAATGGTGGCGGTACTGTCATTATTAAGGCCAATAACGTGGTTTGTAATAATAAAACAATTATTTCCAATGCTTTGAATGTTCCTGATACTTTATATAATGTAGGACGTAGCGGTGGTGGTGCAGGTGGCACGGTTGTACTGGAAGTACAAAACTACGTTGGAAACCTTAATATTATTGCAAAAGGCGGTAAAGGAGGAAATAACTCCGGCCCAAGTTATGTTGGTCCAGGTGGTGGTGGTGGCGGTGGTGTGGTATGGGTTAGTCAAACTCTTTTTCCATCTAATATTAATACAGATCTAATGGGCGGAGAAAATGGATTACAGACTCAACTCGGCAACAGCCCTTGGGGCTCAACGCCTGGATCATCTGGTACTGTCTTCACAGGACTTTCGTTACTTCAAACTTCAGGAGCAGTATTTGTTCCTGTTTCAACTGTAACAAATATTGTTACAAACAGCCCTGTTTGCACAGGAGAGGATATAACACTTTTTTCGGGAAGTGTGCCCCCAAATGTTTTTTACGTGTGGAACGGACCTAATAATTTCACATCTAGCCTTCAGAATCCAGTAATTTCAAACCCTGATACATTAAATTCCGGCATTTACACTTTGGAAGTAATTGTTGAGGGTTGTCCCGGACCTGCTGCTTCAACATATGTTCATGTGGGGGCAATTCCAGCAACTCCCCAAGCATTAAACGACACTATTTGCTTTGGCAATACAACTCCTGTACTTTTTGCATCAGGTAACAATATAACTTGGTATGCAGATTCAGCATTAAGCACAGTCCTCTCAAACGACAGCATATTTTACCCAAACAATATTAATGTAGGTAACTACAATTTTTATTGCACACAAAAGGACAGCTTGTGTGAAAGCTTAGCAAAAGAAGTCTCTCTGGTGGTTTTGCCAACTCCTGCCCCTCCGACAGTACAAAACCAACAAGTCTGCTTTGGTGAACCTATTCAACCATTTATAGCCATAGGTAACGGGGTTACTACTTGGTACAGCGATTCATTACTTACTGATACTATTATTTTAGGGGATACTCTTATCCCCATGGAAAGTTCACCCGGAATTTACAACTATTATGTTACTTTTTTTGACACATCTTACCTATGCCAGAGTCAGACTCAGCACGTTACATTAACAATAAGTCCTTTACCATATGCAACTGTTAATAATGATACATCTTTGTGTAAGGGAGACACATTAACTCTTTTTGTAAATTACGACAATAGTATAACATCTACTATAAGCTGGTCGGATGGTTCAGATACCCCAACTATTGATATTGTCCCTGAAAGCGATACAATCTACTATGTTAGCATTGGAACCACATGTGGTATAGCTTACGATTCAGTATCAATTACTGTAAACCCTTTACCAATTGTAACTACAAGTCCTGACACATTGATATGCGGAGGTGAATTGGTACAACTTACTGCATCCGGAGGATCTACCTATTTATGGAGTCATAATGCGGGTAATTCAGACACGGTCATTGTTGCCCCTGTAATTACAACGACATTTAAGGTAACAGTTACAGATACCAATAGCTGCATACAAACAGACAGTACCCTAGTAACTGTTATCAGCCACCCTATTGCTGAAGCAGGGAATGACACAAGTATATGTGATGGTTTAAGCGTACAGTTAACTGCTACGGGAGGAAATACATATTTATGGAATACAGGAGATACAACCCAAACTATTGAGATTATTCCTGTCAACAGCTCTCATTATAGTGTTACCGTTTCAGATATTAATAATTGTAAAGGCAAAGACTCCGTTTATGTTCATTTATGGCCTTTACCCAACGCAAATGCCGGCAGTAATAAATCAGTTTGTATTGGCAACAGTGATACCTTAAATGCCTCAGGAGGTGTTAATTATCTCTGGAGTCCCACTATTGGTCTTGATAATCCAGCAATATCAAATCCAATTGTTACGCCTCTTTCCACAACAACATATTCTGTGATAGTGTCAGATAATCATTCGTGTTCTTCAAGTGATGAAATTATTGTAACAGTAAACCCTTTACCAATTGTTAGTATAAGCCCTGATACTGTTGTTTGTGGTGGAGAAACAGTATTCTTGACTGCAAGCGGTGGGTCTGTTTACCAATGGAGCCACAACGCTGGAAATACTGCATCAGTAAGCGTTTCGCCTATTAGTTCAACAACTTATACAGTGATTGTTACTGACACCAATTCCTGTACTCAAATGGACAGCTCAGTTGTGTCAGTTGTTAGTTACCCTCCGGCAGATGCAGGAAATGATACCAGTATCTGTACCGGTTCAAGCGTTCAGATAAGTGCAAGCGGAGGACTGACATACCTTTGGAATACAGGAGATGTTTCTCCAACAATTGATATAACCCCAGACTCAAATCAATATTATATTGTTACTGTTACAGATATAAACAATTGCAGCTCAAAAGATTCTGTTCTGGTTCAATTGTTAGCACTCCCAATTGCTTTTGCAGGTAATGATATTTCTATATGTATTGGCAATTCTGATACGCTGGATGCTTCAGGAGGACAGACATATCAATGGAGTCCTACATCAGGATTAAACGATCCTGCAATTTCGAACCCAATTGTAACACCAACAGTTACAACAACATATACTGTTACAGTATCAGATAATTATTCCTGCTCTACAAGTGACCAAATAATTGTAAATGTGAACTCTTTACCAATTATTGGGATAAGTCCTGATACCAGTGTTTGTGGAGGAGAAGTAGTTACATTAACTGCAAGCGGAGGTATTACCTACCAATGGAGTCATAACGCTGGAAATACGGCAACAGTAAGTGTCTCACCGGTTAGTTCTACAACTTACACTGTGATTGTTACAGACACAAACTCCTGTTCACAAATAGGAAACACTGCAGTAACAGTTATCAGCTATCCAAATGCATCAGCAGGAAATGACACCAGCATCTGCACAGGCTCCGGTGTACAACTTACAGCTACAGGGGGAGTTACATATGTGTGGAACACAGGGGATTCCACTTCTGTTATAAATGCAACTCCATTTTCAGATGTTTATTATTTTGTAACTGTTACAGATAACTTTAACTGTAGTTCGAGTGATTCAGTTCATGTACATTTATGGAGTTTACCTATTGTTTCTGCCGGCAATGATATAGCAATCTGTTCAGGTAGTAGTGATTCTCTTAATGCCACCGGCGGGTTAAGCTATCAATGGAGTCCATCTGCCGGATTAAATAATCCTTTCATTTCAAACCCGGTTGTAACACCTTCTGTATCTACAACATATACTGTAACAGCAGCTGACATTAATTCATGCTCTGCCACTGATGAAATAATTGTTATTGTAAATCCATTACCTATTGTAAGTGCAAGCTCCGACACTTCTATTTGTATAGGGGATTCTATCAGTATTTCGGCATTCGGTGGCACTGATTATTTATGGAGCCAAAACGCAGGTGATTCGGCAACAGTAGTTGTTAGTCCTTCAACTACAACAACATATTCAGTTACAATAACTGATGCCCATAGTTGTTCAGAAACAGACAATGTAATTGTTACCACAATGCCTTTACCGGTTATCTTTATTACAGGAGATCCTTTTCTATGTGAAAATTATTCCACAACTCTAACGGCATCAGGAGGATTAAATTATTATTGGAATACCGGAGTAAATTCACCATCAATTACCGTTTCCCCTATGAGCAACGAAACCTATAGTGTTACTGTTACAGATTCCAATAGTTGCTCAAACGATGAGTCTATCAATGTTAGTGTTTTTCCTGCATTTTATGTAAGTATGAACAGTGACTTTGAGCCATTGAATGAAATTACCCAAGGACAGATAATTATTTTTACAGTTACTCCCGTAAACCTAGAGAGCTATGATTTCTTCATTAATAATGAGCTTGTTCAGTCAGGGAATTTAAATACTTTTTCCAGTGGATCAATAAATAATAATGATACTGTTTCAGTTATTGCCTACAATCAATACGGGTGCCCCAGTTATTCTGAATCAATCATTGTGATTGTAAAAGAACTGCCAAATGCTTTTACGCCCCATGATGGAGATGGTATTAATGATATTTTTGCAGAAGGTCTTGATCTGAAAATTATTAATAAATGGGGGCAAGAGCTATACAAAGGCACTGAAGGCTGGAACGGGAAATACAGGGAAGAAAATGTATCACCGGGAACCTATTTTTACATCATCGAGTTAAACAACAACACGCCTCATCAAAAAACACTGACCGGAACTATAACTTTGGTTATTGGGCAATGATATTAATCATATAATTTCAATTTGTAGCACATTTTTATTAATTTTGGCAGGCTTATTTTAAAATGGATGAAGCTATCTGTCATTATTGTTAATTACAATGTAAAATTTTTTCTGGAGCAATGCCTTCAATCGGTCATAACTGCAATGAAAGGAATTCAGGGGGAGATTATTGTTGTTGATAATAACTCTGTTGACGGTTCTTTGAAAATGCTTAAAGAAAAATTCCCGACTGTAACTTTAATATCAAACATTAAAAACCTTGGTTTTTCAAAAGCTAATAATCAAGCTATAAAAATTGCAAAAGGCTCCTATATTTTATTGCTAAATCCTGATACCCTTGTAGAAATAGACACTTTCAGAAAAATTATTGAATTTGCAGACCGTACTCCTGATGCCGGAGGTATCGGTGTCAAAATGATTGACGGCAAAGGCAAATTCCTCCCTGAAAGTAAAAGGAGCCTCCCTACCCCATCGGTTGCATTTTATAAAATATTCGGTTTAGCCAGATTGTTTCCCAAATCACAAAAATTCGGCAAATACCATCTTACATTCCTGAGTGAGAACGACACACATAAAGTTGATGTTTTATCCGGAGCATTTATGTTCATCCGAAAAGAAGTTTTAGACAAAATTGGTATGCTGGATGAAACCTTCTTCATGTATGGAGAGGATATTGATTTATCATACCGAATAAGTAAAGCAGGTTACAATAATTATTATTTCCCACAAACAAGAATTATTCATTATAAAGGTGAAAGCACCAAAAAGAGCAGCGTGAATTATGTTTTTGTTTTTTATAAAGCCATGATCATTTTTGCTCAGAAGCATTTCACAAAAAAAAGGGCAAACACTTTCTCTCTACTTATTAATATGGCAATCTATTTCAGGGCATCACTTGCTTTGTTTATGAGATTTTTTAAAAGAATTTCCTTACCTTTAATTGACAGCATCCTGCTTTTTTCCGGCATGATAGTCATCAAACATCTATGGCAAAATCTGATGCTGGAACATGCTTTTGACTATTACCCCAAAATATTCATATCGTTGGTTGTACCCATTTATATTGCTATCTGGCTTTTTTCCGTTTATTTTAACGGTGGTTATGAGAGGCCGGTGAATATTCGAAAAATTATACAAGGCTTATTTATCGGAACGCTTTTAATTTTAGTCATTTATGCACTTCTTCCCGAAAGTTTTCGTTTTTCACGTGCACTGATCTTATTGGGGAGTGTTTGGGCCATAATTTCAATGTGTCTTACAAGAGTTTTTTTTCATGTTTTAAGGCTAAAAGATTTTCGTATTGGATTGCCTTCTAAACGCATTGCAATTATTGGCGATAAAGAAGAAAGTCAGAGAGTGGGCCTGCTGTTTAACCAATTTACAAACATGCCTGAATTTATCGGTAATGTTTCTTATTCAACATCAGAAGGCGAAATTGATAACGGGAATAATGCTATTGGGCATTTCTCTCAATTGAATGACATTATTGACATATATAAGATTAATGAATTGGTTTTTTGTGCAAAAGATATTCCTTACACACAGATTATTGACAAAATGAGCGAACTGCAAAATTCATTCGTTGATTTTAAAATTATTCCTCCTGAAGGATTGTTCCTTGTTGGCAGTAATTCTATTGAAGCCCCTGAAAACCTCTGGTCAATAAATATCAACACAATCTCAAAAACAGTTAATATCCGAAAAAAAAATTTGCTTGACTTCTTTGTTTCAATATTTTTTTTGGGCACTTATCCATTTCTTTTTTTCATCAATAAAAATAAGCTGAACCTGCTTCACAATATTTTAACTGTTCTTACATTAAAGAAAACATGGGTAGGTTATTCTAAATTTATTTCTGAAGGGAAATTACCCAAATTAAAAAATGGCATTCTTACTCCCCTTGACAATTTCAATTTAAAAAATCTTGATAATGATTTATCTCAGAAAATCAATCTTATGTATGCAAGGAACTATAAAGCAAGCAATGACATTTTAATAATTTTCAAAAACCTTAACAAATTAGACAGAGACAATACAGAAAATGTTTAATTTTGTAAATCATATTCAATCTAAATAGCAATAAAATGGCAAAATTTGAGATATTCATGCCCAAAATGGGTGAAAGTATTACAGAAGCTACAATTATTAAATGGCATAAAAAAGCAGGCGACACTATTAAAGAAGACGAAGCTGTTGCAGACATCGCTACCGATAAAGTAGATTCAGAAATTCCCTCGCCTGTCGAGGGTAAAATTGTAAAACTTCTTTATAAAGAGGGCGATGTGGTTGAGGTAGGAAAAGTTATTGTTGTTATAGCAACTGATGGTGACAATATCTCTGAAGAATATGAAAGTAAGGATATATCTGTAAAAGAAGATACTTCAGTAAAAGAAGTTATGCCAACAGCGCACAAAGAAAACGTGGATAAAGGAATTGATCACCGGTTCTATTCTCCACTTGTTAAAAATATTGCTAAACAAGAGCAGATTTCTCCGTTTGAGCTTGCATCAATTAACGGCACCGGTAAAGACGGAAGACTTACAAAAGAGGATTTACTTCAATTTCTTCAAAAAAGAACAACTAAAACAGAAAAAAGAACTGAGGAAGTAAATGCAGTTTCATCACCAAAACCGGTATCCATTTCAGCATCAGGAGGAGATACCATAATAGAAATGGACAGGATGAGGCAACTTATTGCAAATCACATGATCGGTTCTGTTCAAACTTCAGCCCATGTAACGTCCTTTGCAGAAGCCGACATGAGTAATGTTGTCAGGTTCAGAGAAGAAAAGAAATCAGAATTCTTAAAAAATGATAATGAGAAGCTGACTTTTACACATATCATTATTCATGCAGTTGCACGTGCTTTAAAGGATTATCCAATGGTAAATGCTTCTGTGAATGGCAAACAGATTATTCTCAGAAAGAACATCAACATTGGCTTGGCAACAGCCTTATCCACAGGGAATCTCATTGTACCTGTCATAAAAAACGCAGATGAAAAAAGTCTCTTGGGTATCGTTAAAAATGTTAATGACCTTGCCCAAAGAGCCAGAGATAATAAATTGATGCCCGATGAAATTCAGGGAGGCACTTTCACCATCACAAACTTAGGTACTTTTAATTCGCTCACAGGAACACCTATTATAAATCAGCCACAAGTAGCCATTTTATCAATGGGTGTTATCAAGAAAAGACCGGTTGTACTCGAAACTGCTGAAGGAGATGTTATCGCCATCAGACACATGATGTACCTTTCGCTCACTTACGACCACAGAATAGTTGATGGTGCACTTGGCGGTATGTTTTTGGATAAAGTGGTGAAATATCTTGAGAACTACACTACCAGCTTTTAATTTTAAAGAAATTATTAATATTTAATAAAAATATATTATTTTTGCAAACCAATAAGGCCCCGTAGCTTAACTGAATAGAGCACCTGACTACGGATCAGGAGGTTTCAGGTTTGAATCCTGACGGGGTCACTTGAATATGAAGGGGTTTCAGGTATTTAACTTGAAACCTTTTTTTCAATATACTATCAACACAAATAATATTTCCCCCCTGCCCCATCGGCATAATACCTATTTTATACATAAATTCAAATTGAAAATTGAATTGGTGGTTTTTACCAGCATCTCAAAAAAAGATTTAACCGTTTTAAAATATTTACACTTAAATTAATATTATTTTAGTATTTTTCGTAAAAAAACAGAATATAACATAACGTGAAATTAAGACTTACATGGGAAAGCCTTTAGAAAGCGAAGAAAACAGAAATCTTGAGAACGTTAAACAAAAGATTCAGGACACAATTTTTGAAATTGATAAAAATGTCATTAGTTATGCAGTTGACTTGCACAAAAACAAAGAATACCTGTATGATAATAAAGACGGTATGGACCGTATGGAAAAAAATGCGGTACGTCAAACTATCAATCAGGGTGCTATTGTAGGCGAAAAAGCAGTTGTTTTAAAAAAAAGACTTAGCAAACTTCTTCTTTCTCCCTACTTTGGTCGTGTTTATTTTAAGGAAAAGAACAAAACAGATAAATATATCATTTATATAGGTCTTTATTTATTTTTTGACAATATATCGCAGTCGAATTTGATACACGACTGGCGGGCACCTGTATCTTCCATGTATTATGATTTTGAGTTGGGCAATGCTTCATACGAAGCCCCCAATGGTATAATCAAAGGGCACATAACACTCAAAAGGCAATACAAAATTCGTAAT
>JAQVVM010000029.1 GCA_028698995.1 Bacteroidales bacterium
TGCTGAAGGAAACAATAACATCATTCAAACTTTCTTAAGAAATAACAGAGGTTCAAGAAATTTAGATTTTTTCTACTTCAGATTATCTCAATTCTTATCTTAGCACATCAAATAAAGAAAAAGCCTAAATGTTAAACATCCGCAAACCAGTATAAATCCAAATTTTGTCAGGTGTAAAAACAAAATACTCTTATTTTTTTCAGAACATTTCCAAAATTTGGGGATAATTAAATGGTTTTTGAACTTCGGGAACGTTGGTATTAGCATTTGGATTTGAAACAAGCTTACTGACAGTAAAAGCTTTTAAAAAGCCATCAGGTAACGGTTTTAGCATAGTTTGAACATCTTTTTCAGACAAAGACATATCCAACCATTGTTTTTCATTCTCTTTTTCAAGTATGAGAGGCATTCTTTTTTTTGTATTATGAATTTCAGACATAAGCAGATTTGCTTGTGTTGTTACAATACTGAAAGTATTAAATACCTGTCCGGATTCAAGACAAGTCCACTTGCTATAAAGACCTCCCATTGCCATAATTTCATCAAAACCAGGTGTTATGAAAAATGGTTTTTTAATATTCTTGTTGTGCTGCCATTCAAAAAAACCAGTAGAGGGCACCAAACAGCGTTTGGTCATCACTGAAAAGCGGAATGAGGGTTTCGAAAAAAGTGTTTCAGATTTTGCATTAAGTGTCAATGCCCTTATCTGAATGGCCTCCTTCATTGTTTTAGCCCAATAGGGTATTAAACCCCATTTATATTCAGTTATATTTTGAGGATTTTCAGAAATTACAACCGGCCAGGTAGGATAGGTAAAACCACTGGCATGATAAACAGGCTTGAATGTAAATTCTTTTTCAAAATGCGCATTGAAGCGGTTTTCAATTTTCTGAGCATCAACACTTAGGCTATTATGAAAACACATTGACCAATTTTTTAAGATATTATTGAACTAGAAGAGACCTTTATTTTTTCAATAACAGAACTACGGCATAGGCGCTTATACCTTCTTCAGTTCCCACAAAACCGAGTTTCTCTGTAGTTGTTGCCTTAATTGAAATATCACCAATGGGGATATTTAAAATGGGGCTGAGCGTTTTTGTCATTTCGTCAATATAAGGGGAGATTTTTGGTTTTTGCAAGCAAACTGTACAATCAATGTTATTTATAACATAATCTTTTGATGAAATGATTTCCATCGTTTTTTGTAAAAGAATTTTACTGTCAATATTTTTATACTGAACATCAGTATCGGGGAAATGACTTCCGATATCTTTCATGGCGGCTGCTCCTAGGAGGGCATCACAAATAGCATGAATTAGCACATCCGCATCAGAATGTCCCACAGCACCTTTTGTATGTGGTATAGAAATACCACCAATGAACAAAGTCCTGTTTTCTTCAAGACGGTGTACATCATATCCAAAACCAATTCTGAATTTCACAAAAAATAATTAATTGTTCTGTTCGGCAAATGCTACAAAATCAAACAATAATGAAAAACGCAGTGTGTTTTCTAGTGGATTGCGTTGTTCTGTAGGTATAAGATAGGCGAAATCAAGGCCAAATACATTGTATTTTAAACCTGCACCCAAAGTAAAATATTTTCTGTTACCTTTTGTAGCGTGTTCGTAAAAATAACCGGCTCGGATAGCAAATTGTTTATCGTACCAGTATTCAAGTCCGGCAGATATAGTAATCTCTCTGACTTCCTCTTTAAAACCACCGGGAGCATCACTAAAAGAGCTAAACATACCACTTACAACTGATACATTAGGGTCTTTGCCCAAAAGAACTTCTCTTTTTCCATCGGGACCTTTAACAGGAGATCCATTGGTATCAAGTTTCCAGTAGGGTGGAGTTGGAACCAAAAGTTTGTTTAAATCAACCATTAAAGACATAGAGTTGTATTGGTCAAGATCTATAGTTAAATTTGGACCGAGACGTAAATTGATAGGAATAAAATCGGTTTCAATATTTTCGGTATAAGAAATCTTTGTACCAATATTTGAAATATTAACTCCAAAAGAAAACAAAGCATCATAAGAAGGTATTTCCAATGGTTTACTGTAAAATGCTGAAATGTCAGCAGCAACAGATTGTCCCGGTCTTGATTTGGCACCTTGAACGTCGATTCCTCCTGTTAGGTTTGAAAAAATATATCTGAAAGCCACAGCTCCTGAAATATTCTCAGAAAAAAGTCTTGCATAGGTTAAATCAATGGCAAATTCATGGGGTTTAAATTCTCCAGTGGTATATCCATTTATATCGGTAAAAGTAATATCACCTAAAGAAAAATAAAGCATGGATGCTGCAACGGTTGATTGTTTGTCAATTCTTTTGTAACCTGTAAGGTAAGCCAAATTGATATCTGGGATCAAAGCTCTTAACCAAGGACTGTAAGACATTGAAAAGCCCATATCATTGTCAATAAAAGCATATTTTGCAGGATTCCAGTGCATGGAATTGGCATCTGGCTTTGAAGCCACTCCCGCATCGCCAAGAGCCCCTGCTCTTGCATCAGGTGCAATGAGCAAAAAGGGAACTGCTGTGGTTATTGTGTTTATTTGATTATCGAGATCCTGGACAGGATCCTGTCCTAAATTATTAGATTGATTTTGAGAAAATAGTGCTTTAACTGATGTTAATGAAATTAATGTTAGACAAATAACAAATAATTTGAGTGCCTTTTTCATTCCTGTTTTGTTTTAAAATGCAAATATAACGATTTTTTTTATACTTTATTTCTTTTATTGTTTTACTGCCTTTAAAAAATTGAATTTTTAAAGACATCATTTATAATATACTTCTGATATTCAGGTATTTACAAGATTTCATCAAATTTAAAAACATTATTTTAAAATGATTAATTTTTCAGTTTTCTCGGCTATACGTCCATCTTCGGTTTTTACAAGCAATCGGTAAATATAAACACCTTTTCCAATGGGCTCACCATAATCATTGCAACCGTTCCATTCGATGGGTTCAGTTTTAAAACCGCTTGTATTAATGGTTTCATTAATGGTTTTAACAGTAAGTCCTGACATTGATATAATTTGAATTTCGATATCGAGTGCTTCGCAAGATTGATTGTGTTCAAAAACAAAATAGGTTCTGTCGCTGAAAGGATTAGGATAATTAAGCAAGTGTTTTATTGCAAGCTCTTCGGAGTCGGTAACAAAAAATTCAAGATAGGCTTCAGAAGAATTATTATGAACATCCCATACTTTAAATCTCACATTGTGTAAGCCTTCGGTCAGATCATAGAACGGATACATGACCTTGCCACTTTTGTAATTGTCGAGATCAGCCTCATAATAATCGTTCATGACGATTACTCTGGTAGAGTTATCATCAAGGATGGTTGTAATATCGTGACCAATACCATTTCCGGTTGTGTTGATACCACTTTCGTCATTAAGATAAGCCAAAAGAATAGGGTTTTTATCGGTAATGCCACCAAATACAAAAATATCATCATTCATAAATAAGTTTATTTCCGGTCCCTCATTATCAGGGGTACTGTTTTCATCATATCCTCCAATAAGAAAACCTTCAAAAAAACCGTTTGCATCTCTGATGCCATCTTCGGCATAATAGCTGATTTTCCCAACACCGTGTTGATATGAAATATCTTTAGGGACAATAAACTCAAATTCAAAATCACCGTTTACAACACTTGCTTTTCCTTTAAACAGGATATTTTTTTGCAGTGTAAAAGCAAATGGAGAGCTGCCTTGATCATTGGCTAATGATGTTATACCGGAAGGTTTGTCGTAAACTGTAGGATAAATAGTGCCATTAAAATCTGTGAGCTTACTCCCATTAAGGTCTGTCACATATCCCTGAATAACGACTTTTGATAAAGCCTTCATGGTATCGGGACAGCTTGTTGTCAGGATGTTAAACTCAGGATAGGCCAATTTCAAAGCGGGGTCACCAAAAAGTACAAAATTTCTGATAGAAGAAATATTGCCAATAGAATTCTTTGAAAGTTTCATCAGGTCACCTAAAGAAGGATATTCATTGCTTACTTTTTCGAAGACATAACTATAAAAACTTTTATTTAAGGCAAAATTAGTATTTGCAAAAGCCAGTCTTGTGGTTGAGAAAAGAGCTATGCCTCCGCCATTTGGATTGAGAAACACATGTTCTCCGGCTGAAATTCTGTTTGGGTCGTCAAAGCGACTGAACTCACAGGTAGCAGTAACAAAAGCCGGCATGTTATATTTATTCTGCCAGGAGTTGATGTCTGAAATTTCAAGGACCCTTTCATGTCCCCAGCCTAATTCACCACCATGGCCGGTATAATTGATTATTAAAGCGCCTTTTTGTACCCTGTTGTTAATGGCATCGTTAACCTCGGGATAACGTTGACCTCCTGCATTTGTTTCCTGTAAGTATGAATCAAAATATATCTTGTCAATATTGTAATTTCTGTCAATGGTATCAACCATATTGGCGAGATATTCTGCCTGCGAAATGTGTAAATTACCATCTTCATCATCTGCAACAAAACAAATGCTGTTACGCCAGTCACCATAATTTGAAATGCTTCCGGTAAAATCAGTACAACCTTCATTAATTGTTTTCAGGTTTTTTTGGGCAAGGTAAATCACGGTCTTATTAACGGCATTTCGGGCTTCCTCTACAGTTTGAACGACATAGCGGCCTACACCAATATCCAGGGTCCCTTCTGAATTAAGTCCTTCTCCAGAAGTTAAAAGTCCATAAAAATCGTCTGTTACATAAGAACTTGTAGGTTCAAGTGAATTCAGCGACTGGTATGTGGGAATGAAATTGGTGTTGTTCGAAACCCTGTTTTTATTGTCGTAGGATCCATCTCCAAAAAGTAAAAGATATTTTGGTTTTTCATCTTCATTAGTAGCTCTGTCGAAAAACATCTTTGCAAAATCCCTTATGGCAGTAGCATCGGGTACTCCAGATGAGAATTCATTATAAACCTGTTCAGTAACAACCACAGCTACTGACAAATCCTGAACGTTGTAATGTTCTAACGCTAATCTTTGTGCTTCATCCAGAAAGAGCGGATGGGTAACAATGAGCATATCATACTGCCCCAATCCATGCAAATTCTGATTAGGGATTTTGCCTAAAAAATCGGGAGCGGGATATGAGGAAGCATCGTGGGCAATAAACTGTCTTAGCGAATCACTTCCCAAAACAAAACGCAGTTGATTTCCGTTTAACTCATGTTGAACGTGTGTAATATTGAGGGGGTCAGTGATTTCCCAAATGGTTACAGCACTGTTGGCATTACCCATGATATATTCCGTGATGTTACCTGCGCCAATAACTTCTGTGTTTCTGAAAGCCATCTGAGAACCCGAAAATATAAGGTTTCTTTCAAAATTAAATTGTAAATTATTGAGCCATCCTTTTGAATTATTTGTGGGCTTATTATATTTAACAGTCACGTTTAAGCTTTGACCTGAAGCGGTGAAAGAAATTGTATCAGACGACATGCGCGCATAACTTGAGGTATAACTTGTAGGAACTGATGCTACGAGTATATTCAACTGGTTTCCACCTGCATTAACATTAAAAGTGCTGTTCTGGAATGAGCGTGCAGCAACATTGGTTCTCAAATGTATTTTTGACCCTGTTTTGATATTTGTAAAAGTAAAGGGGAAAGTGTACTCTGTCTGAATATCGAAACTCTCTCCGAACCATTCTTTGCCGGAATGAATAAGGTTTTCCAAATCTTTTTCATGATAGGCATAATCATGAAAGCTGTTTGCAGTATGGGTTGGAGCAGTTGTAAGGGAAGGTTGTTGTTGAATTCTTTTCCCTTGCCCATGATCTGCCGTCAGAAAGTAGCAGGTTTTGTCGGTATAGTGATGCAGTTGATGGGAGAACAATGTCGTTGTTGTGTCGAAAATACGCTCATGTGGGGACTCTGCAAAAAACAAAATATAGTCTGTTGTATTAAAAACACCGTCGTTTTCTCCGAAAACAAAAATGGCATTTTCAACAAGGTCATCATGTCTGAAATCATCATTCGATTCTGGCAGCATACCTCCTCCATTGCCATAAATTCGAATATGCTGTGGGTTTATACTACCGGCATTGATGCCCATAGCAACCAAATCATCATAAGAAATTTTATGAATACCTCCACCACTAACACATAACTTATATATATTGCCGGATGCTAGTACAGATGTTTGAGCATAGGATTTAGGAACTGCACCACCCTTTTGAACAAAATCGTAAGTCTGAGAAAGATTAAAAGCAATAAGTTTTTCAATTTGCCCTGTGTGGCTATTCTTTCTTAAAGGAACGAAGCTTAAAGTTGCAAAATAGTTTCTGTCTTCATTTAGGATTTTTGTAATCACTTGAATGTCTTCTTTAATTATCTGATTATCAGACACCAACATGGCTTCATCGGCCTCAAGAGGCACAAAAACGGTGTTTTGGAGTTCGACCTTAAGTTCAATATCGGAGAATGGTAATGATATTCTATTATAGTATAAAGGCAATAAACCGGTTGAAAAATCGTACAATGCTCCTTCAAACGACAGAAAAGTTTGTTTCTCTGTATCAGAAAGATTGATGCTTTTGATACCCTGCCATTGGATAACATATTCTCTGTCTGAAATATCTGAAGTATCTACGGTACTGTTTTGTGCAGCAGTTAGAAAATATGTCAAAAAGAAAAAAACAGTGAATGGAAACTTGATTCTCTGCATATTGAAAATTGTTCTTTGTTAAAATTAGTGAAAACTAAACGCTGTTTTTTAAGAAAAATTATACAAAGGTATTTAAAAAGGTACTTACTGGAACCTGAAAACATCATTTCTGACATTTTCATTTAATGTTTTATTGATAAAAGAAATGCTTGTAAAATCTTCTCCCGATTCGTACATGACAATTTCAGAAAGAGAATAATCAGTTTTGTCGAAGTATAAATCAATGGGGCCCAAGAGGCCTTCCCCTTCAGTCAATGGTTCCAATCTGACAAAATAGAGCGTATTATTTTCTTTATAAGAAACGGAAAAATCATTTTCTGCAGCATCCAAATCACCCAGAATAAAGCGAAACATCACTTCTCCAAGGTTTTTAAAAACCTGATTTGATTGAGCATCATATTCCTTGCTGCTTGAATCATCTTTAACAAAGGCTTTGTTTTTTGAAAAAATAATCAGATACTTATAGGGTTCTGTGTATTCCCAGCGGATGGAAGAAGGTTTTTTGAACCAGAATTGTCCTTTGGAAATAATAACTTCGGTCATGAGGGCAATTTGTCGTTTCTGAATAAAGTCACAGACAATGGTTCTGGTGTTTCTTGACGCATTTTGAAGTGCACTTTTGAAACTATCAGTATCGGCTATTGGAACAAAATCCACCTGAGCATTTGAAAAAAAGGTTATAAAAAACAACGAAATGATAATGCTGTTTTTTTTATTAATTAGTTTAATCATAAGCTTGAATTTTAAGCAATCTATCTAACTCAATAATTTGATAATTGTTATTAATAATAAAATCTAAAAAATCTGTAAGAACTTCTTTTGAGATACCATTTACATCGTGCAGCAGAACAATACAGCCTGGTTTGAGCTTCCTTTTTAAATTGTTAAGAAGTTTTTTATTGTTTTTTGTGACAGTATCCATTGAACGTAGGGACCATCCGACAGTAATATAATTCATTATTTTCACTGCTTTACTGAGGGGGGGATTTGTAACACCATAGGGTGGACGAAAAAGTTTAACTTCTTTTCCTGTGATGTCCTTAATCAAAGTTTCTGTTTTTGTGAGCTCTTCAATCATTTTCTGAGCAGAAAAAAAATCAAACCAGAAATGATGTGAATATGAGTGGTTCCCGATAAGATGCCCCTCATCAACCAAACGTTTTACAACATCTTTGTGCGTTTCAATATTTTTACCAACACAAAAAAAGCCAGCCTTTACATTGTAAGCTTTTAAAACATCTAAAATGACATCGGTATTTTTAGATGGACCATCATCAAAAGTAAGAGCTATTAATTTTTCATGGGTATCTGCCTTACAAATTGTTTTTATAAAAACGCCCGAACATATATTTGATGCCCCGAAAACAATATAGGAAATCAATCCTGAAATCAAAAAAAGATAGGGAATCCAACCCATGTCATAGAAATAGAAGTTTAATGCAAAGAGCACTGTCAGAAAACCTGCGAAAACAAGCACAACAGTTCTAAATGAGCTCATAACGAATTAATACAAGGGAATGGTTTATGTTCTGAAAATGATTGTATAACAAAATGTTATTTAATCGCTTCGGTGACTGCTTATTAACTTTGACATTATCGGGCACATTTTGCTTTCTGAGAATCTCAGCGGCTAAAGCAAGTCCGAAAGAAGAAGCTGTTTGATACTCCCCACACAGATGTTTAAAAAAGGCTAAAGCCGAATGAGGGAAATGTCCACTTGATAAATCAGTATATAAACTGTCGGTTTTGTTGTCTCCGCTGTAGCCAAGCATTAATAGGTCAATATCTTCGGGCTGACAATTGTTTTCTTTTAGAAACTCAACCACCTGATTTTTAACACCCATACTGTTTTCTTTGCAGTTCCAAGTTTTCAGTGCAACAATTTCAATGTTATTGTTTTCATTTTTTTCGGATGAAAGGAAAAAAAATGTGGCACCTTCGCCTGCAATACTGCCTTTTGTGGTGCTTTTAAGAATATCATAATTCATGGCAACATCACTTTTCCATAGACCAAGTCGTTTCTGAATATGGAAAGAATTTTCGGTCAACTCGTCAATACCTGCAAGCAGGACTGAATTGGCTGATTTTTCCTGAAGCAACATGATGCTGTCAAGTAAAGCACTTTCAAAAGACAAACCCCTATGTGAATATGTAACATTGTAGGCGTGACATTTTAAGAACAAAGAAATCTGGGAACTTACGGTATTATGTGTTGATTGTATAAACGGGGTGGGATTCAGAAATTTTTCTTCATTTTTTATCATGGTAATCAGAAACTTTTCGGTATCTTCAATACAACCCAATCCTGTCCCTGTAACAATGGCCTCTGGCATGTCGGTTCCGGCTTTTTCAAGACAGGACTTTGCACCATAAATGCCCTTTTTCACAATACGACTCATACGGCGGGAGACCATCGGATCTATATATTTTCTGTAATCAGGTTCTACAGCTTTAAAGTAGCCATTTTGGGGTGTTGGTAAAGCATCTGAAATATCGGTACCAAGAGGAGAAATACAACTTAAACTTTTGATGTAAACAGCCATAATTAATATTTTGAAAAAATCAATGTTGTATTATTACCACCAAAACCAAATGAATTAGATAAGACATTTTTCACTTCAAGGTTACGAATGATTTGAGTAACAGGTTTAATAGACAACTCTTTCATTTGAGTACCGTGGTTGAGATTGGGATAAATGATGTTGTGTTTTAAGGCGAGCATGCTCAAAACAGCTTCAATAGAACCGGCAGCACCTAAAGTGTGCCCTGTAAATTGCTTGGTGGAACTGAACGGAGGTACTTTCATATCAAACACATTTTCAAGGGCTATGCCTTCTGAGAGGTCATTGTTAGGAGTGCCTGTACCATGAACATTGACATAGCTAATTTCCTGAGGATTCAAATTTGCATTTTTCAAAGCCCTATGCATGGCAAGACGTGGCCCTGTACCTTCGGGAGATGATGCGGTTTGATGAAAAGCATCACATGCGTTTCCGAAGCCTTTCACTTCGGCAAATATCTCTTTGCTGTTTTTTACAGCCAAATGTTCAGCTTCAAGCACCATGTATGCAGCTCCTTCTCCTATATTAAGGCCACTGCGTGTCTCATCAAAAGGACGACAAGGTTTTCTGTCAAGAATCATAAGCGTGTTAAAACCATTGAGGGTAAATCTGGTAAGAGCATCAACACCTCCAACCACCACCCTGTCGAGAAGGTTGTTTTTTATCATTCTCGACCCCAGCATTATAGCATTAGCAGAAGAAGAACAAGCGGTGCTGATTGTCGTAGCAAAATCAGTGATGTTGAAAAAACGTGCAATATCCTCAGTGCTACTGCCACAGTCATGGCCTGCAACCTCTCTTAGTCTGCCCTTTCTGGTGTTTATCAAATAGTCTTTAAAAAAAAGTTCAGTTCTGTCCATACCGCCCACAGATGTGCTCGAAATAAAACCTGTTCTTATTTTTTTGTCAGAAAGCAGATGGGCATTTCTGATTGCTTCACCCGCTGCCAAAATCCCCAAAAGGCTTGCACGTGTATAATGCTTGTCCTTAGAGGTAAGAGACAATAAATCCCTTAATGCATCATTATGGAGTTTAACTTCAGCAACAGGAATTTCATCTTTGTATATGGATTCAAGAAAAGAACTTTGACCAATGCCCGTTTTAAGTTCCAGCAATGATTGAAATACTTCGTTAACATTGATGCCTATAGCCGAAACAATACCAATACCTGTAACAAATACTTTTTCCGACACCTGAAAATTATTTTTATTTATTTCTTTCTTCAAGAATTCGTTCTGCCATTGTTCTAACTGAATGCAGAATTTTTTTACCCTCTTCTCCTGTTTTTATTTTGATGTTGTATTCTTTTTCCATAAGAACATTCAATTCAAGAGCATCAATAGAATCAAGGCCCAAACCTTCAATAAATAAAGATGCATCTGTGTCTATATCTTCAACTTTAATATCTTCGAGATTTAGGGTCTTAATAATCTGTTCTTTCAACTTAACTACAATTTCTTCCATGCTGATTCAATGTAAATTTCGTAATATGATGTAAATTAATTTGTGGGACAAATATACAAATTGTTTTTTGATTAACGTCCCTTAAGTTTTTAATACAAACAATGATGAGTTCGTTTTTTATAGACAATTTATTTTTTAAAGGTGCTAAATCATTTCAAACCTGATTATAGGAAATAACATCAATTCAATATCAATTTCTTAATGCAATCATAATCAGTGGAATAAACCCAGACAAAATAAAATCCTTTTTCTAAAAAACTCAAACTCAGGTTGGCTTCATTTTCATTACCTGAAAACTTTATGCTTTTTACCAGCTGACCGGAAATATTTATAATGTCAATTTTATCTATGTTTTTTGCAATCACTTTTATATCAGAAGAAGCGGGGTTAGGGAATATTTGAACATCATTTTGGATGTTGTTAACATTAGAAGAGATACCACTTAAAGTCTGGCAATTGGGAGCAAGAGGGTTGCCCCAGACTTCACTTCCTTTTTGATAATACACCAGAGTATATTCTGTAACAGCACCCATCCAGTCGGCGAAATAGGTATATGGCCCACCGCAACCTTCAATATATCTGAAATATTGGGGAGCCGGATCAGCTATCAAATAGGCCCAACATGAATCATTTATGGCAATATAATTATAAACATTGTATTCATGGTATATCCTGTCTTGCTGATACCTGTAAACGATTGGCATATCATACCAATTTATCTGAGGTAAAAATGTTTGAAAAGGAAGCATCAGAAAAGTACTATCGGGCAAAGGATTAAAATGATATGTTTGAACGATGGTATCCCTGTTGTAGGTTGTATCTGCGACATTGTTATTGTATTCAAGAACATGTGAGCATACATCAAAAAGATAAGTAGCTGAATCATCATTAAAAACAATCACATCAAGTACTTCTTTTATTGTTTTATTGATAAAACCGCTATGAATAATATAATTTGTACCGTTATGAATATAATAGAGGTCTTTCTGAATCGTATGAAAAAGATCCCCTGGATTGAATTCAAAAAAATCCTTATAGCCGGGAATATGACCAAGATCGGGATTTGAAATTCCTGTCAGATTACATAAAACGGTATCTGTCGGAAACAAATAAAAGTCGTATGATGTCAGAAGCCCGTTACTCATGGAAATACAAATTTCTTTCATGTTAAAGAAATTTGAGGTGAGAATATCGCCTAAAGTATTTTTAACTGAAAATTTTATGTTTTTTACTTCATCGACTAGGCCAAAAATGGTATCCTGATATATGTCGCTTATGTAAGCATCAATATAATTACCATTGGGCCATTGGTATAATATCCAATGCGTATCTATCGGTGCATAAGGTTTAATTATTACACTATCATTTTTAAAAGTAATGATTTTCAAAATGCTGTCAGAAGTGTACAAATGTCTTTTCCCGAAAAGAGAACCACCAAATAAATCTATGCAACTTCCGTAAGCCCAGTAAGGAACGGTGTCTCTTTGCATTTCAAAATGGTAAAATAAGGTGTCTGAATTAATAAGCACTGTAGAATCAACCCTTACAGCCATAAATAATTGCTGTTTCTGATAATTATAAACCCTTCCAGAAGCTGCAATATTATAATTCTGAGAGAAAATAAGCTGCTGAAATAGCAAAGTAAATAATATACCGACAAGGAGTTGTTTAATATTCATTATTCTAATTTTTAAATAAATAATTGATTTATACTATAATGAACAAATTTACAATAAAATTAATATTAATTCCTATCAATAAAAATAATTGAAAATTCTTAATAATCCTATATAAGCGGTTTATAAAAATTAAGAATCAAACGAATTAATATCCAAGCTCTCATTATTTTTATTAGCAAATTGCTTAGTTGGAAAAAATCAAAACATAATTAATTTTCTACTTTTTATAAATTACTTATATTTGCTTTTTCTAATTATCACAAAAAACAAACACCTCGATTTTTGATAAATTAAATCTAATTTTATGAAATTTCCAAACACCATTACCTCTAAATTACCTAAAATCGGCACTTCAATTTTTGCAGTCATGTCGCAGATGGCAAATGAATACAATGCCATCAATTTATCTCAGGGATTTCCGGATTTTCCAATTTCCGAAAAGCTTATTGAGCTTGTGAATCAATATATGAAAAAGGGGCTTAATCAGTATGCGCCTATGCCGGGAATTCAACCCTTACGTGAAGCCATTGCGCAGAAAATATATGATACTTACAAAGTCAAGTATAACCCCGAAACTGAAATCAACATAACAGCAGGAGCTACTCAGGGTATTTTTACTGCCATTTCGGCTTTCATCAAAGAAGATGACGAGGTCATCGTTTTTGAGCCTGCATACGACAGTTATGTTCCTGCCATAAAGCTCAATGGAGGAATTCCCATTCACATCAAAATGAAAACCCCGGAATACAAGATTGACTGGAATGAAGTGAAAAAGACCATCACGCACCGCACAAAAATGATTATCCTTAATTCGCCTCACAATCCTTCCGGTGCAGTTCTTGGACCCGAGGATATGAAAAATCTTGAAAAAATTATTAACAATACAGACATCATTATTCTAAGCGATGAAGTCTATGAACACATCATCTTCGATGGTGTCCGACACGAAAGTATTTGCTATCACCCAAAATTAAGCGAAAGAAGTATTGTGATGTTTTCATTCGGAAAAACATTTCATGCGACCGGTTGGAAAATGGGATATTGTCTGGCCCCCGAAAACCTCATGAAGGAATTCAGAAAAGCCCATCAATTCGTTGTTTTTGCATGCAACACACCAATACAATATGCCATTGCTGACTTTCTAAAGGATAAGGACAACTATCAGCATATACATAGTATGTATCAGGAGAAGCGTGATTATTTTACCAGTTTAATCAAAGGTTCTCGGTTTATTCCTATACACTCATGTGGGACCTATTTTCAACTTCTTGATTACAGCAAGATAAGCGACGAAAAGGAAATGGATTTTGCTTCAAGACTGACTAAAGAATATGGTATTGCTTCTATTCCTGTTTCAGTTTTTTATAATAAAGAAGTAAATAATAGGGTATTACGTTTTTGTTTTGCAAAGACCAACGAAACACTTGAAAAAGCAGCAGAAAAACTATGCAAAATCTAAAAATCAACATCATCCAATCGGATATTTACTGGAATAATCCTTCAAAAAATCTGAAAAAATTCGGGAATCTCATTGATAAGGCTGAAGCAGAAACCAATATCATTGTTTTACCTGAAATGTTTACAACCGGTTTTAATTTGCAACCTCAGGGCGATTATTCATCATTAGCTTCCTCTTCCTTAGAATGGATGCAGGAGAAAGCTGCAAAAAAACAAGCTGTTTTATGCGGATCTATACTTGTCGAAGAGAATGAACATTTTTATAACCGCCTTTTTTGGGTTGAGCCTTCAGGGCAATATGAAACTTATGATAAAAAACATTTGTTCAGCTATGCAGGTGAGCACAAGGTTTTCACAGCAGGTAATTTCAGAAAAATTGTTCACTATGAGGGATTTAATTTTTTACTTATTATTTGTTACGATTTAAGATTCCCTGTGTGGTGCAGAAACAGGTTTTCAAATGGTACCTATGCCTATGATGCCATTGTGTGTGTTGCCAACTGGCCAGAAGTTCGATCTCAAGCTTGGAAAACGCTTTTACAAGCAAGGGCCATTGAAAATCAGGCTTATGTGATAGGCGTTAACAGGGTTGGAAAAGATATAAATAACATGATTCATTCAGGGGATTCGATGGTCATAGACCCCAAAGGAGAAATTTTAACTCAGTTTTCTTCACATGAGGAAGGACAGAAATATAGTTCAATAAACAAGGAGCACTTGTTGAATTTCCGATCTCATTTTATGGCAGCAGCAGATTGGGATAATTTTGAAATTAAAAATACTTAATTTCCCAATGACTAAGTTAGGTTTCAATCTTGTAATGCTCTCCCTATTAATGGTGCCTCACTTTTTAGTAGCTCAGGCTGACACTTTTTCTGAAAGAGGGACATGCAGCAATCCATACATTATTGAAGACAGTTTGACAAATATCAACCTTGGAACCATAACTAAAGAAAAAATATGGTTAACATTTGTCAGTGAAGAAAATGATTTTTTTATCAGCTTCAATAAATCTGACAATACACCATATAATTATATGATTTTCAGATACTCCGGTCCAAATTTTTGCGAACAAATCGCATTAAAAAGCCTGACATCTGAGAGAAATAAAGTATGTGATAAAACCATTGAAATTGATGCAGCAAGCACATTATCACATGAAAACATCAACAGGGGCTTATGTGCCTGTGAACAATGCTGCCATTCCCATGCTGTTTTTAAAGGCATTGCCGGTGTTCGTTATATGGCAGTCGTTTATTTTCCTGAAAATAACGTTACAGTTAGCCTTTCCTCAAATGATAACCCTTTATTTGTGTCTGCTCCGACAAATGAAACACCTGTTAGGGTTATTAATATCAACGAAGTGGAAATTGGTGAAACCATTGTTCTGGATAATATTTATTTTCAGCCGGGAAGCGACGAGATTCTAAGAAATTCATTTCCATCTCTTGTTGCCCTTTTCGAATTTCTAAACAGCAACAGGTCTGTAAGAATTGAAATTCAGGGACACGTTAACGCCCCCAACGAATTACCGGACCTCAATCATTCGGGGAATCTTGCAGGACGCAGAGCCAGAGCTGTCTATGAATTTCTTATAGAAAAGGGAATCGGTAATGACCGTTTGACCTACAAGGGTTATGGTAACACACAGATGATTTATCCCAATACAAGAATTGAAAGTGAAATGGAAAAAAACAGAAGGGTTGAAATAAAAATTTTATCTAAGTAGCCACATGCAAAACACATTCAACGAACGAAGATTCGTAATAAAAATCATGTTTTTGGTGGTAGGAGCTATTTTTATTCTGCGTTTGTTTTTTATTCAGATTATTGAAACTAAATATAAATTTTCTGCCGACAATAATGTCCTTAGATATACAACTGAATATCCCTTACGTGGTTTGATTTACGACAGAAATGGAGAGTTGCTTGTAATTAATGAAGCATCCTACGATTTGATGATAATTCCCCGTCAGGTAAAAGCCTTTGATACTCTGGAATTCTGCACCCTGCTTGATATTGAAAGAGAGGCATTTGATAAAAAGTTTGATGCTGCTAAAAGATATTCAACATATAAAGCTTCTGTTTTTGAAAAGCAAATATCTAAAGAGACGTATGCTGTTTTTCAGGAAAAGATGTTTCATTTTCCGGGATTTTATGTGCAACCCAGAACCTTGCGTAAATACCCACGACCCATAGCAGCACAATGTTTGGGGTATATCAGTGAAGTTACGCAGGCCATGATAGATGAAGATAGCTATTACAAATCCGGTGATTATATTGGTGTAAGCGGCATTGAAAAATCCTACGAGGATATTTTAAGAGGGAAAAAAGGCTTAAAAATTAAATTGGTGGATGTTCATAACAGAGAGAAGGGGAGTTATAAAGACGGCATTTTTGATACAGTACCCGTTCCCGGTAAAAATTTATACACCACAATAGATGCCGAACTTCAGGCATACGGTGAATTGCTGATGACCAACAAAAAAGGGGGAATTGTAGCCATAGAACCGGAAACCGGTGAAATTTTAGCCCTCATTTCAGCTCCAAACTATGACCCCAATTTATTGGTTGGTCGTGTACGGTCCAGAAATTTTTCAGCTCTGTATTTAGACGAAAACATACCTCTTTTCAATAGGGCTTTGATGGGTCAATATCCGCCCGGTTCAACTTTTAAAATGATCAATGCGCTTATAGGTCTCAACGAGGGTGTTATCACCCCCCAATCCCGTATTGGTTGTTCATTGGGTTATCATGTCGGAGGTTTAACTGTTCGCTGTCATCCGCATCCTTCACCCTGTGATGTTGTTTCTTCTATTCAGTATTCGTGCAATGCCTTTTATTGTTCGGTGTTCAGGTCAATAATTGACAATAAGAAAAAATACAGAACTGTTCGGGCCGGATTTAATATGTGGAGGTCATACCTCGAGAGCTTTGGACTGGGCTTGCGATTAGAAACAGACTTGCCTAATGTAGGCAGGGGTAATATACCTACTGATGCGTATTATGACCGACTTCATGGAAGAAACAGATGGAATTCAGTATCCATTATTTCCCTTTCCATTGGACAGGGCGAACTTGGGATAACACCCCTTCAGATGGCAAATGTTACTTCAATCATGGCAAACAGAGGTTATTATATTGTACCTCATATTGTGAAGGCGGTAGGGCATCCATCAAATCAGCTTAAAAAGTTTACTGTAAGAAATAACACAAAAATTGACAGCCGTCATTTTACATATGTTATAGAAGGTATGCATCAAGTTGTAGAAGCCGGTACAGCCAGAAATGCAAAAATTGACAGTATTGCTGTATGTGGAAAAACAGGTACAGTCCAAAATCCCCATGGTAAAAACCACTCCACATTTTTAGCCTTCGCCCCAATGAATAGTCCAAAAATTGCCATTACCGTTTTTGTGGAAAATGCCGGTTATGGTTCCACTTATGCTGCTCCTATTGCAAGCTTGATGATCGAAAAATACCTTAAGAGAGAAGTTCAGAGAAAAGAGCTTGAGACACAAATTATTAACACCAACTTAATGCAGAGCAGATGAGAAACACTAAGAATATATTCGAAAATTTTGACTTTGTTACTTTTGGATTATACCTTTTTTTGGTGCTTTTCGGCTGGCTTAATATTTATGCAGCTGTTTACAACGAAGAACACAAAAGTATTTTTGATCTTACACAAAGCTATGGGAAACAAATGCTTTGGATTGCAAGCTCTCTTTTTTTGGCTGTAGTTGTACTTGCTTTCGATGGGAAATTCTTTTCAACTTTTGCTTATGTCATTTATATATTGGCAATAATTATTCTGATTGCTGTTATGTTTGTCGGTGTTGAAATCAATGCTTCACGATCATGGTTTCAAATCGGAGAATTCAGAATTCAACCTGCTGAATTTGCCAAATTTGCTACTGCCCTTACTCTTTCAAAATACATGAGTAATCTCAACATCAGAATTCAGGAGTTAAAAACAAAATTTGTGGCTGGGTTCATCATATTATTACCGGTGCTTATAATTCTTTTACAGAATGATACTGGCTCCGCATTGGTCTATTTTTCACTTATTTTTGTTTTATATCGAGAGGGTTTATCAGGTAACTGGCTTATAATTGGCCTCATGTTGGTTACACTTTTTGTGTTAACACTCATTATTAACCAGTTTATCTTGATAGGAGCCATTGCTGTCATTTGCTTAATATTCTTTTATTTTATCAGAAAGAGACGCAAAGAGATAACACAACTAATCATGGTTTTCATTATTGCAGCTTCATTTATATTGGTGGTGGATTATATATATAACAAAGTTTTGCAACCTCATCAAAAAGAGCGAATTGATGTTCTTTTAGGCAATGAAGTTGACCTGAAGGGAGCCGGTTATAACCTAAACCAATCCAAAATAGCAATAGGTTCGGGAGGTTTTTTTGGCAAGGGATTCCTTCAGGGAACGCAAACCAAATTTAATTTTGTGCCAGAACAAAGTACTGATTTTATTTTTTGCACCATAGGAGAGGAATGGGGCTTTTTGGGAAGTACTGTTGTAATTTGTATTTTTATCTTTCTGCTAATACGGCTGGTTAATATGGCCGAAAGGCAAAGGTCAGCATTCAGCCGATTATATGGATATTGTGTTGTCTCAATTATCTTTTTTCACTTCTTGGTTAATATTGGTATGACACTGGGTCTTTTGCCTGTTATTGGAATTCCACTGCCTTTTTTTAGCTATGGTGGTTCATCCCTCTGGTCTTTCACTTTGTTGCTTTTTATATTTATCAAACTTGATGCTTACAGGATGCAGCTTTTATAACCATAAGTTATAATTTTTTTATATCAGATTTCAAATGTTTCATTGCTGAACTATACATTACCTCTCCCTGTAAATTAAACCCATATTCAGCATAAGAAAATGCTGAATCGATAACTGATTTATTTCCAATGCTTTTCAAAAAAACCATTGGATAAATCATATCGGGGTTACCCTCATGGAATCATTAGTTCGTTTTTACAAAACTCCTAATGATTAATTCCGGTTAAACCAATTTCTTCCTTAGGTATAGAAATTTTTCTGCACCAATTTATTTACAATACATCCTGTATATTGCAATGAAGTTTACATTCAATAGCAAGGGTATTCTTACACAAAAAGTATTTCATTTTTGTGATTCATTTGCTTTTATTCAGCGTAAAACAAAATAGTTTTTGTTAAAGCATTTTCGCAAATTTTGCAGTATTTTCTTTGATTGGCTGATCGCATGATACAATCTTTCATAGGCCGGTAAACACCATGGGTAGTATAGCCGGCGCCTTCGTACACACCGATAATATTTCCATTAATATTTTCAGGGGTAGGAACGGGGGTGTTTTTTTTAACACTTTTCTTCCATTTTCTCTCAAATGCATTGAGTGTGGTGATATTTGGTTCCCATGGCTCAAAATTACTGTTGTAGAGCTCTTGAAAAGCTTCATCATCAGATACATACTCATCTGCAAGTCCCCCAAGGGTATGACCAAACTCATGAAAAAGCAGGAAGTCGGAAAAAGCATTAGAAGAAGTACCAATACTGTAAAAATTATAAATACCACCACCACCATATTCATCAGAATTGACAATAACATATATATGGTCGTATGGCACATTTGATGCAGCATCGCGTATAGCAAAGTGATCAAGAGACATCAGGTATCTTTCCGTATTAAAAGTATTAAAGCTTGCCCCCAGCACTGTTTCCTTAAATACTTCATTTACGGGATTAGAAACACCGGATTCGGTTGATACTGATTTTACTGCCCATATATTAATTTTATTCTTATTCTTTTGAAAAGGCTCTATTGATAGTAATGATGTTGCAAGTTTGTTACAGTCGCTTAAAAACTTATCCATTTGTTCAGAAGTGTAACCCTCGGCAAGAAAAACAATATCTAGGTTTTCTTCAGGCATTCCTGAATCGTGAATTTTAACATTTTCAAAAAACACCAAATCTTGGTTTTCGACAATGCTGGTTTGTGGATTTACATAAAAGCTTGCAATACTTACCCATATATTTGATTTATTTCTTGTGAAAAATTCCAATTGAACTGTTTTTTTAGGGAAAGGAACAAGAACTGTCTCCGTAAAGTTCCCGCATTGGTTTTTTGCTTCTTCTCCCACACGCCATTCAGCAAATAAACTGGAATACCCCTTTGAAAATATTAAAGTACCCGTAGCTGAATCAGTAACAAAAACCCTGTGATGCCCATAATCAAAAACATCAAACAGATTATCCTTAGAGCCGCTCCAATAAGGCTCTTCCATTGCTCTGTCAAGGACATAATATTCATTAATGTGATTTCCGGAATGATAATAATCAATGCGCAGTGTTTTAGGAATAAAATAATCCTCAAATCTGACCTGACTGTAAATTGTGTTCCCTATGAGGAGTAAAAAAGCCAATAATGTTCTCATTTTTGTTTATAATTTGTGATTAAATAAAGAATTAGGTCAATAAAACTTAACAGATGTACGAACTAAGTTCACTTAACTGATTAAAAATATCAATATTATATTTATACAAAAATATCGAAAAAAAAGAATTAAGTGTCATGTCCGATAAAAAAATTAAATTTGTTTTGTTTAATTTTTAAAATCAAAAGTTTATGGAAAAATCATCTCAGGACGAAATCATTGACTTATTGTCTTACAAGGCAAATTTAAAGGCTCACATCTACGAGACTACGTTATCAGTTTTCAATGAACTTAAAGCCATTGGTGAAGAAACTGTACTGAAAGCCAAGAAGGCCATAAGTAAAACAAATAAAAATATTAAAATTGAATACCGCGATAAAAGTGAGTTTGAAGCTGAACTGAGACTCGCAGGCGACCTGTTGTTACTTACGATGCATACCAATATATTTGAGTTTCCCAGAGATCATGAAGTTATGAAAACAGCTTATGTAAAGGAAGACAAAAATCGTTCATATTGCGGTGTCATTTATATATATAATTTTCTTGCAGATTCTATTAAATATAATCGGGAGACAGATGTGGGCTATCTTGTAGCACGTATTTATATCAATAAAGACAAGCATTTTTTGGTTGAAGGAAAAAGACAAATAGGGCCTTTTTATAATAATTTTATTGACGAAAAATTAGATAGGGCCAACTTAACCAGCATACTCAATGCTTCAATAAAATATTGTGTCAATTTTGATTTGTTGACACCTCCTTATGAATTGGTAAAAGAAATATCTGTTCAGCAAATTGTTGATAACAATAATTATCTCAAAATTAAAACCGGTAAACGTGTGGGTTTTCGTTTTCAGTCAGACCATGATAAATTTATTAAATAACCTTGAAAAAGTTCTCTAAATTTTATGACAAAACACACTTACCGCAGTCACTTTCTTCTCCTGATCATGATTTTTTTTATGGGAGGGCGTTTGCTATCACAAACGCTCAGCATTGAACGTGTGAGTCCTCCTTTTTGGTGGGCTGGGATGAAAAACAGTCATTTGCAACTGCTTCTTAAAGGCAATGACTGGACTGGTGTTGATGTTACTTTAAACAGTGATGAAGCCCACATAACTAGAGTAAGTTTTGCTGAAAATCCTAAATACCTGTTTATTGATGTTGATTTAAAAGAGCATATTAGACCAGGTATCTTGGAATTTGTCTTCAGAAAAAACAGACAAACACTGTCCTACAATTATGAAATAAGGATGAGAGACCATTCCGAGTTAAGACATAAAGGATTCAACAGTGGTGATTTGATATATCTGATTTTGCCCGATAGATTTTCAAATGGAGACAGTTCCAATGACATAATTTCGGGGATGAATGAATCCTCAAGCAATAGAGATTCCATCTTTTCGCGTCATGGAGGTGATTTACAAGGTATAATCAACAAGCTTGATTACCTAGAAGATTTAGGCATTACTGCCATTTGGCTCAATCCGGTATATGAGAATAATCAGAACTTTGCCTCATACCATGGTTATGCACCTTCCGATCATTACAGAGTTGATCCCCGATTGGGTACCAATGAAAAATACAGAGAGCTTGTCCGTGAATGCCATGAGAGGGGAATTAAAGTAATTAAAGACCTTGTCTTTAATCACATAGGCAACCAACACTGGTTTTATAAGGATTTACCTTTTGAGAACTGGATTAACAAACATGACACATTCACTTTTTCAAATTTCAGGGTAACGACATTACTTGATCCCTATGCTTCAGATTCGGATCTGGAACGTATGCGCAGAGGCTGGTTCGACAGACACATGCCTGATTTGAATTGCAGTGACCCTTTTTTAGCTCAGTATTTTATACAAAATAGTATCTGGTGGATTGAATATGCAGGGCTTAATGGTTTTAGATTCGACACCTATGCCTATTCCGACCTTAACTTTTTGTCGGCTTTGGCAGAAAGAATTTTTGAAGAATATCCTGAATTTAATACCGTAGGTGAAATATGGGACAATGGTGTTGCCATTCAGGCCTATTTTTCCGAAAACAACTGTAACAACCGCCTGTTAAATACACATTTGAAAGGTATCACTGATTTTCAGCTCTACCATGCCATCAATAATACCCTTAACGAAGGGTATGGCTGGAATAAAGGTGTGGAACGCATTTATTATACTTTATCCAGCGATTTTGTGTATGAGTCTCCTTTCAACAATCTGATTTTTTTAGACAATCACGACCTGAGTCGTTTTTTTTCAGTAGCAGGTAAAGATATTCGTAAATTCAAAATGGGGATAGGTTTCCTTTTAACAACCAGAGGAATTCCTTTGCTGTATTATGGCACCGAAATTCTCATGAGCAACTTTAAAGGACCTGATGAAATGGTTCGGGAAGATTTCCCCGGTGGATGGATTGAGGATTCCATCAGTAAGTTTGTACCGGAGGGTAGAACTGATTTAGAAAATGAAGCCTTTAACTTCGTTAAGACATTGGCCTGCAAGCGGAAAAACAGCAGTGCCTTGAAAAATGGCCGACTTGTTCAGTTTGTTCCACAGGATGGTGTTTACGTTTTCTTCAGAATAAGTAATAATGAAAAAATTATGGTTGTCATGAATGCCTCTGATGATATTAAAAACTTAAGCACTGAAAGATTTTCTGAAATTCTTGAAGGAACACAAAATGCTACTGACTTTATTGACGGCAGCCCTATTCAACTGAATTCACTGACGTTAAAGCCATGGGAAATAATTATTGCAGAAATTGAATAAACAAAGATAAAATACTTATTAAACACTAAATTTTTATTGATTTCAGAGCATCAAACCATTCCTGACCGTACATTCTCACTAAAGGCTCTCTAAGAAAATCAAGTACCACAATATGATTCAAAATTCCTTTTTTTCGGGCATCCTTGCAAACCTCCCATTCGTGGTAGTTGACTGCATCATACTCTTTATAGGGGGTTATTCGGATGGGGTACAGATGACATGAGATAGGTTTCCTGAAATCAACAGCGCCTGCTAAAAAAGCTTTTTCAATGGCACACTTAGCCACACCTTTGCCGTCAAAAACAACATAAGCACATTCTTTTCCATCAATCAAGGGTGTTACATATTCACCATCGGTATCTACTTCGTAACGTCCTGTTTCAGCAATTGTTTTTAACCCCTCGGGGCTTATATAGGGTTTAACAAAATCGAAAATATCATCAAGAATGCCAAGTTCTTCTTCAAGCAAGGGCGCTCCTGCATCCCCTAACACACAACAAATACCTTTACATTTATTAAGATCACAGCAGAATTTCTCTGTGATAACCGCATCGGAAACAATGCATCTATCTATCGAAATCATATAAGCGTTTTATGATGCAAAAATACAAAAACTTTAGGCTTATCTGAAAAGAATAAAAAAGCTGTAAATAAGCCCTTTAGCCTTACATGTGTCTGGTTTAGTTATGGCTTCACTTAAGTGAAGTCCTGATTTGCCGGCACCAGATTGAAAATCCTTCTCTCTAAACCACCCTTTTGTTTTTTTGTGAATGCAACTTCTCAATTATTTCGGAAGCATTTTTGAATTTATTATTAAGTATCATGGATGCAATAATATAGGGCTTGTAACCTGCTTCCACATAAGTAGGAATTCTATATTTTTCAAACACTTCATTGCTGACTTCACCCTGAGCACAGGACACACCTGAAATATCTGCAGGCAGACAATGCATGTAGAGAGCATTACCGCTCTTGGTAAGCTTCATTTTTGCTGCATCACATTCCCAGTTTTTATAATTGGCATTCTGTGCAAGACATTCTTTTTCGAGAATTTTTAAACCTTCAACATTTTTGTTTCTCAACAAATCGGTACGTCTTTGCATCACATGATAGGGCGCCCAGCTTTTAGGATAAACAATGTCAGCATTTTCGAAAGCTTCTTCCATGCTATTGGAGACATTAAATTTTCCGCCACTTTGTGCTGCATTTTTAGCGGCAGTTTCCACCACATCGGGAATAAGACCGTAACCTTCAGGATAAGCAAGGCTTACATCCATGCCAAAGCGAGTCATGAGACCGATTATACCCTGTGGCACAGAAAGAGGTTTGCCATAACTTGGTGAGTAGGCCCATGTCATTGCAATTTTTTTACCTCTCAGGTTTTCTAGACTGCCGAAAGTTGTTTTAAGATGAAGAAGGTCGGCCATAGACTGAGTTGGGTGGTCAATATCACATTGCAAATTAACAATGCCCGGTCTTTGTGGCAATACGCCATTAGCAAATCCATCGTTGAGGGCCTCACCAACTTCGAGCATATAAGTATGTCCTGCACCAAGAAACATATCGTCTCTGATGCCGATAATCTCGGTCAGGAAAGAAATCATATTGGCTGTTTCGCGAACTGTTTCACCATGGGCGATTTGTGATGTTGACTCGTCCAGATCTTGAACTTCAAGTCCTAATAAATTGCAGGCAGAAGCAAAAGAAAATCGTGTGCGGGTAGAATTGTCCCTGAAATTTGAAATGGCAAGACCAGAATCAAAACAACGGGTGGAAATGTTATTGTCGCGCAGATAGCGCAATAATTCAGCTACATAAAGAATTTGCTTCAAATCATCATCCGATTTTTGCCATGTAATCAAAAAATCTTTACCAAATAGATTGCTGTTCAATCTTTTCAATTGTTCTATAGTTTCAGTGTAGTTAATGTGTGCCATAGGTATATAGTTTAAATTTGTGACAAAAGTAAGTTTTTTTTCATTTCAAGGGGGTATTTTTTTAGCTATTCAGTAGAAAACTCTTCGGTAGTATTCAGTCCTTCCTGATCATATTTCGAAGGGCATTTGAGTAATATATTGGTAGCTACAAAAACAGTTCCTTCCATACTCCCCATCAGAACCACTTGTTCGCTTTTTTCAAAATCCTGAGGCTTATCTCCATAAAAAAAAACCTGTGATTCTTCATTTTTATTATCGAACATAAAAAAAGACAATTGCTGGCCACCATCGACAATTTTTTGTTCAATTGGTTTTTCTAAATTCAGCTTCCCAATGATATTAAATTGTTTGCCCGGAGTTTTTGAAGCCTCTTTAAAACCTGCATAAGAGCTCACATCCGATAAGGTCGAAATAATAATAGCCAAAGCCACTACCAACAAAATTATCAGTACAATATGTGTTTTCTTCATCAATCAACTTTCTTTTGATGTTTTTGATTTTTTTTAAGCGTATGAAGTTTGATGTATAAAATAGCAAAGGTTGTCAGGATACCGCCAAAAATAATAAGCAGCACTAGAATAACAACCGGAAATTTCCCGTAAAGTGAAAACATATGTGATTAATTGTTAAAATTATCCTTCCTTAACTCAATACGTAATTTTAAAAGCCATATTCCAACGAGTATCCAGCCAATAACAGCAGGCCAGAAAATCAGGTACATGTGCCCATGCATTTTGGCAACTGCAAAAGGAGAATCACCTCCACTGCCCGGATGTAATGAGCCATCAGCAATACGGGGCAGAATACCGATAAAAACAAGCAGTAATACAAATGCAAAAATATTATAAACGGCGGCAAGTCTTGCTTTCTTATGTTTATCAGGAACGGAAGATCGCAGCACAACATAAGCAAAATAGGCCAACATGCTCACAGCAGCGCCATTAAGCTTAGGGTCATTTACCCAGAAAGCCCCCCATGTAAATCGCGCCCAGGCCATGCCGGTAATCAAACCCAATGAGCCAAAAAGAAGCCCAACATTGACTGCTTCAATGGCCATAATATCATTCTTCAGGACCGAATCGGAAAGGTATTTAATACTGTAAACCACAGAAAGTAAAAAAATAAAAATCATGGCAAACCACATCGGCACATGAAAAAAAACATTTCTGATGGTTTGCTCTATGATGGGTAATTGTGGAACTTCTATAATTAATCCTGCAATAACTGAGTAAATAACCAACAATGCACCCAGAAATTTCCACCAATTATTTTTCAATCTTTCCATATATAAGGGAAAAGGATATACGCTAACACAATAATAATGACATCAATTAAAAGCAAAGTTAGGAATAATTTTAAAATTTCAGTAGAAATATCAACAGCTACAGTAATGTTGGTGAGGCGTATAAGTACAATAAGCAACGGTAAGGTTAAAGGAAAGCCCAAAACCGCTGTCAAAGAAAAGCTGCTACCTGCTTTCCATGCAATAGCAGTGGTCATAGTAAGCAATGAAGACAAGCCAAAACTCCCCAAAATAAGTACAACAAGAAATAAAAATGTATGCATTATAAAGCTGCCAAAAAACAGTGAAAAGATTAAATATGTCAGCAGGGTTAAAAGCAGCATCAATAAGTTGTTGTATAAAATTTTCCCGATAATTACATTTTCAGGAGCACTGATGGTATAATAATAGAAATAACGGTTTTTGCTTTCGAGAGAAAAACTATGAGAAACGGTATTAATGGTTGCAAAAACAATAATAATCCAGAATAGAGCTGTCCATGTGAGGGCATCTATTGAGTTACTAAAAACCAGATAGCTTATAAAAACCGTAGCTATAACATAAAGTATAGCAGAATTAAATGCGTATTTATGCCGCCATTCAATGAGAATGTCTTTTTTTAGAAGGTGCTTTATATGTTGAATTTCCATAAAAGAATATTTTATCTGTTTACGAAACCCCATATTAAACACAAAGGCTTATAATACTGCATTAAATACAATTCAATCTTAATACTATTTCCTAAAAAGTACATTTTTATTAAGCTCGACAATTCTTCCGAAAGTGGCAATATGCTCCATGTCTAATCTTTCTTTATCTCCTACAATACAGATTGCAACCGGTTTATTTTTCAAATTACGGACATAAAAATTATTGATATCCTGGAATGTCATTTCCAAAAATCTTGGGTTTTTATATTTTGCAGGATCAGAATCAAACCCTTGCTGCTGCCACGAAAGAATAGTTTCACTCAGAACCCTGAAATTAGGTTTACCAGTAAAAAGCTCCTCAATTAAAGAAGTTTTGAGAACTTCAAAACGTTCTTCTTTCAGAGGCATATTTCTAAATAAGCCCATAAAAATATCAAGAGCTTCTTTGGTTTTATCAGCTTGAGTCCCTATAAATCCAACAAAATAGGCTGGTTTTTGCCCCAAATCTGGTGTCTGCAAAGATGCACCGGTAGCATAGGCCATAGAGCGGTATTCGCGTATTTCCTGTACCACCAGTCCTGAGAAACCACCTCCAAAATACTCGTTAAAAGCATCATAATAGGCAGCTTCATCTATATTAAACTCATTACCATTGGCTAAGAAGTAAATCTGACTTTGGATGGCTTTTTTATCGTTAATAAAATACACAATATTTTCACTAATAGTATTATCTGCAATATATACAGGAGCTTTGGAATCTTTAAGATTAGAATTAAATGAAATCACATCCCTGACGAGGTTGGCTACTTTTTCTGCAGGATTCATTGAACCGGTATAATGCACTTCGCCAGCATAAGTTAATGCATCTGCAAATTCCTCTAACAGTTTATCAATTTTGAGCTTCTTAATCTCTTTCAAAGAGAACCTCTTTAAATAATAAGAATTTTCACCTTTCCTTATATACTGAACCAAAGCTCTAGCTACATCAGCAGGCTCTTTATCTTCCATTTTCCGAACAGTTTTCTCTTCATTGATGATGATTTTCAGTTTTTCTTTATCCACTTTAGGATTTGTCAGAAGTTGGTTTAGTAAAGCCAGCCCTTTTTCAAAATTAGCCTCCATGCCTTCCATTTCGATGGACAGGTAACTTTCGTCACAACTGATGCCATAAGTTATGCCAATCTGATGAAATGCAGCTTTCAGCTCCGACACATTTTTATCGCCTGCGCCGGCATAATTCAATATTTGTGCAGCATAAGGCAGTAAGGGTTTATAATAACTCCCAATCCCAATTTTGTATTTAAAGGTGAAGATATCATTTAACGGATTGGGAACATAATAAAGTTGAATTTTGTTATGAATTTCCATTTGCTGCATGCTTTCCTCAAAAGTTGAAATTTCCAGAACAGGGCTTTCAACCTTCATTTCATAAAACCTTTGTGCATAAGGAGAAACAGTTCCTTCTGTTGGAATTATAGGGTCAAACCCGGGTTTTTCAAGTTTTTCTTTTTTCGGGAAGCCCATTTTCGAATGAAGGGCAAGGTAATTACTACCATAATACAAATTTGCAGCACGCAGTACATCTTGTTTTGTTACCGCTCTTATTTTTTCAGGATAATTCATAATATCCCTAATGTCTTTATATTGCGAAAAAGCTTGAGCTAGAAGGACTGTGCGCGATTCTAAATTTTCGAATGATGATATATAATCAGTATAGAGTTCATTCTTTACGGCTTCAAACAAAGCATCATCAAAATCACCACGACGCAATCGGTCTAACTCATTCATAATCAATTTTTCAGCTTTATTAAGTGATTGCCCAACAATTTTTGGAATAAATAAAATTACACTTGAGCCGTGATCATTATTCCTCCCGAAAGGAAGAATACCGGCAAACATGAGCTTGTTGTCTATGGCCAATCTGTCTAAAAGTCCTGTTTGTGCATTATTGGAAAGGAGTTTTTCACAAACATCCAAAACAAACTCATCTGCATGGTTATTTGGAACGGTTCTGAATCCTAAAGCACCAATTTTAACAGGGCTTAGACGTACAGAGACAAACTCACGTCCGTTAAAGGGCACCTCTTCAAAAACAGGAAATCTCGGAACTCTGTCACTTCTTAAGGCACCAAATTTTTCATTAATAATTGGAATAACTCTTTCAACATTAAAATTTCCTGCCAATACCAGTCCCATATTATTGGCGACATAATAAGTTCTGTAAAATTCATACATGCGTCTTAGTGAAGGTTTCTTCAGATGTTCTGTTGTACCGATTGTAGTTTGTTGGCCATAGGGATGGTTTTTGTACAAATGAGCCAAAAAGGTTTCAAATAAAGCTGTTGTAAAGTTATCATTGTACATGTTTTTCTCTTCATAAACCACTTCAAGCTCCGATTGAAATAATCTAAAAACAGGATTGGTAAAACGATGACTGTATATATCAAGCCATTTTTCAATTTGATGAGATGGAAAAGCATTAAAAAAGAATGTGATTTCATCGCTTGTAAATGCATTCAGACCACTGCCTCCTATGCTTCTGATAAGTTTATCAAATTCTGTAGGAATCGCATAGCGACCTGCCTCAAGAGATGATTCATTTATTTTTCTGATTAAGAGACTTTTGGTTTCTTCATCAGTTGTTTCTCGTAGCTCCTCATACATAACACTGATGCGCTCTAAGTAATTACGTTCTGTTTCATAATCTGTTGTCCCTAATTCGTCAGTGCCCTTAAAAAGCATGTGCTCCAAATAATGGGCAATACCTGTCAGGTCGCTTGGGTCATTTTTACTCCCTGCTCTCACGGCAACGCCGCCAAATACTTTATTTTGTGTGGCATCAGGATTAAGTATAATTGTCAGGCCATTTTCCAAGGTCAGAACTCTGATATCAGGATTTCTGAATTGTGCATGAAGGGTAAATGACAAAATTGTTAGAAGGAAAAGAATTGTATTTTTCATATTGAAGTTTTTAAAACTGTTTTTATTAAGCTGTAAAATTAATTGTTTTTGAAGGAATGCATAAATTTAATCAGAATTTAATAATCCTTACCGGTTTGTATTGTGCAGAAACACCTTGAAGAACGACTGTATAAACACCCTGTGACCATGTGTTTGTTGATATCTCGTAATGGACGGCATCCCTTATTTCTAAATCATTAATCTTTTGTCCGGTGGAGTTGTATATTTTTAGAGTCGTACCTTCTCTATTGTCGGGGATTTCAATTTTAAGAATATCAGTTGCCGGATTTGGATAAGCCCTAAAATGATTATTTGATAGGGGTGAAAAAACGGCATTTGTAACGAGCATCGAATCGGCAGCTAAAACTGTAAAATCATCAAAATAAAAACCGTCTGTTTTTGTCCATGGGAACATATTGCTTTTAAGAACAAATTTAAAAAGCACCTGATGTCCGGTATAGTCATTAAGATCAATTTCTTCCATTACCCAATCTTCTTGTAGTCCCTCATAGGCCGGTTGACCCAGTATTACACTGTTGTTACTCGGGGTTGAATATTTGCCGCAAAGTGGCAGCCAGGTAGTGCCGTTATCAGAACTTATAAGCAACTGTACATAATCATAATAATTTCCATACCATTGAGAAGCCATATCCCATTTGGCCATAAAGTGCAAATAGGCTGCATTTGTTGAGCTTAAATCAACAGCGTTGTTAATAATAATTTGTTTGGTCGAATTTGAAGAATAATTACCACCGGGAGAATCTGTGATGCTTGAGGGAGCTGAATAGTATTCGTTTGTCGTTGTACTCCAACCACCGGGAATCCAGTTGTTAAGATTGGCAGCATCATCAAAAAAAACAAGCTCTTTCTGACCTGCTTTCTTTATGATTGTATCTGAAATTGTAAATGTTCCATTGTTTATTGTCAACAGAAAAACAATATCATCGCCATGAACAACAGTAGGGTCTAAACTAAAATAAATCGAGTCTGATGTTGCCTGAAGATGCCCAATATTATTAAAAACCAATGAATTACCTGTGCTAGTGATGTTATTTGACAAGGGCAGAAGTGAAACTGTAAAAACCGCATTAGTGTCTATGCCCAGATTTTGAATTGAGAACTTAAAATAGCTATTGACTGAAGGTATGAATAAATCTGTCATATCTGATACCAATGCATACTTACCTGCAAGATAAGCTGCAATAATATTTTGTTTCATAGTGCTTTTGCAGATGGCTTCAATTTCGTTCATAGGTGGCCAGAAACCGAATGCAGGTGCTCCTATTTCAGGTGTGAATGCAATAATTTTATTTTTGCTAATCTGCTCCGCATACATCCAGTCGTTTGAATCGCCATTGCCGGTATAGCCAAGAATATCGGGAGCTGTGCCAATAGTAAACCTATTTTCTGAAGTTAGAATTTGAGCATAAGCCATATAGGTAAGAGAATCAGGTGTATAGGTATTTTCTGCATACCCGTATGGGAATAAAAGCTGATTTGTGTATGTATGATAATTTAGTGCGATGGCAAAGTTGTTACTTTCACAAAATGATTTCAGCAATCTTGTTTCCGGTTCCGAAAAAGGGCCGGTACCTCTATAGGTATCATCAGATCCATCAGGAGAGGAGCCCAGATCGTCATAACCCCACATATAACCGAAGTTACGGTTAAGATCAATACCAAATGTGCCATTGCCGTTATCACGCCTGTTCTTTCGCCACAATCCGCCTCCTGAAGGGTCAGTGGTTTCATTGTAAACATACCCGTCGGGATTGGCACAAGGAACAAAATACAGCTCGAAGTTATTTACAATATTTGTGATATCGGGGTGGGTGTTGTAATTTTCCAGTATAAAATACATATAAAACAACATTTGTTGCATAGATGCGGGTTCACGGGCATGCGTTAGCGCCGTGTAAAGAATTTTTGGTTTGTTCTGGCTGACATTGGGATTGTTTGAAATCCGCACCCAATAGACAGGCCGTCCTTCTATGGTATTGAATGTATCAATTGCTGCTCTTGCCGTGATGAGCTGAGGATACCAAGAGTGCATCGAATCGAGCTCCGAAAGCAACTCAGCATAAGTATGAAAACCACCCATTGAACCCAAACTGAAAGCATTGGGCGTGGTATAATTACCGGTCTGACAGTAGGGACTTTTAACCCTCAATTCATTCTTGAGGTTTTGTTTTTTATAATAGTCCTTTACATCATCAATAATAACTTTATAGCTGTAACCATTCTGGAGAAGTTCATCCAAACTGGTCTGTGGTAATTCCATAACATAACCGTCCAAAATAAAATAACCATCCATCGGCAAACCAAGGGCAGTTAGTTCATTCAAATTACGTGCTTCAATTTTTACTGCAATTCGCGAATACTTTTCAGTCTGACCTATAAGGTTGATGCTGATTAGAAAGCAAAATATTAATGTTGTTAAGAAAAATCTTACCATCGTTTCTGTTTTTTAAAACTGTCTATGCAAAATTACGATTAATCCTTAAGCGTAAAAAAAATAGAAGAAAATTAAAAACGTTACTATTCTGTTTCTATTTTAAGGTAGGGTGAAATTTTATAAAAAAGGGAATCGTCAATAAGTTCTGATTTCAAAATATCGGCTACGCCATTGTAGGACCCATGTATTCTACGCATATTAACAATAGACAAAGCCACATTGCGGCTGATATAAGGGTGTGCTGAAAGTTCGTTGAGTGTTGCCATATTTATATCAATTTTTTTTAAGTTGCTGGTCTCAATAGTGATATAAGGTTCTATGCTTTTAAACAGAGAGGTATCAATACCATAAACCTCAAGAATCTGCTCTTTACTAAGAAAACCGCCAAGTTTTTCTCTGTAATTGACAATTCTACTTGAAAGCTTGCTGCCAATACCTCTTAAAGATTTAAACTGATTGGTGTCTGCACCATTAATGTCAACCATGGTTACCGTACCATTTCTTTCTTGCCCAAATCTTTCATTGGTAAAAGCAGGTCTGCTTACAGGCAAATCTATAAAAGGCTCCAAAATCTCATATTCTTCTTCCGAAATGGAATAAATTTTCTTAAAATCTGTTTTCACAAGAAAACGTCCTCCATGAGCCTCATAATTTTTTATACCCTGAACTTGCCTTTCCGAAAGCCCCATTCGAAGCCAGTCTTCTGTTGGCAGATTATTGGGATTAAAAGGAAAAGGTTTAAGTTTTGATTTTATGACAGACCCATCAATATCATTAAAATTAAAAGTACTTGTATCTCTTCTTAATCTTGTCTGCTCCTGCTTTTTCAACGAAAGTTCAAAGGCCGTGATGTCCTCTCTGAATTCACGAAAGTCGAGTATCTCTTCTTTATAAAAAAATATTTTATATATATAAGGGATTAAAATAATCAGAATGATTAGCAGCAAAATAATCAATAAGGCATTTCTGTCGCCTTTGCGAAAAGTAAAATACTCTTTAATTGAATAATTCATCAAAACCTTTATTTGAGAAGATGTTGCTTGGATGCATTGACCCAACCGGCCTGATAATCATAGTCAACAAAGAAAATTTTTAAATCGGCCTGATAGTCATAGTTGGTGAAAAATATTTTTTTATCGGCCTGATAATCATATTGGGTAAAGAACCATAACCCGTCTTGTCTTGCCTGATAATCATACCTTACGGTATATACTTTAAGATCGGCTTGGTAATCATAATCAACAACAAAAACCTTGACATCGGCCTGATAATCATAATTTGTTTTAAAAACCTTTTGACTGAATCCTGAAATTGAAATAATCAGAAAAAAGCTGAGAAAATAGATGTGTTTTTTCATAACGATAGTTTTTTTTGGCGGGTATAAATAACAAAAATTATTCCATGAAATCTAAATTGTATATCAGGACAACTTGTTTCTGTACTCTTCGTATGTAAAGTTTTTAAGCAGCTCGAATGTATTACCCATTGTCCATTTACCTATGGAAGGATGTTTAACACCATTGAAAAATGTCGTTTTTACCATGGTATAATGCATCATGTCTTCAAACACAATTCTATCTCCCACCTTCAACTCCCGCTCAAAAGAATAATCTCCCATGCCCATAAAATCCCCTGATAGACAGGTATTTCCACCCAAGCGGTATTTTTTTTGCCCCTGTAAATAATCGGTGGCGCCCAAAATGTGTGGTTTGTATGGCATTTCAAGGCAATCGGGCATGTGTGCAGCAAAAGAAACATCGAGCATGGCAATGGTCATATCCGAGCGCTCAATGATATCTTCTACAGTTGTTACCAAATATCCTGTTCGCCAACCGATTGCACCTCCCGGTTCCAATATTATATTTTCAATATTTTTATATTTGGACTTAAATGCCCTGAGTAAATCTACCAAATGCCCTGTGTCATAGTCTTTGTGAGTCATAAGGTGTCCCCCTCCCATATTGAACCAACGAATTTTTTTGAGCAAGTGGCCGAATTTTTCTTCAACAACTTTAAGTGTTCTCTCAAGAACATAGGAATCATTTTCGCACAATAGATGAAAATGAAGACCATCAATGCCCTCAGGCAGATTTTCCCCAAGTTCCTCAGATTTTACACCCAACCTCGAATCGAAAGAGCCGGGATTATATAGAGCTGTCCCAACTTCTGAATACTCGGGATTAATTCTGATGCCAAAAGATGCTTTTTGGGTACCTTTTACTACGTGATCTTTAAATCGCTCATATTGTGATAATGAATTAAATGTAAGATGTGTGCTTAAATCTAATATCTCACAAAACTCTTGTGCTGTATATATTGGTGCATAAGTATGAGCCTTGCATCCCATCTTTTCATTTATAAGCTTAGCCTCATTCAGGGAGCTGGCCGTTGCACCCCTCAGGTATTTTTTTATCAAAGGAAAAGTTTCCCATAAAGCATAACCTTTAAGGGCCAGAATAATTTCCACTCCTGCTGTTTCCTGAACTGTTCTGATAAGCTCAAGGTTCTCTATCAGCAAATTCTCATCAAGTACAAAACAAGGGGACGGAATTATGTTAAAATCAATGGCCATGCTATTACAAAAGATAAAAGATAAATTTTAATCGAGTTTATACAAAAGTAATAAAATTATTCTTTTTTCTGTTTCCATTTAATTTAGTGGAAGTCCGACCTTTATAAAAATGATTTGAAAATATTTTAAATCTTAGTTTGGGTAATTGTTAGGAAGTACAACATTTTTAATTAACAATATTTATTTCCTTGAAAAGGAATTACTTATGAAAAATTAACTTGAAGAAATTCTAAACCTTTGAAGTTTGCGATTTAGAAGCACTAAACTGTCGGCAAGTACTGAACTTGATACGAAGCACAAAGCTTCATTTAACCGCTGGTGGTGTGAGGGGTGCACCTCGTCAGTTATTTTGATTGTTATTGGGAACTTAGGAGGCCGACTACTTGATTAGGCTTAGTTTTCATTTGTATTTATATCGCGTTAAATTTTTATCTCCGATTTTTTCAATTAATCCATTTTTCACTCCAAATTGTAAATCTCTACTTGCTGTTGCTGATGAGATTTCTCGAAAATTCTTTAAGTAATCTTTTCTTGAAAAATAATCTTTTTTTATGATTGATTTAAAAAGGTTAATTCTATCAATATTCAATAAACTTATATTTTGTATATTTAATAAATCTTTCAATGATTCAAGAATAATTTCCAACATAAATTCAATAAATAAGGTTGATTCACCTCTACTATCGGATGTACCTAAAACCTCGTAATATCTTTCTTGGCGCTCTTTAATTAGTGTTTCAAAAGGTAAAAATTCAAATACAGGATAAGTTTCTTTCAAAATAAGTGTTTGCCATAATCGTCCCATTCTACCATTTCCATCAAAAAAAGGATGAATAAATTCCATTTCATAGTGAAATACACAACTTTTTATTAAAATTAAATCATCGTCATTTTTTAAATAATCAAATAAATCTTTCATTAAAAGCTTAAGCATTTTACTTGGTGGAGCAATATGAGCAATCTCTGAACCTTTAACAATTCCAACAGATTTATTTCTTAACCTACCTGCATATTCAATAAGTCCATTCATTAATATACCATGAGCTTCACAAAATGATTCAAAACTATATGGATTCAATTTATCGAGATAATCATAAACTGTTATGGCATTTTTAACTTCAAGTATGTCTTTCTTTGGTCCAACAACTCTTTTATTTTCAATAATTGCAGTGATTTGTTCTAAAGTCAATGTATTTCCTTCAATTTCCAAAGAAGAATGAATTGTTTTAATACGGTTTTTCTTTCTTAATTCCGCAGGAGGTTTAGTTAGATGAACAGAATTAACTTCTCCAATTTTTTCAGAAATTAAAGCAACAAGTTTTAAGATTTTTCCTGTTATTGTATAAGGCGGTTTCATTTATTTTTTTTGATAGTATCATTTGATAGTATCAAAGATACTATTTTTGTTTAAAATAAGAGTAAGTTTTTTAAAATATTGTTTTCTCAAAATTCAGCCTAACGGCTGATGCTAAAAGCTGGCAGGCATTTCAGAGTGCTTCACTTTCAACCTGTGATAATGTTTATAAGTTGCAATACCCTTCTAGTTAGTGCTTTCTGCCGGCTTGATTTTAGTCTTTGTAAGCAACTGGTATTGGTTCATGTATGTAGTTCTAATTTTTAACAAATTTCTTGTAACCTAAATAGCTATTACCTTCTGATATGATCAGGTGATAAAAACCATCTGGAAGGTTTTCAATACTAATTCTTAACTCATCTCCGTAAATATTTGTAAAGGTTCTTACAGATTGTCCCAAATTGTCATAAATTATAATAGTGCCATTTTTTAGACACCGTGATATATTAAGGCGCAGAATATTAGATGACGGATTAGGGAATAGCATTATAAGCTCATATTTGTAAAATTCCTCTTCCGTACTTGTAGGCACCATAGATCCTTCAAAAATTAATGGGAGCCTACTTGTATTAAAGGCATATATGCTATCGCTATTAAGGATAATTTCTGTCCATAATGAATCGCCCATTATAGTTGGATAAATGAGCTGTTTATTGATTCCTTTGAGCGTTACAGAAGCAGAGTCTATTAAGTTCCAAATAAAGATATAATTATGAGATGATGCTTGAATTCTATATCCAACAATATTTTCATTATCCCAATAAAGACCATTGGTAATCGGAGCAGCATCAGTGTAATTAGATATCGCTGATGCCAGACCTTTATAAACCCAATAAGAAGGTTTTTTTTCAAAATTTATTGACATCAAGTTTAGATCACCAAATTCCTGTCCCCAAGGGTCGTATTCAGGTCCAACATTCCATGCCAAACGGGTAAAGCCACTCCCGATACCACCCACAAAATATCTTATCACATAGGCGGCATTTTCCATTACTAATTGAGGTGAGAGGTAGCCAGTGTCGTTAATAGGATTAAAAACTTCAGCTTTGTACCTGAAAGGACCACCACCTTCAAGAGCCCAGAGTGATTTTATGCCAGCGGTATCGAAAAGAGATTTTAAGCCTACAGCACGTCCGGGAAAATGCTCAGCCAATCCATAGCAATGGATGTCGAATGCATCGTAATCTGTATTTTCAAATATGTATAGCCAATTATTAAGGTTTTGCTGGTATTGTTGCGATGTGTCTAAGTGATGTCTTTGAATATAGAGGTTTTGGTTGATGGGAATAGAATCAGTTTCAATATAATTAAGATAAAACAAATGCACATCAATTGAACCCCATCCCGCCATTTTAACAAGTGCATTGGGGTCAGCTTCTTTAATTGTCCGGTAGCTCATATTGATATACCTCACATAGTCATCAGGAAAGGATTCATTATTGTTTGTACACCAAATACGTGTCATTTCTACCTCCAGTTGATAAACTCTAAAAGGATGAACTAGCCCAGGATAATCATTGACCCCGTCCCCATTATATCTTTCCGTAAAAGCTGTTAGAAAATTTTTCCATGCAATTGTATCTCCCGGAAACCATGATGTTTCGGGTGATGGTAGGCTGGAGTCATGTATCCTTTCCCATAACACTTTTTCACAATGCGACCAACCTGTTGTATCTGCATTAGCTGTAGTATCCTGAATACGTGGTGTGCATTTAAAAATAATAATGGGTTCAATACCAGTTGAACCATAAATATTAGCGATAATATCTGTGCCTGAAAAATCATAAACCCCAGCCGAATCAAATTTAAACCAATTGACATGATAACGGTATGAGCCAAATCCAAGTTCAATACTTTCGTAGGTTGGACTGTTTGCACAAAATGGATTGGATGTAATTTGGCTGTATGTACTGATATTGAAGTGAAACCAAACTAAACTGATTAAGAATAAATTTCTTGTTTTCATTTTTTTACTTGCTGCTAACGTTATGCGACTTGGCACAGTGGTGGGCTTTAATAGCACCTTCCCGTCAAACCACAACCAAAGTTAATTTATATTCACAAACCTGTCAAATATATATTCACCCGCCATTGAGCTAAGCCTTGCTTTTGCGTCAAGGAATTTACTCTAAAAAGCAAGTAGAATATAAAATGCCACTAAAACACAAAAGCACGAAATTACACAAAACATTGGATGTTAATGTTTTAACATTTAGTGAATTTTTTGTTTCCGTGTTTCTGTGGCTAAAAATGAGTTTTTAGAGTGGACTCGTCAAGGCAAAGTAACATATTTTTAAAAATTCCTCATCTGCAACGAAAAGAACTTTTTTATACGCCCAATTTTCAGAAATCAATTGCGCCTTTAGCACTACTGAGAACGAATAACAAAAACGCCTTTAAAAAATAATTTTAATACCTGTAAAGATCCGATTTGTAGGGTCCGTTTATTGGAACACCAATATAATCAGCTTGTTCTTGAGTAAGTCTGGTCAGTTTTACGCCTATCTTTTCAAGGTGTAAACGTGCCACTTCTTCGTCCAAATGTTTGGGAAGACAATATACACCGGTTTTGTATTCTTTGTTCCAAAGATCAATTTGTGCCAGAGTCTGATTTGTAAAAGAATTACTCATTACAAATGAAGGATGTCCGGTTGCACAACCAAGGTTCACGAGTCTGCCTTCGGCAAGCATAAAAATTTCGTGACCATCAGGAAATACATACTTATCAACTTGTGGTTTTATATTGACTTTTTTTATTCCCGGATAATTCTCCAATTTATCAACTTGAATTTCGTTATCGAAGTGTCCTATATTGCAGACAATGGATTGGTCTTTCATTTTCGCCATATGTTCAACAGTAATAACGTCTTTGTTTCCGGTTGTTGTAACATAAATATTGCCTTCATGAAGTGCATCTTCAACAGGAGCCACTTCATAACCTTCCATAGCTGCTTGTAGTGCACATATAGGATCAATTTCAGTAACAATAACGCGAGCACCATACGATTTCATCGATTTGGCACAACCTTTACCCACATCACCATAACCCAGAACTACCACAACTTTACCTGCAATCATTACATCAGTAGCACGTTTGATACCATCTGCCAAGGACTCTCGGCAACCATAAAGGTTGTCAAATTTTGATTTTGTAACTGAATCGTTTACATTTATTGCGGGAAACAAAAGTTGTCCTTTTTCCATCATTTGGTATAGACGATGAACACCTGTAGTTGTTTCTTCGGAAACACCCTTAATTTCAGGAAGCATATCATGCCATTTTCGTGGATTTTCGGCAAAAGTAGATTTCAAAAGGTTCAGAATAACCTCTTCTTCTTTGTTGGATGGTTTTGTTTCAAATAAAGATGGATTATTTTCTCCAAAGTACCCTTTGTGAATAAATAAAGTAGCATCACCACCGTCGTCAACAATAAGAGTAGGGCCTTTACCACCCGGGAAATTTAAGGCTTGTTTTGTGCACCACCAATATTCTTCAAGAGTTTCACCTTTCCATGCAAAAACAGGTACACCACTTGCTGCAATTGCAGCAGCAGCATGATCCTGAGTTGAAAAAATATTACAACTGGCCCATCTGACGTCAGCACCTAACTCAACAAGGGTTTCTATTAAAACCGCTGTTTGAATTGTCATATGTAAAGAACCGGTTATTCTGGCTCCTTTAAGTGGTTTTTGTTGACCATATTTTGCCCTTAAAGATACCAAACCCGGCATTTCTTTTTCGGCTATTTCAATTTCTTTTCTTCCAAATTCAGCAAGGGAGATATCCTTTACTTTGTAGTTTAATGCATTTTCTGTCATAACTTTGTATTCTTTTTAAATTGTTTTTTTTTGCAAAATTAAGAATAATTGTACAAATATTAAATTATGTGTTTGTTATTCAATTGTATAATGGGGTTTAAATGAAATCGAAAGCAAACTATTTGCTATGCCCCTGAAATATCTTCAGAAAGTTTTATCATTTTAATAGCAGCAATAGCAGCTTCAACACCCTTATTGCCGTTTTTTCCTCCTGCTCTTTCCTTGGCTTGTTCAAAGTTATCAGTCGTAAGGATGCCAAAAATTACAGGTCTGGAATATTGTAAATTTAAGCGCATAATGCCATCTGTAACACCCTTACAGACAAAGTCAAAATGACGTGTTTCTCCTTGAATAATACAGCCAAGGCATATTACTGCATCAACTTCATGATGTTCCAAAATCCAATGTGCAGCTAAAGGAATTTCAAAACTACCGGGTACATATTTTACAACGATATTTTCATGCTTTACCTGATGTGCTTTTAAAGTTTCTAATGCTCCCTCCAAAAGGGCAAATGTAATTTCTTTGTTCCACTCTGAAACAACAATTCCAAAAGTCATTTCCGATGCATCAGGAACAGACTCAGAATCATAATCTGATAAATTGTGTTTTTTTTCAGTCATTTAAATAGATATTAGAAAAGCTGTGTGGCTTTATTCTTTTATTAAAGCTTTCGCTTTGGCAATATATTTATCAATCTCCCTGCTTTCATTACTGCCGTGGTGATTGTATTTTATCTCTTCATACATTTTAACGGCATTTTTAAAATCTCCGAGTTCTTCGTATGCCCAGCCGGCTTTAAGATAAAACAAAGGAGAGGTAAAGTCGTTTGAATTTTTCTTGGCTGCTTTTTCATATTGTTCCGCAGCTTTTTCAATTTGACCAAGTTCCATATAGGCATCACCGATGGCTCCCATGGCCATAACTTTTACCAATTTGTCCTTGCCATTGAATTTCTTCAGATGTTTAATAGCTAACTCATATTGACCTTGTTTTAGATAAATTATACCCATGTAATAATGGGCAAGGTTTGCTGTTTTTGTCCACTTATAATTACTGGCAATATCAACAAAACCAATATAGTTCCCATCTCCATTTAAGGCCAGATCAAGAGAATCCATTTCAAAATAACGTTCTGCAGCCCAAATCTGTGTCTGTGCTTCAGCTTCTTTGCCTGCAATATAATACTTCTTAACAAGAACAAATAATAGAATCACAACCACTATCACACCTATTATAGTGATGAGCATTTTCTGATTTTTCTCAATAAACTGTTCCGTTTTTGACAGTGTTTCTTCAACGACTTTGATGGGCTCCTGGTCTTTTTGTTTTTTCTTTAACATACTTTTGTGATTTTCAAATGAAAGTGCAAAATTAATTCTTTTATTTAAAATACTGTAATAAAAAAATGAAAAAAAAGATTTTTATATTAAAAATAAATACTATCTTTGCACCTCAATTTTAAGAAGAACAATAATTTAAAAATTAAATAAGAAATGTATTTAACACCCGAAATTAAAAAAACTTTTTTTAAGGATTACGGTAAATCTGAATTTGACACTGGTTCTTCGGAAGGACAAATAGCTATGTTTACTTATAGAATAAAACACCTGACGGAGCATTTGAAAGAAAACAAAAAAGACAAAGCAACAGAACGCTCTTTGGTAGCGCTCGTTGGAAAAAGAAGAAAATTACTGGATTACCTTAAATCAACTGAAATTGAAAGATACAGAAGTATCATCAAAAAGCTCAGCTTAAGAAAATAATCAAAAAAAATCAGCAAGAAAAGGCAATTAAATCAAATTGCCTTTTTTTGTATTTATAAATAACGAAAAAAAATAAAGATGAACAATAATGCAATTGTAAAAACATTCACACTGAATGATGGCAGAACCATCAGTATTGAAACAGGTCGCCTGGCTCGACAAGCCAATGGAGCTGTAGTTGTAAAGATGGGTGATACCATGATTCTAGCCACCGTAGTAACCAAAAAAGACGTTTCCGAAAATATTGATTTCTTACCATTATCTGTTGATTATCAGGAGAAATATGCTGCTGCCGGAAGATTTCCAGGTGGTTTTTTTAAAAGAGAAGCCCGCTTATCGGAATACGAAATTCTTGTGTCAAGATATGTTGACAGAGCCTTACGTCCTCTTTTCCCTGATGATTATCATGCCGAAACCCAAGTCCTTATTTCTCTGATTTCAGCAGAAAAAAATGTTTTACCTGATGCACTGGCTTGTTTGGCTGCTTCTGCAGCTTTAAGCGTTTCAGATATTCCTTTCAACGGCCCTGTTTCTGAAGTCAGAGTAGCTCGTGTTGATGGCAAATTTATAATCAATCCCTTGATTACAGAAATTGCAAATGCTGATATTGAGATGGTTGTTGCCGGTTCTATGGATAATATTGTCATGGTTGAGGGCGAAATGAAAGAAGTTCAGGAAGATGACATGATTCAAGCTATTAAAGCAGCTCACGAAGCCATTAAATTGCAATGTCAGGCACAGATTGAACTGGCTGCTATGGTTGAAAAAGCTTCAGCAAAAATTGAATATTGTCATGAAACATACGACGACGAACTCGAAAAAAGTATTGCCGATTTCTGTCACGACAAACTGTATAAAATTGCTTTGAGTGGCATTGCCGATAAACACCTCAGAACAAATACTTTCAAAGCCGTACTCGATGAATTCAAAGAAACATTAAGTCCTGAGGAATATGCACAAAAAGAAATTCTTATCAAAAGATATTTCCATAATATTGAAAAAGAAGCAGTCAGAAACGCCATCCTCAACGAAGGAATAAGATTAGATGGAAGAAAAACAACTGAAATCAGACCTATCTGGTGTGAAACAAACTATCTCCCATCTGCCCATGGTTCTGCTATCTTCACCCGAGGTGAAACTCAGGCTCTGACAACTGTTACATTAGGTACAAAACTCGACGAACAAATTCTTGATGGTGCTGTTGTTGAAGGAAAAAGCAAATTTATTTTGCACTATAATTTTCCTCCCTTTTGTACTGGTGAAGTGAAAATGATGCGAGGAACAGGCCGCAGGGAAATCGGTCACGGAAATTTGGCTCTCAGAGCATTGAAACCTGTACTTCCAAATGGAGAAGATAATCCTTATACAATCAGAGTTGTTTCCGATATTCTTGAGTCAAACGGCTCTTCATCAATGGCCACTGTTTGTGCTGGAACTTTAGCCCTTATGGATGCCGGTATTAAAATTTCAAAACCAGTTTCAGGAATAGCTATGGGACTTATCTCTGATAGTAAAACAGGAAGATATGCCGTATTATCTGATATTTTAGGTGATGAAGACCATTTGGGTGATATGGATTTTAAAGTCACTGGAACTACCGATGGCATCACGGCTTGCCAGATGGACATTAAAATTGACGGTCTTTCTTTTGAAATTCTTCAAAATGCTCTATTCCAAGCTAAAAACGGAAGATTACACATTTTGAATATAATGAAACAGGTAATCCCCGAGCCCAGAGAAGATTACAAACCTTTTGTTCCACGCCTTATTAAAATGACTATTCCAAGAGAATTCATTGGTGCTATTATTGGCCCCGGAGGGAAAATAATTCAAGAAATGCAACGCGAATTTGCATGTACAATTACCATTGAAGAAATTGGAGATTATGGTATTGTAGATATTTTCTCTGAAAATAAAGAATCAATCGATAAGGTTATGTCAAGAATCAAAGGCATTGTTGCAATACCCGAAATTGGAGAAGTTTACAAGGGAAAAGTGAAAAGCGTTATGCCATTTGGCTTATTCATCGAAATTCTTCCCGGAAAAGATGGGTTACTGCACATTTCTGAGATTGACTGGACGCGCTTTGAAAAAGTAGAAGATGCCGGTTTTGTCGTAGGTGATGAACTCGAAGTTAAACTCATTGATTTCGACAAAAAAACAGGAAAACTTAAACTTTCCAGAAAAGCCTTATTAGAAAGACCATCAAAAAAAGAATAATTGTTTACTTTTGAAGCAAAAGCAATATTTTATACAAAGATCTTGTTATATGTTATAGTAATTTTTTAATTAACTTAATAAATTATCTGATGTTAGGATTATTATTACAAATCACAGATGCTGTCACTGTTCAGGATACAGTAGCAAGCATAGTTGCAAGCCCGGTTGTTCAGCAGGAATTCGAAACTTTAACATTGTGGTCATTATTGATTAAGGGGGGGTGGGTTATGGTTCCCTTGGTCATTTTTTCTTTTATTGCAATTTATATTTTTGTTGAAAGATTTTTAGCCATTAACAGGGCTTCAAAAGAAGAGACCAACTTCATGAACAGTATTCGTGATTTTATTCACGACGGGAGACTTGATTCTGCTTTATCACTTTGCAAGCACAATAATTCCCCTATTGCTAGAATGATTGAGAAAGGCTTGATGCGTATTGGCAAACCGCTTAATGATGTAAGTACTGCTATTGAAACAGTAGGAAAATTAGAGGTTAACAAATTGGAAAAGAATATAGCTATTCTTGGGACGATATCAGGTGCTGCTCCCATGATTGGTTTCCTTGGGACTGTTTCAGGAATGATTAAAGCTTTTTACAATATGTCAAAAGCAGGAAACAATATTGACATTTCCTTACTTGCAGGCGGCATATACGAAGCAATGATAACCACTCTTGCCGGACTTGTAGTTGGTATTTTAGCATATATTTGTTACAACATTCTGGTTTCACGTATAGAAAAAGTTGTTTTTATGCTCGAAGCAAGAGCTACTGAATTTATGGATTTACTTAATGAACCTGCTTCTTAGAAGTGAAACATTAAAAGGTTTTATGTGTATAAATATTAAATGAGTAGGTCATGGCAATTAAAATAAGAAATAAAAGAGATGTCTCATTCAGTATGGCTTCAATGTCGGATATTGTATTTCTTTTGTTAATATTCTTTATGCTTACTTCAACACTTGTAAGCCCGAATGCCATCAAACTGTTGCTGCCAAGCAGTAACAGTCGTACAATGGCTAAACAAACACTAACCGTTTATATCAATGAACTTGGTCAATATTTTGTTGAAGAAAACTATGTTGAACCTAATCAATTACAGGACAGAATAAGTGCTTCTGTTGGCAATGATGTTGAAGCGACCATAGTTCTGAGAGCAGATAAGACAGTGGAAGTTCAGCATATTGTTAACATAATAGACGCTGTGAATCAGATTAACAGCACACTGAACACCAAACATAAAGTTATTCTGGCAACACAACCGGCAGAATAATTCTATAGGTTTTATGGAAATAGGTATTTTTTTGTATCTGTTATTCATTCTTAAAAATTAAAACTATGGAAACAACTAATAAAAAAGACAGAGTCAGTGGTCTTCTGGCAACTGTTGGTTTTCACATGCTGTTGTTATTATGTCTGATTTTTTTCGGTTTACGCACGCCCTTGCCATTACCTGAAGAAGAGGGTATTGAAGTCCGTCTCGGGACTCTTGACGGAATGGGAGATCTTTCGTTCACACCTCCTCCTCCCCATATTGAGACTTCATCTAGCCCAAATTCAGATAATTCAAATGATGAGATTTTAACACAAAATACAGAAGAAACTCCTGCTATTAATAACACCAATGTAAGACCAAGACCTGAAAATACAAACACGAATCAAAATCAAACACAGGTTAATGACAGGCAAACAGAAATAAGACAGGAGCAAACAGTAAATTCAAATTATATGTTTCCGGGAAATAATAACGGAGGAAATTCCGGACAGACAAATAATCCTGGATTTCAGGGTAATCCAAATGGTAATCCAAATGCAACAAGTCCTGTGGGCACTAACGGTAACGGTATTTCTTATTCATTAGCAGGTCGCAGTTCTAGATCTCTGCCCATTCCCGAATATAATACCCTTGAACAGGGCATTGTAGTTGTAAGTATTGTTGTTAATAGAGAAGGCAAGGTAAAACAAGCAACTCCCGGCGCACAAGGCTCAACAACATCCGACAGAACCCTCCGTAATTTAGCCCAACAAGCAGCTCTCAGAGCTACATTCGATGCAAAACCAGATGCCCCTGAAGAGCAACAAGGTACAATAACTTATCGTTTTATCAGGCTGAATTAGGTAATGAATTTCAAACAAACCTTGGAATTCCTTTACAGTCAGCTTCCTGTTTATCAAAGAATTGGACAGGCTGCTTACAAAGTTGACTTGGACAATACTGTGGCTTTATGCAAATTACTTGGAAACCCCGAAAGAAAAATTAAAACAATTCATATTGCAGGAACAAATGGTAAGGGTTCTGTTGCACATTTTATTGCATCTGTTTTTCAGGAAGCCGGTTTTAAAACAGGTTTATATACATCTCCCCATTTAAAGGATTTTAGAGAACGTATTAAAATTAACGGGAAAAAAATAGGTATTTCCTATGTCAATAATTTCGTAAAAAAACACAGAAAGGATTTTCTGAATTTTAACCTTTCATTTTTTGAAATGACTGTGGGTTTGGCTTTCGACTATTTTGTTACACATAAAGTTGATATTGCAATTATTGAAACAGGATTGGGAGGCAGGCTAGACTCTACCAATGTCATTAATCCGGAACTTTCGGTTATAACAAATATTGCTTTTGACCACATGTCTTTATTGGGTAATTCTCTTGAACAGATTGCTTATGAAAAAGCAGGTATTATTAAATCTGGAACACCTGCCGTAATTGGACAAAAACAGAAAAATACGGATGAAATTTTTAATGAAAAGGCAAGAACTACCCAATCATCAATTTACTTTGCAGAAGAATTTTTTAGCATTGAATCTTTTAAACCTTCATTTAAAAACAAAAATTCTGATTTTTATCTTATTCGCAACCTCAAAAATCAATCATTAATAAAGCTGGAAATCCCTTTAAGAGGTCATTATCAGAGACATAATATAATTACTGTGTTAAAATCACTGGATGTCATTACTGAGATTGGATACGAAATTTCTGAAGAAGATATTATCAAAGGGATAAAAAATATAGTTAAAAATACCGGGCTGCAAGGGAGGTGGCAAATTTTATCAAAGAAACCATATACTGTTTGCGATACAGCCCACAATGAAGCAGGTATAAATGAAATTATAGGTCAATTAAGAAAAATTTCCTATGATAAGCTGCATATTGTTCTAGGAATGGTAAATGATAAGGATATAAAAAACATTCTTAAATTACTGCCGTCAAATGCTGTTTATTATTTTTCAAGACCGGATATTCCTCGTGGTTTAGACCCAAATATTCTTCAAAAAGAAGCCAAAGTTTTTAACTTAACTGGAGATGTTTACAGCTCGGTAAAAGCAGCATATGATGAAGCTAGAAAAAAGGCTTCGCCAAAAGATTTAATTTATATTGGAGGCAGTACATTTGTTGTTGCAGAAGTTGTTTAAAACACTATTCTAATCTGTAATATTATGAAATCACTTTATTTATTTCTTTTATTGAATTTTTCAATTATGGCTATCTGTGCACAAAGTGCAAAACAAAGTATTAATAGCGATTCTGTGTCAGTTGAAAGTAGCGTGGAGTTTTTTACATACAATGGTCCTTACGGTTCAATGGAACATATCTCAGAGCCTGCTGTAAGATTCATTCTTACAATCTTGAATAAGGGTAATAACCCCATCCCTGACCTTGGGGTATCAAATCGTTCTCAGTTTGTCAATCTGTACATAAATGACAGTCTGAGTAATCCGGTATCCATGTACAATGGAGTTGAAGCCACCAACAATGACCACATGTTAAGAAAAAACGTCAAAGACACATACGCATGGTGGGTTTTTGAAAAAGATGCTTATGCCAATGTTTTTACAGTACAATGGGAATATATGGGCGTTATTTCCAAAAAAATTAAGGTTAATATTGCAAATAGAACTACTGAAGTAATACGTTGAAATTGAGTTGTTTTAAGCTTTATTATATGTAAATTTTTTAAATAAACTTATTTTTACTTATTAATTCTTCCCATTAAATCATCATTAAGTTTTTCATAACCTGGTTTTCCTAATAATGCAAACATATTGTTCTTGTAGGCTTCTACTCCGGGCTGATCAAAGGGGTTTACCTGTAATAAATACCCACTGACAGCACAACTCATTTCAAAAAAATATATAAGTTGTCCCAGATTGAATTCATCTAATTTTTTTATTGAAATTTCAATATTTGGAACACCTCCTTCTACATGTGCCAAAGTAGTTCCTAAATATGCCTTTTTGTTGATGTGATCAATTTCTCTCCCTGCTAAATAATTGAGTCCATCAATATTATCAGGATCGTAAGGGACAGTAAGATTATGTAAGGGTTTCTCAACATTAATTGTGGAGACAAAAAGCATACGTAGTCCATCCTGAATATATTGCCCTAAAGAATGCAAGTCTGTAGTAAAATTAACCCCTGCAGGAAATATACCTTTTAATTCTTTACCTTCGCTTTCTCCAAATAACTGTTTCCACCACTCAATCATATAAGAAAGAGAGGAATTATAGGAAGCCATAATTTCAACAGATTTACCTTTACGGTATAAAATATTACGAATAATAGCATATAAGGCAGCCGGATTTTCATACAGATTTGTTGTTTCAGAAATGTGTTCTAACATAAAATGAGCTCCGTTTAGTAGTGCACTAATGTCGTATCCGGCCATAGCAATAGGGAGAAGACCTACAGGTGTAAGTACAGAATAACGCCCGCCCACATCATCGGGGATTATATACGTTTTGTACCCTTGTGCATCAGAAAACATTTTAAGGGCACCTTTTTCTTTGTCGGTAACGGCAATGATACGCTCTTTTGTTTTTTCTTCACCATACTTCTTTAACATCTGTTCTTTTATCAGCCTAAATGCAACTGCCGGCTCAGTCGTAGTTCCTGACTTTGAAACTACTGCTACGGCATATTCTTTTTCTTTAAGAAATTCCAACAACTCGCACAGATAATCCTGACTAAGATTATGTCCTGCATAAACGATATGTGGGTGCCGGTTTTCTGATATTGCCTTAAAAGAATTAAAAGGATTATTTAGAGCATCAATAACTGCTCTTGCTCCCAGGTAAGAACCACCAATACCTATGACAACAAAAACTTCAATTTCTTTTGATAAATCATTTACTGTTTTATAAATATCTTCTATTGTGTCATTATCCGTATCTGTTGGTAAGTTTACCCAGCCTAAAAAATTATTTCCGGCTCCGGTTTTATTGTATATCATCTTAAAAGCATTCTTTACCAAATCGCTATAAGCTTCAATTTCTTCGGGATTAATAAAATCTCTTGTGTGTTTGATGTCAATTTTTAATGTATTCATGTGTCTATTGTTTTTTACAAAAATAGTAAATATCTGAATAATATGTCATTGGAACTTTTTACCATTTGTGTTATTTTCTGAATTTGTTGGATTATTATTTTTATTTTTGTGGTAATAAGCATGACTTAATAATACGTTGTACATCAATATATGAAATTTCACCTGATATATCCAAAATGGGAAAAACTGGAAGGGCAAACAACCTTTCATTTACCGCCTCATGGTCCTGTTGTTTTTGCAGCATCTCTACCTTCTTATGTTGATGTCGTTTTTACTGATGAAAATGTAGAACCTATACAGTTTTCATCTGATGTTGATTTTGTAGGAATTTCAATGATGTTAACTACACAGGTGAAAAGAGGGTGGGAAATAGCACAACAATATCAAAAACTAGGGAAAAAAGTATTGTTTGGAGGCATTTCAACCATGCTTCATGCTGAAGAAACGATGACTTATGCTGATGCCATTTTCTTAGGTGAATCAGAAGGTAAAATGGAAACCGTATTTGAAGATTTCAGAAACAACCGGTTAAAAAAAGTTTATAATTTTATGAACGACCTTCCTGACATTTCTCTTGTGGGAACAGCTCGCAGAGATATTCTTAATAAGACCATGTATTATCATAGAGGAACGAGAATGGTTGATCTTTTTCATGCCTCTCGCGGATGTCGTTACAATTGTTATCCTTGTGCTGTTGCTTATCTTGGGGGACGTAAATTTCGTCCACGCCCTATTGATAAATCAATCGAAGAACTCGAAAAAATTGATAATAACCGTCTTTTTATTGTTGATAATTCTTTAGCATGCGACACCAAATGGGAAATGGACCTTTTTAAAGAAATGATTCCTTTAAAAAAGAATTGGTGTTGTCATACCATAGAAGACAAGCCCGAAGTGCTGGACCTTGCTGCTCAGGCTGGTGCATGGTATGTTTATCAGGCTGTTTTCGACACTTCCGACTATATCAGAGAACGTATAAAACGTTATCATGATTACGGTATAGGTGTTGAAGGGACCATTTTATTGGGTCTGGATAATCAAACCGAAGACAGTATTAAAAGACTTATAGACTTTTTGCTCGAAATTGAACTGGATTTAGCCGAATTTACCGTCCTGACACCTTTCCCAAAAACAAAAGCCTATGACGACCTTTTACAACAAAAAAGGATTTTCAATTTTAATTGGAATGATTACAATGCCGGCAAAGTAGTATATCAACCCAAAAACATGACTCCCGAAAAATTGCAGGAACTTTATTATTATGCATGGGATGCTTTTTATAAGGATGAAACACAAAGTGAAAAAATGTTTAAACTTTTCATGAAAGTCATCAATAAAGAGATTGACAATGGTATATATAAACCACGCAGTGAAGATTCAAGTAATAAAAGCTTTGGTAAAAACATAAGAAGAAAGTAAATCTTGAGTTTTGCAAATATGGGTTTTATTAAAAACACACGCATTATTTTAATTCTTTTTCTTCTTTTAAACATTTCTTTAAAAGCTCAGGATACTTTAAAACAAACAGTCAGAGGTAAAATTTTAGACAAACAGACACAGTTACCAATCCCGGGAGCAACAGTAGTTCTGCGTAATTTTGAGCCTGTAATGGCTGTAATATCTGATATTGATGGCAACTACATCATAAGGGATGTACCGCTGGGAAGAATCAATATTGAGTGTTCATATTTAGGCTACTCATCTCAAACACTCAGCAATGTCATATTAAGCTCTGGAAGGGAGCAAGTTATTAATTTCGAACTTGAAGAACATGCTTTTGACCTAGAGGAATTTGTTATTAAAGCATACAGCCGAAAGGACCAACCCGTAAATACAATGGCAATCATCAGTGCTCGTTCTTTTACCCTTGAAGAAACAGGACGTTATGCTGGCAGTTATGGTGATCCTGCACGTATGGCTGCAAATTATGCGGGGGTTATGACAGGAAAGGATAACAGAAATGATATTGTCATTCGGGGAAATTCTCCAATGGGTATTTTATGGCGGCTGGATGATATTGAAATAGCCAATCCAAACCACTATGCCGCTTCTGGAACTACCGGCGGGCCGATAACGATTCTAAACACAAACCTGTTAACGACCTCTGATTTTTTGTCGGGTGCTTTTCCTGCAGAATTTGGCAATGCAACCTCAGGAGTTTTCGACCTTAAAATGCGCAATGGTAATAATACAAAAAGAGAACATTGGCTTCAAACGGGTTGGAATGGTCTGGAGATTGGAACAGAAGGACCCTTTTCCAAAAAACACCAAGCCTCCTATATCATAGCCTACAGATATTCCATTCTCGAAATTCTTAATTCAATTGGTGTGAATCTGGGGATTGATCCAAGATATCAAGATTTGAACTTAAAAGTTAACCTGCCCTATAGTAAGGGAAAATTCAGCCTGATTGGTCTTGGAGGTTTGAGTTCAATTAAAATCTTTGATACCGACAAAAAGCAAAAAGACTGGATGTTTGACGAATCCGGAGAAGATGTTATTAATAGCTCTGCTTTAGGTATGTTTGCTCTGTCGAATCTGCATTTTATGGGTGAAAAAACAAGATTGAAAACATCGTTTATTATTTCAGGGTCTGAGGTAACTTCCAAAATTGACACCTTCAGTCTTCAGAATAGACCTGTTTTTCTCAAAGCAGGTGAAAAATCTTCTGAAACTAAATACAGCATCACTTCATCTATAATGAGAAAAATAAGCTCTAAGAGTGATTTTAGCTCGGGTTTTTATTATGATATTATTGACTATATCTATAAAGACAGCACCTTTAGAAATCAGCAGTATGAAAATGATACCGATGCGGGAGGACGAATGTCTCTTTTAAGGGCTTACAGCCAGTGGCACCAAAAACTTACATCCAAATTATTAATAGTGGGCGGCTTGCACTACCAATTGTTTAATCTTAACAATTCTTGGACATTGGAGCCACGCATAGGTATTAAATGGGATATTAACCCCGTTCAATCGCTCAATATCGGATTTGGTATGCATAGTCAGATGCAAGCCCGCATGATGTACTTTGCTCAAACCCTCCAACCCGATGGTTCATATAACCTGAGCAACATAAACCTCGACTTCACAAAATGCAGGCACTATGTTATTGGGCATGATTATCTACTGAGTGAATTTTTACGCCTAAAAACCGAAGTATATTATCAGCAACTTTATAACATACCTGTAAAGCAAAGCATAGGAGCTTACTCTATGCTTAATGCAGGGGTAGAGTACTTCGTTGGACGCCAGGACAGCCTTATCAATACTGGTACCGGAAGTAATTACGGTATTGAGATGACACTTGAAAAGTTCTTCAATAATAACTTTTATTTTCTCCTGACATCATCTCTTTTTAATTCCACCTATACAGCTGCCGATAATATTGAAAGACCCACTGCTTTTGATACACGATATCTGATAAATGCTGTGGGGGGTTATGAAAAAACAATCGGTAAAAAAAGAAACGGTGTTCTTGTGCTTGGAGCACGTTTTACATGGAATGGAGGCCGACCTTATATCCCTTATGATGTAGGAGGTACTCTCAATAATGGTTATGAAACTTTAGACTGGAATAATGCCTACACAGTAAGATATCCGGATTATAAAAGAATCAGTATCCGATTCGGATTCCGACGAAACAAAGCAAAATTAAGCTCGGAGCTAACTCTGGACCTACAATATAGAACAAACTACACCAATATTTATACTGAACGGATAGATGTAAGAACAGGTAAGATTCATAATTACCAAAAGATGGGGTTATATCCTTTGTCTACCTGGAAGATAAATTTCTAATTGCAGGTCTAATATGAATTATAAGACAAAACAGTGTCAATGCTTTTTCTAATTTTTTCTCTTATACGGTAACCTTCAACAGGATAACCTAATGCAATAAGCAATCCGATACGTTTGGTTGATGGAATTTTTAATAATTTTTTTATAGGCTCCTCATTGAACCAACCAATCATGCAGGTTCCAAGATCTAATTCCTCAGCCTGCAGACATAAATGCTGTGATGCTATTCCAATATCAATCAATTCCCAGTTGATGTCTTTTATTCGGGTTGCTATACGGGTCAATAAACTTTGCTTTTCAATTGTAACTACAATCATACATGGTGCATTAGCTGTAAATCTATTAAACAACCAAACATTTTCATAAGTGTGCTTAGCCACCTGTTTTCTTAATTCCGGGTCATCAACGACTATGAACTTCCACGGTTGTGAATTGCTTGCAGAAGGTGCTAAACGTGCCGCCTCTATACACTTTATTAGGTCATCCTTATTGATAGGTTTACCAGAGAACTTTCTGGTACTTTGTCTTTTTTTAATTAAATCAGTAAAAAGAGTCATATCTGAGTTTATAATTTGTTTTTACAAAAGTATAAGAAAAATATTAAGAAATTTTTAGAAAAAAAATAAGTCTGGCTTACATATTGATAAATAAAATACTGTAACTTTGCGTTACTTAATTAACATTTTTTTCATTTAATTCATTTAACCATGAAAAAGTTTTTTTCAATTTTAATTTTTGCGATTATGACAACTTCGGTTGTTATGGCACAGAATACAACAGAACAACAACCGGTTGACAACCCAAATGCACCGGTTATCACTTTTGAAAGTGAGACTTATGATTACGGCAGAGTGCCCCTTAACAGTGATGGTAGTTGTGAGTTTAAATTCAGAAACACAGGGAAAGAACCATTAATTCTCACAAACGTGAGAGCATCCTGTGGTTGTACTGTTCCTTCATGGCCTCAGGAACCTATTGCACCAGGTGAAAGTGGTGTTATCAGTGTTCGTTATACAACGATGAACAGAGTACACACCATCAACAAAAACATCACAGTTCAGTCAAATGCCAGCAACCCAACAATAATGCTGCGCTTGACAGGAGAAGTTTTTGATCCGGCTGTTACAACTGCTCCAGATCCAGCTCCTCAAAACTAGTTGAAAAACTGTTGCCAATAAAAAGCAGGCTATTTCAGTCTGCTTTTTTTATTTTCAAAAAAAATTCAAAATGATATCAAAAAATATTTACACTTTTAAATATTATCTGCTACTGAGCCTGTTTTCTTTGATTGTACAATCGATATCCGCTCAAATAACCAACAGTTTTATTTATGATAGTCAGAACAGAAGTTATATAACTTATTTACCCTCTGCTTTTACGCAAGGAACATCTTTGCCGGTAGTACTTATTTATCATGGATATGGGCAAACTGCAGACAATATGATGCTTTACTCCCAGTTTAATCAACTTGCTGAAACACACGACTTTATAGCAGTTTATCCACAAGGTATCAACAATTCATGGAATGTAGGGCTTGTAGGAAACTCCACTTCTGATGATATTGGATTTACAGATGCTTTAATAGATACATTGTATTCAAAATATTCGATTGATTTGCTCCGAGTTTATGCCTGCGGTATGTCCAATGGTGGTTTTTTTAGCCATCTTCTTGCATGTCAGATGAGTGACAGAATTGCAGCAATCGCATCAGTAACAGGTTCTATGACTATATTAATGGAGAGTAATTGCCAGCAGTCAAGAGCTGTACCTGTATTACAGATCCATGGTACTGCCGATGCGGTAGTCCCTTATTCAGGTGCAAGCGGTGTCCTTTCTGTTGATGCACTAATGCAATTTTGGGCAAACAAAAATAATTGTGCACAAACTCCAACAATTACAAACATAACAGACATCAATAGTACAGATTTATGCACGGTTGAAAAACATCATTATACACCTTGTGCAGGGCAGGAACAACTGATATTATATAAAGTTATCAATGGTGGACACACATGGCCAGGAGGATTCCCCGTTGCAAGTCTCGGCAATACCAATCAAGATATAAATGCCAGTGCAGAAATATGGGATTTTTTCAATAACTTTAGTTTGCCAGCTTCTTTATCAGAGCACATTCAGGATATTGATTTGGTACAAATTTATCCCAACCCTGTTTATTCAGGTAAAGTATCTGTAAACAATAATCAAAATGAAGCCATTGAGATTTTCTTAATCAATAGTGTAGGTCAAGTTCTTAAAGACTTAAATATCAAGGCAAAGGAAAGTATGGTATTGGAATTAAATATGTATTCTAAAGGAATTTACATTATAAAGGCAAAATCAAAAA
>JAQVVM010000080.1 GCA_028698995.1 Bacteroidales bacterium
ATGTGGTTCTGGTTCAATGTTGCTTGGCGTTATTCAATTGCAGGTGGAACTTGTAAAATGTTTACACGAGTACAATAAAGCGGCTCTTACACCGCATTCAGAGTTTTTATTGAAAAAGCAAATCATTTCCGAATCAATTTACGGTGTAGATATTAAAGAGTGGGCTGTACGTATTGCAGAACTTCGCTTCTGGTTGTATATGATTGCTGATGCTGAGTTCACTACAGAACAACTTACCAAAGAACCTCTATTGCCTAATCTTGATTTTAAATTGCGTCAGGGAAATTCTCTAATACAGGAAATTGGTAGCTTGGATTTTTCTATTAAAGGATTGTTTACAAAGAAAGATGGCAAGAAACGCCTCAGAAATGCGGGTGCTACCCGTAAGCTCAACGAGTTTATTAAAAAAAAGAAAGCTTTTATTACAAATCAATCTGCCTCAAACATCAGTTTTAAAGAACTTAAAAACGAAGAGCTTTTTGTGTTTAAAGAGTTTTTAAAGGAATTGATATTTGAAAACAATCAGGATATTGTAAGGTTATCTAAAGGCGATGGACAACAAAGTATTTTTGGCGATGAGAAAAGAGGGAACCTGTTTGAAGATATGATAGTTAGTATCGAAGCTGAAAACGGACAATTACAGAATGTTTTAAGTGCCATAAATAAAACGGGAAGGCTTCCTTTTAGCTTTGATATTGATTTTATGGAAATATTTTTAACGCAGGATGACCCTGGTTTTGACCTCATTATAGGCAATCCGCCTTATGTAAGACAAGAAGATATTTTGCCTGCCGATAACGCCATAGAACTTGAACGCCTCCTTAAAACTGAAAACAGAATTGAAAAAGCCAAAATATCCAATGCTTATAAAAAGAAATTATCTGATAGGATTTTTCAGGTGTATCCTTTTTTAAATACAAAAGCTAAAATTAGTACTGATGAAGGGGCACGCACCATTAATATTTATGGCAACAAAGTGCCTGGTCGCAGCGACCTCTATGTTTATTTTCAGTTGCTTTTGCCTGCTTTGCTTAACAGTAAAGGCACATTCTGTTTTATTATTTCAAATTCTTGGCTTGATGTAGAATTTGGCGGATTTGTGCAGCATTTTTTGCTAAAGCACACACAACTTCATACCATTTACGACTGCAGCTCTCGAAGCTTTAGCGCCGCTGTTAATACAATCATTTATTTACATTCTTCTATTATTAACAATGGTTTAAGTGAATCCCTATTAAAATCTTTAAAGCCCACAGGAACTCCCATTCGGTTTATTATGAATAAATCGGATTATACTAATACAGCTTATGCGCCTATGCTTATTGAGCAAGAAAACTGTCAGGAAAATACCTTTCGTGAACATTATAGAGTCATTCTAAAAACACCGCAAGAATTATTGGAAGAAGGTTTTGACGATGAAACATTAATATACAAAAGCGATAAATGGGGTGGTAAATATTTAAGAGCACCAGAGATTTATTACACAAAATTATTGCCTTCTATAAATAAAAAAATTTTTCGATTATCTTCTTTAGCATCTATAGAAGGATATATACATGATAACAATGTGGGAGATAACTTTCCAAAAATCAGAGTTATTTTATCATCACAAAGTATAGAAACAATAAATATCAAAAATGATTATCCATCAATTGAAAATGTAGGTATAAGAAAAAGTGGCAATTCCAGAACTATTCCTCACTTAGTTGTTCCAAGGACTTATAGCGAAAAATTTGTTACAATAAATAATGAGGCGAACATTTTATTTAAACGGTTTTATAAAATTATTTTAAATGACATACAATATAGAGAAAAAGTTGTTGCATCTTTAAACTCGACACTTTGGATTATGCTTGTAGAAATTGAAAGCGGAATTGATATGGGGGAAGGTGCTTTAAATGTATATAAAAACGGTATTAAAAAATATATTGTTGTTGATATAAAAAAAACACCTTGCTTTGATTTTGAAATGTATGAAAGAATCCACAAAGATATTTTCTCTGAATTAGGTTTTAACAAATCTTTACCCATTCGTTCCCAAGTGCCGAACCCATTACCCGACAGGAAAGAACTTGATGACATAATTTTTGATGAGCTTGGCTTAACAGAAGACGAACGTAAAGAAGTTTACTGGGCTACTGCTGAGTTGGTAAAACAACGCTTGGATAAGGCTGGGAGTAGGTAAATATTTTTTAAATATATTAAATATGGCATTAATTAATTGCTGTTTAAGTTTTGATTTTCTTAATATTATATTAGTTGCTATAACAACACTTGCAACTTTATGGGGAATCTTTTCTTGGAAATCTAAAATTATCCATCAAAAGAAAATGGATATTGCTTTTAACTTTTTAAAAGATTTAAATAATCTGAAATTTTACCTGCATCAAACACTACATCCCTATATTCTTCCCTATGAAATAGATAGAATAAAAAACGATAATTATTCAAATACTGAGCTTTTTTGTTTAGAAACTATTTTTAAAGCTAAAGTAATATCTAATAGGATTTTAGAAATAGGCACCGTGTTAGTAGATTTTAAGTCTAAAAGCTATATGTATAAAACTTTGTTTAAAAATTCTTCTTTTGATAATATCATTGATTACATAGAAAAAATTCAATGTTGTTCAAATACTCTTCCTGAATTACAAAAAAATATTAAAAATCAGTTTGATTATAAAAGTAAAATTGAAGAATGCTATAAAATTCTGCAATTTAATGCCAAAACACATTTAGAATTGGATTTTCCTATACTTGATAATGCCATCAGTGAAATTAATAAAATTGTTATAAAACTATAAACAATATAAAATGTTAAGGAAATGCAAACTATGTGATAAAGCTGAAACTTTAAGAAACAGCCATATTTATCCTGATTTTGTTATAAAATACATGAAAAATACTGGTTCTGCTTATTTAAGAAATGTTTCTAATCCCAACAAACGAGAACAAGATGGAGTAAAAAGAGTTTGGCTGTGTAATGATGATGAGCAAAAATTTGGAAAAACGGAGAAATGGTTTAATGAAAATGTTTTCCTCCCATATATGGAAGAAAAACAAACACAGTTTAATTATAATGAGAATCTATTTTATTTTGGGGTTTCATTTCTTTGGAGAATTTTAAATATCAAATTTGAAGATGAGAGTATTATTAAGCAGCCATTTTATAAAATACTTTTACAAGTTGAAAAAGAATGGAAAGATTTCCTCCAAAACCAGAATTTCAGCAATAATTTATTTAATTTAAATATATTTTTTACAAGCCGTATTAAGAATCATAATCTTGATTCAAATGGTGTAGATTATTACATGACAAGAGCATTAGATGGTGATGTTTTTTGGTCAAATGATTTTTCATACATTGCGGTATATGGAAAATTTTTAAGATTTATTTTCTACTCTGTAATTAGAGGGGTTAATTCTATACCAAATTATAAAAATGAAATAATTTTAGGCAATGGTACTATTAGCTCAAATGTTAAACTTAAAGATCCCAACTTTCATAGTTTTATTGCTTTTAGATTGAACCAAATATCTAATTTGCCGAAAGTTACATCGAAGCAAAAAGACATTATTAAAAAGGAAGTTGAGAAAAATGATTGTGCATTCTTAAAAACAGATGCAGCACAATCAATAATCAATGATGAACTTAATTTAAAAAAAATTAAATGATTAAAATAGACATTTCAAAAATCTTATCTGATAAAATCAAAGAACCATTCTTTGTTAAAATTATTCAAAATGATGAATTCCATTTTGAAAAATTAAGAGAAATGTTTAACTTGTACAAAAAATTTGATGTTCGGACTATAAAAGCTCAAATAGAATCATTCTTGACAAATCCACCTGAGCCATTTAATTTTCAAAAATTATTGGACTCACAGGTAAACACAACCTTCTCAGAATTCTTATTGTTAATTGGAAAAATGATTTCAATATTTGATGCAAAAGGTTACAATTCTGCGGTATGGAATCCGTATAATGATAAACGCTCTGTTTCACTTTCTCAAACAACACAAAAAATTTGGACAATTGTTCTATTTCAGTATAAATTGAATGGATTCACTTTCAATAATTTAAATAAATCCATATACAATTCAGCAATAAATTCGATAAAATTTATTGAAGATCCCGAAAATAATGTAAGCATAAGTTCAGAAAACCATAGAACTCAAATTCGCAATTATTTTAAATTAAACGATGTTAATGAAATATTAAGCTTGTTTGCAAAATACTCTTCAAACATTAAGAATAATGATAATAAAGCTGTATTAGCAACACATTTATTATATACACATGAAATAAAAAATCTTTGGATTGAAAGTATCATTGGTTTAATGGCATCTGATAGCACAGGTTGGCAAGATGACGTCATCAGCAAAATGGGGGGTAAAGATTTTTTTATATATTGGAACAGCAAACTACCATCAGGTACTACAGACACATTAAAATCACTAAGAAATCATTTGAATGAAAACCACTACTTTGAAATATTTTGGAAGAGTAAAAACGATATTAAATACTATGCACAAGCGATAGACTTTGCTACTTCTGATAAGGAATTACAACAAAAAAAATGGAATAAGAATAGGCAGGTACATTATTACTTTAATACTTTTGATGAATACAAAGACAATAAAAAAGCAGCAAAAATTCTTTTTTTAATTCAAAATTTTCAAGCAGTAAATGATCTATCAGTTACGCATTTTGAGTTTTATAAATACTTCAAGGAACCCAGACAAGATAATTTAAGTCCTATTAAAAGTGTCAACAAAGACAAATTGCCAAAAACAATTATATTACAAGAAAAAAACATGAATAATAATTTTTTAAACCAAATCCTTTTCGGCCCTCCCGGTACCGGCAAAACCTACAATGCCATACCAATGGCTTTAAATATTATAAATGGTTTTACATTAAAAGAAACCTACACAAAAGAAGAATGGATAATAATAAAACAAGCATTCGATGATTTAAAGAATTCGAATCAAATTGAATTTATCACCTTCCATCAATCCTTATGTTACGAGGATTTTATTGAAGGGATTAAACCTCTTAAACCCGATGATGATGATAAATTTCTTAAATATGAAATCCAATCGGGTATTTTTAAAAAGGCATGTGCATACGCTGGCTACTTATGTTACCAAAATTATTTACAATCAGATAAAAATAATGCAGCATATTCTTTTGATGAGTTGTACGATGGTTTCCTTGAACATTTACAAAGCAAATTAGATAAAAAAGAAAGCATAATCTTCCCAACCATTACAGGAAACGAAACCCAAGTAAAGGGTATTAATTCAAGTGGTTCTATCATAGCAAGGGCCAAAAATTCAATTGCCCGTAAATCTGCTCCCCTAACACAGGAAAAATTTCAAAAGATTTATGATGCTTTTAAAACTCCTGACGAAATCACCAGCTTAAATATGATACGAAAACTGGGTATTGGTCATAGAGAGACTGAATTTTACTCTGTATTTTGTGGTCTGAAAGAATTCGAGAAAGGTTTTATTCCATCAGAAAACGAACTTTCAGCAGAAATTGATTCAGCAGAAATAATTAAAAAATATGAAGCCGGAGTTTTTATAGATGCCATAAAAAATCATCTTGAAAATGCCCAAAACGTTGTACTCATAATTGATGAAATAAACCGAGGTAATGTATCTTCCATTTTTGGCGAGTTAATAACATTATTGGAACCTGCTAAGCGTATAGGAGGCAAAGAACATTTAAAAATTAAACTACCCTACTCTAAAACCGATTTTGAAGTACCCCCCAACCTTTATATTATTGGCACTATGAATACTGCAGACCGCAGTGTAGAAGCTCTTGATACAGCCTTACGCAGAAGATTCAGCTTTAAGGAAATGCCCCCAAAGCCTGAATTACTTAAAGATAATGAAATTAAAGGGATTTATCTAGAGGGTTTACTCACAAGGCTTAATGAAAGAATTGAAATGCTCTTGGATAAAGACCATTTAATTGGGCACAGCTATTTCATGAATATTGATTCACCTCATGGTCTGAAGATGGTTTTTAAGAACAACATCATACCGCTTTTGCAGGAATACTTTTATGGCGATTATGGCAAAATTGGCTTGGTACTGGGAGAGGGCTTTTTTGAAAAACCCTTAGATTTTAATGATAAAGTCTTTTCAAAATTTTTTGATTATAATGCGGATAACCTGGATGGGAAAACAGTTTATAGAATTAAAGATATAGAAAAATTATCTGATGATGAATTCATTAATGCCCTTAACTTGATTTAAATAAATAATGCCATCTAGCACAAACACCATTACTGTTTTTGAGCATCAATCCCTGAAAAAGGATGTGTGCTATAATGACATTTGCTTTGATGATAAAAAACTTAAAGCACTTCAGCTTTTGCATGGTGAAAAGGGGCTCCCCTATTACAAACTTATTCATAATGGGGTATGCTTCGCCGAATATGTGGGCGTTATTCAAATTGGCAATACGCTTATTGAAGTACTCCCAAAAGCAGACAAATCAAATAATATATCAGAAAAAGACGATAAAATATATTGGCGTAAAATGCTAATAGATATGATTCGTACTGTTTATGGATTTCAGGTTTATAACACAGGTACTGGTGCCCTTAAAATAAAGCCAAACTCTATTCTTGATGTGTATATTGAAATGTTCATTAGAGAAGTTGAATACCTCATTAATAAAGGGTTTGTAAAAAAATACAGAAAAACTGTGAACAACTTATACATACTTAAAGGCAGTTTGCTTTTTGGCAAAAACATACAGTACAACCTCACTCATCAGGAAAGATTTTTTGTAAGACACACCACTTTCGACACCCAGCACTTATTACATCAAATCATTTATAAAACCCTAAAGCTTTTAAAAAGCATCAATACAAATGCAGCCCTTAGCAGTAATATCGGGGCATTATTACTGAATTTTCCTGAAATGGCTGATATAAAGGTTTATGAAAATACCTTTGAAAAATTAACTTTAAACCGCAAAACTATTTTATATCAGAAAGCCATAGAAATTTCAAGACTGTTGCTACTTCAGTATCATCCTGATTTAAGTAAGGGTAGAAATCATGTATTAACCCTAATGTTTGACATGAACTTGTTATGGGAACGTTTCTTTTATATAGCCCTCAGAAAGGACAAAAGGCTAAAGGTAAGTGCACAAAACAGACAGTACTTTTGGAAACCCCTCAATGGAAGCCGCCGTTCTATAAGGCCTGATATAAAAGTGCAATACAATGACAGCACCTACATTATTGATACCAAATGGAAAATGATTAACAAATCCCCTTCAATAGAAGATTTACGTCAAATGTATGCCTATCATAAATATTTTTCATCCGAAAAAGTAGCACTTGTGTATCCCGGTGATAATGATATAATTCCAGGCCATTTCATTGACATCAATAACTCGCAACCCCAAAAACCTATTGAATGCAGCCTTTTTTTTATTGATGTAGAAGATAATATTAAGAACTGGCAAGCATCAATTGGTAAAAGTGTTATGGACTGGATTGAAGATGGGCTTACTTAAAACGATTCTTTTATTATTTACAAGAACAAGTAAAAATATTTATTAATTGACTTAACATAAATTAAACGCTATGACGCATTTAAAAATCAAAGAAACCCTCGACTTGATGAATACTGTACAAGAACAATTACTGTCTCTTGCAGATGATATTCATCTTAGTATAGATCCACGTGATAAAGATTCTATAAAAAAAGGCTATGAGTTTTTATCAGGTTATAGTGAACAGCTCACTCAATTTACAGAAAGCTCAAATGTTCTAGAGGAACAAATAAAAAACTTTTTTGGAATCAACCCAGAAACAGAAGATATTGTTAAAATTGATAGCATTAGAAATGTAACAGAACGTGAGCGTATTATCAAAGAATTAGATAAAACCAAAGCCTACAGCTTAGATGAAAATTTCACATTCAAACGTCCTTATGGCTTTGTTCTGGGAAATACTGCCATTAAAGGTTTAAAAACATGGAAAAGCTTATACGTTAATTTGTTAAGCACACTTTATGAGAGCGATAAAGTTAAATTCAAAAAACTTACATCTGAACCAAAATTTGTAAGCAACAGAGGTAATTTCTATTTTCATAATGACAAAAGCGTTTTTCGTGTATATGAGAAAGTTGCAGGTGGTTTTTATGCCGAAGTTAACCTTTCTGCAAATCACATTAAAAATGTCATTATTGATTTGCTTGTATATTTTAAGATAGAAGTTAAGTCATTGAAAATCTATTTAAGAGAAGATAGGGATGCATAGATATTAACCATGTTCAGATTTTGATAATTTACTAAAATGATCATTCAATAAACAGATTTCAATTTATTAAACAAAATGTATTTATTATGAAAGAACTCACAATTATTGAAAACCATTTCAAACAACTTAAGGAATCAGGAGTAAAATTAATTCCTGATGGTATAGTTAATAAAGAAATGTATCAAAATGCAAGATTAAAAATATTATGGATATTGAAGGAACCAGACGATAATAGTGGAACAAGTTGGGATATGAGAGACTTTTTAAAAAGCCCTAGAAACTTAACAGTAAGAGATGATAATTGGAACTGGAAAAGAACTTATAAAATGATTATGTTAGTATCTTGGGGTATATTAAATAATTTTCAATCATATGAAAAAACATTGTCTGACTGGGAGAACCAAGGTAATGAAAAAACACTTTGGGTTTTAAACGAAATCGCATTCATTAATCTTAAAAAAACGGGTGGGGCTTCAAATAGCTATCCACCAACAATCCGAAATGCATACAATAAATTCAAAGAACTTATTTGGTTGCAAATAAACACTTTTAAACCAGATATTGCAATTTGTGGTGGCACATATGAATTTATTAATAAAGACATTTCTCAATATTGTACAGAAAATATACAGTTTGTTAATAATTATCATCCAAATTTCAGAAGGGGAAAAAATCATATGGTATATTATAATGAAATTTTAGAAGAAGCAAAAAAACATACCAATAATTCATGAAACCCTACAACACCAACTTCGCTTCCGAATATTAATTAAAATTTTTATAAAACCATTCTTTTATGCCCGAGCTTTTTGACAATAAATATCGCTTTGTAAAAGACCTTGGAGAGGGGGGCTTTGGAAAAGTCTTTCTCGCTAAGGAAGAACATTCTGAAAATTTGGTTGCTATTAAGCAATTAAAAAATGAAAACAAAGAAATGCAAGATGATATTATTTATGAAATGCAAATGATTTCTAAATTTAATCATCCTAACATTGTCATTTATAAGCATCATTTCATTCAGGAAGGTTTACTTTATATCGTAATGGAATATTGCCCCTTGGGTAGTTTAAGAAAGATGATTTACAAAGAAAATATTACATCTAATTTCATCTGGAAATGGATGCTTATACTAACAGAAACACTTCATTTGGTACATGAGAAAAACATTGTCCATCACGATATTAAGCCAGATAACATTCTTTTTTCTGAAAATAGAACAATTAAAATTTCTGATTTTGGCATTGCAAATAAGGTAGCAGGTACTTGGGCATACATGAGCCCCGAAGCATTAATTTGGGACTCAGAATCGGAAAAAGATGTCAGAGTTGATATTTATGCCTTAGGCGTAACATTAATAGAATTATTAACGAAGAAGAATCCATTTTTCGGTAAAACAATTGATGAGATTCTCGATTTACACGAAAGAAAAGATTTTGGCATTACCGGCTTGCCAAGTTGGCAACAGGAAATCATTTTGAAAGCCATCAGTAAAATTCCCGAACAACGTTTCCAGAGCATGAAAGATTTTCATGAAGCTATTCAAGCTCAATCTGTTCCTGTAATATTTGATAAAGAAGTAATAAAAGCAGGAGACTTAGCCGAAAAAGCAGAATTATTGATTAAACAAAAAAAATGGTCTAAAGCTTTTTCTATTCTTGATTATGCTGAAAGAGAACTAAAACCGAGTGTAAATATTTTTCAACAGAAAGGGAAATATTTTTTGCTATTAAACAACATTAAATTATCTAAAATCTATTACGAAAAGGCGCTAAAATGGAATCCCAGACTTGATGTGCAAAAAGAATTAGGCTGGATAAATCTTGAATTAAAAAACTACCCCACAGCCATTTCACTGTTGTCAGATCACCTGCATCGCAACCCATCAGATTATGAAGCATACAACCTTTTGTTGCAATGTTACTACGAAACAAATCGTTTCGAACCTGCAATGGACTTAGCAAAAACTTTACTTGAAGTTGACCCTAAAAATAAATGTTTTGCAAACAATTACTTTATCTGTTGTGCAATGCAAAATTTTGGTCAACCTGTATTTCCTCATAAGTTATTTAAATCTTACAAATCCGACAATCCTTTTATTGAATATAATTACGATGTTATTACAGAAGAGGAGCCCACATTTAATTCTAATTTAAAAACATCCTTGAAATCAAAGCTTCTGTTTATGGATTATCGCTTCAATAATTTTTCTCCTTCTTTGCTCAATTTTACAGAAAACAACCCCATTGCTTGGAAGAATAAAGAGTTTTCAAATGCTATTATAAAATTTGGCAGATACTCTTATAGTATTAATGATGTAGAAGTACCTGGAGAAACAACTATTAGCCGCAGACATTGCATTATAATAAACACCAAAAACGACACTTGGCTGTATGATTTAAACAGTACAGGAATTTATGTAAACGGCGAAAGAGTAAAAAATAAAATTCCTTTAGTTGGGAAAAACATTATACGTATTGGCAAGTTCGACTTTGAAATAACAAATGATAAAAGCAAACTCTTTTAAATGGAACGTATTTTTGTTATTGGCGATATTCATGGCTGTTCAGCAACTTTAAAAGAACTTATTCTTAATAAAATTCAAATTCAGAAATCAGATACAATTTACTTTGTAGGTGATTATATTGATAGAGGGAATGACAGCAAAGGAGTAATTGATTTTATCTTAAATCTTAAAGAGCAAAATTATAACATACACACCCTTAGAGGAAATCACGAACAAATGTTACTTGATTCTGAGAATAGTAACGACACATTCCATCACTGGATGGTAAATGGTGGCGACAAAACCCTTAAAAGTTTTAATATAGAATCTGCTTATCAACTAAAACCATATTACTGGAGCTTTTTTGCCCAAACCCAATTCTTTATTAATACTAAAGATTTTTTTATTGTTCATGCAGGTTTAAATTTCAAAATCCAAAACCCTATCGAAGACACAAATTCAATGTTATGGATTCGTGATAATCAAGTAAACGACAATTACCTTAATAAAAAAATACTAATTCACGGTCATACACCTCAATCAAGAAAATTTATCCTTTCTCAAAAATTTGAAAGCCCCATAAACATTGACGGAGGATGCGTATATAAAACCAAAAAAGGATTAGGTAGTTTATTTGCACTTAATTTTTATGAAAAAAAGTTCATTGAAACCGAAAACATTGATTGATTTAAAATGCTAATATTCAATTTTATTTTTTATTTTAGTAAAAGTATTTTTTATTTTTAACTCTCAACAAGCATGGGGATTTTATTAATCATGTATTATAGTTTTTTTATTTAAAGCCTATATGTTTGTTATTCAATGAAACAAACAAAATAATTATTCGTTTTATAAAAAAAAAATTTATTTTTGCAACAAATTAAATTTATTACAAATTCTTTTTTATTTTTGTTATAAATTCTTTATACAAAAAATTTTTTTTCAAATAATGAAAAAAATGGTTACAATTACACCCAAGCATCAATTTGAGATCAGGTACACTAATATATTAAATTTTCCATCTGTTATTCAAGAGGCTTTAGCTCCATTTGTACCAATGGCTAATAATGTACATATAGACAGAGAAAACAATCTTCGTGCGAGGTTTTTTTTAAATTTTGATAATTACCAGATTATTGTTTCTTGGGACAGAATATTGATAGTATTTGAGGGGGACATTAAAGAATTAGCACTTAGTAATTCAATAATCGAAGAACCATTTTTTAATTTATTTGAAAAAATTAAAAAATTATCTTATTTTGGCAATGTTTTAAATTGCTTATTCTATACTATATGTATATCTCATACCGATTTCAAAAAAGATGAAATTATTGAAAAATTCATCTCTAAAAACATTAATCAAACTGGTATGAATGAATTTGTATCAAATCCATCAGATATTGCCATTACTTTAGTTAAAAATATTGATGCTAAACAACTTACAATTACATATGGACCATACTTAGGAGAATCTGATTTACTTAATAGAAATGCATTGCCTTCATCAAAAGAAAAATTACTAAATTTAGATAAATTGGGATTAATGGCAGAAATAAAAATTTTCGAACAAATAAAATCAGTATCTTTTACAAAATACAAAGAATATTTAAAACATACACTTGATTATAGAGATAATTTATGGAAAGCGTTATAACTAAAGAAGAAAATACTATTTGCGAGAATGTCCTTATAGAAACAAGTCTCTATGATATTTCATCATCATTTTCTCCAAAACAAGAGACGTTTAAAGCTGAAAATGAAGTTAATTTTGATAAAGAAACATCTTTTGAACCTATTATAGATTATAAGAAATATATTACAGAGTCATTTAAATCAAGAGGTTTTATTTCCAGTGAGAAATGGGATAAAACTTTTAACATTAGTTCTAAGATAATAAGTTATGATAAACAAATTGTAGTTTGTGAATGTTTAATTGATAAAGAAAATAATATATTTGAAAGCAGAACTTTCCCTCGTAATTTATTTGACCATATTGATGATTTTTCAAAATCGCCATATGTTTTGTTAACAATAAAATCAAAAATTGGTTCTACTAGGATTGATGTTATACGAGGAGAGGGGATTGTTAATAAAGAGGCTTTTAAACTTAAAGATAATTGGGATAGAATAGACTCAGATAGATTTAATAAACCTTTGGACAAGCCCATAGAGTTATGATGCGTATAACATTTAAAAATGTTGGGCAAGGTGACTCTATTATTATTGAATGGGAGAAAAACAAAGAAAAAAGAATTGGTATCATTGATTGCAACAAATACCAAAATACAAATCCTGTTTTAGATCACATTAAAAACTCTGTTTATAATATTAATGCCATTGATTTTTTAATTCTAAGTCACCCACATTTAGACCATTTTTCCGGTTTTGAAGAATTAATTCGTCATTGCATTAATAGCGGTATAATAATCAAATATTTTTTACACACTGTTAATAATACACCTGCTTACTGGAAGTCAGCTGTGAATACTAATGAGGCTAAAAATGCAATTCGTCTTTTATTAGAGACAATTCAAGAAGCAGAAGATAAAATTGGCATGAACCATCATCCTGTCCAAGCCAATACAATTTTTACTGACATTAAATTGAATGAAGAATACTTTATTAAATTTCTTGCACCAACAAATGAACATTTAAATAATTATATTAGGTCCTTACCGGATAAGGACTTTTATGAAGCAAGTGACAATAACTCAATGGCAAATTGGCTTTCAACAGTGATAAAAATATATTCAAAAAAGCATGATAATTATATTTTATTTACTTCTGATTCAAACAAAGATGTTTTATTTGTTAATAAAAAAAAGCAAGGAGAATTTAAAGGCAACCTCGTTTTATGTCAGTGCCCTCATCATGGTTCTGAAGCCAGTTTCAAAAAATCATTTTGGCAACTTATTAATAGAAACATAAATACTCCTATTGTTTTTTCAGTTGGTAAAAATACTTATGGTCACCCATCTGTTTCTGTTGTAAAAAATCTAATTGATTGCAACTATCAAATTTTTTCTACAAATCAACATGGCTACTTTTCAAATAGTGATTTTGAAAACTCAATAATCGCTAAATCTGTACATTTATCAATTTTTAGCTCAATAAATCCAACAAATAAATCAGATTGCCTTAATGGAGATAAAATCTTCGAATTGAATTCTGCTGGTATAATTAATTCTTTAATAAACTAAGTACTCTTTAAAAATTTTTTTTTTTAACTTTTGAATAAATTGCTTTTATTGCAATCCCACCCCAACCCTTCTGTTGTTTTTTTTTATCACACTTTCTGCATTGCCTCACAAAAGTAGCACATTGCCATCTTCATTCCGTTGTCACTCCATTTCGGTGTCAAAGAGCTACCCAACCAGCACAAAAGCAAAAAGTCGCTACACTCCAACCACCTCCACCGTTCCGCTTGTGCCAGAAAAAAAACAACCCAAAGCTATTTTAACATAATGTGCTCTTATAGGAGCAGCCCCTTATCCTTACCCTGAAACCAAAGCTGTCCTATAAGCACATTATGTTAAATAGCCCCACTTGCCACCGCTCTCTAATGGCTTGCTCACTTGCCAATTCCCTGCCCCAAACCCTATGGTATGTCATAATTATTGCAGCCATCCCTTCGGTATCGTTTCCCAACACTTTACAAAAAAGTTCGTTGCTCTCCTACCTGTTACAAAAAATAAAGCAGCAAATTTCCTAACCTTAAAAATTAAAAACATTGCCTATCCACCAAAAAGGTCATAGAGGCATGGGCATTTCGCTTTCCATTACATTTCGCTTCTGCTTTCGTTTCGTTACACTGCACTACAGCAACGCTTCATTTCATTTCAAGCTGCATACCCATACCACTATTATATCTTTGCTTTAAAATATTATCCCGTAATCCCTTTTGGTGGTCTTGCAGCTTTATCTTTTGTGCCATACCTTAGCAACGGCTTTTTTGTTCCACCGTATTACGATACCACAGCCCTACAGCAAAAAGTTACGCCATACCGCCATCCCTAACCAGCCATCCCTTCTGGGCGTGGTGTATGCTGCGCAACATACCTTTTCTGTTTTTTGGCACGCTATACCCACGATGCCCTCTGCTTGTTCCAAAAAAACAT
>JAQVVM010000030.1 GCA_028698995.1 Bacteroidales bacterium
TCACCTCTTCCCATACCGAACAGAGAAGTTAAGCCCTTCAGCGCAGATGGTACTGCATTAGTGGGAGAGTATGTCGTCGCCAAATTCTTATTAAGAGGTTGTCATTTGATAACCTCTTTTTTTTTGTATAAACAAAATCAAAAGTTTAACGCAATTATCAATAATTATTTGAAAGCCTTTTGAGCCTCTTTATGAAATTTAATGAAGGGCTATGATTACTACTCTGGTCTTTCTACCCAGAAAAAAATATCAACTTTATCTTTAGGTCTGATTTTGTCTAACCAAATAAAATCTCTCAATATAGATTTATCCTGAGGTATCTCATCTATAGGATATAATACGGCTTCAGGTCTCGATCGGAAGGTTATTTTGTCAACTTGATTGTCGTACAAAAATATACTTAACTCAGCGGATTCTGATGTATTTACTCCTGTAATGCTGCCATCATCTTCAGTTACATAGTAAACACTTTGACCATTGCCTGAAACATCAATTTTGTACAATTCGTCATTTTCAAAATAACCAACCATATCTCTACCTTTGATTTGATTGTATTTGATGCTGTCTTGTTGTGATATAATAAATGCGGAAGATTGCATGTACATCTTGTCAATTGTGCTATTTTTTGATAATATTTTGATGTATTCTGCTGTAATTTGATTTTCCTCACTCCAAATAACAGGATTACCATACATATGAGTTATTGAATCTGAAAAAGTAAAAACAATTGAATCGCAAACACCTTGTAAATCTGTTTTGAAAAATCTGACTTTATAATATGCAAGCAGTATCTTTTTTAATCCGCTCGAATCTAATACCGAACGTAAAGTATCAGAATGAAGGAATAAAGAGTCGTTTTCAAAAATACGTATCATACTTGCAGAATCAGTAACAAGACTAATTTCTGTTTTTTCATAGTATTCGCCAAATTGACCAGAAATGATAATTTTTTCTTTTAAATCTGTAATTTTCACATTTCCAACTGCTTTACCATACCCCACATTTCTGTCGTAAAATAAGCTGTCTCCTTCCAAAATCTGATTTTCATTTTTAAGATAAGCTTTTGTGCTGAATTCAGACAGGTCATTTTTTGTGTCATACCAACCATATTCGCAATAAATTTCATTGTCATCACTTACAATTGTAGTAGGGCCAAAAAAGTATGCTATTTCAGTGACGGTATTATACTTTAGTGTGTCTGAATTTATTACATATTCAGGGTTTATAAGAACAACGCTGTCTTTGAAAAAGAAAAACTTTGAGTCAGAGTAATATCTGCCGATAGAACTTGTCAGGGTATTTTGGCCACTGATAATATGCCCATTGTTATCATAAAAAGCAATATTGTTTTTCATATCGTAAAACAGATGTTCAGTTGTAAGCGTTGATTGGTTGTCAACCATCTTCACATCTTGGTGCAACTCTGCCATCTTACTATTGCCGTTGTATTTCAGATATTTTCCCCATAAACGGACAGAATCTGATACTTCAATAAAAATCTCCCCAAAAGCATCAAAATTATTAGTTTCAGCATAAAGATAGGCACTGTCACAATACATAAATGTGTTGTCATGTTTTAGAACAACGTCTCCAATGAGCCGTCTTACTTCTTTATTAAGCAATTTATCAAATTCAAGAGTGTTGGCTTTAACAAGCTCTACTTGTGTAGGTCTTTGGGCATATATACCAAAGGTGAAAAAGATTAAAAATAAAGAAAGAAAATGCATTAATTTAACATTATTCTGTCTTATTATCGTTTTGGGAAATGACATCTTCATTAATTTCCTGCTGGAGCTTCAATTATTGGAGGTGCATCTTTTACTTTCCTTCCAAAGACGGAAAAATGAAGATATCTGTCCGGGTTTACTCTTATATCTTCCAGGAGTCGGTCAAGGTCTAATGAAGATTTTTCAAGATTATTATAAAGGCTGTCATTATTTATTAGTAACCCTAAACTTCCTTCTCCACTATTAATTTTTTCCATAATAAGTGCCACATCTGCCATGGTTTTGTTAGCATTATCAATGACACCTACCACATCGGCTTTAACCAATGAATCTGTAATTACTGAAAGATTATTAAAAATATCAGTAATTTGTTGATTGCTGCGACGTAAATTGAGGGAAATGGATTCAATATTAGTAAGTATATTAGAAATCCTAGTTTTTTCTTCGGCCAACAGTGTGTCAATAGTAAAAGTGGCTTGCTCAAGATTGGAGATTGTTTGTTTTATGCTTTCAAAACTCTGAGTAATATTCTCTCTTGTATTTTCATTGAAAATAAACTGTATAACTGCCATAACAGAATCAATAGAGAGCATAAGGTCTTCTGCTTTCTTTTTAAATGGCATCATTTGAAGACTTACTTCTTCTCCTATGCTTACCTGAATATCAGTAAGAAGCGTATCGCCTTTCTTTGCCAGATTTTTACTATCTCCGATTTTTAATTCAATGGCTCTTGTGCCGAGTAAGTCAGCACTGAAGATACGTGCAATTGTATTGTCGGGTAAAGCAACGCTTTTACGAACTGACATTTTAATGACAATCATATCAGGCTTTTCATCATGAAAAAATATTTCTTCTACCCGTCCTACTTTAAGCCCGCTTATTTCAACTGATGATCCTTCCACAAGGCCGCTTACCTGTGAATATACACCATAATAGTAACTCTCTCTGACAAACATGTCGCGACCTTTGAGAAAGTTAAAGCCCCATATAAATAAAGCTATTGATGCCAATGCAACAATTCCTATTTTATGTTCTCGTTTGATTTTCAATGTTATTAGATTTTGATTAGGCGCAAATTTAGTTATTTTTAATTAACCGAAGGGCATCTTCGCGTGAAATTCTCTGTTCATTTTGAAAAGCTACAATGAAAGCATCTCTGAATCCTTTATTTTGTAAATCAACCTGCCATTTCTGAGCCTCTTCAATAGTGATGAAATTTCCTGAAGTGTATCTATATAATCCATTCTGAAAATAAACTTTTACTACGCTTAGACCTGAAAACTCAGACGAATTCAGAGGTTTGTTGGTTGATGAAGCTGCAAACTGTACCCTAAATCTGATATTGTTTTGAGATGTGTCAATCTGAGAATTGTTTTCAATAACGACTTCTTCGTGGGTTTGAACAGTATCGATTCCATTTTGAGATGAAGAATTCGTAAAACTTTGGCCTTCAATTCTTTCTTTGTATTCTTTGAATGCCCTAAAAATTGCACTTGCCATAAATGCCTGACCCTGTTCCGAACCTAAAAATTCTTCTTCTTCAGGATTGCTTACAAATCCGGTTTCAATAAGAATCCCTGTTGCTGCTGCTTTATATAATACCCAGAAACCGGCTTGTTTTACGCCTCTGTCTTCACGTCCGACCCTCTCTCGGAACTGATCCTGAACTTTTCGTGCAAAAAGCAAACTCTGATCTAAATGAATATTCTGAAAAAGAGAAAAGATAATATTGCTTTCAGGGGAATTGGGATCAAACCCTTCGTAAACATCGTTAACATTGTCTTCAAGTAAAATAACGGCATTTTCTAATTTTGCTACTTCAAGATTTTCCTGACTTCTGTGAATTCCCATCACAAAAGTTTCTGCGCCATATGCCTGTCTGTTTCTTGCAGCATTACAATGGATGGATATAAATAAATCAGCTTTGCTTTGATTCGCTATCTGAGCTCTTCGATGTAATTCTATGAATTCATCAGTTTTTCGGGTATAAGCCACTTTTATATCCGGCATGTTTTGTTCAATATAACCTCCAAACTTCAATGCTATAGCCAATGCTATATCTTTTTCTTTATATTTAGAACCTACAGCACCGGGGTCATGACCTCCATGTCCGGCATCAATAACAACAGTTCTGATACGTTGTTTTTTATCAGTAGATTGAGAAAAAACAACTACTACCGATGCTATGAAAATTACACTAAATATCAGAATAAAACGTTTCATTTTAATTATTTTATTTAGTTTTGTAGGCATGTTGAGATTAATCTGAGGGTGTTAAATTGACATCAGTAATAATGTAAGTAAGACACAAAAATACTATTTTTTTTAAATTGAAAATTTATCATCGCTTTACATTTATTGCATTATTTTTTTTGTTTTGTGTTTTTGCCAATAATAAGTGCATTGCTCAAAGCGACACTTCTCTTATAAACCTGCAAACCTCCGATAGTATTACTTCTTCAATTGAACAACAGAATTCGGATACATCCATAATTATTCCAAAAACGAAAAAAAGCCCTCTTGAGTCGCAGGTTATCTATTCCTCAAACGACTCCATTTTATTTGATATTGTGGAGCAGCGTGTTTTTTTGTATGGAGGAGCCAGCATTAAATATGAAAATATCACCATAGTTGCTGATTATATTGAAATATCTTTTGCAGATAATATGTTGTTAGCAGCAGGACGTCTTGATTCTGCTGGTCAGTTGCAGGGGAAACCTGTTTTTACGGAGAATTTAAGTTCTTTTCGTTCTGATACGATGTTATATAATTTTGATACCAAAAAGGGCATTATTAAAAAAGTTATAACTGAAGAAGGCGAAGGTTATCTTCATGGTACAAGAGTAAAGAAGTTAGCAAATGACGAACTTTTCATAAGTACCGGTAAATATACAACTTGTGATTTAGAACATCCCCATTTTTATATTGGATTTACGAAAGCCAAAGTTATACCTGAGAACAAAATTGTTACCGGTCCTGTTTTTTTGTACGTAGCTGATGTTCCGTTACCTGTTGTTTTACCGTTTGGATTTTTTCCAAACAAAAAAGGACAACAATCGGGCATACTTATACCTACCTATGGTGAGTCGGCCAACAGAGGGTTCTTTCTTGAAAATGGCGGTTATTATTTTGGGATTAACGAGTATGTTGATCTGGCACTCAGAGGTGATATTTACTCAAGAGGTAGCTGGGCTATAAAAACAATATCAAATTATAATAAAAGATATAAATTTAATGGAAGTATAGATCTTAATTATGCCCTCAATATTCAAAGTGAAAAAGGCTTTCCCGATTATGCGCGTGGCAGTGATTTTTTTGTAAGGTGGAACCATAGTCAAGATGCGAAAGCACGTCCTAACAGTCGTTTTTCAGCGAATGTTAATGCCGGCTCCAGTAATTTTCATAAATATAACCCCAGTACTACCGGTGATTATTTATCAAATACTTTTCAATCCAATATTTCATACCAAGCAACCATTGCCTCAAAGTATAATTTTTCTGTCAATATAAGACACAGTCAAAATACCCTGAATAACAGGGTAGATTTAAGCCTTCCAGAGTTGGTGTTTTCCGCCAATCGTTTTTATCCGTTACGTCGTAAGGTGCAAGTGGGTCAACTCAAATGGTATGAAAACATCAATGTAGGTTATACCATGAATGCAAAAAATGAGCTTTCAACACTTGACTCATTATTTTTTACTGAGCAAAGTCTTCAGAATTTTAGAAATGGTATCAAACACAATATTCCCATCAACAGCTCTGTTAAAGTTCTGAAGTTTTTTTCATGGAACAATTCTGTTAATTATAATGAAAGATGGTACACTGAAAGTATCCGCAAAGGTTGGAGTAATGATATTGACCCTAATAATCTGATTCAGGGATATGTGAAAACAGATACGCTTGATGGTTTTGCCACTTCTCGTGATTTTTCCTTTTCGACAGCCTTAAATACTAAGCTTTATGGCATGTTTAAATTTCGAAAAGGCCCGATTCAAGCTGTCAGACATCTGCTGACACCTTCTTTGTCTTTTACATATATTCCCGATTTTGGTGCTTATACTTGGGGTTACTACAAATTTTATGGTAGTAAAAATTCTGTTCAGCCTGTAAAGTATTCGATATTTGAGAATGGTATTTTTGGCAGTCCTCCGGCCAATAAATCGGGAAATATTAATTTAACTCTTGCTAATAATTTGGAGATGAAAATCAGAACTCCAAAGGACAGCGTTTCAGACACAAAGAAAGTTGTTTTGATTGAGAACTTCACCATAAGTTCTTCATACGATGTTGCAAGAGATTCTATGAATTTTTCAAAGATTTTATTAAGTGGTCGCACAGTACTCTTTAAAAATTTTGATATAAGGTATATGGCTGCACTCGACCCTTATATTGTTGATAGTAACGGGCGAAATGTCAATCAGTTTGAGTGGGATGTGAACAAAAGAATAGCAAGGCTTAATAACAGTGAATGGGCTTTAAGTCTTAACTGGAACTTATCATCAAAGAAAACTAATAATAATACTTCAGCAGTAAGCCCTGCCACAAGGGGCACAGAAGAAGAAGTGGCACTGGTTGAAGCACATCCGGAGGCATATGTTGATTTTAACGTGCCGTGGAATCTCACTTTGTCATATACCTTTAGACATACTACTACGTTTTCATATATTTTTTTTGAACCCGAAAGAGAAAATGAAATTGTTCAGACCCTTAATTTTTATGGGGATGTGAATATAACCCCAAAATGGAAAATTGGATTCCGTTCGGGGTATGATTTTGACACTAAAAGTCTTTCTTATACATCTGTTGATATTTATCGTGACTTACATTGCTGGGAGCTTAAATTTAACTGGATACCAACAGGATACAGGAAAAGCTGGAATGTCACTATTAATGTTAAAGCCGCCGTGCTTCAGGATTTAAAGCTTACTAAGAAAAAAGACTGGCGAGATGTTTATTATTAAAAAAAAGTATAATTTTATGAAAAAGTATTTTCTTGCATTTTTTATTTTTTTAAGTATGGGTTGTTTTTCAAGTACAAAAGATATTGAAACTATTAAAGGTTTTGATATAGAGAAATTTTTAGGCAAATGGTATGAAATAGCTCGTTTAGATCATAGCTTTGAGCGTGGGCTGGATTATGTTACGGCCACTTATTCAGTGCGCGATGACGGTAAAATTAAAGTTTTAAATCAAGGTAGGGATGCTGATGGCAAAACTAAGAATGCCGAAGGGAAAGCCTTTCTTAAGGAAACTCCTGATAGGAGTGGCGAGCTTAGGGTAAGTTTTTTCTGGATATTTTATGCCAAGTACCGCATTATTATGCTTGACGAGAATTATACCTATGCTGTAGTAACAAGCAGTAACCGTGATTATCTTTGGATTTTATCACGAACACCAGTAATTTCTGATACTTTAATGGAGGAATTGCTAAATTTTTGTAAAAACCTACAGTTTAAAACTGACAAATTGATATTCCCAAAACAGGTTTAGATAAATATTCTTTATCCTTGTGGCCCATTAATGCATGTTATTATATTGAGTTTATAAAGGTAAAAAAAAGGGGGAGAACGAATCTCCCCCCTGCCTTAGAAATTGACCACAACTAAAGCAACTTAAAAACAAATTTCATATTATATCTTGAATTCTCACGCTGAGAGACCGGTAAAACCATGTTTTTTAATTTCGTAACAACATAGTTTTTAAGATCTTCATTGCTGGCATTGGCAAGGTCAACATTGATGATGCCATCGTTGTTAATCTGAAAGCTGACCAATACTACTCCCTCAATTTTATTTTGAAATGCAAATTCAGGGTATTTTATTGACTCATATATTTTTTCGGAAAGAGTTGTTGGATTTGATGCGTTAACAATACCAATTGTAAGCATCATTGCTGCTAATGTTATAATAATTTTTTTCATAAGATTGATTTTAAGATTGTTTTATTTATTCATTCATAGGACGGTCTTCATAAAAAAAATGTTACAGCATGAATTTATTTTTTTAAAAGCACTTTCATAATACGGCTATTTGTTATCTTTATGCCTGCAAAAATCAAACTTATGCGCATTGATATTTTAAGCCTTTTCTCCGACATGTTCGTTCCTGTTTTTTCTGAATCAATAATAAAAAGATCTCAGAAGAAAGGACTGATTGAAATTAAAATTCACAACATACGGGATTTTTCAGTAAATAAGCAAAAGCAGGTTGACGACTACCCCTATGGCGGAGGGTCAGGAATGGTAATGATGATTGAGCCTATTGCCGCATGTATTGAACATTTGAAAAGTGAAAGAACATACGATGAAGTTATATTGATGACACCGGATGGTATTGTTTTTAACCAGATGATTGCAAATAAATATTCTACCTTGAATAATATTATTATAATATGTGGTCACTACAAAGGAATTGATGAACGTGTCAGGGAAATGTACGTCACATCAGAAATTTCTATTGGTGATTATGTTTTGTCGGGAGGAGAACTTGCAGCCATGATATTTTGTGACACAGTAATACGGCTCATTCCCGGTGTTCTTAATGATGAAACTTCAGCTTTGTCAGATTCTTTTCAGAATGGTCTGTTGGCTCCTCCCGTATATACAAGACCTGCTGAATTTAAAGGTTTTAAAGTTCCGGACATTCTTCTGTCAGGAAATGACAAACTGATAGATCAATGGCGTCAGGAACAATCTCTTGAACGCACAAGGCTTAAAAGACCAGATTTGTTGGATTAAGTACAAGAAATGTTAAGAGTTATAATTTTAAATTTTGAAAATATGAAAAAAATTATTCTATCTGCATTTACCAGTGTTTTATTAATATTATTTTTTGGATGTCGGAACGAAAAAAATGAGGATCTAAAAATTATTACGGAACGCATACAATATGATGTTACAATAAAAGCTCCTGAAGCAGATTTAGACTGGTGGGTAATGAATATTGACGGTTCCAGACGAGAATGGCTTATTGATTTGATTTTGCAAACCGCTTACGATGGGCAGGTTCAGGCTTTTAATTATGATGTGCCAATTACTTCAGAAGAGGTTCAGGCCATAGGTTACCGTAATGATACACTTATAATGCCGTCAATGGAGCCTCCTTATGAAGATTCTGTAGTTGTAATAAACGAACGGCTCAAGAGGCAAGACATTCACCGTCTCAGATTTCTTGAGGAATGGCGGATAAATGAAAAAACACTGGAAATAGAGAAAAAAGTTTTGGGGATTGCTTTAGTTTTGTCCGACTACGAAAAGACAACAGGAGAGCTTCGTGGTTACAGGCCAATTTTCTGGGTTTATTTTGATGAAAATTACCCGGAAGTACTGAATTAGTTTTGTTTTACCTTTTATTCTTCTGCTAATTTACAAAAAATAAATGTTCTGCAATAATTTGGCAACTATCAAAAGATAAGCGGCTTGTAAAAATTTTATTAATTTTTTTTTACAAAAAGAATTTTGTTTACTTTTATAGTTTAAATTGTAAATGTCGTTTTCGAATAATGGAAAAAATTGAGCTTAGAATTTTAGGCATATCCTATACACATTCACAAACAACAGCTTATGCTCTTATTCTGGCTGAAAAGTTTGGTCTCAGACGTTTACCAATTATTATAGGCAATTTTGAAGCTCAATCAATTGCGATTGAGATGGAAAAAATGAAACCAACAAGACCACTTACCCATGATCTTTTCAAATCTTTCTCCGATTCTTTTGGTGTACTTATAAAAGAAGTTATTATAAATAAGTTTTCTGAGGGCGTTTTTCACGCTCTTCTGGTTTGTGCCAATGAAGACAAGGAGGTTCAGATTGATGCACGTACATCTGACGCAGTAGCTATTGCTATTCGTTTTAACGCCCCGATTTTTACTACAAAGGAAGTGCTTGACGTTGCAGGTATTATTCTTGATTTGGAAACTTCTGATAAAAAGGAAGAAGATGTAGATCAAATACCCGAGGAAGAACCGGAATTTAATGAAGATAAAAATGAATATCAGGATTATACAGAATTTACTTTGATAGAACTACAAGCTATGCTTAAGAGTGCCCTTGAAAAGGAAGAATATGAAAAAGCCTCTCTTATAAGGGATGAATTAAAAAAAAGAAAACTTAAAAATAAATAATCTCAATTATGATGACACAAAAATATTGGATGATTGCATGTGTTCTTTTGTTTTTTTTGGTTTCATGCAAAGGAAAGGAAAATGGAAAAACTTTGGAGGATAAGCTGGCAAAGAAATGGCAATTGTCTAGAGTCCTCGAGAACGACAATGAGACAGCTCAGAAACCAGACAGTCTGGATGTATTGTTTTTAACAAATAAAGATGGGAAAAACAGTTTTGCTTTTAAAAATTCGACTGAAAGTGTTGATAAAAAAGGCCTCTGGGCAGCAGAAAATAATAATCTGTATTTGGTAAATGTTTTAGAAGACACTACAATTATTGTTGATTCTTCAGTATATTCTGCACATGAGAATTCATCAGAGCTTACTTTATACAATCAGGGAAATTTAATTGCTCAATTAAAGAATGACAAATTTGATGGAATTCATATCACCGAAACCTTCTCGATAGTTGAACTATCTGAAAATAAACTTGTTTTAAAAGAAGGAATTAAAAGCTATGTTTTTGAATACCATACGGCTATTCCTACGCTCAGCTTTAGTTTTGTCTCAATTTTAAGAGGTTTACTTGGAATGATTCTTTTGGTGTTTATAGCTTATCTTTTCAGTAACAATAGAAAAGCAATTTCTTGGCGCGTTGTTATAACAGGACTTTCCATGCAGATAGTCTTAGCAATTGGAGTTTTGAAAGTTCCATTTATACAACATATTTTTGAAGGAATCAGTAGTTTTTTTATTGTTGTCCTTGACTTTACACGTGAAGGCAGTGTTTTTCTTCTCGGAGATTTATTGAATATTAATTCCTATGGATTTATTTTTGCTTTTCAGGTTTTACCAACAATAATCTTTTTTTCTGCACTTACCAGTGTTCTGTTTTATCTTGGTATAATACAAAAAGTTGTTTATGGCTTGGCATGGGTGATGACAAAAGCTATGAAGTTATCAGGTGCTGAAAGTTTGTCTGTGGCTGGGAATATTTTTCTCGGGCAAACAGAAGCTCCTTTGATGATAAAGGCTTACTTGCCTAAGATGAACCGCTCTGAAATACTGCTTGTCATGATAGGAGGTATGGCTACAATTGCCGGAGGTGTTCTTGCAGCTTATGTTTCTTTTCTGGGAGGTGATGATCCCGTAATGCGGTTGTATTTTGCAAAACACCTTCTGACAGCATCAGTTATGGCAGCTCCCGGTGCTGTTGTAGCTTCAAAATTGTTAATGCCCCAAACAGAGGATATTAATAAAAATATTGAAATTACTCAGGATAAAATTGGTTCTAATATTCTTGATGCTATAGCTAATGGCACTTCTGAGGGATTAAAACTAGCCGTTAATGTAGCAGCAATGCTCCTTGTGTTTATTGCCTTTATTGCGATGGCTAATTTTATATTGAATAATTTTATAGGAAATCTTACCGGCTTGAATGATGTTATTGCCAATATAACACATGGCCAATACAAAGCATTTAATCTTCAGTTTATTTTGGGTTACACTTTTGCTCCTCTGATGTGGGCGATAGGTGTGCCTTTTGAAGATATGACTCTTGTGGGAAGACTCCTTGGTGAAAAAATAATTATGAGTGAGTTTATTGCTTATGTAAGCCTTGCTGACCTTAAAGATACACTCAGTTTTTCAAGCGAGAAGTCGATAGTAATGGCCACTTACATGCTATGCGGTTTTGCAAATTTTGCGTCCATTGGTATTCAGATTGGAGGTATTGGCTCATTGGCTCCTAACCAAAGAAATAATTTATCACAATTCGGAATTAAAGCACTTATTGGAGGTTCCATTGCTTCATTATTTTCTGCTTCAGTAGTAGGGATGTTATTTTAATTTAGCGTTAGTTTTTAATTAACGAATAATTATTTTTCAAGATAATTAAGTAAAATTATTATTAACTATATGCAATTTTTTTTTGTTAAACAGTTTTTTAATAAAAAACTGTCTTATTTATAATGAATAAAAATTGCGTTTATAATAAGATTATTTAGTAACTTCGATATATATTTGCCTTTTATTTGAATAAATCAACAAAATAGAAATAAACAGTTAATACTTTATCATGGGAAAATTTAATTTAAAACCTTCAACAATTAGCAGTAAAGTTGTAATGGCTATTGCCGGACTTTTTTTAATGACTTTTTTAATCGTTCATCTGGGAATAAATATGCTTATGTTATTGGGGGATGAAGGAAATGCATTCGGAAAAGCTGTTTCGTTTATGACCTATAACCCTGGGATTAAGATTTTTGAGTATGTTTTATTTGGAGGATTCATTATTCATATGATAATAGGAGCACTGATTGAGGTGAAGAATTATTTTGCACGACCGGTTAAATATGCAGTAAGCAATAATTCCAATACATCTTTTTTTTCTAAGTACATGATTCATACAGGTATTCTAATTTTTATTTTTTTAATTCTTCATTTCACACATTTTTTCTTTGTAAAATTGAAGCTTGTTGAATTACCTGCTTGTGCCGCTCATGAGCATGATTTTTTCACCATTACTAAATATCTTTTTAAAAGCCCATACTATGCAGGTATTTATATTATTTGTTTTATCTTTTTAGGATTGCATCTTAATCATGCTTTTCAATCTGCTTTTCAGACATTGGGATTAAATCACCCCAAATATACACCTGCGATAAAGGTTATTTCATCTATTTATGCAATCGGCATAACTTTAGGTTTTTCAATGATTACATTATACTTTTACTTTTTCTATACACTTTAATCAGCACAAATATTAAAGCTTTATGACAAAATTAAATGCAAAAATTCCATCAGGTCCTCTTTCAGAGAAGTGGAGCAATTATAAAAATTCATTGCGCTTAGTTAATCCTGCCAATAAAAAGCGGATTGATGTAATCGTTATCGGGACAGGGCTGTCTGGTGCATCAGCGAGTTCAACCCTAGGTGAAATGGGTTACAATGTTAAAACATTTTGCTATCAGGATACCCCACGTCGTGCCCACTCAGTTGCAGCCCAGGGTGGTATAAATGCAGCAAAAAATTATAAAAATGATGGAGACAGTGTTTTCAGGCTTTTTTATGACATGATAAAAGGTGGTGATTTCAGAGCAAGGGAAGCCAATGTGTATCGTGCAGCGGAAGTTAGTAATGATGTAATTGACCATTATGTGGCTCTGGGTGTTCCTTTTGCAAGAGATTACAGTGGTTATATTGATAACAGATCTTTTGGTGGCGTTCAAGTCTCCCGAACATTTTATGCAAAAGGGCAAACAGGTCAGCAGTGTGTTCTTGGTACCTATTCATCTTTATTAAGACAGGTTAACAAAGGAACAGTTAAATTGTACGCCCGCAGAGATGTTCTAGATATTGTTATAGTGAATGGCAAAGCCAGGGGTGTCATTACCAGAAATTTGGTGACAGGAGAAATTGAAAGACATTCAGCTCATGCTGTGGTTCTTGCTACAGGTGGTTACGGAACAGTTTATTACCTTTCTACATTGGCTGTTAATTCTAATGCATCAGCAGCATGGGCAGCATACAAAAAAGGTGCATTTTTTGGCAATCCAAGTTTTGTTCAGATACACCCAACAAGCATTCCTGTTTTGAATGACTTTCAATCAAAACTGACCCTGATGTCTGAGTCACTACGTAATGATGGCAGGGTGTGGGTTCCTAAACAAAAAGGTGATAAAAGAATTCCAAAAGATATTCCCGAAGAAGAAAGAGATTATTATCTGGAAAGACGGTATCCTGCATTTGGTAATCTTGTTCCCCGTGATGTGGCATCAAGAGCTGCTAAAGAAAGGTGCGATGCAGGTTACGGAGTAGGCCCTACAGGTTTGTCTGTGTATTTAGATTTCAAAGATGCCATTAATAAACAAGGGCAAAAAGCCATTGAGAATAAATATGGCAACCTGTTCGATATGTATGAAAAAATATCAGGGGAAAATCCATATAAAACACCAATGCGTATATATCCTGCAGGACACTACACTATGGGTGGTTTATGGGTTGACTATAACTTAATGACAACAGTTCCAGGGCTTTATGCCATCGGAGAATCTAATTTTTCTGACCACGGTGCTAATAGGCTTGGTGCTGGTTCTTTGATGCAGTGTTCATGTGATGGTTTTTTTATTCTTCCTTATACCATTTCAGATTATTTGGCCGATGATATTCGTACGGGAAAAATTCCTGTTGATACCCCAGAGTTTGATGACGCGGAAAAAAGTATTAAAGAAAAGATTCAGCGCATTTTGAGTGTTAATGGAAAAGATACTCCGCTTGACTACCATAAAAGACTTGGAAAAATTATGTGGGATTATTGTGGAATGGTAAGAAATGAAGAAGGATTGAAAAAAGCTATCGGTCTTTTAAGTGATTTAAAAGTTGATTTCTGGAATAATATTAAAGTTGCAGGCAAGGACAATGAACTTAATTTGGAATTGGAAAAAGCACTTAGGGTTGCTGACTTTATCGAGCTGGCAAAGCTGATGTGTATTGATGCTCTAAACCGTAAAGAGTCATGTGGTGCTCATTTCAGAGAAGAAAGCCAGACAGAAAATGGGGAAGCAAGAAGGCAGGATGAAGCCTATTCATTTGTGGCTGCATGGGAACATAAAGGTGATGATGTTGAACCGGAGCTACATAAGGAGTTATTGGTTTTTGAAAATGTGGAGCTTAAAGAGAGGAGTTATAAGTAAAAGGGTTAAAAGGGCTACTGTATTTAATTATAAATATTGTTATTTCAAAACGTAGAAATTATATATATTATGAATATTAAATTAAAAATATGGCGTCAGAAAAACGCTCAGGCAAAAGGGAAATTTGAAAATTACTCACTTGAAGATGTATCTCCGGAAATGGGCTTTCTGGAAATGCTTGATTACCTCAATCAAAAGTTGATAAAATCAGGTGGTGAACCCGTCGCTTATGAGCATGATTGCAGAGAAGGTATTTGCGGCAGTTGCGGCATGTATATCAATGGGCGCCCTCATGGACCAGAGGCAAAAACCACAACTTGTGAACTTCGCATGCGTTCTTTCAAAGATGGTGATACCATCACAATTGAACCATTTAGGTCGCGAATGTTTCCAATTATTAAAGATTTGCTAATTGATAGAACAGCTTTTGAAAAAATTCTTATTGCAGGCGGTTTTATTTCAGCAGACACCGGTTCAGCTCCTGAAGCCAACAGTATTCTTGTTTGTAAAAAACATGCCGACAAAGCTTTTGATATGGCTACATGCATTGGATGTGGTGCATGTGTGGCAGCTTGTAAAAATTCATCTGCCATGCTCTTTGTATCAGCAAAAATTAACCAGTATGCTCTTTTACCTCAAGGAAAAATTGAAGCACCCGAAAGAGTTAAGAAAATGGTAGCCAAAATGGATGAGCTGGGTTTCGGCAGTTGTTCAAATACCTATGCCTGTGAAGCAGAATGCCCCAAAGGAATTTCTGTAAGTGCCATAGCAAAAATGAACAGAGAGTTTCTCCATGCAAAATTAATTGCAGAAGATTAGATCCCGTTTTATCATTTCTCCAACAGAAATTTGTTCCATTTCTGCCTTAATTCCTACAAATTAAAGCTAATAAGAGGATAAAGATTCCAAAATGTTTATTCTTTTATTGAAATTTAATAATTTTCTCAATATAAATTTCATCCTTGTAAATTAAGTGGAAAAACAATATTCCGTTATATAAACCTTTTAAGCAGACCCTATTTGATTCCTGTGTCAACTCTTTTTGTAGTAATATCCGACCATAAATATCATTAACTTCCAGCATTGTAATACCGGGTTTGAGTCCGGTTATATCAACATAGTTATTTGTCGGGTTTGGATAGATTTTTATAGTTGAGTTTTGTGGGTGATTTTCAATTCCTACTGTAAAATCGCAGGGGGTTGATGGATAGAAATTATGAAGTGGAAAGCTTATATCTTCGTAGCACCTTAGACTTCCACATGTATATAAATCCATAATATAAGTTGACGTAGGGAAAAGCCAAGCTAAAGCTCCCATTTTTTCTACAATAACATTTCCTATACAATAAGACCCTGTGCCCCCATAATAACATGTAGAACTACCTGAATATGTTAAGAAGATACGTTTTAAACTATCACCATTTATCACAACATGGTCTATACTGTCAACAAGGGCAATCGTAAATGAGCCATAGAATGCCGTGTCATTTTCAGTAGCTATAGGGTCGGGTGGAATTTTCCATGTATCTCCAATTGATGAATTAAAATTATATAATGTATAAATAGTGTCAAGATTTTGGTGGTACCAATAAACTATATTCGAGTCTTCTCTTAAAAAGTAGGCTTCTTCATTTAAGTATGTATTTGTGCTTGCATTAATAAAGTCATAAATTACATGTAGAGATGCTATTGTTTTGAATTCCAGGCCTTTAATTATTGTGTCTTTAGTGTAATAGAGCTTTTGATATCCTTCCATTGCAAAACTCGTACAGCCATAATACCAAGTTGCACCTTCTGGAAACCATGTAGATTGTGATTTTGTTTGCTTGAGCATTGTAATAACAATCAAAAATATTAATAAGCTTAATATGGTAATTTTAGCTTTCATAAGAATATTGTTTACACACAAAGATATTAATTATTTACATTCTCAATGATTCATCGTTTTTAAGTGAAAGAGACTTTTTGTCTGTATTTTTTTGTAATTTTAGGGTTCATTAGAAATTGAATTTATCAACATTATATTAGATATTTATGAAGATACAAAAACTCATCGTGCCTGTTTTACTAAGTCTGTTAATAACAGCACAAGTACTATCCCAGCCTGCTAACTGGTTTGGGGATTTGAGTACAGCTAATAACTCTCTTTTTGTTAATGCAACAATGAACGACAGAGGTGTTACAATGAGCACACCTGCTTTACCGGCTACCATAACAAAGACAAACGCCAAATTTTTGTTTAACACCCTTCCTAATATTTATAACCCAAAATGGACAGGCAGTAGTACTGATAAGGTCAGAATCCTTAATAGTAAATTGTCAGCTGCAGCTTTTTATGGTGAAGATGTTTTCTGGCAGGAAGACTTTGAAATCGATATAACAGATGGACTTTATTACACATTCGTTGTTGGCAAAAACAGTTTGAGCAACAACGATATGTCAATTCTGGAAACAAATTTTAATCCCGTCAGCATTAATACGGTTTCACAAAATCCAATTACTACTAATGTTTTTAGTACCGATAATGTGGTTGTAACAGCTAATTTAAGTCAAGTGGCTCATACAGGGGAGTTTATTTTTTTAAGATATACCACTGATGCATGGAACTCTTCATCTTTTTTGCCGATGACTTCTTCAGGCAGTGGTGTTTATACCTGTACAATACCTGCAATGAATCAGGGGACACATATTAGATATTATATTTTATCAACTATTACTAATACTCCAAGCCATTCAGATATTGATTATTTGACTTTGAAACTGAATAATAACTCTGCTCTGAACTATGAATACATGATTCAAGGCTTAACCAATAACAGTGGAATTGCTGACAGAAAAATGATTTTCAACGAAGGTACAAATTACTATAATGACTTTTCTGTGATGCACATGGGTTCCTATGGAAATACTGCTTTGCTGACTTTTAAGGGAGGTCAGATTCAGACATGGAAATCAGGAACACATGATATTACAGGTGCGGCAATGTATTACAGAATTTATCTTCAGGGAATGACTCCTCCCGCTTTTGATACCATTGTACTACCGTGGAGAGCAGATTTGCCAAGTTTTGGTGAACAGCTTTGGGAAAATGATACACTTTCCGATTTGATTTTTTATAACCTTGCAAACGGAGATTACAATATTGATGTTTATTATGAAGCTTTTTACACAATAGGTGTTGATCCATATATCCATGTCGATAATAACGGTGGCCAATTTTATAAACTCACTTTTGATATAGATAACAGCATAAGTTATGGGACTCATGGGTTTGTTGAGAAATCAGTCATTGTTGCAAAACCTCTTGTAGAAAGTATCAGTACTGTCAATTGGCATAACTCAAATCTTGGCTTATTCAATTTAAACAATGTGCTCCAATTAAAGGGTGGGGAGGTAGAAACTCTTAAAACTGGAATTCATGATATTACCGGAGTAAGGATGTTTTATAGGATATTACATACTCCAGCTATGCCTCCTTACCCACAGTTTTCAAGTATTGAACTACCCTGGAAACAGGACTTGAGTTATCCCGGGCATCAGATTTGGGGTAATGATACCATGCTTATTGATGTGCTTTCAGGCCTGATGAGTGGTGTTTATGACTTTCAGGTTTACTTTGAATTGAACTATAAAATTGGCGTTGATCCACAGATATATAGTTTTATAGATAATAATAACAACTCCTATTACGTAAGTCACTTTACATATAATTCTACGGTTGGTGAAATTGAATCTGATTTAACTGAACAAATTGTGATTTATCCCAATCCGGCTCAGGATATACTTTTTATTCAACTTTTTAACGGTAGAGATGTTCAACAGATAAGCTTCTTTGATATGATGGGTAAAAGGGTGCTTTTTCAGGAGGGTCCTGCTTTTAAAGGCTTATTAAGTATTGATTTGAGCACTTTTAAATCAGGTGTTTATTTTATTGAAATCACAACAACTGATCAGGTATATGGGAAGAAGATAATCATAAAGTAGTGAAATTTCCAGACATCATTTTGGGATTCTCATTTTTTTTTAGGTTTTTTGGGTAAAAAATATTGCATTTATTACTTAGCAGAAATCTCAAAAAATATTGTATTTTTGATAACTCAAAGGAATTATTTTAAATTCATTAATAATTAAAAAAACAAAAAGCATGAAGAAACTTTTTACACTATTCGCATTAACAGTTTTTGTAGTAGGCATTTATGCCCAGACACAGGTAACTGTAACACTTGACACAAAAAAATTTATTAATATAGATTGCAGCCTTGGTGCTGACGGAGCAGGTGGTCCATCAACATTACCAAAGGTATATATGCATTCCGGTTTGTGTACAACAGGTGATATTTATTGCAAAACTCAAATTATTCCACTCAATTCACTAGTTTGGGAACATGTTGTTGGAAACTGGGGAGACAATCCTCAAGATGATGGTGTAGGAGAGATGGTTACCGGTTCAAATGGGGTTTATACAAAAACAATAATTATAGAAGATTATTATAGTGGCTCATGGGTAAGCACCGAATGGAACGAAACTAATACTGTACAATCAACACCTATGGATCCCGGTGCAACACCCTACACAATTGGTTTGGTATTCAGAAATCCTGATGGAACAATTACAGGAAGAGACAATATGTGCAATGATATCTTTGTAACAGATATCAATACCACAAACCCAAAAGTTATTCAGAGCTTTGACCTTTTACCCTGGGCAAATTCACCAGTAACAATTGAAAGAGAAATTATTGGTATCAATGAAATGTATAATATCAATTTTTTTAAAGTGTTGCCAAATCCTGTCAGGGATGATTTACATATTGAATTTTATCTTAAAACAGCATCTCAGACTCAGGTCGTCATAATGGATGCTTTCGGAAAATTGGTCACTGCTTTTCCTGAAGCAAGACTTAATGAGGGTAAACATGTAATTAAAGCAGATATTTTCAACCTTAACCTCGCACAGGGCATTTATTATGTAAGTGTTAAAACGGAATACAGTGTAAGGACAGAGAAAATTGTTGTCATTCGGTAAATAGTTGCTACTATAAAAATTCATTCAAAAAATTAACTACAATGCTTAGAAACATTCTGATAAAGGTATTTTTTCTATTTTTTTTCTCAATTTTTCAGGTGCTGCAGGCTCAGGTTATTACTTTTACTCCTGCGTATCCAAAGGTAACCGACACGATAACCATCACTTTTAATGCGGCTTTAGGTAATGGGGCTTTATCAGGTATCAGTCCGGTCTATTTGCATACAGGAGTAGTAACTGACCGCAGTGTATCATTATCAGATTGGAAATTCAGACCATCCATTTGGGGTACCCCTGACACAAATGTGTTGATGCAATCTTTGGGAAACAACCTACATGTTATTACATTCAGAATAGACAGTTTTTATGACCTGCCTTCAAATGTTATAGCATTAAATCTCGGTTTTGTTTTTCGAAATGCCGATGGTAGTGTTGTAGGGCGTAATTCAGATGGATCAGATATTTTTATCCCATTGTTTAATTCCGGTTTTGATGCCCGTTTTACAGCACCTTTAGGTATTCCTTTGATAACAACTCAAGGGACAGTGATTCCAATCGAAATTACCTCAACTCAACAGGCTACGATTAATTTGTTTCATAATGGTATTTCCCTGAATCAAATCAATGGACAGATACTAAATGAACAGATAACAGCCCCTTCACAGGGGAAATATTGGCTGAAATTTATTGCACAAACACTTTCAGATACTATATCAGATTCGACTTATTATATTGTTCAACCCGCACTAACCATACAAGATCCACCTTCAGGATTAAAAAATGGGATTAATTATATAAACGATAGTACTGTGGTATTAATCCTTACTGCTCCATTTAAGAGTTTTGTTTATGTAACAGGTGACTTTACTAATTGGGAACTTGACCCTGATTATTTGATGAACAAATCGGTGAGTGGCGAGCAGTACTGGCTTGAAATTACCCATCTGATACCTCAACAGGAATACCGATTCCAATATAGTGTTGATGCACAGATTAATATTGGGGATCCCTTTTCTGAAAAGATTCTTGATGAATTTAATGATCCCGGTATAAATGCAATAATATACCCTAATCTAATACCTTATCCTGTCGGAAAGACGAGTGAAATTGTATCTGTTATGCAACCGGGGAGACAACCTTATCAATGGGCAAATCAAACTTACCAAATTTCCCAGAAAGAAGATCTTATAATTTATGAATTATTAGTAAGGGATTTTTCAATGCGTCACGATTTTAAAGCCATTATTGATAAACTAGATTATTTAAAAGAACTTGGAATAAATGCCATCGAACTGATGCCTGTGATGGAATTTGACGGCAATGATTCATGGGGATATGCACCTGCATTTTATACGGCAGTTGATAAATATTACGGACCTGCAGATTCTCTTAAAGTATTAGTAGATTCAGCTCACGGAAAGGGTATGGCGATAATTCTTGACATTGTTCCCAACCATGCTTTTGGTCAATTTCCCTATGTGCGTCTATACTGGGATGGAGAGAATAAAAAACCTGCTCCAAACAGTCCATATTTTAATTTTAACCCAACGCATCCTTTCAGTGTAGGATATGATTTTAACCATGATGCCTATCATACTCAACAGTATTTCGATCAAGTTTTTAAGTACTGGGTTGATGAATATAAGATAGATGGTTACCGCATTGATTTATCCAAGGGCATTACACAAAATAATACAGGTGGAGATGTAGGTGCATGGAGTCAGTATGATATAGGTCGGATAAATCTCTTGAAACGATTAGCTAATCAGCTTTGGAATACACACCCTGGGAAATGGATTATTCTTGAACACTTTGCTAATAATGATGAGGAAACAGAACTGGCCAACTTTGGTTTTATGTTGTGGTCTATTGCCCACTCCCCATATAAAGAAGCCGCTTTGGGATGGCCATTAGCCAATTCAAACTTTGAATGGAATGTTTCCTATCAGGAAAAAGGCTGGAGTCAGCCCCATGCAGTTGGTTTTTATGAAAGCCACGATGAGGAACGCATGATGTATGAAATGCTTAATTATGGAAATAGTGCTGGTACTTATAATGTCAGGCATCTGAAAACAGCCATTAATCGAAAAGCACTTCTGGCTGCATTTTTATTTACAGTTCCCGGTCCTAAGATGACATGGCAGTTTGGTGAGTTAGGCTTTGATTATTCAATTTTCTGGCCAACAGGTACCGAAATTTCAAGAACCGTTAAAAAGCCGGTCAGGTGGGATTATTTTGATGATGTTGACCGTCATTGTATGTTTTGTAAATACAGTGCCATTGTACGTTTAAGAACAGAAAATCCTGAAGTATTCAGGTCTTCTAACTTTAATATTGATGCTTCAGGATTGGGCAAAAGGATATGGGTAAGCCATAATGATATGAATGTGTTGGTTTTGGGTAATTTTAGTGTGTCGCAAATCTCAATGGTTCCTGATTTTCAGCACACAGGCACTTGGTATGATTATTTAGCAGGTACTTCTTATCCTGTAAGCAACACTCAAAATCCGATAACTCTTCAACCGGGAGAATTCAGAATATTTACAAATGTTCAATTGCCCGATCCTCATATCGAGGATTGTTGTAATGCGGGCAGTAATATTTTTGAGCCTGATGCAAGTTTAGATGTCAATGTTTACCCAAATCCCTTTACGGAAATTATTCAACTGTCTGTAAATCTGGATGAGTCTTCTGAAATTGATGTTGAGATACAGGACATGTATGGGCGTAAAGTTGCATCTATTTACAAGGGAAGATCATCAGTTGGAATTCAGCATTTTTATTGGAATGGGAAGAATTCTAATGGACAAACGGTTAGCAGTGGGTATTATTTTTATAAAATAAAATCTAATAGCAGGGTTAAATCAGGTAAAATAATTTTTATTACAAATTAAGGTTATTATTTCAGCTAAAGGATGATACATAAACCAAAGTTAAGTTTCTGGCAAATTTGGAACATGAGTTTCGGATTTTTAGGAATTCAATTTGGATTTGCCTTACAGAATGCCAATGTGAGTCGCATTTTTGAGACATTAGGAGCAGATGCTTCTCAGATTCCGGTTTTATGGTTGGCAGCTCCGGTTACAGGCCTTATTGTGCAACCTATTATTGGTTATTACAGTGACAGAACATGGTGCAGATTAGGCCGAAGACGTCCATTCTTTCTTGCAGGAGCAATACTTGCAACACTAGGATTGATGATTATGCCAAATTCGCCTGCTTTATGGGTCGCTGCCGGAATGCTTTGGATGCTTGATGCGTCTATAAATATTTCTATGGAGCCTTTCAGGGCATTGGTAGGGGATATGCTGCCATCAGAGCAAAGGACAGAAGGATTTGCCATGCAAAGCTTTTTTATTGGGACAGGGGCTGTTGTGGCTTCAATACTGCCCTATGTGCTGACAAACTTTCTTAACATTCCCAATACAGCTCCAATTGGGGAGATTCCATTGTCTGTAAAATACTCATTTTATATGGGTGCTTCCGTTTTTTTTCTTGCTGTGCTTTGGACAGTGATAAAAACAAAAGAATATTCACCAGAACAACTTGCTTCATTTTCTCTTCACGAAAATGAATATGAGAATACAAGTAAAGGCCATCTTTTAAAAAACCTTTTTGTCGATTTCGCAGCTATGCCTCATACCATGATTCAGCTTGCATCTGTTCAGTTTTTTTCATGGTTTGCTCTATTCTCAATGTGGATTTATGCTACACCGGCTATAACAGCACATGTTTATGGTGCTTCTGATACAGGATCAATACTTTATAATGAAGGTGCAAACTGGGTAGGTGTTTTATTCGCCGTATATAATGGAGTTGCAGCCATTGTTGCATTTGGATTGTCTCCTCTTGCAAAAATAACCAGTCGAAAAAAAGTTCATTCATTTTCTTTAGTTCTTGGCGGTATAGGCCTTATGAGTATTTATTTTATTAAAAGCCCCGAAATACTTATTTTATCAATGATAGGTGTTGGCATTGCATGGGCCAGTATTTTATCAATGCCCTATGCCATACTTGCAGGTTCATTGCCCGTAAAGAAAATGGGATTTTACATGGGTGTTTTTAATTTCTTTATTGTTATCCCACAGATTTTTGCTGCTTCTACATGGGGGTATCTAGTTAAACATTTATTTAATAACCAATCTGTATATGCCCTTGTTGCAGGGGGTGCATCCTTTATTGTAGCAGCTCTCCTTGTTTTTGTTGTGAGAGATGTGGACGATAAAAAGAATCTCAAATAAATGAAGATTTTTAAGCAGTATTAAAGTTTATTTCTATCCTTTATTATCGAGGCTTAGCCATAATATTGAGTCGTTTGTGTGCTTAGTACCCTCCTTCAACTGCCCAAACAAATGCCCTTATACCAACTTCGGTATTAATTTCATCTATCATTTTAATTTTTGCTAACAAAGGAGCTACTTTTTCATCATCAACTATTGCAAGCACAGACGAGTTTATTTCAGGCCATGTATGAGTGCCCATGCGGGGTTCACCTGTTTCGGAACCCCTACCCATTACATCCTGCCACATTGTGAATCCTTTGATTTCAAGATAGTCGAGCATGAATTCTACTTTTTCGGTGTGTGCCTGATTGAATGTTATCATTACTGCTTTCATATATTTTACCGGAATTTATTATATTTCTTTATTGTCAATTAAAAACTGCATCTTTTTACGGGATATAATTTTATTATCACGTTCACCTCTTTTTGAAACTACAGCATACATTACTGGAATGAGAATCATTGTAATCACAGTGGAGAAAATCAAACCACCGATAACTGATATTCCCATTGGTTGCCATAATTCAGAACCTTCACCTGACATAACTGCCATAGGGAGCATTCCTAGAATTGTGGTAAGTGCTGTCATTAAAACAGGGCGTAAACGGCTTTTACCTGAAATGGTAATAGCTTCATTAAGAGCTATTCCTCTGTCACGCATCAGATTAATATAGTCAACGAGTACAATGCCGTTTTTAACAACTATTCCAATGAGCAAAACTGCACCCAGCGCAGCGATAACACTTAGTGTTGTTCCTGTGAGATACAGTGCTAAAATGACACCCGAAAATGAGAAAGGTATTGAAAACATAATGATAAAGGGCATGCGAAATGATTCGAACTGTGATGCCATCACAAGAAATACAAGAATTAGACTTAATGCCATTAACAGTCCTAAATCTTTAAAAGATTTCATTTGTTCTTCATAAGCACCACCTACATTAATCATAACACCTTGAGGTTTATCAATCTTTGCCAGTTCAACTTTTATGGCACTGGCTAGTTCTCCAAGTGAAATTTCATGTGGTTTTGCAGTCACTCTTACAACTCGTTCTCTTCTTTTGTGCTCTATATTAGGAGGACTCCAGTATTCATCAATACTTGCTATTTCATTAAGTTTAATTTTACTGCCTGTAGGGGACATAATTGTAAGGTTTTCAATATCTTGCAACGAACTTCTGTATTTTTCTTGGTATCTTACAACGATGTCATATTCTTCACCTGATTCTCGAAATAGTGAAGCATTTTTACCTGCAATTCGATTTCGTATGGCTGTTGATACATAGACACTGTTCAGACCATGTAAAGCCAATTTTTCCTTGTCAAGTTTTATCATTATTTCAGGTTTCTCATCCTGTCGGCTGATGGCAACTTCCCTTGCACCCGGTATGGCTTCTACTTTATCTTTTATCTTATGAGCAAGTTCAGTTGTTGTATTGAAATCATAGCCAAAAATTTCTACAGCCACATTATTCTCCCCACTAAAGCCACCACCACCTGTCTGAACTTTATATCTGACAATTTCAGGGAATTTACTTAAACGCTGTCTTAAATCTTCAGCAATATCAAATGAGCTTCGGGTTCTTTCGTTTGCAGGTTTAAGCCGTAATCCGAAATTAATAACATTTGTACCTGTTTGGCTGAATAGGGAAAAGAAACTACCCTGATCATCAGCGCCGGCAGAAGTATAATAAACAACTTTTTCAGGAACAAATTCCTCGAAAACCTGTTCAATTTTCTCTGCAATTCGAATAGATTCCTCAACCCTGGTTCCTGTCTGAAGTTCAATTGTGCCTGATATGCTGCTTTGATCTGCCTGCGGCATAAAGTCTGTCCCTACAAATTTCATCAGAAAAAGTGAAAAAACAAAAATTGTAATGGCAACTATTCCTATCAATAGTTTGTGTCTCAAAGAAAAACGTAAAGTCCTTACATAGAAAACATCAAGACTGTTAAGCATCTTTCCGAATGTGTTTTCCCATCCAAAGCGTGGCAATTTATCAATTTTCTTTTTAAGTTTAAGAAGTTTTGAAGACAACATAGGTGTTAGCGAAACGGCTGCTATAGTTGAAGTTACTACTGTAATGGTTACTATCCATCCCAATTGTTTAAACATAACACCTGTCATGCCTGAAACCAAAGTAAGTGGGAAAAATACGGCCACAACTACCAATGTGGTGATGATTACAGATAACCATACTTCATTGGTTGCGTAAATAGCTGCCTCACGTGGATTACTTCCTCTTTCTACATGCCGCGAAATATTTTCAAGCACCACAATAGCGTCGTCAACAACCATTCCGATGGCAATGGCCAGTGATGAAAGAGAAATAATATTAATGGTATTCCCAGTGATATAAAGGTATATAAAGGCCACTATAAGTGAGATAGGAATTGTAAGAACAATAATAAAAGTGGCACGCCATTTCCCTAAGAAAAGGAAAACAACAAAAACAACAAATATAAAAGCATAAAACAATGTTTCTGAAAGATTATTTATTGAATTTTTAATAAAATCTGAAGTATCCATGATTTCAGTAATCTTTACATCAGGAGGAAGCTGAGGTAATAGATCTTTCATCATTTCTTTTACATCGCTTGTAATCTGTATGGTATTGGCTCCGGATTGTTTTTGAACAAACATTCTTAGTCCTTGACCACCTTTAATACGTTCTTCAAGAGAAACATCTTTTTTCCTGTCCTCCACAGTGGCAATATCTTTTAGATATACAGGGTTTCCCTGGAAATTGCCTACAATAAGGTTTTCAATTTCAAAACTCTCATCAAATTCTCCCTGAATACGCACCGGATAATTAATATCCCCCATTTTAATATTTCCTGATGGGAGATTGAAGTTTTCAGCAGCAATAACATTAGCCACTTGCTCAAGTGTTAAATTATGTGCCTCTACACGCATCGGGTCTAGTTCTACATAAACGACTCTTGTTGGTTGCCCCAGCATACCTACTGAGCCTATACCGTTGATTCTGTTGAGCGGATTGATGAGTTTTTCTTCCAGAACTTTGGTTAGTCCCATATAACTTTCTTCAGCTGTAACTGCATAGAAAAGTATGGGCATCATGCTGGTGTTAAACCTGAAAATCAAAGGTCTGTCTGCATCTTCAGGAAGATAATCATATACACGTTCCATGACATTCCTTATATCGTTAGTGGCTTCATCAAGATTAGTTTCCCAGTTAAATTCAAGGGAAATCAGACTGAGGTTGTCGTAGGACACAGAAGTTATTTCCTTGAGATTTTCTACAGTATTAAGCTGGTCCTCAAGGATCTTAGTAATATTGGTTTCTATTTCAGAGGCGTTTGCCCCCGGATAAGTAGTCATAATAGATACGTAAGGGGGATTGATTTCCGGATATAAGTCAATGGGAATATAGGTTAGGGAATAAATGCCCATAACTATTACACCCACAAAAATTACCAGAGTGGAAATTGGCTTGTTTACTGCTGATTTATAGATACTCATTTCTTAATTATTTTTGTAACAAATTTATATTCGTGTATTTGTTTGAATTTCAAATAGAAAATTTATGTTATTCGATTACCTCAACACTTACACCATCTACCAATCTCGACTGACCTGATACTATAAGTCTGTCTCCCTCTTGGATGCCATTAGTAAGTAATTCGACTTTGTCGTCAAACCTGCGACCAATTGTAACACTAACCCTTTTAGCCTTGCCGTTTTCTTCAATAAAGATAAACCTTTCATTTGAGCCTTGTACTTTTAAAACTGCTAAGGTGGGGACAATCAAAGCTTCTGTTTCTCCTGCCATAAAAGTTGTACGGCAAAACATGCCCGGTCTTAAAGTTTCATTACTGTTAGGAATAACAACTTCAACTCTGAAAGTGCGTGAAATTTGGTCAATAGTAGGATGAATTCTGAGTACCCTTCCTGTAAAAATCTTATCCGGGAAAATATCAGTAACTACATTAGCTGTCATATTTACATGGATAAGAGGAAAAAGTTGCTCAGTAATGTTTACAATTACCTTTAATGGGTTGATTTGTACTAAAGAAAGCACAGCCGCTTTACCTACTGTAGTATTAGGTGCACCGGAAAACATTTCTCCATTTTGATAATACTTACCTGAAACAATGCCACTAAATGGAGCTTTAAGCTTGTTATTGTCTTCTAAAAACTGAACGTTTGTTCTTGCAATTTCAAGTTGGGTTTTCAACTGATCGTATTGTTGTCTTGGAATGCTGTTAGTTCTAATAAGTGTATCGAAACGTGCCATATCAACTTCTAAATTCTTTAACTGAATACGTGCCTGATGGAGTTGTGTTTGGTCCATCTCAACAAGTATGTCACCCTCATTAAATCGTGAACTAACTTCGACATTTATCTTGTTTATTCGCCCTGGTGATGCCGGTGCATAATACACTTCTTCATAAGCCTGAAGTGTTGAGGTAAACTCGTATGTATTTGTTAGATTCTGCATTTGAATAGGCATTATCCTTACTTTTTCCGCTGTTTTTACAGTTGTATTTTCGGTTTCTTTGTTTTTATCCGTTGAGCAACTGCTCCATAAAAATGTAAAGCCTACCAAAGACATTAACATTAATTTGCTTGTTTTAAAGATTTGTTTCATTTTGAATAATAATTAATATGAAATTTATTTTTGGATTTTTTTATATAATACTCTAATTCAGCTTGTTGAGAAGTTTATCCATAGCTGTTTTTGCTTCTAGTACCTGCATGATAGCCATTGTATAACTGTTTTCTGCCTGAAGAATGTTGCTATTGGCAGTTGTAACATCTAGACTGGAAGCAACACCCTGTTGATATTTCAGCAACACATTGTCATAAACCCTCTGTGCTAAAGCAATGTTTTCTTTTTGAACTTCATATTGTTCCATGGCGTTCTTAAGGTTAAAGCGCAATTGACTTTCTTGAATATGCAACTGGTCGGCCACCATTGAAAGCTGATTTTCAACAGAACGCAAGTGATACTGAGCTTTAGCCTGATTAAAATACCGTGAACCGCTGGAAAAAAGAGGGATGCTTATATTCAACCCAATAACACTTTTTGGCTGAAAGTCTAATTCCGGTTTTTTAATTTTTTCAATATAATTAAAAAATCCTGCTGCCGTTGGTAAAAATTTAACGCGTTCCATATTCAGTTGCTTAGCAGCCATACTTGTTTGAAGCTCCATCAATCGGTAATCAAAATTTCTGTTAATATCAAAAATACCTTGAATGGTGTTTTCAACATCAGCACTGACCATTAGATTAAGTAGATTGTCTTTTAAAATAATTTCTGTGGTAACCGGAACATTTAATTGAAGTCTTAATAGGTTTATTGCCATTTCTACCTGTCGTTCTGCCGTTCTTACTGCATTTTCGAGCATGGCTTTCTGTAAACTGATCTGATCTTTATCGGTTTCATCAAGAATACCAACAGTTACCAAAGCTTGTGTTTTGCTTAAAACTTCTTCCATGTTTACCACATTTTGTTTAATGATTTCTTTAGACCTCTGACTTATTAGAACAAGGCTATAACTGTTTATTACTTGTGCCCTTATATCAGCATCAGTTTTTTGGAAGTTAACTTCCGATATTTCTTTATAGAGCTTCGACATTTGAAGACCAACAATATAACTTCCGCTGAAAAGCAATTGATTTGCTCTGAAGTTTAAATTACTGGTGGGATTGAACTCAAATTTCATAAGGCCCAACTGAGCCTCAGCATTAAAGAAATTTTGATAATCATAAGAAGCTTCTGCCTGAGGAAGACCTTGTGCAATGGTTGCTATGTGTGATGCCCTAGACTCTTGAATAGCATAAGATGCGCTTTTTAACTGCCTGTTATTATCTACTGCATATCTGATAGCTTCTTCAAGGCTTATTTCAAGGCGATTTTGCGCTCTTAAAGAAACCATTATTAATAAACTTGCTGTAATCAATACAATTCTTCTCGTATTCATAAAACTAATTTGAATTTGTTTAAATTTCTTTTTCTTTTTGTTCAATTATCTGTTCAATTATCTCTATCCCTTTTGGAGTAGCTATACCTCTTGTAAAGTTCTCAATAATAGTTCTGATAACCACAGTGCTTTTAAATTCTTCAGGAGGAAAAACATCTTTGTTAGAAATACCTTTCAATTGATAATTCAAAATTGTTGCGGCAATTTTTATGTTAGTACTCTCCCTGAAAATACCTTCAGCAACACCTCGTGATAATAAACTTTCTAACATGAGCTTCTTTTCTTTGTCATCTTGAGGTATAAATGTTTTGCATAATTTGTAATGGTATTTTTCTAAATCAGAAAAAAATGAAGCATGTACTTTCTGCATATTTGAAACTGTTTCAAACATGACTTTATATATTGTATCCAGTACATTTTTTGATGTCGTAATAACTAAATTGATATTTCTTTCTTGCAACTCTTTATGGTATAAAATGCAGTTTTTCAGTAAATCATCCTTATCCCTGAAATTCTCGTAAATGGTTTTTTTTGAAATACCCAGATGTTTGGCAATGTCATCCATAGTAACACTACGAATACCATTGTTGATAAACAATTTGAAAGATTCTACAACTATTCTTTCCTGAATTTCCATAAAAATTTTTCTGCAAAATTAGAAAACTATTAAAACATTAAAAGTTTATTCAGTTTATTTTAACACTTTTTAACATTTGTAAAAATTGTTGTCAAAATTAGTTATAATGGATTTTCCAATTAAAAGGTTTTCTTTAAGAGGTTGAAAAAGGGGGTTTAATGAAGAATTTATGTATAGGATTGCAGTTTTTGTCATTTATATTTTTATTAATGATAATTTGGATATAATGTGTTCTTCCCAATTGTATTATTATATTTATGGTGTATAAAAATTTAATTACGTTTTTTCATCTGATTCTCAATTTAAAAAACTAAAAGACATTAAAATAATAATGTAATCATAAGAAATAAAGAAACAATTGTTCTTTATGTCATTTTGATTAATGAAGCTTAACAAAAATTTATAAATTTGCACATCAAAAATTGTAATAAAAACCTTAAAAATATGGCACATACACATAAACTTTTCAATGGAAAAAAAATTGGTATTTTAACAGGTGGCGGTGATACACCTGCACTAAACTCAAGTATCGAATCAATTAGAAATAGGGCATCTTTACTGGGGTATACGGTTTATGGCATCCGCAAAGGTTGGAAGGGGCTTCTTGGCGATGGAGACCTGATAGATTTAACCAATCAGCCTTATGATGGATATTATGGCGGTACATCAATTTTGTCAAGTCGCACCAATCCTTTTCCAACAAAAAAGAATCCAGAGGATAGGGTACCACAGATATTAAAAAATATTGAAAGATATGCCATAGATGTTTTGATAAGTATCGGTGGTGATGATACCAATGGTGCAGCAAAACGCTTGTATGAAACTCAAGGGATCAAAGTTATAGGCTTTCCTAAGACTATAGATAATGATTTGCGTACAAAAACAATGCATAATTATAATGGAAAATTGATTGAATCTGTTTTGTGTCCCGGCTTTCCTTCTGGTGCAAAAGCCATCATGGAAATGGCTATGCATTTGCGTACAACTGCTGAATCACATTCTCGTATTATCGTTCTTGAGGTGATGGGTAGGGACGCCGGATGGCTTACCGGTTCTGCCATTATGGGTGGTGCCGAATTAGCGCTTGTTCCTGAGTTTGTCATCACAAAAGAACGCAAGGATTTTTTTCTTGAAACTGTTAAAGAAACTTACATGAGGTCAAAAAAGAAAGCACTCATCATTGCAGTTTCTGAAGGAGTAAGATGGTACGATGAGAAAAATGATAAAGTGGATGTGGTCTATGCAAGTTCAGAGGTTGATGAATTTGGACATCCCCGCTTTGGAGGAATCAGTGGTGTTATTGCTTCAGAAATTACTAACAAATTAGGTATCGAAGCACGTGCTCAAATATCAGGATATTATCCCCGTTCAGGTAAATGCCGCTCTTATGACAGAAGGCTAACCGGTGCATTGGCCGATAAGGTTGTTGACCTCCTTTTGAGAGAAGAATATGGACAAATGCCTGTTATGAAAAATATTGTACCTTTTGTTGAACTTGAAGAATTTAATACTTCATCAATTGATATGGGTGCTATAGGAAATAAGCCTTTACCGGAAGATTACTATGATATTCAGGCGTTTAATTTTACAGATGCTTATGTTGATTTTCTTCAGAATTTTTTGGGTCAAATTTGTATAAATGAGTTCAAGTATAACTTTCCGATTGTAATACCTGAGAAATAACAAGAATTTATTTTGTAATCATCTAATTATTAATATTATAATTTTAAAAAATGAAAAGAATTTTAGGTATAGGCAACGCATTGGTTGATATCATGACACGCCTTGAAGATGACAATTTTTTGACTGAGGCAGGTCTACCAAAGGGGAGCATGCAATTAGTAGGGGATGAGGTAATTGAAAATCTTGCAAAAAAAATTGACTCCCTAACAAAAAGCATATCTGCTGGTGGTTCGGCAGCAAATACAATCAATGGACTTGCCAATCTAGGTGTTGAATGTGGCTTCATAGGTGTTGTGGGTGATGATGAAATGGGTAATTATTTTGTCGAAGACATGAAAAAAGCGGGCATTAAACCACATCTGTATAAAAGTTTAAATAAAAGCGGAGTTGCTCTTGCCCTTGTAAGCCCTGATTCTGAAAGAACTTTTGCTACTTTTCTTGGAGCTGCAATGGAACTTACAGAAAAGCATTTGGACGAGCATATTTTGAAACAATATGACATTATTCATATTGAAGGATATCTTGTCCAGAATTATGAGCTTATTAAAGGAATTATGAAGAAGGCAAAAGCTTGCGGACTTAAAATATCTCTTGATTTAGCAAGCTATAACGTTGTTGAAGCCAATTTGGAATTTTTAAAAGAAATGGTGAAAGAGTATGTGGATATTCTTTTTGCGAATGAGGAAGAAGCAAAAGCTTTTACCGGAATGGAACCGGAAGACGCACTGCACCTAATTTCCGAACACTGTCTTTATACAATTGTAAAAACAGGGAAAAACGGATCTCTTATTAAGAATGGTGAAACTGTTCATAAAGTAGGTGTTATTCAGGTGAACAGTATTGATACAACTGGAGCAGGAGACCTTTATGCATCAGGTTTTTTATTTGGATTAATTCATAATTACCCACTAGATATGTGCGGAAAATTCGGAGCCCTGCTTGCAGGAAATGTTATAGAAGTTATTGGAAGCAAAATGGACAAAGAAAGATGGGAGAGGGTTAAAAAGGAAATATCACTATAGTTTTTGTCAAAAGTTGATTTTTTAATTCGAAAATTTAATTTTTTTGCAGAGCAGCAAGATTACCATTTTTGAAATTCATTGATATTTTTTGTATTTTTGAAAAAAAACATAAAACAGAGCATGATAAATTTATCACAAGTTTTTAATTTAATAACCCTCATGCGAAATTTCTTACAGTCTAATAAAACATAAAATATCTTCAGATGAAAAGATTATTTGAGCTTCTTGTGTTGCTAACTTCCGGCTTGTTTTTAAGTGCATGTTCGGGCAAAATTCATGTGGTGAATATTAATGATATCACCGAAAAAGATGACCTTGCCGGTGTATATTATGCACTACCTCAGACAGTTGTTACTGTTGATGTCTCCATTACAAAAACGGATAAAATCAGGGGGCCGTATTATATGTATGCCAATAAATACCTCGGCTTGGGTAATGTTGTGACAGGGAATTCTGCAAGTTATGAAATCTGTCGCATTGATATTGGTAGTTATGTTGAGCCTGATCCTTTGCATTATTACATGATTAAACCTCCCCGAAAAGCACTCAGAAAGCGAAATTTGTTAATAAATTTGAGTGAATCCGGACTGATTAAAAGCATTAACGAAAAAACTATAAGTGCAGATATTGGCAATAATGAATACTCTTTTTCCGAAAATGAAGCCAGTATCACGTCTGAAACATTTAATTACCTTGTAGATGCCAATATTTTTGAGCGGATTGATACAGTTATTGAAATGATTCATTTAGATACCATAACCATTGAAAGGCATACCTTGCGTTCAAGTTTTGTCGAGAAAGATATGGAACAAAAAGCAAAAGAAGTGGCCGAATATATCATTAAGATTAAAGAGAAGAAGTTTGAGCTATTAAGTGGTTTTACCGAAATCCCGTACGAAAGAGCCACTATTGAATACATGTACGAGCAATTAGATAAATTGGAAAATGAATATTTGTTGCTTTTTACAGGAATTTCAATTTCTAAAACCAACACTTTCAGATTTGTTTACTTGCCAAAAAAAGAAGAAGTTGAGCAACCCATCCATCTTTTTAATTTTTCTGAAAGCGAAGGTATTCTTGATCAACTAAGACAGGATGGAGATGAGTTTGTTCTTGAAATTAAAAATAAAGCTACCACAAATCCATTGAGTATGCTTTTTGGAAACAGAGAAAATAAAAAAAATGGAATCTTCTACCGCATACCTGAATATGGAACAGTTTCATTAATTTGCAATAATAAAGTTGAAGCAGAGGCGAGCCTGATAATAAATCAGTTTGGCGTGGTGCATTCAATAGAGCCATCAAATCTTCAATTACAATTTTACCCCAATTCAGGAGCTATTAATTCAGTAGGTATAGAAAGATAATTGCTGTGAGAGACTATGCCGGTATTATCTTTAAATTACTTTACCAGCCTCATGCAGCTTGGGTTTTAGTAAAGGATAAAGAAATCAGATTGTCCTATCTGGTTTTAACTTATGCGCTTCCTTTTATTTTTGCCGGAGCTATATCAAAATTATTGATGTATCTATTGCAGGATGGATTTAATTCAGAGTTATTATGGAGTTTTCTATTTAATATCTTATCTGTATCAGTGATGTTTTGTGTGTCCATTGTTTTTATTAATCAATTAACCACTCGGTATGGGGGACACAAAGATATCAACCTCACGGGAACAACAATAATATTTGGATTTTCTCCTCTATTTATCATGTCACTTTTTTCTCATTTTATTTTTATTCAAAGCACAGCCATGATATGGGGTACAATAATATCTGCATATACCTTAGCAAGTGGGTTTAAAAATCTGATGATGATTTCAGAAAGTAAGTTGACAGGTTTTACTATAATAAGTCTTATCATTTTTCTTGGTGTAGGTTATTTTTCGGATGGGTTTTTTAGTTATTTATTTAGAGTTATCATAAAATAATAATTGTACTTTATTTATGCAAAAAAGAAAAAAACTTTATATATTTTCAATGCTGTTGCTTTCAGTGGCACTTGTTGTATTTTTGGTTTATCAAAAAATGATAAATAAAACGAACAGTTTAAATGAAGTAGTTGAAATTAACTTATTTGATGAATTTAATATTGACCTGAACTTGTATAATAAAATAAGCAAAACGGTCAAACAAAGTGAAACATTAGGAAAAATTCTAAATGATGAGGGAATTTCTTACAGCAAAATTGATGTAATTGAAAGAGCTTTAAGTCCAGAATACGATGTTCGCCAGATAAAAGAAGGAAATCCCTACCACTTATATTTTACAAATGATACGAATGCAAGCTTTCATCATTTTATTTATGAAATATCTCAAACAGAATATTTTATCATTACATTTCAGGATTCTATAACAACTCAGGTTATTGAAAAAGAAGTTTGTACTAAGTTAGCCAAGGGCATGGGTATCATCACATCTTCATTATGGAATACGATGAAAGAAAGCAAATTAGATCCAAATTTAGCCATTAAACTTTCTGAAATTTACGCATGGGAGATTGATTTTTACCGCATTCAGAAAAATGATAAATTCAAAATTATTTTTGAAAAGAAATATGTTGGCTCAAAGCCTATCGGAAGCGGGAAAATTCGTGCAGCACAATTTACAAGTAGCGGAAAAGATTTTTATGCTTTCTTTTTTGAAAATGATAGCGTTAAAGATTATTTTAATCAAGAAACACAAAGTTTGCGAAAGACTTTTCTAAAAGCCCCATTAAAATTCTCACGTATAAGCTCCGGCTTCTCTACAAGCAGAAGACACCCTGTACTCAATACCAGACGACCACATTATGGTACAGATTACGCCGCACCCACCGGAACACCCATTATGGCAGTTGGTGATGGCGTTGTTACAGAAGCAAGGTATAAAGGAGGCAACGGGAATTATGTTAAAATCAGACATAATTCAGTGTATGAAACCCAATACCTTCACATGTCACGTTTTGCTCATGGGATAAGACCTGGAGTTAGGGTTTCTCAGGGCGATGTGATCGGTTATGTTGGAATGACAGGCTTGGCTACCGGGCCTCATGTGTGTTTCAGATTCTGGAAAAACGGACAACAGGTAAATCATCTTAAAGAAGAATTTCCCCATGCAGAGCCTCTCGATTCCATATATCATGAAGAATTTTTTAAATTAAGGGACTTTGCTTTGGGTATGCTTGATAAAATGGTTTTTGAAAACGAATAATCATTCCTAAATAAATATTTAAATCAGCTAAGATGAGATATTTCTTCTTACTTCAACTTTTTATTCTATCACTTATCAATTCATTTGGTCAGAATATTAAACATATTGCAGCATACGATAATAACAGCACCACAACTAGTGGCTTATTTGCCATTGGCGATACTGCCATTTACAGGTACAGCTGGTATTATCAGGAGTGGTTTCCATTATTAAACAACGGACTTGTACGATTTAATGATACGGTACAGTTAAATGCTTTTGCTGTTTATAATAATGAATCGAGTAATTCAAGCGGTATTTTTGTTTTTTCGGATACAGCTGTTTTTAATTATAACTGGATTACAACTACCTGGTATCCTTTATCAAATGATGGACTTCCAAAAGTTAACCAAAAGCCAAATGTAAAAGCCCTTGCTGTTTATGGTCCCCCAGGCAGCAGTTCGAATAGCACTGTTTTTGTACTGACGGATACTGCTGTGTTCAGGTATTCATGGTCTTTTCAAAATTGGAGCCCCTTGTCTAACACAGGTCTGAATACCTTTTTAAATGATAAAGAAAGCTTTCAGGAATTAAGGGTTAGTGCTTTCCCAAATCCCTGTTCAGCAGAATTAAATTTGGAGATACTACTACCAGCTAGTAGCTCAGGAGATGTTGAGGTGGCAGTTTTTGATTTTCAAGGACGCATAATTGGCACAGAAAAGTTTGTTGTTGGAATGAATGCGACTTCAATTATTAAACCAGATATAAGCAAACTTGCTGCAGGTCTTTACTTCTTTGAGGTATATGATGGTGCCAATATTAAAATATTGAAAGTGATGCATATAGAATAGTACACTATTTATATTAAAAGTTAATGATTAATTACATTTCTTAGCAAGGCTTTTATCTAAAATGAATCTAAATTGTAAAAGAAACATGAAAAATTTTTTTATTTATTAAAAATGCTATAATTTTACATATTGCAATTTAATTGAATTAGTCTAACATTTATTTAAACTCACGTATTATGAAAAAGAGTAACTTCTTCCTATTTTTTACATTTGTAATTTTCAATTTTTGTATTTATGCCGTTCAAGCACAAAATCAGATTGTATTTGTTTTTGAAGCACCGGAAGGCGAAGAAATTATTAAGGAAGACCATAACCTTCATGAAAAGTCATGTGTTTTTTGGGTCAGAGGTCTAGAAACTACAGATGAGGTTTCAGCTTTTGTTGAAAAAGCCATGGCCATCAACGGGGTAAAATTATTCAGTATTTCAGAAACTGTTCAGGATGGACAACGTACCGGCAGTGGCACTTTTGATGGCTGCTCAAGTCTTGAGTTCTTTCAGAAATTTCTAACTGATACTGGTGTTGGTAAACTTTTAATAAATGGACAGGAACTAACTCCAGATGAGTTACATACCGTTTGGAAAAGCCGTCAGGGAAATCAGAGTGAAAGTCCTACCAACCCATCTCCAGAGCTTTTACATAACTAATAGAAGAATATTAAACTAGGATTAGTCTAATTTTAAAACAGCCATAAAGGCTGATTGTGGTATTTCTACATTGCCCACTTGTTTCATCCTCTTTTTGCCTTTTTTCTGTTTTTCAAGAAGTTTGCGTTTTCTGGTTATATCACCTCCATAACATTTGGCTGTAACATCTTTTCGCAAAGCTTTAACGGTTTCTCTGGCAATGATTTTTGCACCTATACTTGCCTGAATAGCAATATCAAATTGCTGGCGTGGTATAAGTTGACGTAATTTTTCACAAATTTTCTTCCCCAATGAGTAGGCGTTATCCTTATGAATCAATGCAGATAAAGCATCAACGGGTTCAGCATTAAGAAGAATATCAAGTTTAATAAGTTTTGATTCCCTATATTCAAGTGGGTGATAATCAAATGAAGCATAGCCACGGGAGATGGTTTTTAATTTGTCATAAAAATCAAAAACTATTTCAGCCAAAGGCATCTCAAAAGTTAGCTCAACTCGGTCAGTAGTTAAATATACCTGATTTTTAATGATTCCTCTTTTGTCAATACATAAAGACAAAACAGAGCCAATGTAATCGGATTTGGTAATAACCTGAGCTTTTATATATGGTTCTTCTATCTTTTCGAGTTTGCTCTGGTCAGGCAAATCAGAAGGGTTGTTCACGGTGATAATGTCTCCTTTTGTGGTATATGCAATATATGAAACATTAGGAACTGTTGTAACCACTGTCATGTCAAATTCTCTTTCAAGTCTTTCCTGAACAATTTCCATGTGTAGCATCCCAAGGAATCCGCAGCGGAATCCAAAACCAAGTGCAGCTGAAGCTTCGGGTTGAAAGGTAAGAGAGGCATCGTTAAGCTGAAGTTTTTCCATTGACGATCTTAATTCTTCAAACTCCTCAGCCACAACAGGGTAAATTCCTGCAAAGACCATGGGTTTTACTTCTTCAAAGCCTTTAATAGCTTTCTCACAAGGTCTGTTGATATGTGTGATGGTATCACCTACTTTTACCTCTTTAGCTTCCTTAATGCCGGAAATTATATAACCAACATTACCTGCCGAGATATTAGGCGTCGGTTTCTGTTCTAATTTCAGGATCCCTACTTCTTCAGCAATATATTCCTTTTTTGTAGCTAAAAATTTGACTTTGTCGTTTTTATTTAAAGTACCATTAAATATCCTGAAATAAGCAATGATGCCTCTATAAGAGTTATAAACAGAATCAAAAATCATGGCTTGTAATGGGGCTTCAGGGTCTCCTGATGGAGCAGGCACTCTTTCGACAATAGCATCTAAAATTTCATAAACCCCATACCCTGTCTTTCCGCTGGCTTCTATAATGTCTTCTTCTTTGCATCCTATTAAATCAACTATTTGTTCTTTAACCTCATGAATCATAGCACTGGGTAAATCAATTTTATTTACTACAGGGATAATTTCAAGATTATTATCAAGAGCCTGATAAAGAACAGAAATTGTTTGAGCTTCAATGCCTTGAGCAGCATCCACTATTAAGAGAGCTCCCTCGCATGCAGATATAGAACGGGAAACTTCGTACGAAAAATCAACATGTCCGGGGGTGTCAATAAGATTCAGAATGTAATTTTCGTCCTCATATTCGTAATTCATTTGAATGGCATGGCTTTTAATGGTAATACCACGCTCCCTTTCCAAATCCATGTCGTCGAGAGTCTGCTCTTTAATTTCTTTACCAGTTATCGTATTGGTGAACTCTAAAAGCCTATCCGCCAATGTGCTTTTGCCATGGTCAATATGAGCAATTATACAAAAATTACGAATGTTTTTCATGGCCGCAAAATTACAATATTATTTGGATTTTTTATTTTGTTATTAAAATGTTAATTATAATTAAAAAATTTTTCTTTTCTAAGCTGCAAATATTTAAAAAACAATATATTAAGATTGTTTCTGTAAATTATAAAACGTTTTTTTGAAGAAAATTAAATAGTGTCATTAAACTATCTAAACTTAGATGTGTCAAAAAAGGGTAATTTTGAAAAAAAAAATATGAGGGATTTAGGTAGAATAGTAGTTATTTGTTGTATTACATTATTATTACAAGTCACATTAACAGCACAACCCGGCAGTGGAAGGGGCCCTGGTGGACAGGATGCACGAATTGGTGAATTGAGAGGTGTCTTAAAAGACAAAGTCACCCAAAATGCCATTCCTTTTGCCAATGTGGTCATTTACAGACAAAATGATTCCACCGTAGTTGACGGCACTATCACCAATGATAATGGTTTGTTTGAATTTAAACAGCTCCCTTTTGGTAGGTTCTATCTCCAAATTCAATATGTAGGTTACCCACCCTACAGCATTGATTCAGTATTTATTCGTCCGAGAGAACCCAATCTAAATCTTGGTATTGTTGAATTGGAATTTGCTTCGATTGCACTTGATGAAGTGGTTATCACAGGACAGAAATCAGCACTCGAATTTAACTTAGACCGCAGGGTTATAAATATCGATCAGAACATAGCTGCAAATAGCAGTACTGTTGCTGAGATCATGCAAACCATTCCTTCGGTTTCGGTTGATATTGATGGCAATGTAAGTCTGCGTGGTTCAAGTAATGTGATTATTCTTGTTGATGGACGTCCTTCAATGCTTACTAGCCTCGATCAGATGCCGGCGAATATGGTGGAAAGTATTGAACTTATAACTAACCCCTCTGCCAGATATGATCCTGATGGCACATCCGGAATGATAAATATTGTACTTAAGAAGAAAAGGGAACCTGGCTATAACGGTATGTTTTCTGTAAATTTAGGTACCGGAAACAAATTAATGAGCTCCTTAAACTTTAATTACCGCCAAAATAAACTGAATTTGTTTGTAGATTTAAATATGAGATTTTTTTCTATGAAAGGTTATAGTCTGTCGGACAGGGAAAATTCTTTTAATGATACCACCGTCACCCTTATTCAGGATCAGACTAATATAAGAGATGGTAATTTTAATAATTTCAGAGCAGGATTCGATTATTTTTTTAACAGTAAAAACACTTTGAGTTTCTCAGCTAATGTTAACATTAGAAAATTCAATTATGAACAGGATAACTCATATAAGAATTATTTTGAAACAGCAGGTGCAGAAAACTTAACAAACTATTTTACCCAAAATTCAGTGAGTGAAAGTCCTGGATTAGGAAAGGAATTCGGACTGAATTATAAAAAAACATTTGACAGAAATATTCAGGAACTTACAATCGATTTTTTTTATTCAGATTCAGACAGAAACAGTTATAACTTATTGACAAAAAAGTTTTATAATAACAATCTGGAACCGGCAAATATTGATGATTTTATTCAGAATATTGAGAATTTTTCAACGAGGGAAAATGTTACAGGTCAGCTTAATTACGTACAACCGGTTGGTAATGGAGGTAGAATTGAAACAGGTTATAAGTTCTCTTTGAACAACAACACAATGAATTATATCATGCTGGAATACAATCATGCAAATGATTCCTGGGTAAATGATACACTTGCTTCAAACGAATTTATCTTCGAAGAGCAGCTTCATTCAGGATATTTTATTTATTCAAACACTATTAAAGAGAAATTTAAATATCAAGCCGGCTTAAGAGCTGAACAAGCATTTATAGCAGGCAATCAGCTTACTATGAATGAACAGTTTAAACGTGATTATTTTAATTTATTTCCAAGTGTACATCTTAAATACGACAATTCAGAAAGACACTCTTACTCGTTGAGTTATAGCAGAAGGGTAAACCGTCCCGGGTCTAGAGTTATGAACCCATTTATCAATTATTCGGACCCTATAAACTTAAGTAAAGGCAATCCTAATTTAAACCCGGAATTTATAAACTCCTATGAGTTGGGTTATTCTTTTTTCTATAAAAAGACTGCTGTCAATGCGAACATATTTTACAGAAATACGGATGGCATAGTTTCACAGGTCATGACAATTGAGAATAACAGCTTAACAAGTATGACAACTTACGAGAATATTAATAAAGAAGAGTCTTATGGAATAGAATTTATTGTGTCGCAAGATTTATTCAGGTGGTGGAAACTCAATGCCAATTACAGTCATTACCGTACCCAGTTGTATGGACAGAATATTAGTACCGTGGCAAACGACAACATCACATGGGAACTTAAGATTAATTCAACTATGAAATTTCCAAAGAGCTTTGATGTATTGACTACTTTTAATTATGAATCACCTGAAATAACCACAGGAGGAATGTCAAATTATCACATGGAACAAGCCGGCGGTATAGGTATTAGAAGCGCCCATTACACCCTCGATTTTTCAATGAAAAAAGGTGTTTTTAAAGACAAGGGCAGCATTACTTTAAGTTTGCGTGATGCTTTAAAATCGAATAAACATGATATTATTACTTATGGTGATAATTATTATTCTTCTGTTCAAAGTCACCGCGACAGCAGGGTTTTATTTTTAGGTTTTTCATACCGCATAAACGAATATAAAAAGCGAAGAGACAAACCACAAACAGATGGTTTGGAAGAGATTGAATAATTTTTTTTAAATATATATCTTTTTATTTGATTTGTTTAGATGTGTAAAACTATGGTTTATAAGTGTAAACATTTTTATTTATTTTCAGCTTTAATTTCACCTCATTTTTATTGAAAATTTTTAAAAAATAATGTATATTTGAACTTTAATATTATTCTATGAGAAGTCTCCAGCTTTTCTTTTTCTTTATGTTTTATTTTATTAACGAAACATAAAAGGGTATTACTTATAATGGTTAATTCCTTTCTAGTTAATAAAAATTAAAAATCAAATTATTTTATGAAATATTTACATTTATTATTAGTATCCTTTGTCTTGTTGTATTCTGTTAATTTGCAGTCACAAACAGTTTCTCCTTATTATCTTGATGGGGAAATTTATGTAAAATTTAAGAATGAGCACCCTCTTAATGTACCAACAGACAGATTTGGTGAAATTAATTTCAGATCTATAGAATTCCTTTCCGATTTATCTGAACAATTTGAAATCACAAGAGTTTATAAATCGTTTTATTTTTCAAAAGATTATAACCTTCTTCAAACAGTAAGGATTGAATTTGGGAAAGCGGAACATGTAATGGATTTAATCCGTGAAATACAATCTTTACCATCAATTGAGTATGCAGAACCGGTACCATATTTGCAAAATTGCCTGACCCCTAATGATATGGGTACCAATAATGTGTCGAATGGCACGTGGCATTTGTATAAAATAAATGCACAACAGGCTTGGGATATATCTACCGGTAGCACTAATGTTAAGGTGGCAGTTGTTGATAATGCTGTTCAAACTAATCACCCCGACTTAGCTGCAAATATGTTGGCCGGATGGGATGTTGCAGACAATGATAATGATCCCAATCCTCCTGCAACTACTTGGGACCATGGTACGCACGTAGCCGGTATAGCTTCTGCAGCCACTAATAATGGGGTAGGAGTGGCTTCAATTGGTTACACTGTTAAAATTATTCCTGTAAAATCTACAAACTCAAACACAAACATTTCTCATGGCTACGAAGGAGTTACCTGGGCCGCCAATAACGGTGCAGATGTTATCAACATGTCATGGGGTGGCGAGGGAAGCAGTACAACAGCTTTAAATGTTATAAATGCGGCATATAATCTGGGTTGTGTTTTAATTGCAGCAGCTGGTAACAGTGGCGATGACGGAAACCCCGTTTTTTATCCTGCCGCTTATGCTAACTGTATTGCTGTTGCAAACACCACTTCTACCGATGCCAAAGCCGCTTCCTCCCAATATGGCACATGGGTTGATGTAGCAGCACCAGGCACAAGTATCAAAAGTAGTATCCCTACCAGTTCATATGCTGTTTTTTCTGGTACTTCCATGGCTTCTCCTTTAGTTGCAGGTTTATGTGGACTGATGCTTTCTGTAAATCCCAGCCTTACACAAACACAGGTGAGAACTTGTCTGCTTAATTCTGTTGATAATATTGATGCTCAAAATCCATCGTATATCGGTCAAATTGGTTCCGGACGTATCAATGCCTATCAGGCCCTGGTTTGTGTAAATGCCACGGTTAATGCTCTTGATGCAGGTATTTCTTCCATAATAGCTCCCGGCTCAACTTTATGTGCGGCTTCTTATACCCCCATTGTGAAACTGAAAAATTTCGGGTCCACTACGCTTACAACTGCTGCAATTAAATACAAGGTTGACAATGGCTCACTACTAAATTACAATTGGAATGGAAGCTTAACCTCAAACAGTGAAGTGAATGTTACTCTTCCCACTTTAACCGCCACCCAGGGAAGTCATACTTTTAAAGCTTATACCACTCTTCCTAATAATGGGACTGATCAGAATAATGCAAACGATACACTGGCAACCACTTTTTATTATTATGGCAGTGGTCTTTCACTTCCTTTTACTGAAAATTTTGAATCAAATTCTTTTGCTACCAACAACTGGACTATTACCAACCCCGATAACAGTATTACCTGGAGCATAGAGACTACTGCAGGGGCAATCCCTGGTGATAAATCGGCAAAATTGGATTTTTATAATTACTCTACAGCAGGAGAAAGAGATGGACTGCAAACACCTCCCCTAAATTTCACAGGTTATTCTTCAGCCTCACTTACATTTCACCATGCCTACCGTCGTTATGATCAAACAGCAACAGATTCTTTAATAATATATGTGTCAACTGATTGCGGTACTACTTTTCCCTATCGTGTATTAGCTAAAGGTGAAAACGGACAGGGTGTTTTTGCAACAACATCAACTTCAACAGCAGAATTTACTCCCACCATAGATACAGTTTGGTGTTTTGCAGGTACTATTGGCTCAGCATGTTATACTGTAGATTTAAGTGCTTATGTGGGAAACCCAAAGGTTATTATCAAATTTGAAGGATATAACAACTATCAAAATAACCTTTATCTCGATAATATAAATATCACCGGCGTCCAGGCCAGTACACCACCAACTCCAAATTTTACGGCTAACAAAACAAATATCTGCAAAGGAGATACCGTTACTTTTACTGACCTATCAACACCTGCGGCTACTACATGGACTTGGACCTTCCCCGGAGGTACTCCTTCTTCATCAAATTTACAGAATCCAACTGTCATTTACAACACAGCAGGTAATTATAACGTAACTCTCTTAGCCGGTAATACTGCCGGAAGCAACACCCTTACCAATAATAACTATATAACCGTCAATGCTTTACCAACAGTTCCTACTATTACTCAGAATGTCAATATCCTTTCAACTTCAGCTACAAATGTAACTTATGAATGGTTTCTAAATGGAGTTGCCATCCCCAATTCAAACACATCAAGTATTACAGCTACAGTATCCGGTGCTTACACCGTGCAGGTTACTAATACAAGCGGTTGTAAGGCGACCTCTGTGGCATTAAACTTTATAGGTACTAATCCTTATGATGCAGGAATAACAGTTGTTACAAACCCTACAGGGACCATTTGTTCTGGTTCTATTGTTCCAGTTGTAACAATTAAAAATTTCGGAACACAGACATTAACCTCTGCTGTAATTAAGTACCGTATTGACAATGGAACCCTTAATACTTTTAACTGGACAGGTTCTTTAACCACCAACAATACTGCCAGCGTTACCTTAAATACTATCAATACAACGGCAGGAGCACATGTTTTTAAAACATATACCACATTGCCCAACGGTTATACGGATACCAATACTTCAAACGATACGATCACATCAAACTTTACAGTAAGCGCTTCAGGTGCATCTTTACCTTTTACAGAGAATTTTCAGAGTGGTGTGTTTACCACAAATAATTGGACTGTATCTAATCCTGATGCAGGTATTACGTGGGATATTTTCACCACCAATGGTACATTTACCGGTAACATGGCTGCAAGAATGAGATTCTTCAATTACACCACAACAGGTCAAAGAGATGCCATGGTGACTACACCTCTTAATTTTAATGGTTATTCAGCTATTCAACTGAGTTTTGACCATGCTTATAAGAGAAAAAATACAAATTCAACTGATTCATTGCTTATCTATGTGTCAACCGATTGCGGACTTACATATCCTAATAAGGTTTTTGCCAAAGGCCAGGGCACTACTGTGTCATTTGCTACTGCCTATACAGGAACAACAGAGTTTACTCCGGTTGATTCAACAGAGTGGTGTATGGGTCCTGTTGGAGCAGATTGCTTTAGTGTAGATTTATCCTCTTTTGCTGGAAATCCCAGTGTTATGATAAAATTCGAATCTTATAACAATTACCAGAATAATCTGTACATTGACAATATAAATATTTCAGGAACACCTGTTGCTTTGGCTCCTGTAGCTAATTTTGTAGCTAATGCCACTAACATTGCCACAGGTGGAAGTGTGAACTTTACTGATCTTTCTACAAATACACCTACCTCATGGAGTTGGACATTTGCCGGAGGCACACCCGGCACATCTTCTGCTCAAAATCCAACAAACATTGTTTATAACACACCCGGCACGTATAATGTAACCTTAATAGCTACCAATGCCAATGGAAGCGATACGGAATTAAAAACATCTTATATTACTGTTACAGGTGTTGCTCCGGTTGCCAATTTTATGGCTAATAATACGGCCATTAATACAGGAGGAAGTGTGAATTTTACAGATCTTTCTACCAATACCCCAACTTCATGGAGCTGGACATTTGCCGGAGGTACCCCGGGAACTTCAACGGTTCAAAATCCGTCAAATATTGTATATAATTCACCAGGGACCTATAATGTTACTTTAGTGGCTACCAATGCATTCGGAAACGATACAGAGTTAAAAACCGGTTATATCGTTGTAACCACAGCAGGAACAGCTCCTGTTGCCAATTTTGTAGCCAATAATACGGCCATTAATACAGGAGGAAGTGTGAATTTTACAGACCTTTCTACCAATACCCCAACTTCATGGAGCTGGACATTTGCCGGAGGTACTCCCGGAACTTCAACGGTTCAAAATCCGTCAAATATTGTATATAATTCGCCAGGGACCTATAATGTTACCTTAGTAGCTACCAATGCATTCGGAAACGATACAGAGTTAAAAACCGGTTATATTGTTGTAACCACAGCAGGAACAGCTCCTGTTGCGAATTTTATAGCCAATAATACGTCCATTAATACAGGAGGAAGTGTGAATTTTACAGATCTTTCTACCAATACCCCAACTTCCTGGAGCTGGACATTTGCCGGAGGCACCCCAGGCACTTCAACAGTTCAAAATCCGACAAATATTGTATATAATTCACCAGGGACCTACAATGTTACCTTAGTGGCTACCAATGCGTTCGGAAACGATACAGAGTTAAAAACCGGTTATATTGTTGTAAATTCTCCGGGAACAGCACCTGATGCTAACTTTATAGCCAATAGTACGACAATTAATACCGGCGGTAATGTCAACTTTACAGATTTATCATTAAATACTCCTACGAGCTGGAGTTGGACATTTGCCGGTGGAACCCCAAGTTCTTCTTCTGCTCAAAACCCTGCAAATATCGTTTATAATACACCCGGAACCTATGATGTGACGCTTGTTGCTACAAATGCATTTGGAAATGATACAGAATTAAAAGTTGGCTACATTACTGTAAATTCATCAGGTGTTGCACCTGTTGTTGATTTTGTTGCTAACAACACAACCATTGGCTCAGGAGGTAGTGTCAACTTCACTGATTTATCTATAAACAGTCCAACAAGCTGGAGCTGGACTTTTGCAGGAGGCACTCCGGGTTCTTCAAACATACAGAACCCTGTGAATATTATCTATAACACACCCGGTACTTACGATGTTACACTTGTTGCTACCAATGCATTTGGTAATGACACTGAACTTAAAGTAGGTTATATCACTGTAACTGCTGGTGGCAGTGCACCCGTTGTTGATTTTATTGCCGACAATATTATTATTGTTGCTGGACAGAATGCCAATTTTACCGACCTTTCAATAAATAATCCAACTTCATGGCTTTGGTCATTTGAGGGAGGTACACCAAGTTCTGCAACAGATCAAAATCCTTCAGCAATTTTATACAATATTCCCGGAACGTATTATGTTACCCTCATTGCTACCAATATTTATGGTACCGGATATTTGAATAAGGCTTCATATATCACTGTGATTCCTAATACTTCGATACAAGATCGTGAAGATGCAAACAGCGTTAATATTTATCCCAATCCTGCTCATGAAAAAGTGTTTATTGAGGTCGTTGGTGATAATGAAAGCTATTGTATGATAAAGCTTTACAATGTTATTGGGCAGAGTATTTCAGAGCAACAAATTTATCATCTCTCTTCAGGTATCAATAAATTTGAGTATGATATTTCAGGCTTGCCTAAAGGAATTTACTATTTTGAAGTAGAAACCTTATATAGAAAATCTGTTTGCAAAACAGTTGTCTATTAAAGGGTTTCTTAAGAAAACTATTTTTATCTTTGTTGTAATAGGAAATACTGAATGTTATTTTCAGGTTGGTTAAATTGTAAAAATTTTATTTATGGATAAAAGATGCAGTGGTGTTTTAATGCACATAAGCTCCTTGCCTAATAAATATGGTATTGGAACATTTGGCAGAGAAGCTTATAAATTTGTAGATTTTTTATTTGAATCAAAACAGAAAGTATGGCAAATACTTCCTTTAGGTCATACCGGTTTTGGAGATTCTCCATACCAATGTTATTCTGCATTTGCAGGGAATCCTTTGTTTATTGATATAGAATTGCTTATTGAAATGGGAATCCTTGTTCAAGTTGATCTCTCTACAAGTATCAGCTTCTCTGAAACTGAATTTGACACCCAAAAAGTTACTCAATTTAAGAATCCCTTGTTTAAAAAAGCCGTTGAAAATTTTCATGCCCTCATTTCATCTGATGCAAAAGAAAAATATGAGGAATTTTGCATTAAAAATAAGTTCTGGCTTGATGAGTATGCTTTTTTTATGGCATTAAAGAATCATTTCAACAACAAGCCTTGGTACGAATGGCCTTCAGAAATAAAGTTAAGGTCAAAAGATGCTTTAGAAAGTTTAAAAAATCAATTACAAACAGAGATTATTCAAAATAAAACCATACAGTTCTTCTTTTACACTCAATGGCATGCACTAAAAAATTACGCCAACAATAAAGGTATTTCTGTTTTTGGGGATATTCCGCTTTATGTTGCTTATGATAGTGCCGATGCATGGGCTCATGCAGAATTGTTTAAGTTCGATTCAAAAATGAATCCCATTGCTGTAGCAGGTGTTCCACCGGATTATTTTAGTGAAACAGGGCAGCTCTGGGGTAATCCATTATATGATTGGGAAAAACATATTGGAACTCATTTTCAATGGTGGCTTGCAAGAATTGAATCAAATTTTGTGCTTTACGATATCTTAAGGATTGATCATTTCAGAGGATTGGTTGATTATTGGTCGGTACCTTACGAAGAGAAAACTGCCGAAAAAGGTACTTGGATTAAAGCACCGGGGCAACTTTTGTTTGAAGCTGTTTTTAAAAAGTTTGGAAAGGTTCCGATTATAGCAGAGGATCTTGGCGTCATTACAAAGGATGTGGAGGAACTCAGAGATGGGTTTGGTTTTCCTGGGATGAAGATTCTTCAGTTTGCCTTCGACTCTTCTGAAAACAATAATTTCCTGCCTCATACCTATCACTCAAACTGTGTTGTTTACACAGGAACTCACGATAATGACACCACTTTGGGCTGGTACCTTAAAGCCACTGATGAAGATAAAGAAATTATGCACCGGTACTTTAATTTTAAACCGGAACATGTTTCGTGGGAACTGATACGTCTTGCTTGGTCGTCTGTTGCATTTATGGCTATTACCCCTATGCAGGATTTACTTAATTTAAATTCTGATGCCCGCATGAATCTACCTGGAAAACCTACCGGTTACTGGAAATGGAGAATGTCCGAAAAGGACTTGAACAAAGAGTTAGCTCACAAATTGATGTCTATAACAAAACTTTACGGACGCTATCAAAACAGTAAATCATGAAACAAATCAAGGTGGTAAAAAATGCTCTGGGTAAATTAATTAATAACCATGAGTCCAAGTTGTTTTTAATTGGCTTCGACGGCTTTGTGGATGAGATTATACATGTGGTTTCAAAAAGGCTTAATGATGACACTTTTGAAAGAATAGAAACCATTACCGATTTTTCTGACCGCGTTGCCGGATGTGCCGGTTTGAGTGCTAATATTGAACTCGTACCTCTTAAAGCCAAATTGGGTGGTAATGGCCCTATTATGGCCAATGCTGTTATGGCTCAAAATAACAATGTAATTTACATCGGAGCATTGGGTAAGCATTATATTCATCCAATTTTTAGAGAGTTTGCAGATAATTGTCAGGAAGTGATTTCTATTACCGAACCTGGACATACTGATGCTCTAGAGTTTTTTGATGGGAAAATCATGCTGGGAAAGATGAACAATCTGACTGAAGTAAACTGGGCTCATGTTTTATCGTTGAAACCCGCCACAGATCTTGCCAAAACGCTGAAGTTCGTTGATATGATTGCTTTTACCAACTGGACAATGCTCAGTAATATGAATTCAATTATAGAAGGCTTTAATGAGTTGTTGAAAAAAATTAATCATAAACCTTACGCCTTTTTCGATCTTGCCGACCCACAGAAAAGAACCAAGGGTGATATCGCCGGCGTTCTTAAACTTATTTCTAAAATTCATTGCCACTCCATTCTAAGTATGAATGAAAGTGAATCTTTAATAATTTCGAATATTTTAGCTTTGAATTCCGTGGATTCAATACAAGAAAGAGCTGAATTAATACATAAAGAGCTGAATATCAGTGCTATTGTAATTCATCCTGTTAATGGTGCTGCCGTTTCACATAAGAATGGGAGTGCTTGGATAAACGGTCCCTATACTTCCAAACCCAAATTGACAACCGGTGCCGGAGATAATTTTAATGCCGGTTTTTGTAACGCATGGCTAAGTGGTTTAGAACCTGATGAATGCCTATCTGCTGGTGTATGTACTTCTGGTTTTTATGTGAGAAATACATACTCTCCATCATTAAATGAACTTACTGACTTTATGGATTTTTGGCAGAAAAATAATTGTGGAGAGATTTAACAATTTTAGTTAAAATACCTTGGTGATTTAGACATCAGTGGCTGTTGACTTAAACCAATAGAATACGAAACCATAACTTCGTGTGAACCATCATTGTACGTTTTCATTGGTCCTGCACTGTAATCATATGAATAGCTGAACTTAAGATCTTTCGTGATGTTGAACCCAATAATACCAATAAAAGCCTCATCAAGTCTGTAAGCACCTCCCAACCAGAACTTATTGTCGTAGAAGAAGATAGCGCTTAGGTCAAGTTGTGTAATAAACTGACTGCTTTTAACTAAAAATGTAGGGACAATATTCAATTTGCTTGAAGCTTCAATGCGGTATTTTGCATAAGCATAATAGTGACGAGGAACTTTAAAAAGTGTCGCATTACCTAGTGATTGTTCAATGTGAGTTGAAGATAATCCAACAGTCAGGTGAGCTGTATTAAACTCTGCCCCAAAGCTGAAATCTGGTCTCAGACGACTTTCTTTACTATAAATAGCACTCAAATCATTCTCATCTTCATAAATAAGTTTAGTACCGTCAATGGTTTTGTTCATAATGCCTACACTTGCTCCCAGAGAAAGCAATGAAGTTCTTGAAACCTGCATGTGGTGGGCATACATTAATTTAAGATTAAGGGTATTCTCAAAGCCAAGACGGTCGTTTATGATGTTTAGACCTACACCTCCGATGCCCCTGACAAAACTGTGAGCGTTAAGAACCTGAGATGATGGTGCTTCATCAAAACCAATCCATTGCTGACGTGCCAGAATTGATGCATCCAGCGTGGGAGAACTTCCTGCAACGGCAGGATTAAAGGTTATTTCATTAAACATGTAATGGCTGAACAAAATATCGTTTTGTGCCAGTAATATGATGGGAGAAATAACTATTAATAATACAGTAAAAACAATTTTCTTCATTGTAATAATTAACTTATTGTCCAAGAATTCTTTTAGCTTCGGCAACAGTCGTCCTTTGGCCGTCTTTAAAAGCAGCAACAAAACCTGTGTGTCCGGCTTGTTGAACTTTTATTAATAGTCTTTGTGCTTCTTCTACTGTACTGAAGGAGCCCATGGTATATCTTATCCAGCCATCGTTGCCATTATTTCTCACAACAGTGTGTTCGGGAATACTACGTTCAATTCTCCTGTAATAACCAGCTTCTGCAGGTTTTTTTGATGCACCAATTTGTACACGGAAATTGACATTTGAAGAAGCGTTAGATGTTTGACTGTTGTTACTTCTTCTTTCATTCTCAATTCTTTCGTTCGAAATTCTTTCGGCATTAGCTCTTGCATTGGCAGTTTCACGTGCAAGTCGCTCCGATTCAGCTCTTTCTCTGGCAAGTCTGTCAACTTCTGTTCTTTGGGCGGCTTCTCTTTGAAGTCTTTCTTCTTCAGCTTTTGCTAAAGCCTCTTCTCTTGCTCTTCTCTCAGCTTCTATACGTTCAGTTTCTTCTGTCGTATTAACATTAACAACTACAATTTCCTGATTTTCCTGTACTTGATTCTGCTCCCTGCGTTCTGCTTCCTGTCTTTCTTCTTCTGCTCTAACAAGGGCCTCTTCTCTTGCTCTTCTCTCAGCCTCAATACGTCCAGTCTCTTCTGTAGTATTTACATTAACAACGACAATTTCCTGGTTTTCCTGTACTTCATTCTGAGCTCTGCGCTCTGCTTCCTGTCTTTCTTCTTCTGCCCTTATTAATGCTTCCTCTCTTGCCCTGCGTTCTATTTCCAATTGTTCTGAATTATCAGTAACATTAACTTCAACTACATTATTTTGTGTGTTTTCAGTTACCTCTTCATTAATAACTCTATTTTCCTCTGTAACTTCTTCTCTGCGTTCTTCTGCATTAACAAGACTGGTTTCTCTGTTTCTTCTTTCTGTTTCTAGTCTTTCAGCTTCTGCTCTAGCTTCAGCTTCTGCTCTGGCTGTGCGTTCGGCCTGAAGTCGTTCAGCTTCTGCTCTTTCCCTTGCCAGCCGATCAGCTTCTGCTCTTGCAATGGCATTTTCTCTTGCAATTCGTTCAGCTTCCAGTCGCTCAGCTTCAGCATTATTTACGGTATTGTTATTCTCAACAATAACATCTGCATTTATGTTTGTGTTTGTGCCTCCAATGGTTATACTTTTTGGAGGTATTGGGCTCCTTTTTGTTTCATTATTTAATACAAAAGAAAAAGAACCCTCAAATTGTTTAACACCACTTCCGGCTGGTTTAACCATAAATGACACATTTAGGGTATTATCCGATGGTAAGGACATCCATAAAAACCTTGCTTTGTTTTCTTTAAAAGTGAAACTAGATCCTCCGGTTTCGGTTGATGTGGCTGTAAATCCTTCCGGGAAATCAATCTGTAAACGGGCAAATCCAGAAATATCTCCCTTCATAATTGTCACTTCAACTTTAAATTCTTCGTCAATATTTACACTTTCAGGATAATTAACTGTAACTGAAACATCCTGAGCCTTAGCAAAGTAAATTGCAACGATTAAAAAACAAAAAAGTAAAATTTTCCTTTTCATGCTGTCACATTTAAAATTAGATTTATTCAAATAACTCATTAATCATATTTAATATATCTTCGATACTTTTGTCACTTTCCCCTTCAAAAAAGCTGTTAATTTCATTATTGATGCTTTCAGGAGTAATTTCGGTTGTAGCTTGCTCATTAGTTGTGTTGTTCACGTTCAATTCAGCTCTGATGTTTTCAGGGAACTCAATGGGTTCAAAAGTTTTCACAACAAATCTGGAGCTGATTTCCTCAATATTCAGGATGTTGAAAGTGGTTCTGCGGTTCAACTGGTGCTCTTCTTCAGTAACGGCATTTTGTACCAGCAACCTCTGAGCACCCCATCCAGTAGCATTCAGACGTGATGCATCAATACCCTTTAAGGTCAGGAATTCAACTACCGACTGGGCACGTTTTTCTGATAACTCCTGATTATAGGTGGCACTACCTCTGACA
>JAQVVM010000111.1 GCA_028698995.1 Bacteroidales bacterium
ATATTTGCTTATTTTTTGCAAAATTCCATCTTTCAATTCAAATCGTCACGCATAAAAAAACTCTATATTTGCGATTATAAAAAGATTTCAAAGAACGATTAGTAAAATTTAGTACCCACTAGTGAAAAGAAATATTAATTTCTTTGGAACCACATATACCAATCCAAATAATATTGAGAAACAGTTTGTCTGCGTTTCATCCTTTCAAATTCATCCTGATTGGCAGGAGGAGGCAACATTAAATCTTCGCCTGTTACCCAGTTTGCAGGAACAAGAACATTTTGTTTATCTGATTCTTGTAATGCAATTAATGCCCTAAGAATCTCGTTTGTATTTCTTCCTATCTCAGTTGGGTAGAAAGAAATTAACCTTATTTTGTTTTCCGGATCAATTATAAAAACACCTCTAATATTTTTAGTACTATTGGACTGAAGTTGTTGCATCCCGTAATTTCGTGAAATTTCAAAACCTAAGTCTGAGATTATTGGAAAATCAATTTTCTTTGTGTTGAGACCTCTATATGTCATTTCTTCCATTGATTTAATCCATTGTAGGTTGCTATTTAAACCATCCGTTGAAATGACAATAAGTTCTGTTTTTAACCTCTTCAACTCTTCCTGTATTTCTGCGAATTCTATAAGTTCAGATGTACAAACGGGAGTAAAAGAACCAGGATGACTTAAAATAATCCGCCATTTGTTGAAATAATCTTCAGGAAACTTTATATTTCCTTTGGTAGATTCTGCTTCAAAAGAAGGTGCAACTTCTCCTAAAAGAGGGATTCTGGTGTTTATCTGATTTTGTGCAAAACCTATACTGTAGCTTGAGATTAAAATTATAGTTAGTATTAATGTTTTCATTATTATATTTATTTTAATTTAGATTAATTTAATACAAAGATACTATGAATAACCCAAATGTGAATAAAATATTTGTTAAAAAATGTTTAATATTACTATAGTATCTCAATTTTCTATTGAAATAAAATTTAAAAAAATAATAGAAAATATCCCACCTTTCGATTTAAGTAACCGAAGTCGTTAATTTATCATAATATAAATTGATTTTCAAAATCTTATTTATGAATATGCCTAAAAATAGTAGGAGCATATTACCAATCTCTTTGAAAATTTAGAAAAAAATCTATAATAATGGTTTTTGAATAATAGGTTTTATTAATTCATAACCAATCATTATTTCATGTGAACCGTGAGAATACGAAGCTAATCCACTGAGCGTATAATCAAAGGCATATCCGAATTGAAATCTTTCCTTTTTCAGGCCAATCATTGCAACTGAAGCATCTTTATGACGATAGGAGAAGGCCAGCCATATATAATTTTTATAATCAATTCTTGCATTTATATCAAGCTGTACAGGTGTAAAGTCAGTTGATTTTAACAATACAGAAGGAGTCAACAAATAATTTTCTCCTAATGCCCATTTGTAACCGACTGTGAAATAGTAATGTCTGACCATACTGCCCAGATTGTATTCATTCATGTTAAACTGTTTTTGTATGAGCTGGGTTGAAGATAAACCTGCATAAAAATGTGAATTGTTTAAATACAATCCGAAATTGGCATCAGGGACCCAAACTGTTTCACTTGTTCCGGTAATCGCTGGATCGTTGGGATTAATAATGTTAAGATTTGATTCGTTAATGGCATATTGAAAGGCCGACATAGATAGTCCAAAAGACAAGTTGGTATTTGCTGATAACTTCAGATGATAGGAAAATGCTCCATGAATTCCTGTCTGACTGACTGGCCCAAATTTATCATGATAAATAAACCCACCTGCACCGATATTTTCACCACCTTTGAGCAGAGTATGCCCACTTATTGCCTGAGTTGAAGGTGCATCCTTAATGCCAACCCACTGCTGTCTGAAAGTCAGCCTAACTGGACTTGTTATATCAGTGCCTGCAATTGCAGGATTCAATAAAAATTCATTCAGCATATATTGACTGTACAATGGTTGTTGCTGAGAAAATACTCTTGCAAAAAGTATGATTAATAGTAATAGCAGATATATCTTTTTCATTTGTATAGAATTTGTTATTTAATAATTGTTACAATACCCTGAATTGGGATCTTTCCATCTTTTAAATCGAGAATAAAAACAAATGAACTGAGTGGCAACTCTTGAGCGTTATATGTTCCATCCCATCTGTTGCTTAAATCTTCATATCCCTTCCCTGTTCCAATATACGAAAAAATAAGCTGTCCCCACCGGTTATATATTTCGATCGAAATATCTTCATACAAACCAATATATTCAATTTCCCAAGTATCATTAATTCCATCACCATTCGGAGAAAATGCTGTAGGAATATTTAAGCAAATATCTGTTAGATAATTCACTTCAAAACCTTGTGTTGTTGTACAGTTATTTATGTCCGTAACTGTAACTGTATAATGTCCATGACCTATACTTTGTAAATCTTCGCTTGAGGAACTGTTCGACCAAAGGTATTCATAAGGGAATGTTCCACTGTTAATTGTCAGCGAAATACTCCCATTTTGAGCACCGGGACAACTTTCATCTGTTATATCTTCTGTTATTGAGGGATTCGCATAAAAGTTTAAGGACACTGATGCTGTGGCTGAACAATTATTATTATCCGTTACTGTAAGTGCATAATTCCCAGATATTACACTAACAAAACTGTCAGTATTACCCGGATCTGTTACGCCTACTGGGACACTCCAGTTGTAATTGTAAGTACCAAACGGTGTTGTTGTTGCAACAATTAACGCATTGTTTCCCGCACAAACTGAAGGGTCTGTTATAGTAAGTGAAGGATTTTGATTTATTGTTACCGTAACAGCAAGGCGGGTGTCGCTTTCGCAGGTGCCAATGGTTTGTGAGGCATAATAGGTGCTGTTGTTTGTTAGGGCAAGTGCTGTGGACAATACTGAACCTCCGGTGGGAACATCGTACCATTGAATGGCTGTGCCAATTGCAATCAAATCTGCCACGGTGGGATTGTCAATACTACAGAAAGATTGTGCAGAAGTGCCTGTGGGTGAAGAAGGGTCGGCTACTGTAACTGTTACCGGCAGGCGGGTGTCGCTTTCGCAGGTGCCAATGGTTTGAGAGGCATAATAGGTGCTGTTGTTTGTTAGAGCAAGTGTTGTTGACAAAGCTGAACCTCCGGTGGGAACATCGTACCATTGAATGGTTGTGCCAATTGCAATCAAATCTGCCACGGTGGGATTGTCAATACTACAGAAAGATTGTGCAGAAGTACCTGTGGGTGAAGCAGGGTCGGCTACTGTAACTGTTACCGCAAGACGGGTGTCGCTTTCGCAGCCGCCAATGGTTTGTGAGGCATAATAGGTGCTGTTGTTTGTTAGAGCAAGTGTTGTTGACAAAGCTGAACCTCCGGTGGGAACATCGTACCATTGAATGGCTGTGCCAATTGCAATCAAATCTGCCACGGTGGGATTGTCAATACTACAGAAAGATTGTGCAGAAGTACCTGTGGGTGAAGCAGGGTCGGCTACTGTAACTGTTACCGGCAGGCGGGTGTCGCTTTCGCAGGAACCAACAGTCTGAGTGGCATAATAGGTGCTGTTGTCGGTTAAAGCAAGTGCTGTTGACAAAGCTGTACCTCCGGTGGGAACATCGTACCACTGGATGGAAGTGCCAATGGCATTCAAATCGCCAACGGTTGGATTATCAATA
>JAQVVM010000081.1 GCA_028698995.1 Bacteroidales bacterium
GATGATATGTTTGTTTATAAGGGCATTAACGTATTTCCGGAGCAGTTCAGAGAAATTATTAGTGAATTCAATGATTTAAGCGGAAACTATAAAATAAAATTAAAGAAAGAATCACATAATATCATTCCCGAGATTCATTTAATTTGTGAAAGAAGACATACCTCAAGCACAGATACAGAAACATTAAGAAAAGCATTGTTAAAAAGAATTAGTACTGAAATAGTAATTAAACCTTTTATTGAGTTTGTGAACTATTTTCCAAATGAAGGGAATAAGCACAAAACCATTGAATATATTTAGTAGAAAATTTGTTTTTCACACTTTTTAAATAATTTCGTGTTTTCTTATTGCATTCATTTATTTTTTCTATTTTAGATTTTTTATTTCTAGGTAATGTTCAAAAGACTCAATAATATTATTGCTTTTCTATTTTGGAAGCCTGTTTACGAACATTCTTCCTTACTTAAATATTATCACAAAAAGCTAAAACCTTTTGAGCATTTGACACCTCAATTCGAGGATAGTATTATAAATAAGTCTTTTAAAGAAGATAATCAAAAATGGTTTCACAATGAGTATCTGTATGAAATCTCAGATTGCTTAATAGAGCCTTCACACAGAATTTGCATAAACGGATTGAGAACATTGATTTTTGAATCTATGTCAAATACCAATGAACGTCCATCCCTTAGAAATTACATATTATTTCTTTTATCAGTAAAAAAAACAATTAATGTCAGTGAAGTCATTCAATTTGATGGGGCTTCTGCATCAAACTATTTTCATTTTTTCTCTGATATTATCAATAAAATTTGGCTTCTTGACAAATTCAATATTGATGAAAGTATTCCCATTATTATTTCTAGAAAAACATTTGAAAGTACATATTTCAACTACTTATACCATAAATACGATTTAAAAAAAAGAACTTGGGTTTTACAAGGTGAAAATACCTGGATAAAAGCAAGAAAGCTTTTGATTGTCAAAGCATTTCCTTACGAAAAATCATATTTTGAAAAAACTGTTAAATTGGTCAAACCTGTCATGGAGAAGTCCAATAACAGGATTTTTATTACCCGTTCTGCTAAGATAGGTCGTAATATCCTTAACATGAGTGAAATAGAGAAGGTTTTAAATAAGTACGACTTTATTATTACCGATACTGAGAATATGTCTTTTGAAAAACAAATGAAGACCTTTGCTTCAGCAGAGTTAGTTATAGGAATCCATGGTGCAAGTATTACCAACCTAATCTTTTCGGACTGGGAAAGGGTTAAATTTATTGAAATCATGCCTGCCAACTGTATAGCTTGTAAATATTACTGGCTCTCCGAAACACTTGGTATCAGATATGACATAATCAGAGGAAGTGATTTAAACAAACATAATTCATTCTCTGTATCTCCCGTATTACTTGAAAAAGCGCTATTAAAGCTACTTAAAAATTAGTATATGTGCGGTATTGCTGGTTTCTATTCTTTAAAAAACAAGTTTTTGGAATGTGATTTAAGGCAAATGGCAGAACGGTTAAAACACCGAGGCCCTGATGCAGAAGGTTTTTTTATAAATCATCCTATTGGCTTAGCACATAAAAGGCTCAGTATTATTGATCTAAGTACAGCTGCAAACCAACCTATGACATCCCAAAACAACCGTTATGTCATTGTATTTAATGGTGAAATCTACAATTACTTAGAAATAAGAAAAGAACTACATCAAGCAGGTAGTATTTCCCTGAAAACAAATTCCGATACTGAAACATTGCTTGAGGGATTTGCATTATGGGGCACATCGGTTTTTGAAAAACTTTGCGGTATGTTTGCCTTTGCTATTTTCGACAAAAAAGAAAAAACACTCTACTTATGTCGAGATCGTGCAGGGATTAAGCCATTATATATTTTTAATAATGATGGTGAAATAGCATTTTCTTCGGAGTTAAAATCTTTAACTTCTGTTCCATTAATTAGGCAAAACTTACTTTTAAACAATGTTGCTATTAACGAATATTTATATCTTGGCTATATCCCCGAACCAAACAGCATTTACAAATCAATACAAAAATTCCCTGCAGGACACTGGGCATGCATAAAAAACGGAGAATTAATTTATCAAAAATACTGGTCAGTACAGGAAAAAATTCAAAACGAAACCTTAAACGATGAGATACAAGCTAAAACAGAGCTTAAAAATCTTTTGAAAAAAATTATAAAGGAACATATGATTTGTGATGTGCCTTATGGTTCTTTTTTAAGCGGTGGCATTGACTCCAGCTTGGTTTCTGCAATTGCCAACGAAGTTAGCAACTCCCCATTACACACATTTTCAGTCGGTTTTGAAGAAAGTAAGCACAATGAAAGTCATTATGCTAAAAAGGTAGCAACCCATTTGGGTACTATCCATCACGAACTTATGGTTACCGAAAAAGAAGCCCTAAATCTGATTCCTGATTTAATGACTATTTATGATGAGCCTTTTGCCGATTCATCTGCTATTCCCACTTATCTTATTTCCAAACTATCTAAACAGCATGTTAGTATGACATTGTCTGGAGATGGAGGCGATGAGCTTTTTCTGGGTTATGGTGCTTATTTCTGGGCAAAGCGACTTCGAAACCCTTTTCTAAGATTTAATAGACATCTTATTGCATACGGGCTCTCAATGTTAAACAGCAGATATAAAAGAGCAGCACACCTATTCGCATACCCTAAAATAAAAAATCTAAAAAGTCATATATTTTCACAGGAGCAATATCTTTTTTCAACCCAAGAAGTTGAGAATATCTTAAATTCCCCTTTTATAACTGATATCACTTTAAATGAAAGTTATTCAGGATTACAACGAATACTTTCAGATATCGAACAGCAATCAATTTTTGACATTAACTATTATCTTAAGGATGATTTACTTGTGAAAGTCGATAGGGCATCCATGCAACATGCATTAGAAGTGCGTGTACCCTTACTCGACCATCGTTTAATTGAATTTGCTACCAATTTGAATCTAAATCTCAGGTTAAAAAACAAAACCACCAAATACTTACTCAAACAAGTACTTTTTGAATATGTCCCTAAAGACTTTTTTGAACGACCTAAATGGGGATTTTCTATTCCTTTAGAAAAATGGATGAAAAAGGAATTAAAACCTTATATTTATGACAACCTCTCTGAATCAGTTGTCAACTACTACGGTATTGTAAAAATTAAAGAAGTACAAAAATTGCTAAGACTTTTTGAGACCGACAATCATGCTTATCTATACAACCGTATCTGGGTTTTAGCAGTTTTGCATGATTTTCTAAAAAAAAATAATCCCATTAACTAAGCTTGTTTTTTATGAAAAACAAAATCTTAATAATCCTCTCGCATTTTCATTATCTTTGCTCATATATTTTTATTTACTTTCCTAACTTTAAAAATAATTAAATAAGTAAAAAATATTTTGCCTTCTTTAATTATGATTATTTAGGTGACGATAAAATAACTTTTGCTTTATAAAATATTAAAATTTAAAAAAAATGAAATTTAAAGAAAATATAAAAATGTTGTTGTCTGAGTTATGGATGATTAATAAAAGTCATATTGTTTTTTTTAAAAAAATAATTAATGCTTTCAGGTCAACAATATTTCAGTCAAGAATTATCAAATATAAAGGTTTTAAAATTGACACTCAAAATAAATTCTGCAACTATTCAATTCGAAGGAATATTTTATTTAATTTTTATGAATCTTCAGAGCTTTCCATAATCGAAAGAACTTTGAGTAAAGACGACAAAGTAATTGAGATTGGAACAGGCATTGGTGTTACTGCAATGTTTGCTGCCAGAATTGTAGGAGATAATAATATTTCTACTTATGAAGCAAGCCCTGAACTAATTCCCGTAATAAAAAGAAATTTTGATTTGAACAATCTCAATATTCGTTTAGAAAATAAGATTTTAGTAAATCCTAACACCTCTGAAAACTTTAAAAAATACTATAACAATGATGTCTTTTTTTTAGGGTCAACCATATCAAATTCTGAAGACAATAGTTATTTTGAGGTACCAACTGAAGACTTTAAAATGATTCTCGAAAAAGAACAAGCCAGTTATCTCATTATAGATATTGAAGGAGAAGAAATTAATTTATTGAATTTTACTTTACCTGAATGTGTAAAAAAAATATGTATCGAAGTTCATCCTTCTTATAAAGGAGTTGGAGATAAAAGTATATCAAACATGTTCTTAAAATTATTGCAACAGGGATTCCATCTTATTTTAACTAATTCCTCTTACATGTCTTTTTATTTATCAAGGGATTAAATTTAATAATTTTAGTTGCCACTTGCCTAAAATAAAATTATCCTAATTGCTTTTATTTCTGATAAATACATTTTAATACTTCAAAAACATAAATGATATTAAATTATTTTTATTTTTAGTAAAAAAATAATTTTAATTTTGCCTTACCAAAAGACAATAAGAGGTCTGGAAAATTAGGCACATTTTTTGGCACATAAAATTTCAACACTCTAATAGTCACAATGCGGGAGTAGCTCAGTTGGTAGAGCATCAGCTTCCCAAGCTGAAACACCGAAAAAAATCCAAAATTAATTATTCGCACTTTTTCGCACTTAAATACTCTGAAAAGCCCCTGAAATTAACCCTTCTGGGGCTTTTCTTTTACCCCTATGTTAAAAAATATTTTGCAATTTAGTGTATTGTTTTACAAAAAAATGTTATATTTGTTAGGCAAATTGTTAGGCAAATAAATATGAAAACTACCATAATTATCCTCCTCGACCCCAGGCGCCCTAAAAATGATGGCACCTTTCCTATTAGTTTAAGATTTGTTCATAAACGTATCCCCATTTACATTAATACAGGCTATTCTGTTTTGAAAGAACACTGGGATGACAATCTTAATGAAATAACAAAAGATTGTAAGAAATACTCACGTTTAGTTCGTACTAATAATGAAATCAAGCAAAAGCAAATTGATGCCTCATTGATTATTGAAGACCTCAATAATACAGGTGAGATTGAAAAATTAACCCCTTCTGAGTTAAAAGCAAAAATCCTGAACAAGTCAGTGCGTATGTCCTTTAGAGAGTTCAACAATAAAATAATTGAAGAATTGAAGCTCTCAAAGAAGCTTGGCAACGCATCATGTTATGAGCAGGCACAGGCATTTCTAGACAAGTACACAAAGGCACGGGAGCTATACTTTGAAGATATTGATTTTAAATTACTTAAAACATTGGAAGCTAAGCACTTATCAAATAACTACACCTATAATAGTCTAAGTTTCTATTTACGTACTATCAGGGCTACTTTTAACAGAGCAATAAAAGAAGGTGTTATCAAAAGGGATGTGTACCCTTTTACTAATTATTCTATTAAAGAAACTAAGACTCTTAAACGTGCCATTAGCAAAACAGACATTGAAAAAATCCGTGATGTCGAACTGGTGCCCAACTCTACACTATGGCACGCCCGCAATATGTTTATGTTTTCATTTTATAATATAGGGATTAACTTTGTGGATATGTCCTATCTCAAAAAATCCAACCTCATCAACAACAGGATTTGTTATACCCGAGCAAAAACAGGCAAAAACTATTCTATTAAAATCACGGCGTCCACTCATGAGATTCTTAATATGTACCTTCAGGGTAAAGGCGATGACGATTATATTTTTCCTATAATACAGCGACAGGAACTCGAACTGCAGCGTAAAGACCTCCAGAATGGGTTAAAGAACTTCAACAAGTACATGAAACAGATTGCCAAGAAGCTTGAAATCAACGCCACATTAACTTCTTATGTAGCCCGTCACTCATGGGCAACTATTGCCAAAGGCCTCAATGTGCCTATAAGTGTCATTTCCGAAGGTCTCGGACACGAAGATATTAAAACTACTCAAATATACCTCGACAGCTTCGATGCCAACGTAATTGACGATGCAAATGCACTGATTACAGGTTAATTTTTATAAAATAAAGTTTTTAACATCTCTTTTATAATGTATTATCTTTCATTATTTTTGTGCTGTTTGCACATTAATATAATTAATCATTATGTATAACGATTTTAGAGAAGAAATTTATAAAGACTTTAACCCTGCATTTAATAAGGCATTCAATGATCTAATATTAGCGTCGAAAGAAATTAACATTGAATTCAAAACATTTGAGAATTTTTACGATGATGAATTTTACACAGATTACAATATTATATCTGTGTATGGCTGCAAAAACACTGATCAATTTTACGAAAAAATTCAAAAGCGATGTAAAGAATCTATTACACTTTTAATGGAAGAAATAAAGGCATTACCTAATTATGAAATTGTCCCCTTTTTGGAAAAAACAAAGGATTTTATTTCATCTCTAAAAAAAATTGTTACTATAGATGAAGTGCGTGTTCCACCTAGTGAAGAAGGACCAGAAAAAACTTATCAAATTAAGGCATTTTATTATGCTGATTTAATTTGTTTAAATGAAAAAGAAACTCATTTCAATAGGGGTTCTGTACTTAATAAATGTTGCAATTTTGCAGAAAATTGGGTATATGTGCTTGATGAAACAATTGAAAAAGTTAATTATCTAATAAACAAGATAGAGTTAACATTAGAAAACTTAACACCTCATTTATTATCAAATCAAAATATTAAAGATAAAATCAAATCAACTCTTTCGGTTGATGAACTTGCTTATTTCTTCCGAATTCTTGTGGATGAGAAAATTTTTATCATTCCTGAAGGTAAATTAGAGAGCTTTTACAGGTTTGTTGCTGATAACTTTAGTACAAAAATGAAAACTGACATCAGTTTTAAATCTTTTAAAGGTAAATATCTTTCACATGAAAACAAAACGGCATCATCTGTTCACGCACATTTAAGACGTCTTTTACAAATTACTGGGAAATACAAATAATCATTTTTTTTTTATGAATTCCAATTCTGATATTTATTTAGTTGAATACCTTGAACACAAAATATTTTCTGAGTTAGTTAAGTATATCCATGAAGTAACTGAAAATTTTAAAACAGTTAGTTTCGACAATGAATACATGACAAAGTACATTTCAGGACCTTTGATGGTTGAGTTTAAGGAATTAATTTACTCTCATATAAACAAACTAAATAATTTTGAAATTAATAAGTACCTCACATTGTCATTAGAGCAGTTTAATTCTCACAAACCTGAAAATAGAAAGAAAGAGTTAAAAGAATTATATCTCGAACTATACTGGTTTCCAAATACTATAGAGAATAAAAATCTTTCTGATTATGATAAAGCTTTTTTTAATAATGGTATTAGAGCATATGAGAGATTTTTTTTCTCATTTAAATCAGAAACAGAAAAAGCTTTGATTGATTTTAAATCTGGTCTTATTGGTGCTCCTGGCACTTTTCAGCCAGTTTTACCCGTAGAAAATGTTAAAGATAAAATCTCTTATCGGGATTTTAAATGTTTTCTAAAACACTTAGAATACAACTATGCTTATGATATTGAGGTTGTTACTTTTTGGTATTATATGCGTGATGATATAAAATACCTTAAAAAGGAAATTTTTGAAAACCTTTTTGCACTATCTACAGACGAGAAATCTGCTTATCTTAATCTTTTGCGCTTTGAATTGGAGTCATTGCTTCAATATGTTTGGGCCACAACTGAAGATATTAATAAGTGGCTTGAAAAATACAACATCTCCGAGGATGAGCTTTTTGTTCAAAAGTACTTGGTGAGTGAGCTCTACCATATACTTAATAAAAAACGTCCTACTTTTGCTGAATCATTAGAGCCAGACTTTGATAGTAATATTGAAATTATTCAAGATTGTTTTTACAATTACTATTATGGCAAGTCAATTAAAAATATTCTTGATTTCATTACTGAACAGGAAAGCAAACTCATTACTTCTCCTCAAAAAATTCAATCAAATCGAAAATTAAAAACCAATCTCTCCGTTCCTCAATTGACTTGTCTTTTCAAAGCTCTTTTAGACAACAAAATCATTGATGCCCCTGTAAAGATGGAGTTATACCGTTTTATTTCTGAATCCTTTGAAACAAAAGGTTCTATAAATATTAGTGTTGATAAAATTAAAAACCTCTTTGAGAATCCTGATGAAAGAGAATTTGAATTTTGGGACAAAAGATTCCTAAATTTAAAACAATACACTTACTCTAAATTGGGTAATTAGAAAATCTTTTTAGCATTTTTTTTCAGGTTTAATGCACTTTTTGCTTGGGGTTGCACAACCCTCTGCAACTGTTATGTACGCATTTTTTAGTATATTTTTACATCCGAATTCATTCATTGGGCGCCTTTTGAAGATTCAACAAAAATTATTGTTAAATCTTAAAAAAAGTAAAAAAATGGAATCAGTAAATATTCCGACTGATGTCTATAAGGACATCGTCATTAAACTAGATGAAATAACAAACAGGCTTGTAAATCCTGTTAAGTCTTCCAACCCCCTTTCCGAGAAATGGCTCGACATTTCCGAGACGTGCCAACTGCTAAAAATCTCAAAACGCACATTACAAGCGTATCGTGATAATGGCATATTAAGTTTCTCACAAATTGCTGGCAAAATCTATTTCAAGGTCGCTGATCTTGAAGAACATCTTAACAAACATTATGTGCGTGCATTCTCATCAAAAAAGAATAAACGCTATGAATGTAACGGTCAATAAGAAAATGTGATGTGCAGCATTAAAAGTGCTACAATCATCCATTTATAAAACAATTCTTTTTTATAAAAATCACACCTCGGGCATATTTCTCTTCCCTTTTGCTTCTGCCAACTTACAGTAATGCAATCTGTTGGAAGAGAAGCCCACGGTGAATTATTAACATTAAAATAATTTGGTTATGGTAATCTCAAAAGAAAAAATATTATCTGCAACAACATCGTGCGAAATCCTCAATCACTATCTAGCACCTTATAATCATTCCCGTGGTCGTTTAATTCCGGGAAAGCATATCAGCAATCCATTTCTTTCAGAAAAGCAAAAAACACCCTCTTTTAACATTTATTATTCGCATATTTCGGGGGAATGGCGTTATAAAGATTTTGCCACCAACGATGATGGCTCTTGCTTTGATTTGGTAATGAATCTAAACAATCTTTCATTTAATGATGCTTTGCATCATATCAACAACGAAATGTGCCTAAATCTTTGCACACACAGTGATAACACCGCTTTTACACCAACTTTACACCCATCTGACAAAACCATTCAATACGGCACTTCTTCGCTTATTTTAAAGCCTTTTTCACTTGCTGAACTTGATTGGTGGAAGCAATACGGTATTTCGGAAGTGGTTTTGAAGCAGTTTAAAGTCAGCTCTGCTAAGGCTTTTTCAGCTATCAACAAGTCCAACAAAGAATACAAAATCGACAGTACCCCCGAAAACCCAATTTTTGTATATGTTAGTGATAAGTGGGCTAAAATATACCGTCCTTTTGAATCAAAATACCGCTTTCAATATCTCGGGGAAAAACCATCTGATTATATTTTTGGTATCAATCAGTTACCTGATATGTCAGAATATATTTTTATAACGGGAGGCGAAAAAGATGTTATGTCACTTGCCGCACATGGCTATACTGCTATTTCACTCAACAGCGAAACTGCCTTTTTACCTCAAGATGTATATACAATGTTGCGTTCACGTTGTCGATTTCTTATTATTCTATATGATAACGATTCAACGGGTTTTGCTCAAGGCGAAAAACTTGCAAAATCCTATAACCTACCCTGTGTAACTCTACCTCCAATGAATAGTGGAAAAGATATTTCTGATTACTTTAAATTGGGTTTGCCTTACCCTGATTTGCAGAAACTTTTTGTTGATGCCTGTAGTAGTTACGAACCTCTTTCAGCTCCAACCATAGCACCATCAAGACTTGACAGACTCCTAATAACACAAGAAAAACTTAAAGAGAACAAATCAAAAAAAATAACTTTTAGCAATCCTATCCTTTCACAAAACGAAATGCCTGTTTTTTATCCGAATACGATAAATGTCATTCAAGGAAAAGCTGGTATGCACAAAAGCCGTCTTGCTCAAATCATCAGCAGTGCACTACTCAAAAAAAACGACGAAGAAGACAGCTTACTTGGTTTCAAAAAAGATTTTTCAAAATCTTATGCAATATGTTATGTGGATACTGAACGAAACCATTCAGAACAACTACCTTATGCACTTCAACAAATTCAAATTAAGGCAGGATATAATATTGAGGAACACCCAGAAAACTTCGATTATATCTCACTTCTCGAATTTGAGCGAAAAATGCGTTTTGATGTTCTTAATGAATATCTCGAACATCTTCGTACAAAATACAAACGTCATATTTTTATTATTCTTGATGTTATAACAGATTGTGTGTATAATTTTAATGATCCTAAAGACAGCATGGCGCTTATTGACATGATGAATATTTCAATAAACCATTATGATGTTACTTTTCTGTGCGTCATACACGAAAACCCCGGCAGTGCAGACAAAGCCCGTGGGCATCTCGGTACAGAAATTATGAATAAGGCTTCAACTGTCATTCAGGTGGGTTATGAGCGTGACCGTGACCGCAAGGAAACAGATCTTATTAAAGTGGCTTATCTGAAATGCAGAAGCACCCGTAAATACTATCCATTTTTTGCCAAATATTCCGAAACTGACAGTTCTTTAGTGCTGGTCGAAGGTGAAGCCCTAGCTGCTTACGAAAAGGATGGCAAAAAAAGCCTCGATGTAAATTCTGTAATTGCACAACTCGAAATAATTCTTAATACCCCTCTTTCGAGGAAAGAAGTCATCAATAACCTCACTTCTGTATTCAAATGCTCTGTGCGTTTCATAGAAGATTATCTAAAACAAATTTTCGAAGAAAAATCAATATTAATGGATTCTCATAACCAAAAATGCAACCTTGACAAATCCCGTGACGGGAGGGCTATTACGTATTTTCTGAATCCTATAAATATACAACAGAGTGTAATTGAAATGCCCGAAAATTTTATTAATACTTCTGAAGATGATGCTCCTTTTTGATTTATGTTTTAAACCACCATCAAACCAATTAGTTTTCATTTTCAAACCTCCTTAGCTTTATTGTATATTTTCTTAATATTATCATTTCTAATAATTTAAAATAAATAGGTACATAAGGTTTTAATAATTCCATTATTTTTGATGTACTTTAAAATAAAAACATCTTAATAATGCACTTTAAACTGACAGAAGAAATTATTAAACTAAGTAACTCCCAATTTTGGGATAAAGCTAAACTTGAATGGTGTTTTGAGTATGCATATTACAGCGAAGAAAATGAAACTTGCTTGTGCGGGCACTCCCCTATAAGAAATATCTGTGTTATTAAAAACACAGAAAATGAAAACATTACAGAAGTTGGAAATTGTTGTATTAATAAATTTCTTGGCATTAAAGATGCTAACAAGATTTTTACTTCAATCAAAAAATTGAAAGAAAACATTTCAAACAGTATGAGTAAAGAAGCATTGGTTTATTTAAAATCAAACAATCAGTTAAACAGTTTTGAGTATTCATTTTACCATAGTATTATAAGAAAAAAAATACTTTCTGATAAACAACAAGATATCAAATTGAAAATAAACCGGAAATTTATTGATTTTACAAGCTATGAATCCAATTCCATTTTCAGAAAAATAAATATTGTATTAAAGTGGGCTGAAAATAACCCTTGGTTTAACACTGACTTCGTTATTTCTCTAAAAACCAGTTGTGAAAGAACAGGTAAGTTAACTGAAAAACAAAAAACGGCTTTAGAAAACATTATGTCCAAAATGAAGATTAATTAAAATATGATATATGTTTTAAGTTTAATATCTTACTTTCATTGCACCTTCTATCTCCATAACTATTTAAACTATTTATAATGTTTGCACTTTTGCACACCTATATACGCACATGATTGTGCAAACGTCAATATCTGCAACCTATTAACATTTAACTTTTATATCAAATATTTTTACATCAAATATCTTCTAAATAAATATAAAATGCATAATAATCAAATCAAATCTTTAATTGACAAACTCAACAAAAAGAAAACTGCTGGTTTAATTCATTTAAGACCATTAACAGAAACTGTCGACTTTGCAAAAGTTTTTCTTAATAAGCCCAAGCCTACCGACAGCATATTTTATGGTAATGATTTCGAACATTTTTATTTTATCAAAAATAATGATGGTGTCTATGTCGCTGCCGTTTGCGACATGAAGCACGATTTACATTGGTACGTTGTTAAGAAATTTAGAGGTCAGGGCCACTTAACTAAAGCAATGAAACAAATTATTCTTTTTCACCTTTTTAACGATAGGGAAATACAAGAAATCACAATTAATGTAGATAAAATTGGTAAAAATAACTTCAATTCGTCCAGTAAAGTAGCATTGTCCTTAGGTTTTGAAGAAAATGGCATTTTCAACTATATCCTCAAACGTGAAAAATATTTCATGGAAGAAATAGTTGTAGGGCAAAACACTCCAATTGATAAAAAACGTATGGAAGAATTAAAAAATAAAATATTTTTTTTATCTCGTTCATTATTACTTATCCATTCTGAGATTGATATGAAGATGGGATATACTGATTATGCTGAGGACCTTATGTGGTTAGTTAAAGAAATTAAAAATTACGCTGAACTTTTTGAAGATGCTTGGTGGAAACATAAAAGTGTACAAAACTCAATATAAAATCACCATTACTTTTGTAGTTTTCATTTGTTTGCAAACACCCCCGCATATATAGTCCTGCAAACATGCAAAAGTTATTTTTTCAACCTCACATTTTATAGATAGCTAAGTAAAAAATAAATTACACAAGATAGTGGGTCTATTGGTAATCAGTTTGCGTTATTCTGTTTTTTCTGTATTTCCATTAAAACTTTAAACTTTTATTTTCTGTAGTGTCATAAACTGTCATTATCCTTTTTTTTCTTTGCCCTGCATTATTTTAATCTTTATATTGTTGCTTTTAAACTTGCTTGTATTTGTATTATTTATATATTTGACAAGATAAATCACACCTTATGCTTTTAGATAACGAAAACAAAAATAAGAAAGTCCACGAGTGGATTGAAGAATACACTACCAATGGGAAAATGTCAGTTGTTTCAGGTTATTTTACTGTTGGTGCAATGGCATGGTTGTCAAAAAATATCAATGATAATATTTCTGAGTTTAAGTTTATTTTGGGAGAAATGGTTGATTGGAGTGGACATGAAAATGATGCACTTGATTTGCTTAATGAAGAATTAAGCATAGAGGGTGCGTTCCAGTTAAATGTATTGGCTCAAAAAGCCGTTGATTTTCTTAAACTTGAAAAAGTAGAAATAAAAACCCTTGAACCCAATTTTTGCCATGCCAAACTTTTTATTTTTAATCATTTTGAAAATAAAACAAACAATAACTATTTCATTACTGGAAGCTCAAATATCACAGAATCAGGTTTAGGTTTAAAAACAACTTCAAATGTTGAACTTAATCATGCTGATTTTGGTGCCGGAAATTACTCTGAATATTTAGATTGGTTCAATGATTTATGGAAAGACGAAAAAGCTCACAGTAAAAAAACAATAATTCATGAGGATGGGCGTAAAGAAAAAAAAGACTTTAAAACTTATCTGATAGAGCAAATTGAACTTATTTTTTCTGCTTACTCTCCTAAAGATATATACTTTAAGATACTCTTCGAGCTTTATGGTGGTGATTTATTACTTGATGAAAATGATGCCGAGTTTAGTAAAAAAATGGGAAGGCTTGAAAACACAATAATTTATAAAAACCTATATGAATTTCAACAAAAAGGTGTTAAATCCTTAATTAAAATGATGGATAAATTCGGTGGTGCAATTTTAGCCGATGCTGTTGGACTTGGTAAAACTTGGACGGCATTAGCTGTAATAAAACATTACGAATTTGAAGGATATCAAAGTTTAATTATTTGCCCTAAAAAACTTGAACAAAACTGGAGTAAGTTTTTTGAAAAAGATAATTTATTTTATAGAGATGATTTTGAATTTGCTATGCGTTTTCATACTGACTTACAATATGACAGATGGGAAAACCCAAAATATAAAGGCAAAGACAAATTCGACATTCATACTTTTTGTAATTCTAAGCCATTAGTTTTAGTTATTGACGAAAGCCATAACTTACGAAACAACAAATCTGAACGCTACAAATGGTTTGTTGAAGAACTACTTGCTAAAACAAAAGGAAAGTTAAAAGTGTTATTATTATCTGCAACTCCAATTAATAATTCTTTATGGGACCTAAGAAACCAATTCAGATTACTTGTAAAAGATAATGATTATGGACTTAAAGAAACTGATTTAGAAATAGGAAGCATTGATTATGTCTTTCGTCGTTCAAGAGAAGCTATGAGAATTTGGCAATCAGAGGGGGCTCACAGAATAGGAGGGCTTATTGATTTATTGCCTAGAGAATTTATGAGGCTTACTGATGCATTACTTGTTTCAAGAAATCGTAAATGGGTTTCAAATATTGAAAAGAAACTACACTTTCCTGTTAAAGAGAAACCTGATAATATATTTGTAACGCCTAAAAACTTTGGAACTTTTGAAAGTTTTGAGGAGCTTTTCGAAAG
>JAQVVM010000031.1 GCA_028698995.1 Bacteroidales bacterium
ATTTCTTTCAGAAGCACCTTTCCCGTCATTTCTACAGGTGATTTTATTCCCATCAGACGAAGTATTGTGGGTGCCAGGTCAGCAAGTTTTCCATTGGAGAGTTCTTTAAAGTCCTTATCCAACAAAAAACAAGGTACAGGGTTATTACTGTGAGCAGTGTTAGGAGAGCCATCAGGATTAATGGCGTATTCTGCATTACCATGATCAGCAGTAATAATAACCGAATATCCTTTTGAAAGTGCTTTCAGAGTTACTTCCTGAACACAACTGTCAACTGTGGCTACAGCTTCTCTTATAGCATCAGGAACACCGGTATGACCTACCATATCAGCATTGGCAAAATTTAGGCAGATAAAGTCTGCACACTCTTTGTCCAATTCAGTAATAAGCGCATCTTTTAATTCCAAGGCACTCATAGATGGTTTCAGGTCATAGGTTGCAACTTTTGGAGATTGTACAAGAATACGTTTTTCATTCTCAAAGGGAGTTTCCCTGCCTCCGGAAAAGAAAAAAGTAACATGTGGATATTTTTCAGTTTCTGCAATACGAATTTGACTTTTGTTATTTAAGGCAAGGACTTCACCTAAGGTCATTTTAACATCTTCCTTATCAAAAATGACAATAATATTTTTAAAAGCCTCATCATATCTTGTCATTGTGAGGTAGTGTAATGGCATCGTTTTCATTTGGAATTCAGGGAAGTCTTTCTGAGTTAGAACCGTTGTAATCTCCCTGAGTCTATCAGATCTAAAGTTAAAACAAATGACCACATCTCCATCCTGAACTAGAGCTATTGGTTTACCAGAATCATCGGTAATAACTACTGGTTTAATAAATTCGTCTGTAACACCTTCATTATAAGAATCCTTTATAGCTTGTAAAGGGCATTTGAATTGACTCCCAATACCGTAAACCAGCATATCATACGCAATTTTAACTCTTTCCCATCGCTTATCCCTGTCCATAGCATAATACCTCCCACAGACAGTTGCAATTTTTCCTATTGATTTTTTCAGGTGTGCATCCAGTTCTTTTACATAGCCAAGTCCGCTTTGCGGGTCTGTGTCTCTTCCATCTGTAAAAGCATGGATGAATACATTCTTTAATCCAGACTCAGCAGCAATATCACACAATTTCATCAAATGTTTTGTTGACGAATGCACACCTCCATCTGAAACCAAGCCAAAAAAATGCAGGTTTTTATTATTTTTGAGTGCATAATTAAAGGCATCTTTTATAGCTTTATTATCTTTAATACTATTGTCTTCAACGGCTTTGTTTATCTTTACAAAATCCTGATACACCACACGACCTGCTCCCATGTTTAAATGTCCCACTTCAGAATTACCCATTTGACCATTAGGTAAACCTACATCTTCTCCTGAACATAATAATTCAGAGAAGGCGGATGATTCTCGCAAACTGTCAATAAAAGGAGTAGGTGTATTATATATTAAATCTGAAACTGATTTATCGCCTTCACCCCAACCGTCCATAATTATCAGCAGCACTTTCTTTCCCATTTCAACTTATATTAATATAATAAGCAAAATTACAAAAATTTAAGATTGAAAATATTTAAATAAAAAGCGATTCCATTGAATAATTACAGAATCTTTATTATTTTTGTTTAAGCTTTAAAAAAAATTCCAAAGAAAAATATTAATGAAAATAATTACTTATAACGTAAACGGAATAAGATCTGCATTAAATAAAGGATTCATTGATTGGCTTAAAGCTGCGGATGGAGATATTGTGTGTCTTCAGGAGACAAAAGCTACTTTGGAACAGATTCCTGTATTTTACTTTGAAGAAGCGGGGTATAATCATTTTTGGTTTTCAGGTCAAAAAAAAGGCTATAGTGGGGTCAGTATCTTGAGTAAGATTAAACCTGACAATGTTGTTAAAGGAATAGATATTGAAAAATACGATAATGAGGGACGTTTTATCAGAGCTGATTTTGGGAAGATTTCTGTGGTAAGTGTTTATCATCCTTCCGGTAGTAGTGGAGATGAAAGACAGGGCTTTAAGATGAACTGGCTCGAAGACTTTTATAATTATATTCAGAAATTAAAAGTAGAAAGACCTTATCTGATACTTGCCGGTGATTACAACATTTGTCACAAACCTATCGACATCCACGACCCAATAAGAAATGCGGGAAGTTCCGGATTTTTACCTGAAGAACGAGAGTGGATGAGCCGTTTTCTTGATAGTGGTTTTACAGATTCTTTTCGTTTTTTCAACAATCAAGCTCACCAATACACTTGGTGGAGTTATAGAACCAACGCCCGATCTAAAAATCTTGGATGGCGCATTGACTATATTATTATATCAAAAAAATTAGAAGAAAGGCTCAAATCATCTACAATATTGTCTCATGCTTTACATTCAGACCATTGCCCAGTCCTTACCGAAATTGACTTTAATATCTAAATAATGACAAACAACTTCGATCAAAAGAATTATATCTATCAAAAAAACCGACATAAGGACTTAAGCCTTTTCACAGAACCCGATTTAGCCCTATTTTCTACAAAAATAGGAGGAAACACATTATTAAGTGATAATGTAAAAAATTTAAACCGTTTACAGCATCTATTATTTGCACATGGGAAATATGCACTATTGGTAATAATTCAGGCTATGGATGCCGGAGGTAAAGACGGCATTACAAAGCATGTTTTTGCTGGACTTAATCCATTGTGCTGTAAAGTAAAAAGTTTTAAAGCACCATCTATTGAAGAATTAGCTCATGACTATCTATGGCGTTGTGCAAAAGAACTTCCTGAAAGAGGTATGATTGGTATCTTTAACAGATCCTATTTTGAAGAAGTAATAATCGTAAGGGTACATTCCGGTATCCTCGAAAAGCAAAACATTCCGAATTTTTCTCAAGCTCTACACAAAGGAAACTCTCTTTGGAAAAGACGTTTTGAAGAAATTAATAATTTTGAGAAGTATCTATTTAATAATGGTATCATTCCTATTAAAATATTCCTTAATATTTCTAAAGAAGAACAAAAACATAGGTTTTTAGCCCGCATTAATAAAACTTCCAAGAACTGGAAATTTAACAATGGAGACATTGATGAAAGGAAGTATTGGGACAAATATATGGCATGTTATAATGATTTATTTAAGAACACCTCTACACATTATGCTCCATGGCATATTGTACCTGCTAATAACAAATTATTTGCAAGATTAATTGTTTCCGAAATAGTTATTAATAAACTTAATGAACTTAAGTTGCATTATCCTAAAATGAACTCAACTAAGCTTGAGCAATTGCTTCAAGCAAAAAAAACCCTCGAAAACGAATAAAATATTAATTGGCGATACCTCTTTTCACATCCCTTTTGTAGGGTTTCATATATTTACAAGTTCTTTTATGACAGCTGAATGTTCCTAACAAAAAAAAGAATAACAGCAATAACGATAAAATTTTAATTGTATTTTTCATAAGTCTTAAGTTTTGTATAATGATGGTAACTTGCTGTTATCATGGAAAGGATTTAGTTGTTGTATTCTTCTTTAATAACGTCTCAAAATTAATATTATTCTTATTTTATTGCAATAAAAAATCGCTTACTAAATCTGTAAAAATCAATTATCTTTGTAGATATTAGTACAAAATTTCAAATAATTTCAAAATAAAAGCGTTTAATTTTTCTAAAAAAAAGAAGGTGAATATATACAAGAAGAAACGATTGTGGAAATGGATGTTGTTTGTTTTGGCAGTACTTATTATTTCTGCTTCTTTATGGTACACGAACATTTTGGTGGGAAAAATTGCTCTTGATGAAAAGGAAAAAGTGAGATTATGGGCAGATGCTATCCAAAAAAGAGCTTCCTTGGTAAAATACACCGAAGAGCTTTTTGAAAGGCTTAAAGCAGAAGAAAAAAAACGTGTACAAATTTGGGCAGAGGCCACTAAGCGATTAATAAATGCGGATAACAATGAAGATCTTACATTTTATTCTGAAATTATTTCAGGAAATACAAATATACCAGTCGTTCTTACTGATGAAAACAAAAGGATTATTTCATCTAAGAATACTGACTTCTCTACAGACAGCATTCAATTTTTAGAAGGGTCAATAGAAGAAGAATATAGTGTTTATGAACCAATTACAGTAAATATTTTTCAAAATAAAAAGAGTTATCTTTATTTTAAAGAATCTCTTATTTTTAATGATTTACGCAACATTCTTGATGATATAATCAGTTCTTTCATATCAGATGTTGTTAACAACTCTGTTTCAGGACCAGTTATAATCACGGATAGTTCTTATTCAAACATTATTGCTTATGGAAATATTGATTACGGAGAACTCAACGATTCAAGTGATACAGAAAAGATTATTCACTATATGAGAACCGGAAGTCAGTTTTTTGAAATAGAATTAATTAATTATGGCAAGAGCTATGTATTTTACAAAGATTCCTATATATTAACCCAATTGCGTTATTTTCCAATTTTTCAACTTATACTAATTTCATTTTTTATTGTAATCTCATATTTTCTATTCAGTATTTCACGAAAAGCAGAACAAAATCAGGTTTGGGCGGGTATGGCAAAGGAAACTGCACATCAATTTGGTACGCCACTTTCTTCGTTGCTTGCTTGGGTTGAATTGCTTAAACAAAGTAATGCTGATGCCACAATTGTTGGTGAAATTGAAAAAGATATTCAACGCCTTGATATAATAACCGACAGATTCTCAAAGATTGGTTCAATCCCCAAATTAGAAAACACAAATCTCATTGATTCTGTTGAGAATGTGGTTAATTATATGAAACTACGCACTTCTAATAAAATTAACTTCCGAATTGAAAAACCTTCTATTCAATTAATTGTCCCACTCAACGAGCATCTTTTCGGATGGGTTATTGAAAACCTTTTAAAAAATGCTGCAGAAGCTATCACCGGGGATGGAGAAATATTTATACAGATTACAGATGATGAAAAGAATGTTTTTATTGACATTAGTGATTCTGGAAAAGGTATTTCAAAAAGAGTTTTTAAAAGCATATTCAACCCCGGATATACCAGCAAGAAGAGAGGTTGGGGATTAGGTTTGTCGCTATCAGAAAGAATAATTGAAAAATACCACAAGGGGCGTATTTATGTTAAACAATCAACCCTGAATAAAGGAACCACTTTCAGGATAATTCTTAGGAAAAGATAATTATTAAAGCACAAATTATTATTTTTCATTTCTTACAATCATAAGTTTCTTAATTTTGTTTTTCTAACCTCGGAACATGACAAACAACGATAGATTAAAACCATACTATCCTATTATTTTGGCTTTTGTATTGGTGACAGGGATGTATTTAGGATCAGTGATGATGAGTATTAAATTTTCATCTTTTAATAATATTAAAAGTTCTCTTTTCAATATTGACTTTAATAATTATGACAAATTTAATGACATACTTAATTATATAAACGACAGTTATGTAGATAGTGTTAACAGAGTAGAACTTGTTGACGATGCTATTGTTGGACTTCTTCATAAGCTCGACCCTCACTCTGCTTATATTACTGCAGCAGATTATCAACAGATGAATGAAAGTCTTTTAGGCAATTTTGAGGGTATCGGAGTTGAATTCAGAATTGAACAGGATACTGTTGTTGTTATTAGCACTATTTCCGGAGGTCCTTCCGAAAAGGTGGGACTTAGGGCCGGAGATAGAATTGTTATGGTAGATGACACACTAATTGCAGGTGTTGACATTTCAAATGAAGAAGTCATGAAAAAGTTGAAGGGACCAAAAAATACTAAAGTTAAAGTAAGTATTCAAAGACGTAATATTGAATCATTAATTGATTATGAAATAACAAGAGATGTTATTCCCTCCTACAGTGTTGACATTGCATATATGGTAAATAATGAAATCGGGTATATAAAAATTAACCGTTTTTCTGCAACGACTTATACTGAGTTTATTAATGCTGTTAGCCGACTCCGATTTAAAGGAATGGATAAGCTCATTATTGACTTAAGAGGTAACGGAGGAGGTTATCTTAATGCTGCCATTCAAATTGCTGATGAGTTTCTTGAAAAAGACGACCTTATTGTTTACACAGAAGGTCTTAACAGGCCACGATCTTATGCTTATGCAACCAGTATAGGAGACTTAAAACAAACCCCATTTGTAATACTTATTGATGAATGGTCAGCTTCGGCCAGTGAAGTTCTTTCCGGTGCATTACAGGATAATGACAAAGGAGTAATTATAGGGCGTCGCTCTTTTGGTAAAGGATTGGTACAAGAGCAAATAGAACTCATGGACGGTTCTGCTATCAGGCTTACAGTTGCCCGTTATTACACCCCTTCCGGACGTTCCATCCAAAGACCTTACTCTGACGATGTAGAATCTTATTATATGGACTTTTATAAGAGGTTTTTTGAGAGTGACGATACATTAAAACAAGTTTTAGACACCAACAAGTTCTACTCAATAGGAGGCAAAGTGTTATATGGTGGAGGAGGCATCACACCAGACATAGAGATAAAAATTAATGAAGATAAATACTCCGATTTTTATTCAACATTAAATAACAGGGGATTGATTTATGAATATTCCTTTTATTATGTAGATAACTACAGAGATAGTTTGAAAACTATATATAATGATGCAAATAATTTCAACAGAGGATTTAATATTACTCCAAAAGTATATACTGAGTTTAATAATTATTGTCTTTCGGAGGGTGTATCGAGAGAAAGAACGGATACTATAAATTCTGATATTATTATTAAAACCCAAATGAAAGCTTACATTGGCAGGAATTTATTCAGTTATGAAAGCTTCTATCCTGTTATTCACAAGATTGATGACACTTTCTTAAAAGCAGTCGAAGTTTTAAGTGATACAGCTATTTATAACGCCAATTAATTTGAGTAAAACGATTTAATTTTATCTGCAACAAATAAAATCTGTTCCCTGCTTAGTTCCGGATACATAGGAAGACTCAGAATTTTATGCTGATAATCAGCAGCCACAGGACAATCATTTTCATTATAACCCAGATAAGCATAAGCAGGCATAAAAGGAAGTGCATTTGGATAATGAATTGCCGTTTGAATATCGTTTTCATTTAAGTAAGCCATTAATTCATTTCTGTGTTCTGCCCTTAAAGAATACACATGAAAAATATGCTTACAATTATTACGAATTTTAGGTACTTGAAGTTGTTTTACATCCTTTAGCAGTTCATTATAAAGTAAAGCATTATTCAGACGGGCACTATTCCAATTGTGAATATGAGGCAGCTTTGCATTAAGTATGGCTGCTTGTAAGCCATCAAGTCTGCTGTTTATACCTTCAATCAGATGGTGGTGTTTTTTGAGGGCACCATGATTGGCATAAAGGCGAAATTTTTCATCAAGGATATCATCATTTGTAATAATGGCACCTCCATCTCCGTAGGCTCCCAAATTTTTCCCGGGATAGAAACTAAAAGTTGAAGCATGACCAAAAGTGCCTACAAATTTGCCATCGTACTCTGCAAAATGAGATTGGGCACAATCTTCAATTAAAAACAGATGGTGCTTTTGGCACAAATCTTTAATGATATCAATGCGAGCCGGTTGTCCGTATAAGTGTACCGGAATAATGGCTTTTGTGCGAGCGGTGATTTTATCTTCAATAAGATCAGTATTAATATTGAAATAGTCCTTTTCAATATCTATGAATACTGGCTTTGCACCTGTCTGTGAAATAGTTTCAGAAGTAGAAATCCAACTGTTGGCAACGGTAATAACTTCATCACCTTGCCCAATACCTAACATTTTCAAAACAATATAAATAGCATCTGTTCCATTGGCAACACCTATACAATGCTTTACACCGTATGCTCTGGCAAAATTTTCTTCAAACTCTTTTAGATATTTTCCGCCAACAAAAGCAGTGTCATTAATTACATTATTTATTGCTGTGTCAATATCATTTTTCAAAGAAAGATACTGTGCTTTTAAATCAACAAAAGGGATAAACATAAATTACATTTTTAAATATTTCTTATTCTTTTAGCGGGGTTTCCTGCATAAACACCTGATTGCTTAATGTCTTTCGTAACAACAGCACCTGCGCCTATTACAACGTTGTCAACAATAGAAACAGGTAGGATGGTAGCATTTGTCCCGATAATGACATTTCTGCCAATTTTTGTAGCAACCCAAAGAGATTTGTCGCCTCCTGAAAGTTTACCGTTTTTAAAGAGATAATTAATAAACATAGCTCCGTGAGAGATAAAGCAATTATCTCCGATTTCTACCAATTCGCAAATAAAAGCATGAGATTGAATCTTGCAATTATTTCCAATAACTACTCCGTTTTGTATTTCAACAAAAGGGCCAATAAAGCAATTATCACCAATTTTACAATCGTACAGATTCGCAGGTTCTACTACTGTAACATTTTCACCAAAATCTACATTTCTGATTGCAACTTCTTTTCTAATATATTTCATACAACTAGTTGTTCCTTTTAATACTGCTGTAAATTTTATCAATAATTTCGACTGTTTTTAATCCTTCAAAACCATTGGTTGCAATAATCCCGTGGTTATTGAGAACATCTACAACATTCTCATATACAATATTATGATTAGACATTGATCCAACATATTGACCATAAAAATTAGGAGGGTTGCCTTCAGAAAGATTTTCAATTTTAAAGCCATCAATATCCTGATATTCAATAACATTTAAATATTGCCCACCAATTTTCAGAGTTCCTTTCTCGGCAAAAACTGTTAAAGAGCCCTCCATATTTTTACTGTGTGCATTTATTGTAAAATTGATAGTTCCAAGTGCACCATTATAGAAACGTAAAACAACAACTCCAGTATCTTCAAATTCAATAATATTATTATGAATAAAATTATTTGCATAAGCATGTACATCTTTCACATCTCCAATCATCCAGAAAAGCAAATCAACAAAATGGCTAAACTGGGTATAAAGGGTTCCTCCATCTAGTTTTAATGAGCCTTTCCAATCGGATTCAGAGTAATACAAATCGTTTCTGTTCCAAAAACAATTAAGTTGAACATTAAAGATTTTCCCTAATTTCCCATCTTGGATAATACTTTTCAACGCACTAATCGGGGGATTAAATCTGTTTTGTTTTACGATAAATAATCTTTTGTTTGCTTTTTCAGCTTCCTGAATCATAGCACCACAATCATGAACATTTATAGCCATAGGTTTTTCGCATAGCACATGATATCCTGCTCTTAGAGATTGGATGGTATGTTCAGCATGCAATCCATTTGGTGAACAAATCGAAATAACATCTGTTTGTTTTTCGCTATTCAATAATTCCTCAATAGAAGAATAATAATTTGCTTTATATTTTTCACCAAGTTCTTTTGCTTTATTAACATCTATATCACATACAGCTGTTAACACACCAATTTTTGAAATATGCTCAGCATGTCGTTGGGCAATTCTACCACATCCAATGATTGCGAAATGAATGATTTTTTCCATTTATGCGCTTCTTATTTTGTTAGTAATTATATTATAAATTGCTTTGAAAAAGTATTTTAAATCGGTTGTATAAGGTTTTTTTTGTTTTTCTAAGAGATACGTTCTTTCAGACTCAATGTATTCAGCAACATCTTGTTTAAGTAAAGCAACATAAGGAGGAACGCATCCGGGTTTGTACTTTAATCTCATTTGCCTAACATCTTCGGGATATTCATCTAAAAATCTCTGACTTATCGGACGCACACCAACAAGCTTCATTTCTCCTTTAAATACATTTATTAATTGAGGTAATTCATCCAACCAATATCTGCGCATAAAACGCCCCCAAGTAGTAAGTCTGAAATCATTTGCAGGCTTGCCATTTTCTGCATATCCATGTTTCTGTAAAATATAATCCTGAATATATTCTGAATATGGATGCATGGTTCTAAATTTATAGACATAAATTGTTTTGCCATTTTTTCCAATACGTTTCATTTTAAAAATCAGATCGTATGAAGCATTCATATCAAAATAAGGTTCTCTGGTTTTTTTAACAATAAAATGAAGATTGGCATCAATAAATTCCTCCTTAATAATTTCAAACCCACATGATATCAAGCGTCCTAAAACTTCTGCTCTAGATATGGCTCTATTGCGCCCTTTTGTTATATAAAAATAAATTTGATTTAGCAGGGGAATCTTAGGCCAAACACGTTTTAGTAAGAAAAACATAAAGTATGCTATATAATTCAAACCCCAAGGATATTTTTTAAGTATCATCTTCTTTCTAAGACCTTTAGTTTCAGCGTGTCCAATAAAAATTCCACCCTCAGCCAATTTAAAGTTAACAGCTTCTAAAAATTTATTAATTCGCTGAGCACTGTTAATTTTTTTTAGGTTGACAATAACCTTGTATTGATCCTCTTGTTGATTAATTATGTTGAATCTGGTTGTGGTAGATATTACAAGGTTATTTTTATTATAGCATGAAATATAATCCGCAAAAAACTGATAACCCCTCTCACCTACTTCTTGAACAATATTTTTTATCTGTAGGTTTTTTTTTATGTCTCTGTTTGGTATCTTTTCAAAATTATTTAAGGATATATCAACTGTTCTTTTAAGGTCTTCTGAGTTTACGGGTTTAATAATATAACCGGAAGGTTTGACTGTTTTAGCTTCATTATAAACATCTTTAGAAGTGTTTCCTGTAATGAATACAATGGGGATGCCGTACTTTTCCTTAATTATTTTTGATGATTCAATACCGTTCAATTCAGATTTTAATCCGATATCCATCAGAACTAAATCAGCATCATTACTCTCAAGAAAAGTAATTGTTTCTTTGCCTGTATAGAATTTTCCAACAATATCATACCCTGCATTTGACAAAACCTCACTAAAAAATTGCAGAATATGATTATCATCGTCAACAATAATAATCTTTGGTGAAGGCATAAATGCAAAATATTAATTTATTATTATGCAAATATATTAACATAATTCCATTCATTTGGGCTTTTACGAAAAAATTAATTCGGAAAAACAGAAATAAGATGTATCTTTTTCATAGATAGGAATTTAAAAAAAGAAGATTATAAAATTAATATTAAAAAAAATTATAAATAAGCAACTGTTTAATCAAAAAAGTATATATTTGCACTCCGAATTTTCAGATGTATTAATATTTAAAATAAAAAAAGATATGACTAAGTCAGACATTGTTGCAGAAATCACAAACAAAACCGGTTACGAAAAAAACGATGTACAAAAAACCGTTGAAGCTTTTATGGAGTCTATTAAAGAATCAATGAGTAAAGGGAACAATATTTATTTAAGAGGTTTCGGTAGTTTTATAGTAAAGCGTCGTGCAGAAAAGACAGGACGTAATATCTCAAAAAATACAACTATTTTAATTCCTGCACATAATATTCCGTCATTCAAACCTGCCAAAACTTTTGTAAATAAGGTAAAAAATAGCGTCAAATAAGAAACATAGTAAAAACAAAATAAAATTTATTGACATGCCAAGTGGGAAAAAAAGAAAACGACATAAAATGTCAACGCACAAACGTAAAAAACGTTTAAGGAAGAACAGGCACAAGAAAAAGAAATAAATCTCATTTTTAATTTTTAAGAAATTAAAATTGTTTCTTATTTTTTTGATCAAGCTCTATCCCTTTTCTTATTCAGGATTGGTACAAAAAAAGATTAAGTGTGAACAGGGAATTAATAATTGAAAGCAACGACAAAGATGTAGTAATTGCCTTTTTAGAAGATAAGAAGCTAGTTGAGTTGCATAAAGAAAAGACTGATAATAACTTTTCAGTTGGAGATATCTATTTAGGCAAAGTTAAGAAGGTCATTCATGGTCTTAATGCTGCTTTTGTGGATGTGGGCTATGACAAAGATGCTTTTCTCCATTACCTTGATTTGGGTCCACAAATTAAATCTCTTAATTCATTTATCAAGGATTTTAAAGAAAAGAAAATAAACACTTATAAGCTTGATAATTTTGAGTTCAAGGATGATATCGACAAAAACGGTAAAATTTCACAAGTTTTATCTGCAAATCAAAATATTCTGGTTCAAATAGCCAAAGAACCTATTTCGACTAAAGGGCCAAGAGTGAGTTCTGAACTGTCTTTAGCAGGCAGATATCTTGTTTTAGTACCATTTTCTGACAAAATTTCAGTTTCTCAGAAAATTAGAAGCCCGGAAGAAAGAAACCGACTTAAAAGACTTGTCCAAAGTATAAAACCCAAGAACTTCAGCGTTATCATTCGTACAGTTGCAGAAAATAAAAAGGTAGCTGATTTGGATGCAGATCTTAACAACCTTGTTCTAAAATGGAAAACTCTAACCGAAAAACTCGAAACAGCAAAGGTTCCACAAAGGATAATGGGAGAGATAGATCGCACATCTGTCATTTTACGTGACCTTCTCAACGAATCATTTAATAGTATCCATGTTGACAACAAGCAATTATCTGACGAGATAATCAATTATATTCAAACAATTTCCCCCGAGAAAGCTGAAATTGTAAAACACTATAAAGGGAAATTACCAATTTTTGAGCATTTTGGCATCGACAAACAAATTAAAAGTGCCTTCGGCAAAAATATTTCTATTAAGGGTGGTGCCTATATTATCATTGAGCATACAGAGGCAATGCACGTAATTGATGTAAACAGCGGACATCATATAAAAGCAGAAAACAATCAGGAAGATAATGCCCTTGCTGTAAATCTTGAAGCTGCCGAAGAAATTTCAAGACAATTGCGTTTGCGTGATATGGGAGGTATTATCGTTGTAGATTTTATTGACCTGCATTTGGCTGTGAACAGGCGCAAGTTATATGATAAATTGCTTGAAGTGATGAAATATGACAGGGCAAAACATAATATTCTTCCTCCAAGCAAATTCGGACTTGTTCAAATAACACGACAAAGGGTAAGGCCTGAGATGGTTATTGAAACAATGGAAAAATGCCCGGCCTGTGGTGGTTCAGGGGAAGTGAAGGCCAGTATTGTTATTACTTACGAGATTGAAAAATTTATCAAATACCTTGCTCAAGAACAAAACGAAAACTATTTAAAAATAATTGTTCATCCTTTTATTCATGCATACCTCACAAAAGGCTTAATTTCATTACGGTTAAAATGGATTTTAAAATACAAGGTTTGGGTAAAAATTTCATCATCGGTTACCTTAAGTTTGCTTGAATATCACTTTTTTAATAAAGCTGACGACGAGTATAAAATCTGAAAAAGGTAAATTGTTATAAATCTGTTTACAAAAGCTAGTATATTTGTACCCTTCAAACATTTAACACCCAATTACTTTGTCAGAACAAAAAGCAGACAACACATACAGACTGTTTCTTGATAAAGCCCAACGGTATTGTTCCTATCAGGAGCGTTCTTCCTTTGAGGTTATAAAAAAATTAAAAGAGTGGGGACTGCTTGAAAAAACGATTACCAAAATTGTATCAGAATTATGCGAAACAGATTTTCTGAATAATGAAAGGTATTTAAAATCTTATATAAACAACAAAACCATTTCAAAAAAATGGGGTAAAATAAAAATTGCTTATCACTTACGTTCTCAAGGGTTTAAAGAAGAAGCGTACAAGGAAATGTTAAGCAATATTGCTGATGAAGAATATCATAAAAATTTAAAAATTATTTTAGAAAAAAAAATAAAGGAACTTCATAAAGAAGAAAACCAAAATATTTTGCGACAAAAAATAATACGATTCTGTCTTTCGAGAGGTTTTGAAGCAGACATCATTCTTCCAATATTAAATAATTTATTAAAAGAAAATGGCAAATACTGAAGATATAAAGGGCTTAAAGATAAGGCTTGAAACCCTGAGGAGGTTTCTTTGACATTGCAGAGAAAAAAGAAAGAATTGAAACACTTGAAGCCGTTAGTGAGAAACCTGATTTCTGGAACAACCCCAAAGATGCTCAGGCTCATCTGAAGCTTATCAGTAGCATCAAATCATGGGTTACATCATTTGAAGAAGCTGAAGAAGCCTACAATGACCTTGTGGTTCTCAATGATTTTATGGAAGAAGGAGATGTTGAAGTTGATGAATTAGAAGCTCAACACTTAAAAACCCTAAAACTTATAGAAGCACTGGAGTTTAGAAATATGCTCAGGAGTGAGGAAGATAGACTAAGTGCAGTACTCTCAATAAATTCCGGAGCCGGAGGCACTGAAAGTCAGGATTGGGTTGAAATGCTTATGCGCATGTACATGCGTTGGGGTGAAAAAAACGGTTATAGCCCCAAAATACTAGATTCTCTAGAAGGTGATGTTGCAGGAATTAAGTCTGTGTCAATAGAATTTGAAGGGGATTATTCATACGGTTACCTAAAGGGTGAAAATGGCGTGCATCGATTGGTAAGGCTTTCTCCTTTTGATTCAGCCAATAAACGTCACACTTCTTTTGCTTCTGTTTACGTTTATCCTCTTGTTGATGAAGACATTAAAATTGAAGTCAATCCTTCTGACATTGAATGGGATACATACAGAGCAAGCGGGCCAGGAGGTCAAAATGTCAATAAGGTTGAAACAGCTGTGAGACTTAGACATTTACCCAGCGGTTTGGTAGTTGAATGTCAGGTTACCCGATCTCAACTCCAGAACAGGGAAAAAGCAATTCTAATGCTCAAATCACAATTGTACGAAATAGAACTTCGCAAGAAAAAAGAAGCCATTGCTGAAATTGAAAGCACAAAGAAAAAAATTGAATGGGGTTCGCAAATCCGAAATTATGTATTACATCCTTATAAAATGATTAAAGACTTAAGAACCGGTTTAGAAACATCTAACACCCAAGCAGTACTGGATGGGGATATTGACGAATACATCAAAGCATATTTGATGGCCTACGGGGAGAAATAAATCAATCAATTTTATTCAATTTTAAAAGAAATGATTGATTCTCAGAACGTACTTTTAAAAAGTACATACCTGGTGCAAATTGCTTTAATTCCTCTCCAAAATAGATGATGTGATGTCCCTTTTCATAAACTCTTTCAGGAATTTCTAATTTTGTAACACCAAGCATGTCGATTAAATCAAAACCTATTTGTTTTTTTTCGTCTGAATAAGAAATAAAGTTTAGTTGGTCAATAAAAGGATTTGGGAAAATCAAGTAATCATTAAAAAATTCAAGAGCATTCACATTAAGATTCTGGGTTACGTATATAGTCTGAAATGCTGTATCAGAGCAGTGATTATTTGATGAAACGAGAGATACTGAATAAATGCCTTGGGATATGTATTGGTGCCAGGGGCTAAAGTCAACTGAAGTGCCACCATCACCAAAATCCCAAAAATAGTTTGACCCAAATGTAGAGTTATTATTGAAAGTAATAAAAGCGCTTGGTAGAAAAACAGTATCAGGGGCATAAAATGAAGCTACAACATTCTGGTGAACACTTATTAAAGCTGGCATGTCTAAAGTATCACTGACAGTACCGTTATAAGCAATAAGTTTAACCTGATAAACACCTGGGACATGGTAATAAATAATTGGATTATTATCTGTGCTATACATGGGATCACCACCCTGAAAGTACCATTCAATATTGATAGCATTGGCACTGGTATTTGTAAAATGGATGTTATTACCTGTACATACATTATTTGAAGACCATTCAAAATCTGCAACAACTATTGTGGATAAAATAGCTGTTTGCCCATTACTCGAAACGGGATTACCCCACAAGCCTGCACCATTCCTTGCTTTAACAGACAAATAGTAAGTTGCATTGTGAATCAAATTCAGTCCTGTATGCGTAACAGATAAACCTAATCCGCTGTTTGTCCAGCCTACAACATCAGAATCATTTGGAGATGTTCCTATGGCATACCAATAACTTTCAATATCAGAATTTGTATCTGCTGATGATGTCCAATTTGCAGATAATGAAGACGCCAAAAAAACGGTATCAATATCTCCCGCTAAACCATCATTGACATTTGAGATTGACACGGGTGGAGACCAGTCAATATTAACAAATACCTGGGCAGCATTTGATAAGTTAAGAGCACTATCACTTACAATGGACTTAATTTTAGCTGCCGGTGTGATCGAATTAATATTCTCAAACCGCAAATCATTTAAGTTTCCCGTTCCTACTAAAATGTTGGTTGAAGAATTACGTGTACGGAAAATATTTAATGAGTCGACAAAAAACTGACATTCTGCTGAACGGAAAGAAATATAATTTCCATTGTTGCTTAATGGAGAAGGGTCTTTATAAATACCCAGTAACTCATTATCTCTGTAAACCAAGATGTCCCCATCAATCCTGTCGTATACGACTTTAATATCGTACCATTGTCCAGTTATAGTTGGTACATTAGAGACAGTTTTAACCAAAGAAAATGTATCATTCACAACCTTATAAAACTCAAGTTGGCTTGAATTCTGGCGGAACCAAATGAAATAGGAGTTTTTTCTGTTGCTGTATTGCGCACTATCAGCAAAAAAATGAAATCCAAATCTCTTTGTAGTGTTAGTTCCCTCAATTTTCGCTTTAAAACAATATAAATATCTATTTGAAAGCACCTGATTCAGAGGGGCATAAATATTTGAATTGGAAATTGTCGTATCGCTTTGCCATAATGAATTATTATCAATAGTCCATGTTCCACTTCCGGGAGCTGTCGTCCAAAGCTGATTATTTAAAACTTCAAAATTATCTGAAATAAAGCCTCTGTCATTGTTAGCGCTCCAGTTATTTCCATCAAAATCAGAGACCTGATAAAATCTCCTTGCAATACCACTGCCATTGCTATCATTGTCATTAAAATCAACAGTAAAATGCTGAGTTTCCCAATTTCCAATATTATTGATAGTAGTTGTAGGAGAAGTAGTATCAGCAACGCAATTCCAAACAGCTATCCAACCACTTGAAGTAGCACCGCTTCCAGATTTAAAAGATAAAGTAAGCGTATTACCTGAGGCAATGACATTTCCCGGATTGGCATTACCGGTATAAGCACCTATTAAAGGTGCATTAACAGAAGGACCATTGAATAATTTTAGGGTATCAGTTGTCGATAGATTAAATGACAGAAATGATAAACTCACCCCTGAAGAAGCGGAAGGATTAATTGTAAAGCTATAATTTTCATCTGCATAATAATTTCCCAAAGGACCTCCCATGTCGTAAATAGTATCAGTACATAAAACAGAAGCGCAATTAGAAAACTTATTTTCAATTAAATTCCAAAAATCATTATAGCCGTCGTCATATCCCAAAGCCCAAATACCAATGCCTGCCAGATTACGCTGCTTGACCATGTCATATCTTTTTCCCATTGTGTAAACATCATTAATAAAAAGTTGATGCCAGGCAGTACTTATTTGAAAAGCATGATAAGTTGACATGGCTTTATTGTAATAAACAGGATTTGAATAATACCCATCATCATTATCTTTTACAACTTTAAATGTTCTTGACCCATTATAATTACCAGTAGTATTAGCAGGTATAGTATTGCTTACCGTTTCCCATTCTCGCCCATAATAAGGAAGACCTAGAGCCAATTTATTTGACGGAATACCCTGAAGCAAATAGTAATTAATTGATTTGGAAATATTTCTGTCGTAGGAAGAGATATGGGTATATAAAGGATCAGATGGTCCAGCCTGAGAACTAGTACTGTAATAATAATCATAACCCATAATTAAAAAAAGATCAACATAAGGTAAAATGGCAACGACATCAAAAGTACCACTCCAGTCAACTGCCGGCAGTGCTATGCTTATTTGAGCATTAGGAATAGCCGTTTTCATCTGAGTACTTAAGCTGATAATAAAATTGGTCATTGGTATTTTTTGGGAAGAGGGTACTGCTTCAAAATCTATATTAACACCATGTGCATTACGTTGCTGAATTAGATTAATAAGATTGGTAATCAAAGTTTGCTTTGCAGTGGTGTTTCCAAAAAAAGTAGCATGATCGCTGAATAAAGTAACACATAAATTCACTCTGACATTATGGGCTAAAGCTGAATCAACAACAGATACCGTTGCCCAATCATAAGTGCTGTTTGCATTTCCAGTGGCAGGATTGACATTGTATCCAAAGTAAGACAAATCCGATAACAAGGACCATTCGTAATTGTTTTCAAGTCCATTCGACCAATAGGGATGCCAACCAAAAACAATTTTGTTTAAATTGCAGTTTTTTACGCTTTTAACTCTTGGTGAAAATGAATTTAAATTCTTCTTTTCAAGGCTGTCCGGGCTTAAGCCTATATTTTCATAATATTCATATTCCTCTTGTAATATGGAAATGCCAGTTTGAGCACTGATGTTAATAATAAAAAATAATTGAACAGCGAAAAATACAATACTTCGTATTTTCATAAAGTTGGACTTATAAAGTGGTTAAAACAAAAAATCAGGAATAGTAGGTAAAAAGGCATATTAGCTTTCCATTGATTTTTTTCATTAATTGAAAATGAAGCAATGAATATAGCTGTCGGAATAGATATAATAAGGGAATTGGGTATAACATTGTTTGTTCCCAATAAAACTATAATAAAAAAAACAAAAAGCCAATTGAATACTGCAGCAAATTTTCTTTGCATGATTACACGTCCTCGTGATTCTGACAAATATTTGGATATTGAAAATAAAACTAATAGTATAAATAAAATCAGGCTAAAAAAAGAATAGTTTTTTACACTTACATTCTCCATCCATGTGAAAGAAAATAATTTGATATTATAATAAATAGAGGTCATATCAATGTTATTCCAAAAAAAATAAAACCATACAAAAAGTATTGGAATCAGAAAACCCATTGATGATATAAACCATTCCCTTAGTTTTAAAACATTTAATATTGCTAATGAAAGCCATAAGAAAATCAAAATCAATACACCAGGGGAAAAAAATAAAGAAGCTACGGAAACCAGTAATGACAGGTTAAAAATTTCGATAAATGCATCTTCTTTATTATAAATTTTAAATAAAATACTGCATGATAAAATAATAAATGTGTTAAATATCAATACATTATTCAGGTTAGTGTATTCAGGGAAAAGACTCATACATGTCAAATAAGTAAAAGCAGGTATAAAAGAGTTTCTTTCAAGAATCTGGTAGTTAATCACTAAATTATTAAGCACAATAGCTTGAATAAATAGGAGACAAAAAGCAAAGACAGAACTTAAAAACATATTATTTTGCGAAAACAAAAATATGGGTTCATAAAAGAAATCAGTTATCAAAGGCGCATTCGGTGGTTGAGGACTAATAAAAGAATGCATCCACAGTAATAAACCGTAAATAAAAAGAGGAATATTTAAAATTTTATTATTAGACTTAAATAAATTGACCGGCATCCTGTTTACTTATTTTGTTTTTCCAATATTTTTAGCATATCTTTTCCAATGTCCCTTCTAAAATACATACCCTCAAAGCTGATTTTTTCAATATTACGATAACAGCAGTCCAAAGCTTTATTCAGTGTTTCTCCGATAGAAGTAACTGCCAATACCCTCCCTCCTGAAGTTTTAACAACACCTTTTTCATCAAAGCAGGTACCCGCATTAAAAAACAGACATTGTGCTTCAGCTTGACCATTAAACCTGATTTCTTTATTTTTTTCATAGTTTTCAGGATAGCCTTTTGAGACAATCATTACTGTTGTAGCATAAGCATTTGAAATATTCAGTTTAAATTCTGAAAGCCTCTTTTTATTAATTGCATTAAAAAGATCAACCAAATCGGCGTCAATAAGAGGTAAAATAACCTCAGTTTCAGGATCTCCAAGCCTTGCATTGTATTCAATGACATAAGGTAAACCATCAACATTCATCAGTCCAAAAAACAGGAAACCTATATAATCAATCCCTTCAGATTTTAAGCCTGATATGGTTGGTTCAATAATAGTATTTTTAATTCTTTCCATTAAACCGTTATCTACAAAAGGCACAGGAGAAACAGCTCCCATGCCACCGGTATTCAAACCGGTATCACCTTCTCCAATTTTTTTATAATCTTTTGCATGAGGCAGTAATTTATAAGATTCTCCATCTGTAACAACAAATACAGACAGCTCTACACCTTTAAGAAATTCTTCAATAACAACACAAGCAGAAGCATCACCAAATTTTTTTTCACACAACATTTTATACAGCTCACTTTCAGCTTGTTCAAATGAAGAACAAATTACAACACCTTTGCCGGCGGCAAGTCCATCTGCTTTTAACACATAAGGGGAAGATAGAGTTTTTAAGAAAGCAATGCCGTCATTAAAAGTTTCACTTGTAAAACTCTTATAAGAGGCTGTAGGTATTTTGTATTTTGCCATAAATTGTTTTGCAAAATCTTTACTGCCTTCAAGTTGAGCTGCTTTTTTATTTGGTCCAATAATTTTTATTTCTGGGAATTTTTCAAAATAATCAACTATGCCCTTTACAAGAGGTTCTTCAGGCCCAACAAATACAGTATTAATGCCCTTTTCAAGAACAAAATTTTTAACTGCTTCAAAATCAAGTGCATTTAAATCAACATTTTGTCCATGCTGAGCAGTTCCTGCATTACCCGGAGCAATATAAAGTTGAACTTTTTTTGTGCTTTGTTTAATTTTCCATGCTATTGCATGTTCTCTTCCTCCCGATCCCAATAATAGAATATTCATAATAATTATTTATAAATGATTTATATTTAAACTTTTGCCTCTTTTTTTGCTTTTTCTTCTTTTTGCTCTTCGAAAATTATTTGAACTTTTTTCAATGTTACAACTAATGTAGCAACAAAAAATGGTAATAACGGTATTTTATACCGCACCAAAGCGCCAAAGTTAGCAGATGTAAGCCCAACAGAAAAAGCAAAGAAAATGGAAAAGACAAAAGAAAACAATAATAAAGGTTCTCCGAAAATAATATTAAAAAACTTAAAGAAACCAACTCTAATAAGACAATATAGAACTAAGATAATTAGGAAAAAATTTTCAAGCCCAGCCACTATCTGGAATATGTTAGTTGTTTCCCAAATATAAGGTCTAAACAACCCTGCATTAACTGCTACAGGAAATTTCGGTAAAATTCCTGAAAGTGTAGGCTCAAATGCACCTATATCATAAAATCCTGTTCCATAAGCCTCTGATCTTACAAGGTCCTGCTGTGTAACTACTGCTTTTTCAAGAATTTTATCCAAACTTGAATAATCACCAAAGGAACTGCTCATTTGAGACATTAAAAAAGCAGCAAGAACGGAAAAAACAATAATTAGAACGGGAGTTAATAAAATTTTTACAACCTGATTTTGAATATTCTTAATCCTGCTAAACATTAACCAAATTATTGATCCGGGCATTAAAGCAATAAAAATAAAGGGTTTAATTGAAAGAATAAGCCAACTGCTGATGACAATTATTATAATATTTTTAAAAAATTTCTTTTTCTGAATAAATATCATAAAGAAACTATAGGTATACCAACAGGTAGCTGCTAATGTGATGGAATCTTTTGCGATACCCGAACCCCAGAACAGTATTGAAGGGAAAAAAATAATCCCCAGCACCAGTTGTTTTTCATATTTAGGAAAATAGTGGTAGAAAACCATCAATAAACGCCAGACTCCAACATGGGTAAACCAAGCCATGAACATAGTAGCAACAATAAAACTTTTAGCTGATAGGAATACAATTGGAGTTGCAAACCTGACAACAAAGAATGTTTCCACATCATTCATCATGTAGAACAGAGGCGTTCCAATACTATAATTATAAAAGTGATAAATAGACCCATTCTCTGTCCCATAATAAAGAACATGAACAAACCTGCCAAAATTGTAAAATGCAAGGTTATAATTGGCAAGTGCACTTATGTAATAATCAGTGGTATCACCACCCCCGTAATTATAAACATATAAAAAACAAAATAATATTCCTGCAGTTATCCTGGCAAATAATCCCCCAAGATAAAACCTATAAATAGGACTTTCTCCAATTTTTTTATTCTTCCTTGAATTTGCAATTATAAAAACAAGCAATAAATAAATTGGCAGTAAAATAAAATCTCTACCTTGAATTAAATTTTCAACAGGCATTACAATATATTTTCATTGCAAAAATAAGATAATATCAGAAAGGATATCCAATACCTAGATTAAAGTTCACCTTTTTAAGAAGAATATTGTTAAATTCCCATCTTTCACCTTCTGGATTTGCAGGATTTCTTAAAGGAATTGCAGCATCAAAACGTACAATAAAAAAAGAAAAATCGAGCCTGGCTCCTATTCCTCCTCCAATTGCTATTTCTTTATAGAAATTATTGAGTTTAAATTCTGCATTGGGAAATTGATCATTTGGCGTACGAAACCAAATATTTCCTGCATCCACAAACATGGCCCCTTTCAAATAACTATAAATATCAAAGCGATACTCAATATTACTTTCCAAATGTATATCCCCTGTTTTATAAATCCCACTACCGGAGACATCATTAAAACCACCGGGACCCAGTTGGTAAATTTTCCATGCCCTTATTCCATTAGTTCCCCCAGCATAGAATGCTTTATCGAACGGAATGACAGTCAGATTGCCATAAGGCAAACCCAAACCGCCAAAAGCTCTAAAGGCTAATAAACTCCTTGAATTAACAATATGGTAATATCTGTAATCGATATCAAATTTTAGGAACTGAGCATATCTGATTTTAAAAATTTTATAACTTCCAAATTCATCAATAGGTGCATCAATAATATTACTAAATAGTCTCAAAGCATTACCCGAAGATTCGAAATTGCCTCTGAAGTAGAAAAAATCAACCAAACTTCCTACTTTTTGAGTGTTATAAATAAAACTGTATTTAAGAGAAACAGACAAGTGGTCTTTATAACTGAGTTGGAGCCTTTTATCTTTAATCGAATTTATAACTTCAACGAATAAAGAATCGGGGTAAATTTTAACAGAATTAATATCCAGAAGTTGGAATACATGTTTTTTTTCTTCTGACTCCCTCCATTCATAACCAAAAGAAGTATTTAGGATATAACGTGTATAATCCGGTCTTCTTTGATAATTGAAACCCAGATTAAATGTTGTTTTAGGTTTAAAATACCTTGGAAATTTCTCCGGACTTATAGGAATCAAGAACATTGGGATTTCAAGACTTGAGTTTATACCTGTTTCAATAGTATTAAATGGCAGTTGTTCAATGACTTCATCGGGGTTATTGTCCCCAATAATTCTCTGAACCTCCATTGCTCCTTTCAACCTTATTCCAAAAATTTCAGCATTTCGGAAAAGGTTCTTGTTTTGATATGAAATATTACCGGCCAAGCCTAAGTTACCGGCAGAATTTGTAACATCTGTTGCAAGATCATAGAAATGGACAGGCATACGGGTCAGCTCAATTTTACTATCCAACATTCTCAAATAGGGATGCTCCTGGAGTGTATCTTTGTTTTCCTCAAACTGGATATTGATAAATCTGAAATTTCTTAACTCTGATAATCGCTTGTAGCTTTGCTCAACATCGTCAAGGTTAAAAAAACGTCCATCTCTAAAAAAAACAGATTGGGTAATAATTTTTGGATTAAGCCTTGGTTCCTTGTAATAAATAAAATAATAATTATTAAATAAATCCTTGTTTTTTCTTTGACTAACTTGAATGAATACTGTGTCTGGAGACAATGTATCGCCTTGCCTTCTTATATAATTCTGAGGATTAATAAAAATATTATTTAAAATGTATCTTTTATGATTCTCTGGAATTAATAGGCGTAAGCTATCCTGGGATCGAACCATAGGATTTCGGATGATAATTTTTAAATTTATCATATTATTGCCAATCGAACTGTCTGCTTCGAAAAAGATAAATTCACGAGAGAAGTTATAATAGCCGGAATTCTTCAATTTTCGGGAGATTCTCTCTCTCTCTGATTGAAATACATTTACATTATAAGTACTCAAAGGTTTTACTAATGAATTGGATGTGTCGCTTAACACAATAGTTTTTACATATACATCCTCAATCTCATATTCAATACTATTAATTAAAAAGGGATCTCCAGTTTGAACATTGTAAATTACATTAGCTTTTCTTCCATTAAACCTAATTTCTTTCTGTGTTTGAGCCTTAAAATATCCAATATTGTGCAAGTAAAGCAAATGCTGTTTGGTAGTTATTTCGGCCAAATTTGAATCCAAGATAACCGGTGCTTCACCAATGGTATTCTTAAACCAATTCTTAACTTTTCTTTCTTCTCCAAAATCAGCTAGATTATATAATCTAAGATGGAAACGATAAAAGCCGAGTATGCGTCTGTTTGTTTTCTGTCGAATAAAGCTTTTGAGCTCACTTTTACTTACTTTTTTATTATCAACATTAACGATATTTGAATTAAGCAAATAATTACCTTCGGGCACACGCCTGGTTATACGGCATGAAGAAAAGAGTAAAATAAAATAAAGAAACAGACATAATGAGCGATAAAGACGCATTAAAATAACTATTTAATGTTTTTCTTCAATTTAGAGGAATCAAAAATCAAGGGCAATAGTGTTTTAATATTTTTCAGTATAAGAATCTTTCCGGTTTTTCCACTAAGTATAACTTTTATATCCTTCCCTGATTTATGCTCATATTCTGCCAATACCTGTCTGCATGAACCACAAGGAGTAACCGGCATATCAACAAGAAAATTCTCAGATTCAGCAGTAATGGCAATGGCTTTCATTGCCACATCCGGATATTTTGCGGAAGCTGCAAAAACAGCTACACGCTCGGCACATAAACCAGAAGGATATGCTGCATTTTCCTGATTGTTTCCTGATACAATTTCCCCATTTTCAAGCAGTACAGCTGCGCCAACATTGAAGCCTGAATAAGGAGCATAAGCGTTTTTAACAGCTTTTTTGGAAGCTTCAATTAATAATTGATCTTCTTTAGATAATTCTTCAATACTGTTGTATTCTTTAATTATGCCAATAATTTTAATTTCTTTCATTATTATGGTCTTAAATTTTTGAAAAACAATCTTCAGATTTATGAAGTAATTTTTTACACAAAAAAACCTTGAACTAAATCCGTACAAAGTTAATTATTAATTTGAATTATATGTTTTCATTCTCATTACTTCCTGACCCAAACAATAGAATCGTGTTGAAAAATGCAAAGAAAGTTACACCTGCCTGAGTTTCAATCGTATCTTCTGTTAACATTGACAAAAAGCAGATTATAAAAAAAGAAAGAAACGGATAATAATTAAACTTTCGCATTTTATAAGGAGGATAAATTAATGCCGTTAAGAAAATTAAAAGACCAATGATGCCAAATGTAACAAAAAAGGAAAGAAATTGATTGTGGGTTCTCCACCTGAAATGGGGTTCAAGTAATGAGTTTGTTTCAATATAATAGGTTTCAAATGCTTTTCTGACATCGCCGGTACCTACACCAAAAATTATGTTTTCTTTAATAATACCAAGACCTGCCTTTACAAATTCATAACGCATAATAACAGAAAGACCATTGGCATCACCTGTTTTAGTATATGTTTCATATTCATATAAGATCTCCCTGATACGTTTTTTTATAGTCACTTTTTCAAAAAAGTTTACACTTGAAATACCCTTTTCTACAGCCCTAATTTCATAATCTTCTAATTGTCTGAAGCCATCAGCGTCTTTTTTTAATCCCTTTGAAGACATATATCTAATTAAAGTAGCTATAAGCTCTTGCCCCTTATCATCTTTCCCTCTGATAGAATAATTGCTTTTCTGAGCCCATGATTCTTCAAGTTCCTCGTCACAAATATAAATCCACACCAAATTTCCATTCTCTCTTTGCAAAGTTGTGGTATCATGATAGTAAACATTTCCATGGGGTGAAAGTGGTTCAAGGCTGGAAAAATTAACTTCTTGAACCCTATTATAATCAACATAAATTCGATTAATATAATGGTAAATATAAAAACTTATAAAAAGAAAAGTTAACAAATAAATAAGGCGTGCATATATATTCTTAGCCTTGATTGTAAAAAAACACAAATAAAATAATAATAAAATCAACAGAATTGATATTCCGGTTGCTGATTCAAAAAGAAACAGAAAGAAAACCAACCATGCAATGATAAATATCAAACTAATTCTAATGAAAAGCAATTGTTTTTTAAAAAAGTAATATACCAATAAAGAAATTGAGAGGCATATCATCAGGCTGAAACGAATATGGGAAATAAATGGCGAAATTTGTCGAATATCGTTAAAATCTTTGAAAAGGAACAAGTAGGTACTAATAAAAGTGCTTACAGTTACTGTGGCTATAAAAAAATATAAAATTTGATTTAACTGATTATCTTTTAGGCGACCCGAAGAAACGACTATCAATGGCAGAAGCAAAAGGGGTATCTTGGTTTTAATATCTTTAAGCGCATATGAAAAATCTGTTGTATAAAAAATTCCAATGATGTGGACCAAGAATATTAAAGAAAAAATCAATGCTGGTTTATTTCTAAAAAAGTTTAGTGCTTTTTCTCTGACCCTTCCCTCAACAAGCCAATTTATAATAAGTAAAAACTGTGCAACACTCATCATAAAAAGAGAAGTCGGGATACTTATGGCTAATAATATTAACCCAAAAAAATATACATTTTTGTGAACGTTTTCAGAAAAAAACTTCATCGTATGATGTGCAAAATTAATGAGCAGTATAGGTGCCTTTCAAAATTTCTGAGTAGGCCTCTTGGTTATTTAATATTTCAATCGCTTTGGTAATTTCTGAATCAAATAAAAGAGCCACTTCAATACGTCCAGTCTGATAATAATATCTTGATACAATTTCACTTTTGAGAAAATATTTAATTTCATCCTTAAAAGTAATGAGGTCTTCTTCTTTATTATGTGCCAAACTGCGATTTAATTGCTCATATTCGGAGGTAATTTGTTCAAAATATTTTTCTTCAATAGCAGTTTCTTTAAGCAATTCGAGCATTTGTTCCGTGTCTGTTTTATAGTCGTAATCCTTTCCGTTAATAAAAGCTACAAAGTCATTGTACATCCCATCAGTTATTTCAAAATTACGGGCTTCGGAAATTGTTGGATGTTCAAAGAAAAACTTGGTGGCATAATCAAATATTAAATGTTTTGTTATAAGACTGGTTCCAATGTTACTGTAACGATATGGCTCCACAAAAACATCAGGTTCAATACCTCCTCCGTCATATACAGTACGTCCTGCTCTTGTTTTAAATGCAACTTTTAATGAATCCGGAATTTTAATAACACTTCCATCTTCATCTCTGACAGCATAGTTAATTGCCTGAATACACCTCCCACTTGGAATATAATATTTAGCTACGGTTACTTTTAATTTTGAATTATAACTTAAAGGTACAACGTTCTGTACCAAACCTTTTCCAAACGATCGTTGTCCAATTATAACACCTCTGTCATAATCTTGAATGGCACCGGCAACAATTTCAGAAGCGGAGGCGCTGCCCCTGTCAATCAATACAACCAACGGTATTAATGTATCTACTGCAGGATTTAATGACAAGTGTCTTGTGTTACGTTCAACAATTTTACCTTTTGTGCTGACAATTAGATTTCCTCTTTCAAAAAAAATGTTAACAATATTAACAGCTTCGTTTAATAGCCCTCCACCATTTCCACGTAAATCGAGAATGATTTTTTTTATACCTTTCTCATCTTTTAATTTCATGAATGCGTCCTTTGTTTCACGTCCTGCATTTTCAGTAAAGCCACTTAGCTTAATATAACCAATATCATCACCAACAACTCCCGTATAAGGAATGTTTTCAATTTTAACATCTTCTCTAATAACTTCAAACTCAAGCATATTTTCAATATTCAGGCGCTCAACTTTAATCTTTATGGCAGTTTGTGGTTGGCCTCTTAACATATTACGCACATCAGATGAACTCATACCTCTGATATTCACACCATTAACTTCAATGATTTTATCACCAGCCAATAAACCAGCTTTTTGTGCTGGATACCCAAAATATGGTTCTGAAATTACAATATATTCTTCCCTGTTTTGAATTAAAGCTCCTATGCCTCCATATTGTCCTGTTGTCATAAATCGGAAATCTTCAATTTCATCTTCTGAAATATAGTTTGTATAAGGATCTAATGACTCGAGCATTTTATCAATTGCAGTCTTAATAAGCTCTCCCGAGTTAATATCCTCAACATAATAAACATGTAACTGTTTAAATAATGTGGCAAATATGTCGAGGCTTTTTGAAATCTCAAAGAAATTATTGATATAAGATGCCGAAAAAATAAGGCTTGAAGTTAAAAACAATATAACAAATGCCTTTTGAATCTTTTTTAAATATTTCATGTTTTTGATTTTTACTTTATATCATCATAATCGTTCGGAAAAGAAATTATAAGTATTTAATGATGTAATATTCATATTTGATTTAATGATTTAGATTACAGTTATGGTACAGGGTCATACCCGCTTTTTCCCCAAGGATGACAAGATAATATACGTTTAATAGACAAATAGGATCCTTTAAAAGGACCATACTTTTTAATGGCTTCAATACTATAAACCGAACAGGTAGGTGTAAAACGGCAAGAAGGTCCTAATAGTGGAGAAATCGCTCCCTGATAAAAGCGTATAAGCAATATCAATATCCAGTTAAGTACACCTTTCATTTTCTTTTTGTAAACGTTGCAAAATTAAGATTATTTTACTTTCAATGGTCTTATAGTCGAGTATTTCTTTACTTGTGTAGATAAAGGCTATATGACATTGTTTATTTTTATTATTGAGGGATTGCAAAAAATGTGTTTTATTTTTTCTGAATGATTCCCTCAAACGTCTTTTCAACAAATTTCTATGTACCGCTTTTTTATGAACTTTACTTGATACAGCTATTAATAACTGTAATTCAGAATTTTGCACAAGAGTATCAAAAAAAAGAAAAATAGTTTTGATGCCCCCCTCATTAAAAGTTCCACCCTCCCTGAAAAGTTTATCTATACATAATTGTTTGCAAAGTCTTTCACTTTTAGGGAATTTTTGCATAACTAAAGATGAAAATTTAGACAAGCAAGGTTATTTTATCTTTTTGGAAGGTTTTAATGATTTGCTTGCCTTGGCAGTTTTCATCGGCTTTGGAACAACTTTTTCTTTGACAGGTTCAATTATTTCTTGGGTAACTTCCTTGCATTTTTTTTTCTTCGAGCTGTTTTCGAGATATGAATCAATAGCCATAGTCATTGAGGGGAGCTCTTTTGTTGGAATAATTATCTGAGGTTTTAAACCATGTAAAAGTGCTTCTTCCAAAGTGCCAGAACCAAAAACAGCAATCACTTTTTCTCCCTGTACAAAATTAGGTTGATTCTCAAAAAGCGATTTAATACCTGAGGGACTAAAAAATGCAAATAGATCATACGAGTTAAGATCAATTATGCTGAGATTCTCACTTTCAGTTTTATAGATTATAGCCTTGTCAAAGTTTATTAATTCTTTATTGAGCAAACATGGGATATCTGCTTTATGATTTTCTGCACATGGAAGTAAGAATCTTTCATCCTTATATTTCTTCATTACATCTATCAACTCACAAATATTATTCTTACTTGCAAAAACTTTTCTCTTCCTGTAAATAACGTATTTCTGAAGATAAAGGGCGATGGCTTCTGACGAACAAAAATACTTTGTTTCATCAGGCATAATAATTCTTAATTCTTCACATAATTTGAAAAAATGGTCCACAGCATTCTTACTGGTCATCATTACAGCGGTATAATCATTCAAATTGATGCGTTGCATTCTAAAATCCTTTGCTGATACACCTACTATTTTAAAGAATTTGAAAAAATCAATCTTAACATTATGCTTTTTTACTATTTCAGCATAAGGCGATTTCTCTGATTCGGGTTGTGGCTGAGATATTAATATACGCTTGATTTTCAACACTTTATATTAGTTTTTTAAGAGTTTATAAATTATTAAAACAGGTAAAATTTCAATGGTGCAAAGGTACAATAAAAAATGAAATAAATTATTCATACCATTATTATAAACTAAAATAAATAAACGATATAAGTAAAAAATAGATACAACAATCAATATAACAATAATAGACATATTATAATATATATATTCTGTATATAAAAAGACTGACGACAAAAAAAGAATTATAATGGCAGTAATTATAAAGAAAACATGTTGAGAAATTAACCATTCATTGAATAACTTTTTAACTTTAAATACATTTGCCAAAAACAATAAACCAAAGACTTTTATCAAATATAAAATTAAAAGCACTGCAAAAATTTTTGCAAACATGAACACTTGATTTTGTACTTCTACAAAAGAATACAAATGAAGCTTAAGATATACAGCTATGCTAAGTGATATAAAAGCTATAAATAATAACACATAAAAATTAAATTCATTAAGGATATTGCCTTCTCTTGTTAAATAAGGCGTATATCTATAACTAATAAAAGCATTGAAAATAAGTCTTGTTTGCTTGTAAAAATTTTTCTGAAGCATGGCAAGGATAAAGAAAACGAATATCAATATCAAAGTAATCCAATCATTACTAATTGGAGAAAATGATTTAATCTCCATTGAATTTACCTTTGAAAGCTTGTTAAATAATTTTCCATTATACAAGGCGGGGGTAGCAATTTTTTGTTGAAAAATTTTCACTTTAACTGCTCCACTGTCTTCATACATATACGCCTCATCCTGTTGTGACACAAAAAGTTCTACCATTCCTGTATCTTTAACAGGGAATATAAATGTATTCTTTGAATAATATGTAGTGTCCTGTGTCAGCATTTTTTTTGCAAAAATAGAAGTTATAATTGTATTATTTTTATTAATTATGTAACATTTTGCAGTATGTTTATGTCTTAGCAAATATATTCTTGAATAAAAAAAATCAAGATTATTTATTTTTAATTATTTTTGATGAACAATAAAATCAAGTTTCAATAGTAATTTACAATTAAAAAACACCATTATGAAACAATTCTTTAAATTTATGTTTGCCTCTATGCTGGGCTTTTTTCTTACTTTAGTTGTTTTCTTCTTTTTGATGATTATCATTGTTGTTTCAATATCATCAGCTTCCATGAAAAAAGAAGAGATTACAGTTGAACCCAACAGTATTCTTCACATAAAACTTGACAAGGAGTTTGGTGATCGCACATCAGCAAATCCATTTGATAATTTTGATTTTGCCACTCTTAAGTCTTCAAAAGCTTTAGGGCTGAACGACATTATTAAAAATATCAAAAAAGCTAAAGATGATGAAAACATTAAAGGAATATACTTTGAGATAGTTCCTTTACTGTCAGGTATGGCTTCAATTGAAGAGATTCGTAATGCACTTATAGATTTTAAAGAATCCGGAAAGTTTATTGTTTCATACGGAGAGGTAATTCCTCAAACCTCCTACTATCTAGCTTCAGTTTCTGACAAGATTTATATGATGCCTGAAGGAATTATGTTATACACAGGTTTAAGCGCACAGTTGATGTTTTTTAAAGGCACTCTCGAAAAACTGGAAGTTGAAGCTCAGGTTATCAGGCATGGTAAATTCAAAAGTGCTATAGAGCCTTTTGTAAACGACAAAATGAGCGATGAGAACAGAGAACAAACCATGAAATATATTTCTTCAATATGGGATCACATGACAAAAGGAATCAGTGAAAGTAGAAATCTTACAATTGCCGACTTAAATCTTGTTGCCGATAGTATCTTTATTAGAAAGGCAGCTGATGCTGTTAGTTATGGACTCGTTGACAGCCTTATTTTTTATGATCAATTAATAGCTGAACTCAAACAACGTATTGATGTTGATGAAGATGATGAAATTTCATTCATAAGTCTTGATAAATATGATAGTGTTGCAGAGACTAAGAAAAAAGAAAGAAGTAAAAATAAAATTGCTGTAATTTATGCACAGGGAGATATCAATTCAGGACAAGGTGATGAAAAAGCCATTTACTCTGATGACCTCGCAGAAACCATTCGCGAAGCCCGTTCAGACAGCTCAGTTAAAGCAGTTGTTATGCGCATCAACTCACCCGGTGGCAGTGCACTTGCTTCAGAAGTAATTTTACGTGAGGCATTTTTAACAAGAGATGTTAAACCCCTTATCGTTTCCTTTGGTGATGTAGCTGCTTCAGGTGGGTATTATATTGCATGTGCTGCCCATAAGATAGTATCAGGCCCAACAACCATTACCGGCTCTATCGGGGTTTTCGGACTTATTCCTAATGCCGAAAAATTCTTCAACAACAAACTGGGTATTACCTTTGATGTGGCTAAAACAAATTATCAGTCTGACTTTGGTTCAATAACACGACCTATGACAGCTCAGGAAACCATGATTATTCAAAATCAGGTTAATGATATTTACAATACATTTATCACCCATGTAGCCAATGCCCGAAATATGACTAAAGAACAGGTTGATTCCATTGGACAAGGTAGAGTGTGGACAGGTCTGGATGCATTAGAAATTGGCTTGGTTGATGAAATTGGTGGACTCGATCGCGCTATAGCAATTGCAGCCGAAGCAGCCAATCTTGAAACTTATAAGGTTGTTGAATATCCTAAGCAAAAAGACTTCTTAACACTGCTTATGGAAGATCTTAATTCTCAGGTCAGTCAAAGGTTTTTGAAAAAATACCTTGGAGCCAATTATATAATTTTTGAGCAATTACAAAAACTTGAAAATATGGATAAAATTCAGGCTCGCTTGCCTTATGAACTTGAGATATATTAGATTGTTAGGCTGTCGGTTTGTGTAAAAAGAAGCAGCTGATTTTGTAAGCTCATTTATGTCAACTAATGTTTCAATAAGGATGGCATTGTTTATAACTTTCTGAAACAAAACCATATCTTCCGTAAAACATTTTGAGGTTTATTATTTATACACCCCTCAGTCATCGTCCTCTAGAGGGGTAATAAAAGTGAATGCCCAAAAATTATATCCGGTTTTTCCAAAATTATTTCTGGATATTCACTTTTACAGTTTTATTTATTGTGGTTCCATACACATGCAAATAATACAGTCCACCAGAAATGAAACTAAAATCATACGTGTGGAGCGGCTCATGAGCTGTTTCTTCTTCAAAAATAAGCATACCAAACTGGTTGTAAAGTCTAACTGTAATCTTTTCCTTATTATTACAATTTATCCGCACAAATACTTTCCCGTTTGTTGGATTAGGATAAATACTGATAGGTGTATCCTCACTTTCTGCTATTCCTGTAGCAATTGTAACAGGATATAATGCCGAACTATCTCCAAGTCCGCAGTTATTTATTCCATAAACCGAAACATTACCTGATACAGCCGCAACCGAAACATCAACAAAGATTGAGTTGGTATTATTACCAGATACAATACCAAAACCCTGAGGCAAAGTCCAGATGTAACCAGTAGCATAGTTTATAATGGGGACAGAATAATTGATACCGGTTTGTCCGAAATAGACTACAGAAGGGCCTGAAATAGTTCCGGCCGGTTCAGGAAGAGGATTTACGTTAACAATGGCAGTTGCTGTTGTTGTTTGCCCACCCCCGCTAACAGTAACAGTGTAGGATGTAGTAACAGTGGGGTTTACAACGGGATTTTGAAGGACACTAAAAAATGTTCCAGGGTTAGATGACCACGCATAAGAATACGGCTGGGCACCTCCTGAGCAATTTACATTTAATGTCGAGCTGTCTCCTTCACAAATAGTTGCAGGGCTTGATAATGCAGTAGCGATTAATGGGCTGCATGGTACATTTACAGTAGCCTGGATACTTGATGTACACCCAAGGCTATCTGTAACAGTAAATGTAAAAACAGTTGTATCCTGCAAATTGACAGTGCTGGTAGAAACACTGTTTGGTGAAGTTAACAATACCGCAGGAGTCCATTGAATTGTAATCGGGGAAGATCCGCCTGTTACAGCACCGTAAAAAGTAACTGATGTATAGCAAGTTATTGTTGTATCCTGAGAAGGTGTTATAGAAACATTTGGAATTGGATTAACAGTAACAAAAATTGAAGACGAAGCGCCCTGCCCGCATGCATTTGACGCATTTACAGACACCATACCTGAAGTCGAATTAGAATTAAAAAGGACAAAGACAGAATTTGTTCCAAACCCTGACTGTATAGTTGCACCCATAGGCAAAATCCATAAATAATCAGTAGCACCAGATATAGGCGGTACGGAGAATATAACCTGCTGACCTTGACATACTTGAGTAGGGCCAATAATAGTTGTTGCATCATCGGGTAAATGATGTACAGTTACGGCTATTGAAGAAGGCATGCCATAACCACAGGCATTTGACCCAAAAACACTAATTGATCCCGATGTTGCATTGGGAGTAAAATGAACCATGATAGAATTTGTATTATAACCCGATTGAATAATTACCCCCGGTGGTAATTCCCATTGATAGCCAGTTGCATTCGTAATTGGCGGGACAGAATATTGTGCCTGCTGTCCAATACACTCCTGCACAGGTCCAATAATAGTTGCTGCAGAATCAGGCAGAGGATTAACAGTAACTGTTACACTGCATGATACCATATCACTTGTAATATTATCAGAAGCCCAAACCGTATAAGATATAGTCTGTGAAGGATAAACTATCGGGTCTTTCAGAGTTGAGAAAGAAACTGAATTGCCACTCTCATACCATTCGTATGAGTAATACCCGGAGCCCCCTTGAGGAAGAACATCTAATTGTACGGGGTTGTTTTCACATATAATGCTTGGTATTGCAGATGCTGTGGCAGTTAATACGCCTCCAATAACTATAACTTGCATGTTTGATGTATGCATGCATCCTGTAACATTATCCGTTACTAAAAGCGAAAATGTAATTGAGTTAATTAGATTTGTGGTATTGGTAACCAATGAGTTGGGATTAGTTAATAGGGTATCCGGTATCCATGTATAGGTGTAATTACCTGAACCTCCACCGGCACTCCCTTGTAAGACAGTTGTTGCCCCGTGAATAATAAATTGATCAGTTCCGGCATCTGCATAGGGTAACTGATTAACTGCTACATAATGAGGGACAGATATTGGCCCATTGCCACATAAATTGGATGCATATACTGTAATATTTCCTGAAATTGCATTTTGAGAAAAATTCACAAGTATTGTATGTGTTCCGGCACCTGAAAGTATGGTAGCTCCCTGAGGTAAAGTCCAGTGGTATGTGTTGGCATTGGCCATGGTGCCAACCGTAAACATGACAGCCTGTGTGTTAATGCATACGTTAGACGGACCATTTATTGCTGATGGCGCCAAAGGAGCTGCTGATGATTGTGTATCTGCATAAAAAGAATTAATAACCGAATGTGCCGTATCGCAAATACCATTTTTAACTATGGCTCTGATATACCAAGTACCCACAGTATCTGGTAAAAATGCAATAGATATTTGATCTGAATTAGGTATATCAAACCAATTATTAGTATTACCATAGCTCCATTGCCATTTTTGAATGGTGCCTGAATATCCACTTAAAGTCATTAGAACTGTGCTTCCAAAACATATAGTATCATGAGAAAGCGAAATGGCCCCTCCTACACTGGGATTGCTAATTAACACCTGCTTAAAAACGGTATCCTTACATCCGCCTCCGTTATCGGTTATCAGGCGTACATTATGAATACCTCCGGTAAGAAACTTGTATTTAAATTGTAAAGGCGCACCCGTTCCAATTATTCCTGTGTGTGTTACATCATCAACGCCGTCTCCTGTCATATCCCACTTATATATGGTGTTGGTGTCTCCTCCTGTTGACAAATTAACAAAGCTTGTCGAGTCCTGACCTAAACAAACAGTATCTGCCACAAAATTTGCCAATGCCAACACATCACAGGAAATAAAATCCATACGTGCATGCAAACCCCATTTTTCAAGAGTATCTTTAAAACGGAAGTAAATCAGGTGTGGCCCAGGCTGTAAGAAGCTTGCAAAAATCTGCAGAGAGAGTGTTGTATCAGCAGTTGGTGAAAAAAGGGACAAAGGGATGCCATTTCCAACGCCGGGGTCAATATCATAAAAATACTCCCCTGTGTAAATCGGTGCACCATCATTTTTTCGGACCTTAACCATTACATCTATAGGTATATTTGTTGAAACAAGATTACTCAGAAGTTGCAAGAAATAAACCTGCGGGAGTGGGGGGTGCCCTGCTATGATATAGGTGTCAAAAGCGGGCATGGGAAAAGCTCCACCGAATATACCAACAAGCTGTTCGTTGGTAAGAATATTATAACCAGGGGAGCCCGGTTGCAGATTGTAATCCTTATAACAAGAAAATTCATACTTACTATTATCATTCGGAACATTAACAAACAAGGGATCTGTGTTCACCCAATTATTGATACCGGTGTTGGTGCCATAGGGTAAAATATTACTAGCCAGGTTGCCATAAGTTATGTTATTTTCAAAAATTGAATTAGTGGCTCCCTGTGGGGACTTTCCAAAAAAAATATTACCCGAAAAATAAGCATTGGATATGATTTTAAACTGGTTGGAATAATCATAATGACCGGTAAAAATATTGTTTGCAATAACCACACTGCTTTTATCTGAATTACTTATTTGATATGCAGTAGGAGGTGCATGGAAAACAATATTGGATACAAGTAAATTGTTGTTGTTGTTAATATCTAAAGTGCCTCCTGTCGAATTCCAGTAAAAGACATTATTTCGGATAATCCAGTTATCGCCAAGAACATGTGATGAAAGGGAAGTGGATATGTGGCATCTTTCAACAACAATGTTGTTTATTTGATATTGGTCAATTGGTTTTTTTGAAATATAACCTATATTTAAGCTGATAAATTTTGAGCCACTGGCTGTGGAAGTTGGTCCTGTGCTATCAAGGGTAATAGAAGGAATCCATGCTTTTATGGGAAACTGCCCCTGAATGCAATCTCCTGGCCCAATGAGTGTAAGAGGCTTATTAACAGTTATAGCCGAATAATTCGCACCATGTATCAGAAGGGTATCTCCGGGGTTTGCTGCATTAATGGCATCCTGAATTGAGCTGTATTCTCCTGGTGTGTTAGGCTGGTTACTTACAGTAATTACCTGTGTATAACTTACCAGATATGATTGAAAAAGTAGTGTAAGCACAATAATCAAATTCTTCATGTTTGTATAATATTTGGTTTCTTTTGATTTCAATATTAGGTAATTATTATTAGACAAATATAATGAATTAAATTACATATTATTAAATTATTTCATAAAATTTTTAATAATATTTTTTACAAAAAGGATTATTTGGACAGCAAGAGCATTTACTTAAAGTGTTAACCAAAAAAGCGAACATATTGTTGATTAAAAACTTTAAGAATGAAATTATCATATACTATTCCCAACTTTTATTATTTTTGTTTTTAATTCATAGCAATTATATTTTTTATTCATAATATTTATTCATTTTATTAAATCAAAGATGAAAAAAGTTTTACTCTTGTTATTCTTATTACTTTCAATTGGGATATACGCCCAGAACGGCAGCTTAAGTGGTTTAATCAAAGATAATACTGAGACGCTTGTAGGAGCAACCGTAATGATTGAAAACACCTCAAAGGGGGCATCTACAGATATCAATGGCAGGTACTTTCTGCAGGATATTGAACCCGGCACTTATAATTTTGTATTTTCATTCCTGGGTTACCTGAGTCAGCAACACACAATAACCATTAATGCGGGTCAAAACATAGTTTTTGATGTAACACTCGTCAGCGATGCAGAACTTCTTGAAGAATTTGTAGTGGTAGGTTATGGTACATTCCACAAAAGAGATGTAGCGGGCTCTATATCCTCTATCAAAGCCAAAGACCTTGAAGAATTACCCATTCAGACATTTGAGCAGGTACTTCAAGGACGGGCAGCCGGTGTTCAGGTAACTTCCGCAAACGGCGTTGCCGGTGGCACTATTAAAGTTCAGGTTAGAGGAACAAGCTCCATCAGTGCAGGCAGTGAGCCTTTATATGTGATTGATGGTATTCCTGCCACTTCCGGAGACTACAGTCCGGGTGCTTTGGGTAGCCGCACCAATGCTTTAGCAGACTTAAACCCCAATGACATTGAATCTATTGAAGTACTTAAAGATGCTGCTGCTGCTGCTATTTACGGTTCCAGAGGTGCCAATGGGGTTGTGCTTATCACAACAAAAAAGGGGAAAGCAGGAAACACAAAATTTAATGCCGGCTATTATACAGGGGTTGTTTCAGAAACCAACAGAATGAATTATATCTCAGCTTCAGAACATTTGTCTTTGAGAGACAGTTACCGTGAACAAGCCGGATTACCTGCAGAAACAAGCTCTACTGTACTTGGAACGTATGAAGGCAATCCTTTTACCAGAGGCATGGCTGATTCAATTGCAGCTTTGGGTGGTACCGACTGGGTTGACAGGACATTGCGTAGAGGCTCCGTTCATGAAGCAAATATCTCTGCTTCAGGAGGTAACGACAAAACCCTTTTTTATATGGGTGGTACTTACAGAAAAGAAAAAGGTTTTCTGGTGGGTAATGAATTTGAAAGGTTGAATGGAAGAGTAAATATTGAGAACAAAGCTACAGAGAGGCTTAAACTCGGTGTTAATATCGGCCTTGCTTATACCAATAATGACCGTGTACCTATTGGCGAAGCCGGAGGCTTGGGTGCCGCACAAAGACTACTACCCTACCTGCCTGCTGAAAACCCAGACGGCACCTATTTTGGACCTCAAGGTCTTAATCAGGGTATTGAAAACCCGCTATGGACTTTGGAAAACAGAAAATTTAATGCAAAGGTTTACAGAACTCTTTCAAATCTATTTGCGGAATATAAAATTGCTGAAAACCTTATTTTTAGGTCTGAGTGGGGCATTGATCTCTTTAATCAGGTCGAATATGAATTTAACTTCCGTAATACTAAGGATCCCGCAAGCTATTCATCAGCTTGGGACAGAAGAACAAATGTTACCAACTGGACTACAAATAATTATTTTAATTATTACAAGAATTTCAACGATATTCACGACATCACATACCTTTTGGGGATGTCATTACAAAGTTCGGATACAAAGGGCATGGGCTTGAACGGGTACAACTTCACCAATGACTTTTTCACCAATCCCGGAAGTGCTTCTCCAAGCAATCAGGCCGGATACGGCTACGAAACAGGTTATCGCTTCGACTCTTACTTTACACGTATGAATTATAAGTTTCTTAATAAGTATCAGGCTGCCTTTAGTTTAAGAGTTGATGGCTCCTCCCGCTTTGGAAGAAACAACCGTTATGGCTTTTTCCCTGCTGCATCCTTGGGATGGATAGTATCTGATGAGAAGTTTTTTGCCGGATTTGAAAAACTCAGTTTCCTTAAATTGAGAGCCAGTTATGGTATGACAGGCAATGCCGAAATTGGCGACTTTGCTGCTTTGGGTTATTTCGTAACGAATAGTGGTTACGCCGGAAATCTCGGCATAGTCCCTTCAACTTTACCTAACCCTGACCTTGGATGGGAAAAATCTGCCCAATTTGACTTTAATATTGATTACGCCCTTTTCAATGAGCGCATTGCAGGTACTTTAACCTATTATGACAAAAAAACCACCGATTTATTGTTATATGTAAATATCCCAACCTCTTCAGGATACGGTGCCATTTTGCAAAATGTTGGCAGCTTGCGTAACTATGGTCTTGAAGTGTCTCTATTTACCAGAAATATTGACAAAAATTTTAAATGGACAACAGACTTTAATATTTCATTTAACCGCAACAAAGTACTCGATGTTATGGGATTACCCCCTGACGCTTTTGAAAGCGGACAGCCCGGCGAAGGCCGTGTCATGACTGGTTATCCAGTGGGGCAACATTATCTGGTGCAGTATGCAGGTGTTCAGCAAGAAGATGTTACATTACAGTTGTACGATTTAGAAGGCAACCCAATGTATCATTCCAATGGAACACCTTATGAAGTATTGGTTAAGGCAGGGGAAGAAGTATTTTATGACATCAATGGGAATCTAATGCCTGCCTCACACCCAAATTTTTATGACCATAGGGTTGCAAGGGGAAACCCTGTTCCGAAGTTCATGGGAGGGATAACAAATACATTGTCTTTTAAAGGATTTGATTTCAGCTTCCTTTTTGTCTTTGTTTATGGTAACACTGTTTATGATGATGATGCCAAAAACCAGATTGGTTCTTTCGCTTCAACTGCACAGAGAGAAGATATTCTGGATGCATGGACAACAGAAAATACAGATACTGACATACCTAAACTGGATATTAATTACAGCCCCAAAAACTCAGACAGATTTCTGTATGATGCTTCATTCCTTAGATTAAGAAATATCACTTTAGGTTATAATATTCCAAGAGGTGTATGTGAAAAACTAAAATTCAACAATATGCGCATTTATGTCAGTGGTCAAAATCTTTACACTTATACAAAATTCCCCGGTTGGGATCCTGAAGTACTGCGCAATGTACAACCAGGAAGTCAGGCAAGTAATGTGTCTTTTGCTGCTCCCTACCTACCCACACCTCAGGCAATGTTTATTACAGGTGGTATTAATTTAAGTTTTTAATCAATTCAATTATCAACAACAAGAATTAAATTATTCAATCATGAAATATATTATAAAAAACAAAGTCTATTTTCTTGTTCTGACAGCACTGCTCTCTCTTTCCAATTGTTCAAAGTTTCTCGACGTAGAACCTACAATGATACTGGAAAGTGAAAATGCTATTGTTACTGTTCGTGATTTGGAAGCTGTTTTATTTGGTGCTTATGATGGCTTACAATCGGGGAATTTATTAGGTGGCAATCTCATTGTAAATGCTGAATTGCTCGGCACTGATGCCACAATTAATGAAAGCCGCCTCAGCCCTTTTGGAACACTTGAAATCTACAACATGGTTACTACTGTTCAAATCGGAGCTTTGCGTAGTCTTTGGTCGGAAGCTTACAGCACCATCAACAGAGCAAACATTGTCATTGATTTTGTTGATAACAACAAACTGAGCGGTCCTGAATTTGATGCACTAAAAGTCAAACTCAAAGGTGAAGCTCTTTTCATCAGGGCCGTTGCACATTATGAAATTTTGCGATTCTGGGCTCATGCCTACGATGTAAATAATACCGGCGGAAACAGCCAGTTGGGAGTTCCATACAGAACAATAGCTACTTACGAAGGACCTGAGGGATTGGAAATGGCCAGAACAAATGTTGAAGACGTCTATCAAAATGTTATTGATGATCTTAAACTTTCTGCACAACTTCTTGCCCAAAGTGGTACAACCACATCAGTTTACAGGGCTTCGGAAATGTCGGCAAGGGCCTACCTTGCAAAGGTTCTTTTCTTTAAAGGAGATTATGCCAATGCAGCTATTGAAGCAGACTATGTTATTGAGAGTCAAGTGTTTTCTTTAAACGATTCTGTACAAGATATTTATCAGACCAGTGGCTTAACAGCTTCAAATGAGTCTATTTTTCAGATAGCAAATATCGAATCAGACAACTCAAATGCTCTTTCAGGTAACTTTCAACGTATCTACAACCCCTTGATTCAAGTAGATACTAATTTCTACAACACTTTTGAAGACAATGATTTAAGGAAAATTAAGCTGTATTTTAAAAACCCATGGACAGGTGCTGTGTTTGTTACCAAATATGACCAGACGAACACAACCCCAAACAATATTTCAGTTCTGCGCCTTGCCGAACAACACCTTATCAGGGCAGAAGCTCTGGCTCTTTCAGGAGGGGATCTCAGCACGGCAATAGAAAGTTACAACACTGTCAGAGAACGGGCACACCTGACAGCAATACCAACAGATACTACTTTTTCGGATATTAATGTTTTTGTAAATATGCTTAGGGAAGAACACCGTAAAGAACTGGCATTTGAGGGAGACAACTTACATAATCTGAAAAGATTGAAACAGAATGTCAGACATGGAAAAGCTTATAATGATAACAGCATACTTTTCAAAATTCCTCAGGAAGAAATGTCAGGAAATTCTTTGATGGAGCAAAATCCCTAGACTGTATATATAATTTTAATCATAAATGTCCGATAAAAATTTGACACATAAAAGATAAGCTTTATTTTCGATTGCCAAAAACTTTCGTAATGACAAGGACTTTATTATTTTTATTCATTCTTCTTTCTTCCGACATCTTCTCTCAAAACAATATGGGCTCAACAAATCCCGCCCTTTATTACAATCAAACAGCTTTCAACTCCGACACTTGTTGCTGGCGTAAATTGAGTGCCGACAAAGAATATCTCGCCGCCGCAAACCTTATTGTTTCATATTTAAAAACAAATAAGACAACAAATAAACATGCTCTACATTGGCACGCCGGACAAATGTTTGCAATGGCTCATTCAGACAGATTAGCAATAAAGTATTTCAAGCGTACTTATTCAATTTTTTACAAATTGTTTGGCGACACCGACGCTAAAACTTGGTACTATTACGCAAGAGGAACAGTAGCCTTTATTGAAAACGACAAAAAATTACTAGAAGGAATCATCAATTCATGGACAAAGAAGTTTCCTGCCGACAACAATTTAAAAACTTTAATTCTACTGAATGAAAATTGGGGGAAAGGCTACGAATTGCTTTAAATATTAACATGTGTGTCAAATTTTGCTTCAGGCATTTGTAAGTACACATAAGTACTATTAATGCATTAATTATCAAACAAATACAGAAGTTTTGCGTCATTTCATAATGTGCATTACAGCAAATACTTACAAAATGGAATTTCGAATAGAAAAATATCAATTTGGGCAAGAGGAAAAAATTCATGAATTAATTAAAAAGGTTTATGGTGAATTTGTTTCAAATGATTATTCAGAGGCGGGTAATCAATTTTTCTTTGATTGGATACAGCCCTCAAAAATTGCTGAAAGACAATGTAATCAAATAAATATATGGGTTGCATTTATGGATTTAAAATTAGTTGGAATGATTGAGATTAGAGACAATAGGTTTATTTCGTTACTTTTTGTAGATAAAGATTATCAAAGAAATGGTATTGCAAAAAAACTATTTTATGAGTCATTAAAAGAGACTATTAGAAGAGACTCAAAACTTGACAAATTTTATGTACATGCTTCCCCATTTTCAATACCAATTTATAAAAAATTAGGTTTCAAAGAAACAGACGAAATGCAAGAAGAAAATGGCATTAAGTTTTTACCAATGGAATTGGATATATTATAACAAAAATATCATAATAATATAATACGAACTCTCAATCAGGAGAACAGCTCTAATAACATTCTATAACGAAGTGCACCCCTCATTGTTCTAATGAGCATTATCAAAGTTCAAATATAATTAAATGTAAAAGGTCAATTTAACTCTGATTTGCTTTTCGCTCTTCAAAAAGCCTGTCAAGTTCGATTACCTGCGGGATTAAAAGTGTTTTATCATCATTGATAATCCTTAATTGGGACTGAGAAATAAGGTCTTTTTCGGGTATTTGATTTATAATTCGTGACAAAACTTCTTTCTGTGTCATTCCATCGCGTTTGATTACTCTTTTGACGCGGATATACTGAGGGGTAGTTACCAAAATAATATCATCAAACAGAGAGGCCAACGAATATTCAAAAATGATAGCAGATTCAAATAAAACATATTTTTTAGAAGTTTTAATCTTTGAAACAAAGTGGTTGAAATCACTCAGAACTCGGGGATGAATAACAGCATTAAGGGCATTTAATTGGTTTTTATTTTCAAAAACCAAAGTCGCCAATTTTTTAAAATCAACCTCACTCCCATTGAAAACAGCATGTCCAAAAATTTCAAATAGTTCATTTTTAACAACTTCATCAAAAAAGAACTTTTTCGCTTCACTGTCTGCCTCATACACACACACTCCAAGCAGTTTAAAAATACGGGCAACAGTTGATTTGCCGCTGCCGATATTACCGGTAAGTGCAATTTTCTTTATCATTGAACTATTATAAATTCAACAGATTCGGGGACCGATCTGGTAAAGATAATCCTTGGAGGCATACTGCGCACAATAACCGGAAGTAATGTCGCATTATTGATATTTGAAGTATCAACAACAACTTCAAACATAGAGGGGCTTATATCATTGTAATCATTAAGCGCGGTTAAAAATATCACCTGCACTTTCTCAGGAAAAAGTTTCAAATGTCTGTTATCTTGAAACTCCGTTGTTTGAATGGGAACCGTCAGTTCTTTTTCAGTATATTTTTCAATGGGGATATGAATATTTACCTGATTGTGTGAAAGATAGCATCCATTCAAATCATTGAATTTAAGAGGCAGGGAAAAACTCCGGCTTTCGCTCAAAGTGCCTAAAACAGTATCAATAGTATAAACCTCACTGATTTGTTCAATTATTTGTTTGCCTCCATAAACAACCACACTGTCAGGGGAAATTTTTACATCTCCATACAGGTAATTTGGTTTTTCGAGGCTATATGTAAATGAATGACGGACAGGTATTTTTTTGCTGTTGGCTGCTTCCATCACAATTAATATTTCATCAAGAGACATGTCATAGAGAGCCTCTATATGACGGTACTGAGCTATAATCTGAGGAGAAAGATCTTTTGTATTAATTTTCACAACTTGCCTCAAAGGACTGTTGGTATATGAAGGATAATTGGAAACATCAAGCTGTAAGCGATGTTGCTTATGTGTATTTTCAGTAAGGAGTTTAAAACCGTTTGCTTTAATTGAATAGTGAATAACTGTGTCTGCTTGGGTAATAAACTTACCTTCAGGAACATGTACAAAACTTATATGTACTTCTTGCCTGATTTCATAGTCCTTTGAGAATTTAATAACAAGCCAAAGTAGTGTAGAAAAAAACAGACATACCAAAAAGATATAAAACCCAAACTTAGTTTTAAAAGGTTTTATACCCTCGGGTATTATGGATGGCTCATTATTCAAAGCTGAATAAAATTAATGAAGACTAAAAAACAGGATGACCTATTTTTTCTCTTCAATTGTTTCACCGTTCATTGCAACGGCTGATTTCTCAATTCTAAGACGTGTTTGTCCTTCTACTTCAATAGTAAAGGTTGTATCTTGTTCTTCTACGATCTTGCCATGAATTCCACCAATAGTAACAATTTTGTCACCCTTTTTAAGATTCTCTCTGAATTTCTTTAATTCTTTTGTCTTTTTCATTTGAGGGCGAATCATAAAAAAATAAAAAACCACTATGATAAGAATAAGGGGTAAAAATGCACCTATACCACCTCCGGATCCACCTTCTTGTCCGGCCATTAATAAAATACTTAATAAATTCATTGTGTTTAGTTTAGTTAAAAATTAAATTTAAATTAGGGAATGACAACATTTGCTTTGATCGTAATTACGGTTGTATTGGGTTGCGTATTTGCAACAATAGACACGCGTTGGTTCTGAAAACCACTCTTTCCATTGGTATTAAATGAGACCTCTACAACACCAGACTCTCCCGGAGCTATCGGTTGTCGGGGATAGTTTGGAATAGTACATCCACAACCGGCATTGGCAGATGCAATAACGAGATCAGATGTTCCTTCATTTTTAAATTTGAAGGCATAACTTACACGTTCTCCCTGAATAAGCTGACCAAAATCATGTTCTGTTTTATCAAATTTAAGAACAGGTAAACTTCCTTCAGCCACAGTACCATCTGCTGAATTGGGATTATTTACGACTGTGGTTGGAACTCTTCCTTCTTCACCGGAGCCACATGCAGAGAGTGAAAGAATTACAAGTAAAGCATAAAAAACAGATATTCTTTTCATAGATAATGATAATTTAAAAACGTTTGCAAAATTACAAATTTTATTTAATTCAAAAGCATTTAAAATGGGGGAAAAAAATGCCCCCATTCACATTTTTTAAAATTAAATTTATATAACTTTGCTTGATAAATTTAAAAACAAGAAATCATGTCAGAAAAAGTATTCAGCAAAATTAAGCCCGGAGTAGTTACCGGCAGTGATATTCAAGAATTATTTCGCATAGCCAAAGCCAATAAGTTTGCCATCCCAGCTGTAAATGTCGTAGGTACAAACTCAATAAATGCTGTTCTTGAGGCAGCTGCATTGGTAAATTCACCTGTTATTGTTCAGTTCTCCAATGGGGGTGCCCAGTTTTATGCAGGCAAATCATTGAAAGGAAGCAATGCTTCTATAGCCGGTGCTGTTTCAGGAGCCATGCATGTGCATCTTCTTGCCGAACTATATAACATACCTGTTCTCATGCATACCGATCATGCTGCCAAAAAATTACTGCCATGGATAGATGGTTTGCTTGATGAAGGGGAAAAGTACTATAAAAAACACGGCAAACCACTTTACAGTTCACATATGCTTGACCTGTCAGAAGAATCACTTGAAGAAAATATTGCCATCTGCAAAAAATATCTGGAACGCATGAGCAAAATAGGCATGACTTTAGAAATTGAACTTGGCATAACAGGAGGCGAAGAAGATGGTGTTGACAACACAGGTGTTGAAAGCTCAAGGCTCTACACCCAACCAAAAGAAGTAGCTTATGCCTATGAAGAACTGATGAAAGTGAGCAGTAACTTTACGATTGCTGCATCATTTGGCAATGTTCATGGTGTTTATAAACCGGGCAACGTTAAACTGCAACCCAAAATTTTAATGAACTCCCAAAAATTTATACAAGAAAAATTTAAGACCCTGGAAAATCCTGTAAATTTTGTTTTCCATGGTGGCTCAGGCTCCAGCCAGGAAGAGATTAGAGAAGCTATTAATTATGGTGTTATTAAAATGAATATTGATACTGATACCCAATGGGCATACTGGGAAGGCGTACTCAATTTCTACAAATCGAAAGAAGCTTATTTGCAAGGTCAAATTGGGAACCCAGAAGGTGAAGAAAAACCCAATAAAAAATTCTATGACCCCAGAGCATGGCTAAGAGAAGGTGAAAACACAATGGTTTCAAGATTGAAAAAAGCATTTGAAGACCTGAATGCCATTGACAGGAATTAAACTGAAATGGCCACTCTAATTAAAAATTACATCTTTCTCAAATTTTTATTTTTATCCATTTTTCTCTGTTTTAATACGTATTCAAAGGCACAGGGACCTCAAGTCGGTCCATTCGAAAACAGCGTATTTGTGGAAGTTGATGGCATGCAAATCCACTATCGTTATTGGGCAGACAGCCTTCACAACGACACCCTGCCATTTGTATTGCTTGTGCATGGAATGGGTGCTTCCACTTATTCATGGCGATATAATATTCAGGTTTTACTTGATGCCGGTTATAAGGTTGTGGCAGTGGATGTGCCACCTTACGGCTATAGTGATAAAAATACATCTTTTAATCACACATCCCGTAACAGAGCATTGCTATTCTGGCGGCTTCTTGAAAGAATCAACAACCACACAAAATGGCACCTTGTTGGACATTCAATGGGTGGAGGTATCGTTCAATATATGGCTATGCTTGAACCACTCAAAACAGAAAGCGTGGTCTTTGTTGATCCTGCTCTGATAGGTCTAATAGAGAACAAACAAAGAGACATGGATGCTTTATTAAAATTTCAACCCTTTCTGAAACTAATAAATGCAGTTGGAGAACATTACCTTATCAAGCCCCAAAATGTTTCTAAACTACTGGCATCTGCCTATGGAATTACACCCGATATGGCTACAGTTCAAGAATATCACAAAGCTTTAACCCAGCCAGAAACAGTGAATGGAATTATAAGTTCTTTTTCAAATACTATCAATGAGGAATTTATTGATAGTATAGAATTTAAAACACCGGCTATTGCAATATGGGGAAGCAAGGACAGATGGGTACCTTACAATATGATGAAACCATACCTAAAAAAACTTCCAACTGTAACACCTGTTATTATCAATAATGCAGGTCATTGCCCAATGGAAACCCACCCTACTGAATTTAACGCAATTATTCTAGATTTTTTAAAAAATGGGAAATAGTAAAACGTTTACTTTCTCTGAAGAATGATTTCAATTACTTCTATCATCTCATCAATATAATGAAAATTCAATCCTTCAAGATATAAGTTTTTAATCTCTAGTATATCTTTTTTATTGTCTTTGGGAAGTATAATGTCTTTGTATCCATAACGCTTGGCAGCGAGAATTTTTTCTTTAATCCCGCCAACCGGCAATACTTTTCCCCGAAGGGTAATCTCTCCAGTCATGGCAATTAAGGGATTAACCCTACGGTCTGTAAAGAGCGAGCTTAAAGCAGCAAACATCGTAATACCAGCTGATGGACCATCCTTGGGTGTAGCCCCTTCAGGAATATGAATATGAACATGCCACTTTTCAAATTCATCAGGATTGATGTCCAATACTTCTGCATGAGCTTTAAGGTACTCAAATGCAATGCTGGCAGATTCTTTCATGACATCACCCATGTTTCCTGTGATGGCAAAAGTGCCTTTACCTTTACTGCGACTGACCTCAACGAATAAAATTTCACCTCCCACAGCAGTCCATGCCAAACCTGTAACAACACCATGAATATCCGGATTGAGCTTTATATCTTTAGAATATCTTGGTGCTCCCAAAACTTTCACAAGGTCTTCCTTCGAAATCTTTTTATCAGGATTATTTCCTGCTACAATATCTTTAGCTTTATTTCTGATGATTTTTGCTATGTTTTTCTCAAGAGCCCTTACTCCTGATTCGCGTGTATAATCTTCAATCAGACTTTTTAACACCAAAGGTGTCATCGAAAATTTGTTACTTTCAAGGCCATGTTCAATAAGCTGTTTAGGTAATAGGTGGCGTTTTGCAATTTCAGATTTTTCTTCAAGAATATATCCCGAAATATCAACAATTTCCATCCTGTCAAGAAGTGCAGGTTGCACTGTAGAAAGCGTATTGGCTGTAGCAATAAATAATACTTTAGATAAATCAAAACCAAGTTCGAGAAAATTATCCCTGAAATCATTATTCTGTTCGGGGTCTAATACTTCAAGAAGCGCAGATGAGGGATCTCCGTTAAAATTATGGCCTCCGACTTTGTCAATTTCATCAAGGACAAAAACAGGGTTTGCTGATTTAATACGTTTAAGACTTTGAATAATTCGCCCGGGCATAGCACCGACATAAGTTTTCCTATGACCTCTTATTTCAGCTTCGTCTCTTAACCCTCCTAATGACATGCGGATGTATTTGCGTCCCATTGCCTCGGCAATAGATTTACCAAGAGATGTTTTTCCAACACCGGGAGGGCCAACCAAACAAAGAATAGGGGATTTAAGACTGTCCTTTAATTTAATAACGGCCAAATGTTCCAAAATTCTGTCTTTTACTTTCTCTAGACCGAAGTGGTCGCGATCCAAAATCTTCTGTGCTTTAGCAATATCAATTTTATCGGTAGTAGTTTCGTTCCAAGGTAATTCAACAAGGGTTTCCAAGTAGTTTAGCTGTACAGAATATTCTGCTGCTGCAACATTCATTCTCATCAACTTTTGAAGCTCTTTTTGGAAAACATCTTCAACTTCTTTTGCCCACTTCTTATTTTTTGCTTTATTCTTCAATTCTAACATTTCCTGCTCGTTTGGGTTTCCTCCCAACTCTTCCTGAATAGTTTTTAATTGTTGATGCAAAAGATAATCTCTTTGTTGCTTATTGATATCCGTTTTAACTTTGTTCTGAATCTGATTTTTAAGTTCAACAACCTGAATTTCCTTCATCAAATGAGAGAGAATGGTGTTGGCTCTTTTTGTAATATCATCAATTTCAAGAATTCTTTGTTTTTCGGTAATATTTACATTAAGATTAGATGCTATAAAGTTTATTAAGAATACGGGACTTTCAATGTTGTTTATTGCAAATGAAGCCTCCGGTGGTATATTGGGTGAGGTTTTTATAAGCTTGTTAGATAAATCTTTTATCGATTCGATAAGTGCTTTGAAATTTCTTTCTTTAACAGGGAAGTCAGGGGTTTGACGCATTTTAATCTGAGCAAGAAAATACGGTAACTCTGTAATCATCTCAGTAATTTCAAAAGTTCTTTTTCCCTGAATGATTATAGTAGTTGAATCATCAGGCATTTTAAGAACTTTCATTATATGGGCAACTGTACCTGTCGAATATATATCATCTTTTGAAGGATCCTCTATACTGGAATCTTTTTGGGCTACTACGCCAATGAGACTTTTTTTCGCATAGGCATTTTTTACCAATTTAATTGATTTCTCACGACCAACAGTAATGGGAATAACTACCCCGGGAAAAAGAACTGTATTGCGCAAGGGTAATATTGGTAATGTTTCGGGGTATTTGTCATTCAGTTCCTTGTCATAATCTTCATTAGAATACAAAGGAATAAAATCTGATTCACGATCTATCATGTCAGAAAGTTCATTAAATTCATTTTCAAAAAAGTTATTCATATCAATCCATTTTTATGTCAAATTGTCATACTATTAAATAAATGTGTCTTTTTGCCGTACTTTTAAAATCATGAATTAATTTCTTTCCGATTTAAATCATGTATTATCAAATACTTACAAATACAGTGTGATAATTTATGCAATAGTTCAAAGAGGATAATCAAAAACAATGCTATTGAAAAAAGTACTGTTCTTAAAATACAGAATTTATTTAGCTCTTGTTTTTAAAAGTAAAAAAAGAATTGACTCCATTAATTATTTTAGATAAACTTATATTGAAGTGTTTTGTCATAAATAGTCCTTAATATTTCATCCTCAATTTCATCAAATTTCATATTCCTGCGTGTCATTACCCTTTTAGCAACATCAATTGCTTTATTTATTTCATAATTTACAAAACCATTTACGCCTCCCCAAGAAAATGAAGGTATAAAATTGCGTTGAAAACCGGCTCCAAAAATACTGGCACTAACACCAACCACCGTACCTGTATTAAACATAGTGTTGATGCCACATTTTGAATGATCTCCCATAATTAATCCACAGAATTGCATGCCGGTATTTTCAAATTTTGTTGTGGCATAATTCCAAAGTTTTACTTCTTCATAATTGTTTTTAAGGTTTGAGTTATTGCTGTCTGCACCAATATTGCACCATTCACCAATAACTGAATTACCAAGAAAGCCATCATGGGCTTTATTGGAATAACCAAAAACGACAGAGTTACTGACTTCACCTCCAACTTTAGAGTATGGACCTATGGTTGTACCCCCATAAATCTTAGCACCCATTTTTAATACGGCATGATCACATAAAGCAAATGGTCCTCTAACCAAACTCCCCTCCATTATTTCTGCATCATGTCCAATATAAATTGGGCCATCAGTACTGTTTAACACGGCACATTCGATGTTGGCTCCTTTTTCAATAAAAATATCATTCCCTATAATCTTGTTTGTTTTGCTGAGTACATGTGAATTACGTCCTTTTGTTAAAAGTAAATAATCTTCTCGCAATGCGGCATCATTAAGCCTGAAAATATCCCAAAGAAAATTAAGCTTCAATTTCAGATTATTGGTAGTTATACTTTCTTCCTTGTTCCCTGAACAATCAAATGACATTGTTTTTAATCCTTTCAGATTCACATACATGGCAATAATTGTTTCATCAGAAACCAACACCTGATTTGGCCCCAAATTTTTAACTTCCTCAACCAGCCTTTCATTTGGGAAAACAGAACCATTAATTAAAATGTTCTGTGTATCCTGAACAATCGGATATTTTTTACTTAGGTATCCTTCTGTTAACGAAGAGGTTTTCACCCCTAAATGTTTTTCCCATTTTTCTCTTATCGTTAGAATACCAACTCTTATATCAGCTACAGTGCGTAAGAATGTAAAAGGAAGGAGATTATTTCGAACATTGTCATCAAATAAAATGTAATTCATCGCATTTTTATTTATTAATTATTCTATAAAATTATAAAATTTTCTTAAACCAAAAAAAAAACCCTTGTAAACAGGGTTTTTTTTAATAAAAAGTTTATAGTCAACAAATTTATTGTTGTTTCATGTCGAGATGTTTCTGATATCTATTTCTGAATTTATCTACACGACCGGCAGTATCAACAAGCTTCATTTTTCCGGTATAAAACGGATGAGAAGTATAAGAAATTTCCAGTTTAATCAATGGATATTCTATCCCATCTTCCAATACTATAGTTTCTTTTGTTTTTGCAGTTGACCTTGTTACAAAGGTATAATCATTTGACATGTCTTTAAATGCAACTAATCTGTAATCTTTAGGATGGATATCTTTTTTCATTATTGTAAGTATTTCTGATTTTGAGGGTGCAAAGATAATAATAAATTTAATACACAGGTAAATAAATTAAAAAAAAATCCATTTACTTATTTTTCTCATTTACAATAAAATCGGCAATGCTATTAATGGACTGCAATACAGAACGCGCCAGATTCTGATCGTCTATTCTAACTTCGTACTTTTGCTGCAGCGCAATTACAATCTCCAAAGAATCGATGGAATCGAGCTGCAGAACATTTTCCGGAGAGAATAAAGGCACACTGTCATTAATTTCTTCAGGTTTAATGTCGGGAATTTTAAGGGTGTCAAGGATGAGCTGTTTTATCTCTAAATTTAGTTTGTCTCGATTAAAATCTTCCATATCATCATTAATTTTATCTGTATTTTTTTGCAAAAGTATATAAATTTTGGAAAAAAACTTTTTCTTCATCAGCTCTTTCTCTAATCATTTTTCCAAGTTCTTTCAATTTATCCTCACCCAAATCTCTGCTTTTGCCTATGCGTGCAGCAAAGATGGAAATTCTTCTCCAATTGTCACCAATTTCCATCATTTTTTTTGAAAAATCCATCAAGGTGTCATTATTGAGCATTTCTGCAGCCTGCCTGAGAAATGTGGCATAAATAAAACGAAAACCGCCTCCACCTGTTCCCTGATCTTCGAGCAGGATATGTATTTTCATTACTTCATGCGACAAGTGTTCAATATCTCGGGCGTATTTAGGCCACAAAACAACTTTATCGGCAAAACGATAGATACCCTTCACGCCAATAAAAGGAATCGGAATTTTAATCATGTAGTAAGCCGCTTTTCTGATGCCTTTAATAATACTCTTTTCAAAATCAATTTTCTCGGGAACTTTTTCGGTGTAGTACATAAAACCCTTGGGGGCCATAGAACCTTTTGCAAATCGTCCTTTTGTCAGTGAACTGCTTTCAATTTCCACAATCTCCGGAAAATAACTATCGCTAACAATATACCTGGATCCATTTTTTCCAATAATATTTATAAAATGCATATTATTATGTACCTTTTCATGAGCAGACACATAATCCATGTAAAAAAAATTTACCTGTAAAGCCACGGGAATATTTTTCTCAAATAAGAAATCAAGCTCTTTCTGAGCCT
>JAQVVM010000112.1 GCA_028698995.1 Bacteroidales bacterium
TGTTACCTGCTGCATCTGTTACTGTCCATGTTACGATGGTAGTTCCAATGGGGAATACACTTGGTGCATTGTTGGTGATATTTGCTACAGTGCAGTTGTCATCTACTGAAGGTGTGCCTAAGCTTACGTTGCTTGCTGAACAAACGTTGGCATCGGTTGATACGGTGATGTTTGCAGGGCAAATGATAGTTGGGTTCTCATTGTCTTCTACGGTAACAGTTTGGTTGCAAGTGGCTGTGTTACCTGCTGCATCTGTAACTATCCATGTTACGATGGTAGTTCCAATCGGGAAAATTGAAGGTGCATTGTTGGTGATGTTGGCTACGGTGCAGTTGTCATCTACTGAAGGTGTACCTAAGCTTACATTGCTTGCTGAGCAAACATTGGCATCGGTTGATACTGTAAGGTTAGCAGGACAAATAATACTTGGGTTCTCATTGTCTTCAACGGTTACAGTTTGATCGCAAGTGGCTGTATTACCTGCTGCATCTGTTACTGTCCAGGTTACGATGGTTGTTCCGATGGGGAATACACTTGGTGCATTGTTGGTGATGTTGGCTACGGTGCAGTTGTCATCTACTGAAGGTGTACCTAAGCTTACATTGCTTGCTGAACAAACGTTGGCATCAGTTGATACAGTTATGTTTGCTGGGCAAATGATGCTTGGGTTTTCATTATCCTCTACTGTTACAGTTTGAATACAAGTTGAAAATAATGAACAATTATCAATTGCAGTCCAAGTTATATTTGTAATGCCTGCTGGAAATGGCTCATTAAAACCTAGTAAATCACTTCTGACACCTGATATTGAGTTTAAATCACAATTATCAATTGCAGTAGCAGGATTAATACTAACTAATGCAGAACAACTACCCGTTGAAAGTGGAATATTAATATCTGCGGGACAAGTAATGGTTGGTTCTATTGAATCATTTACATTATAAATATACTTCCAGTTTGAACTAAGCCCTGAACAATCTGTATAAGTGTAATTATAAGTTCTTGTTCCTTGACAAATTATCGGAGAGGGAGAATCAATAACAGAAATTAATACCGGATCTAAAAGAATACCGCACTGGTCCATAACCTCAGGGGGATTTGGTGGAGTTATGTTTGTGAAACATGAAACAGATGTTGTAACATCAGGGGGAACAATAGGAACAATTAGATGGTCAATAGTATAAATGTACTCCCAGTAACGAGTTACACCTCCGCAATCGATATATTGCCAACGATATGACAAGTGACCTTCACAAGTTATTGGATTTGGCTCATAAGTAACAACAAGGTTTGTATAAACTATCGGATTGGTGTTTCCTGGTCCACAATAAACGAGAGGAGGCGTTGGTTGTACAGCATCATCAATACAGCCAACAATAGAATCCTGATTAAAAACAACTGATGAAAAATTTACCCGACCACATGCATCGGTAACTTTAAATTTTAATACTAAATAATCATAATTTGAAGGAGGTGTAAAATTTGTAGGATTTGTTGTTGTACTTGAAAAAGAACCACCACCTTCACTACTCCACAAATAAGTATAAGGAGGAATACCTCCGCTAACTGTAGCATTCAAAGGATATGTTGAACCCGAATTAAGTGTAGATGGGAATGTAATATCGATATTTATTTTCTTTTGTACACCGGCCATCAGTAAAAAGTTAAAATATGCCCTGCCAAATGCAACACTGGAAGCTCCACTTGAAGAAACATTATGCCCTGCCTGATACATAACCATACCTTTGCTGGTATCACCGAAAGCATATCCATAGGCACATGCAACAGCAGGTCCTGGAGAAACTTTACCAACACCTGTTTGTGGATGATCAGGGTCAATTACAGCTAAAGTAGTTGAAGTTCTCCATCCTGCTGATTTAGGAAGGTAAATTCTCTCAGATCCAGAATTTTGAGTTGCAACATCCATGGTTCCTATAAATTGCATAACGGGATCACTATGGTTGTAATATGTAAAAGGAACTGTTCCATCACTATGACTACCATATGGAATAAGTCCATCATTACTAAGAAAATTACACCCAGGTATATTTTCTAATACACTTACAGCATGACAACCTGTCCATAAATACCCACCGTTATTGATAAAGTTCTTCAATCCTGTTAGCCATGAAGATGGCCATTGATCTGGATCAGCATGAGGTAAAACATACATATCACCACAATTGGTCAGTAGAGAAGGATTTCCATTTAAAACATAAGAAGCAGCAGGAACTTCAGCATAGGTATAAAATGGAGAAATTAACTGATCATTGGCTGCATCTATAACTGCTCTTGGCCAACTTGTTAGTTCCTGATAAACAGGTGCAAAAAAAGAATTTACTATTGGTCCATCAACAACAACTCCCTTTCCTTTCCAAGTATTAATCTTTGATAATACTGAAGGACTAATTCTATCAGCTTTAATTATAAAAGAACCTCCAGAATAGTTTTTTCCATCGGCAGTAAAATCAATACCATCCTTAGTCTTAGTACTACTGATAGCCCAATTGACTGGAATACCCTCAACAATAATTAACTGATAAACTAAACCATAGGGTTTTAAACCATTTGCATTTGTTTGTGGGGTTTGCCCCATGTCAATAATGTAGGAACCTGGCATAAAAAGCTTAACAGGGTTTTGAGCATTTGTAGTCATTCCTGATAATGCCAAAATAAAAAAAACAAAATAAAAACCTTTAATCTTAAATAAATTATGACAGATTGATTTATTGGAATTGATTATCAGTGTATAAATTTTAGTAATCATATTTTATATTTTAATTTGGTGCTTAATTGATTTTTGTAATTTGGAAATCTTTAGAATTTAGAAATCGGCACATTGCAAAAGCCATACCAAATGCATAATAATCTCTTTTTCTGTTAGTTACATCAATTATTTTTGAGTTTTTTCCAAAACTAATAACAACTATTCCAAATTTTGGAAAAATTAAGGTTGATAATAATCAAGAGTTTGAACTTAATGTTGTGCAAAGTAAATGTATGATGTAAAAAGAATGGCTTTCAATCATTGCATCTGAACAACGATTTTTTCAGGATGGTTTTTGTAAGAATTTCAAATACAAAATCTCAGTTATTTGAAATAAAAATGCCTCAATACTTTCTTTTTTAAGGATTGCATTGAGGCATCTTATATGATTAATTGACTTTGTTTATTGCATTACAACTATTCTCTTTACAACTGTTGAATAATCAGTAGTGAATTTAATGAAATACACACCGTTATTGATGCCGTTTACACTGAAATTCAAGTACTGCATCCCTGACTCATAGTTATCGGAAGCGATTACTTTTACTAATTGACCTTCTATATTGTACAATCCAATATTTACCTTTGTAGCTTCCGGAAGGTTAAACGATATCAATGAGGACTGATTCATCGGATTGGGATACACATCCATTTCTGTGGTTGTTTCATCCTCAGTTTCTATCTGACCTGTAATCATCCTAAGTTTATCTACTGTGATCGAGAAGTTTTGATAAGTTGAACCATCACCTTTCTTCGTGAATACAACTGCTACAACATCATTTGCCTCAAAATTATGATCCCCTGCATTGTTTGCAAATTGTGTGAATGGTATCTGATACATGGTGG
>JAQVVM010000082.1 GCA_028698995.1 Bacteroidales bacterium
GGAACTAATAACCGTAGTAGATGTTCCTCTATACATTTGGGGTCTCTGCTTATTTTTGCCATTTTGCAAAGGTCTATTTTTTTTTCAGCACATCAAATAATGAAATATCCAGCGTTTCTGAATATTGATATTAATTTTGCATAAGCAGATGCGTTTTCTATGTCATTTTTATTAATTTTGCAAAAAAATAAAAATTCATAATTATGATGTTCGAAAACCTGAGTGATAAACTTGATAGGGCTTTTAAAATTCTAAAAGGACAAGGTAAAATTACCGAAATTAATGTTGCTGAAACGCTTAAAGAAGTAAGAAAAGCTTTATTGGATGCTGACGTTAATTACAAAATAGCCAAAAGCTTTACCGATGACGTTAAAGATAAAGCTTTAGGCATGAATGTTCTCACATCTGTATCCCCGGGTCAATTAATGGTAAAAATTGTCCATGATGAGTTAATCAGATTGATGGGCGGTCAGAAGACAGATTTAAATATTAAAATTAATCCTTCTGTTATATTGCTTTCAGGATTGCAAGGTTCCGGAAAAACAACTTTTGCTGCCAAATTAGCCAACTTTCTGAAAACAAAAAAAGGTAAAAAGCCTCTTCTTATTGCCTGCGATATATACCGTCCTGCAGCTATAGATCAATTAAAAATCCTTGGAGAGCAAATACAAGTCCCTGTTTTCGCTGATACAGACAACAAAGACCCTGTAGCTATTGCACGTAAAGGTATTTCTTTTGCAAGAGAAAATCAACACGACATCATCATAATAGATACAGCGGGGCGTCTTGCCATTGATGAGCAAATGATGAATGAAATTTACAATATCAAAACGAGTATCAACCCCCATGAGACATTGTTTGTTGTAGATGCCATGACAGGTCAGGATGCTGTGAATACGGCCAAAGCATTCAACGACAAAATCAACTTCGACGGCGTTGTGCTTACTAAACTCGACGGTGATACAAGAGGTGGTGCTGCCTTAACTATCAAAGCTGTAGTAGAAAAACCTATCAAGTTTGTTGGATTGGGCGAAAAAATGGAAGCCATAGATATTTTCTACCCCGAAAGGATGGCTGACCGAATCCTAGGTATGGGTGATATTGTATCATTTGTTGAAAAGGCACAAGAACAGTTTGATGCTGAGGAGTCCATGAAATTGCAGAAAAAGATCATGAAAAATCAATTCAATTTCAATGATTTTTTATCTCAACTGCAACAGATTAAAAAAATGGGTAACATGAAAGACCTTATCTCTATGATACCGGGTATGGGTAAAGCCATGAAAGATGTTGACCTTGATGATGATGCTTTTAAAAATATTGAAGCTATAATTTACTCCATGACTCCTGCCGAAAGAGAGAACCCTGATTTACTGAACGGTTCACGCCGCAAAAGAATTGCCAATGGAAGCGGTAATGAAATTCAGGAAGTGAATAAGCTGATCAAACAATTTGAGGAGTCCCGAAAAATGATGCGCATGATGACAAAAGGCGGTGGCAAGAACTTCATGCGTATGATGGCCAACGCTAATAAAATGAGAAAATAAAAAATCTAATACAATTTTTTAATGAAACCCAAAATTATTGACGGTAAAGCAACTGCCAATACCATAAAAGCAGAAATTACCGCAGAAGTCCTGAAAATGATTGAAACCGGAGTAAAAACCCCACATCTGGCGGCTATTTTGGTAGGTAACGACCCTGCCAGCGAAACCTATGTAAGCAGTAAATCAAAATCATGTCATGAAGTTGGCTTTATCTCATCTCTTTACAAAGAAAATGAAAACATTTCTGAAAAGGAATTATTGAAGCTCATTGACTTTATGAATAATGATGAGGATATTGACGGTTTTATTGTGCAATTACCTCTACCCAAACATATCAATACTCAGAAAGTCATGGATGCTATCAGTCCTCTAAAGGATATTGACGGGTTCCACCCTGTCAATCTGGGCCGAATGCTTATGAACAACCCCAGTTACCTGCCTGCAACACCTTATGGCATCATGCTGCTGTTAGAACGTTATGGTATTGAAACCGAAGGCAAAAACTGCGTTGTTCTCGGACGCAGCAATATTGTCGGTACTCCTATGAGCGTACTCCTTTCCAGAAATGCAAATCCGGGTAATTGTACCGTTACATTATGCCACAGCAAAACAAAAAATATCAAAGAAATTTGTGCTCAAGCTGATATTCTGGTAGTTGCCATTGGAAAACCAGAATTTGTTACGGCAGATATGGTAAAAAATGGCGCAGTTGTCATAGATGTAGGCATACACAGAGTAGATTCTTCAACAACAAAATCAGGATTCAAACTCATTGGTGATGTAAAATACGACGAAGTAGCTCCTAAATGCTCTTTTATAACACCTGTACCGGGTGGTGTTGGTCCCATGACTATTGCTGCACTTCTGCTCAATACTCTTAAAGCAGCTAAGAAAGAATTTAGCTTTTAAGCACACAACATTGAGTAAAGATTTAATAAAACAAGGCAAAGCACTACCCGTGATGGAGTTTTTTTACTCTCTTCAGGGTGAAGGTTATCATACAGGGAAAGCTGCTTTTTTTATCCGTATTGGAGGTTGTGATGTAGGCTGTTACTGGTGTGATGTTAAAGAATCTTGGAAGGCTTCTCTGCATCCCCTCGAAACAGTGGAAAATATTGTAGCTGAAGCCTTGAAAAATAATGCCAAATCTGTTGTCATTACAGGTGGAGAGCCCTTGATTTACAACCTTTTACCACTTACCGAAGCACTTAAAAAAAATCACTTTTCGATTTTTATCGAAACTTCAGGAACAGAAGAAGCAAGAGGTATCTTCGACTGGATCTGCCTTTCCCCAAAAAGACAACACCCCCCTCTCCCATTCTTTTTTGAAAAAGCCAATGAAATGAAAGTTATTATTCATGATGAAAAGGATTTCGAATGGGCAGAGTTAAATGCCTCAAAAATAAATAATGAATGCAAACTCTACCTCCAACCGGAGTGGAGTACAGCAAAAAAAATGACACCACTCATCATTGATTATGTTAAAATGAATACAAAGTGGTCTATATCACTCCAAACACATAAATTTTTAAAAATTCCTTAAGTTTATTCTTTCTGATAATGCTTGAATTCATAAGTTGGCATATAATGATACTGGTAAAATAGAAACTACCTTTCAAAAAAGAAATAAAATTCCGAAAAAAACCATTATATCCTTCAAGCCAATAAATCTATTCCATATTAATATCAAAATCTTCAAACTTAACTTTTCCAAAATCTTTTGATGTTTTGATATTGCTTATTACTTTTTCAGGTTCATTAATGTAAAATTCTTCTGAGCCGTCTTTATGAAGAAACCAAGCATTTTCTTCTTTTGAGTATTTATAGGTAATAATTCTTGTCCAACGCCAGGCACTACCCCCATAATGTTCAACCGAAAAGTATCCGTTCTTAACAGCAATATCCATGTAGGGATCTCCCCATAGACCTCCACAGCCTAAGCAATATACTGTGTTATCATTCCTCCCTGCAAGATGAAGTTCATTATTAGAATCTCTAATTAAAATGAGTAAAGGTCTTTTTTCAGAGAGCCCATCCATGTCTGACAATCTGGTTTCTTTATCGTTTTTCAACACCAGAATTACGTCAGGAATATTGTCTAGATTCAGGTCTCCAATGGCAGTATCCAACACAAAGTGATGTTCGGGAATAAACTGTCTCAGCTCTGTGGGTACACTAAATACATCTCCTGATAAATTCTCTGTTTCAGCTTGTTCTTCGTTTACTAATGACGTGTCTGAAGAATTTGCTTCACTTTTGTTCTGATTCAATGAATGATTACAGGAAAATAAAATAAGTATAGAACCTATTATTAAAATTATTGACTTTTGTTTCATGTGGTTACTAATAATGTATCTAAAGTTAAGCCCTAAACATCTGACAAATGTATTCAAATACAGTCACATGTCTAAATTAAATATCGTACTTAAATATATTTTTTTTGAAAAAAATTTTTTTTGTGAATATATTAAATTTTTTAATAATTTTACCATTCGGTTAAATCATCTGGTTAAATCATATGGTTGAAATTAAAAATTCGCTACCCATGCAGGATACACAAACAACAGAACAAAAAATCATTGAAGCAGCCAAATCTGTTTTTATCGAAAAGGGATTCGATGGAGCCCGAATGCAATATATTGCAGACAGAGCAGGGATTAATAAAGCGTCACTTCACTATTATTACAGGAGTAAAGAAAAGCTTTTCGACACAATTTTTATTGAAGCATTTAATGATTTTATGCCAAAAGTGAGTCTGATTATTGCATCAGGATCCTCTCTTTTTGATATTATCAGGGCATTTTGCGCCCATTATATAGACGGTCTGATGAAGCATCCACACCTGCCGGTATTTGTACTGCATGAATTATCACGCAGACCTGAAAAAGTTATTGAAATGCTTAGAAAAACAGGCATAAAACCTCAGATGATGAACACCATAATTGAAAAGGAAGTGTCTGAGAGCAAAATCATTGAAATTAATTACAAACATCTCATTATAAATATAATCAGTCTCTGTGTGTTTCCCTTTGTAGGGCGGCCTGTCGTTCAGGGATTCTTTTTCGGAGGTGACACAGAAGAATATTCGCGCTTTTTGGAAGAGCGAAAAAACAAAGTGGCCGATTTTATAATTAATGCTATAAAAAAGTAAAAAGCAGATGAAGAAAATTATGACATGGTGTTTTTCAATCCTTTTATTGCAGGGGTATTCGCAGGCAGTTGACACCATAAGTATTGGAGCATGTTATGCTGAATTGTTAAAAAACTACCCCATCAATGCCCAAAAAGCACTTTATGAAGAAAGTGCAGTCATCAGAAATCGTAAAAACAACACTTCGTGGTATCCTCAACTTAGCGTATCAGCTCAGGCTACTTACCAGTCTGATGTCACTTCAATACCTCAGATAATGCCATTTTTGACAGCCATGGAATTTGATAAGGACCAGTATAAAATGGCTGTTGATATAAGTCAAACACTCTGGGATGGTGGTACCACTAAAGCACTCAGAAATATTGACAGGGCTGTAACTGCATCAGGAATACAATCCGTAGATGCTGAACTATATAAAGTAAAAGAACAGCTGAATAAATTGTATTTCAACATCATGTTTGCCGATAAAACCGAGGCTGTAGCCCTTTCTGTAATGGAAAGTCTCACAGAAAAACACCGCATGGTTGAGTCAGCTGTCAGACATAATGTACGATTACAAAGCGATGCCGATTTATTGAAAGCTGAAATCCTAAAAACAGAACAGCAAATTATTGACATTCAAACAGGAAAAATATCAGCCATTCAGATGTTGGGTGAACTTCTCGATACAAATATAAATCCGGCATCAGTTTTTTTAGAACCCGATGTACAAATAACGCTTAATGAATCTATTACAAGGCCTGAACTGACTTTGTTCGACCTTCGCATACAGGAAACAGAAGCTTCATCTCAACTTATAAATGCAAGACTAATGCCCCGTTTCAACCTTTTTGGACAGGCAGGGTATGGAAAACCCGGACTCAACATGCTGTCGGATGAATTTGACTTTTATTACATAGCCGGAGCACGTATCAGCTGGAACTTATCAGCATTCTACAACACATCTCACGATAGGGAGCTTAACTGTATCGCAAAGGACATGTTAAAGACTCAAAGGGAAGCTGTAGAAAAAAACATCAGAATCGGTATTCACAAAGAAATTGGGGATATCAATAAATACATGCTTTTAATTGAAAAGGACAACGAAATAATTGCACTTCTCGAAAATGTTGAAAATACTGCTGCATCACAGCTTGCCAATGGTACCATCAATGCTGCAGATTACATCATTGAAATCAACAGGGTAAAACAAGCCCGTCTCAATATGGAACTGCATCGCCTACAGCTTCTGATGAGCAAATTAAATTATATTTACGCAAAAGGTATGGTTTATAATGGCCGATAATTAACGAATAAAAATTGTAAAATGAAAAAAATTGTATGGATTATTGCTGCAACAGTTTTAACATCCTGTAATTTTCAGGATGAAAAAGCAGATGCCTACGGTAACTTCGAAGCTGTTGAAACAATTGTATCTGCCGAAGCAAATGGCAAACTCATTTTTATGAATGCCGAAGAAGGTTTATTACTGGAAGAGGGCACTTTGGTTGCACTGGTTGACACCTCAGAACACGATCTGAAAAAGGCTCAATTGCTCGCCCAGAAAAATGCTGTGGCATCGCGTTCTGAACAGGTATTTTCACAAATTGAAGTGTACAAACAACAAAAAGAAAATCTTATCATCGAGCAAAAACGTATCGAAAAACTGCTTGCCGATGGTGCTGCTACGCAGAGACAACTCGATGATATCAACGGGAATATTCGTGTAATTGAGAGACAAATAACAAGTGTAGAAACGCAAAATGCTTCCGTCATAAACGAAATGACCGTTACGGACAGGCAAATTGAACAGCTCAACGAGGCTCTTCAACGCTGCTACATCCATAATCCGGTAAAAGGAACTGTATTGGCACAGTATGCACGCCCCCATGAAATTGTGAACATGGGCAAACCTCTCTACAAAATTGCGGATATGGACAACATGATACTCCGTATTTATGTAAGTGGTTCACAATTATCTGCCATTCAAACGGGACAGAAAGTCAAAGTATTTGTTGATAGCGCTTCAGGAGACATGACCGAACATAGTGGCGAAATTATCTGGATTGCTTCTGAAGCCGAATTTACTCCAAAAATTATTCAAACAAGGGAAGAAAGAGTTAATCTTGTTTATGCCGTTAAAATCAAGACACCCAATGATGGCAGCCTTAAAATTGGTATGCCGGCTGAAGTTATTTTTTAGAATCTGATATTAAACCAATGAGTAATCCGGTTATTAAAGGAACACATCTGTGTAAAAATTATGGTTCAGTACAAGCCGTACGCGATGTTTCTTTCAATGTGAATGAAGGAGAAATTTTCGGTTTTATAGGACCCGACGGTGCCGGAAAAACATCACTGTTTCGCATGGCTGCAACACTCCTGTTGCCGGATAGCGGCAATCTCGAAGTATGTGGATTAAATGTGGAAAACGATTATAAAAAAATCAGACGACTGTTGGGCTATATGCCAGGAAAATTCTCTCTTTACCAAGACCTTACCGTGGAGGAAAACCTACGTTTTTTTGCCAGTGTTTTCAGAACTACTGTATCGCAGAATTACAACCTTATACGCGATATTTATGAGCATATTGAACCTTTTAAAAACAGAAGAGCAGGGAAACTCTCCGGCGGCATGAAACAAAAACTGGCCTTATCATGCGCCCTCATTCACCGCCCGCGCCTTTTATTACTGGATGAACCAACAACCGGTATTGATGCTGTATCACGCAAAGAGTTTTGGTCACTGCTTCGCAGATTAAGGGACGAAGGAATAACAGTCCTAGTCTCGACCCCTTATATGGATGAAGCCTCTCTTTGCGATAGGATAGCACTTATTCAGAATGGGCAAATACTTTCTACTGATACACCCGATGTTGTTGCATCCGCTTTTGAACACCAGTTGTTTGCTGTGAAGGCAAGAGACATGTATCTATTAATCAATATCCTTGAAACTTGTCCTTTTGTGCGCTCAGCCTTTATTTTTGGACAGGAAGTACATGTTACAATTAATGATTATCGCAATGCTGATGAAGATAAACTAGTGAATTATCTTAGCGATAAGTTAGCAGATGTTGTTGTTTATCAGACAAAACCTAATATTGAGGACTGTTTTATGGAACTTATGAGCAATAAAACCAAAAAAGGATGAAAACAGATAAAATCGTTATTAGTGTTAAAAACCTGATAAAGGATTTTGGTTCTTTCAGAGCAAATGACAGACTAAACTTTGATGTGTACGAAGGAGAGGTTTTCGGTTTCCTTGGCGCAAACGGGGCAGGAAAAACCACTGCACTTAAAATTCTCTGCGGCCTTTCAAGACCAACTTCAGGTGAGGTAATGGTATCCGGTTGCAATGTCTATACACAAAGTAACCTTATCAAACAGAAAATTGGCTATATGAGTCAGAAGTTCACCCTTTATGAAGATATGACTGTTACTGAAAACATCTCTTTTTATGCAGGTATTTATGGTCTGAATTTCAAGCAGATAAAAAATAAAACTATGCAATTATTGTCATCATTGGGACTTGAAGGTGAAGCTCATAAACTTATAGCTGATTTGCCATTAGGTTGGCGTCAGAAGCTGGCTTTCTCAATTGCTATAGTTCATGATCCTGCAATTGTTTTCCTAGATGAACCAACAGGCGGTGTTGACCCTGTGACCCGCAGGCAGTTCTGGAAAATGATTTACGAAGCCGCTGCTAAGGGTGTTACCGTGTTTGTGACTACTCATTATATGGACGAAGCTGAATACTGCGACAGGGTTTCAATAATGGTTGACGGTCGAATAGCAGCACTCGATACCCCTGCAAATCTTAAAGAAAAATATAATGCCTCCTCCATGAACGAAGTGTTTTTGGGCCTGGCACGTCATACATCAAATAAATAATTTAAAGCATGCATGAATTTAAAGGATTTTTAATAAAGGAATTTTACCACATTTTCCGTGATAGACGCACCATGCTCATTCTTTTTGCCATGCCTGTACTTCAGATGCTGCTGTTCGGTTATGTTATCACCAACGAAATCAACCATGCTCAAATCGCTGTACTCGACAAATCTGACGACTATATCACACGGAAAATTATCACACGTCTTTCTGCATCAGGATATTTTGAAATAAAGTCATACTTACAAACACATGATGAAATCAAAGAAGCTTTTCAAAGTGGGGAAGTCAGGGAGGTTGTCGTGTTTGAAGATAATTTTTCTGAAAGCCTTAACAGATTTGGCACAGCCAATGTACATATAATTACCGATGCATCCGATGCGAATACCGCAAACCTTATTGCAAACTATACTTCAGCTTTGATTGCTCGTTTCTCGGCAGATGAATTCAACAAAGATTCACGTGGTTTAACAATAAAATCTGATGTCAGAATGATGTACAATCCGGAAATGAAAAGTGTGTTTATGTTTGTGCCCGGAACCATGGCTATGATTTTGATATTAATAAGTGCCTTGCTTACCTCAGTAACCATTGTCCGCGAAAAAGAAACCAGCAGCATGGAAGTTTTGTTGGTATCTCCTCTCAAACCTGCACACATTATTGTCGGCAAAGTAGCTCCTTATGCTGTGCTATCCCTGATTAATGCTTTCACAATTATCCTGCTCGGACATACCGTTTTTGGGTTGCCTGTTTTGGGTAGCTTTATACTGCTGTTTAGCGAATGTCTTCTTTTTATACTGATGGCTCTTTCGTTAGGTGTTCTGATTTCAACCACCACCAATAGTCAGCAGGTTGCTATGATGCTTGCCATGGTAGCACTTTTGATGCCTGCCATACTCTTATCGGGATTTATTTTCCCTATCGAAAATATGCCTTTTTGGTTACAATGGATATGTAAAATAAATCCATCAACTTATTTTATAATAATTATTAAAAACATCATGCTCAAAGGTAGCGGTTTTATGGCTGTATGGCGTGAAACACTTATCCTTGCTTTTTATACGTTTTTTTTCCTATTCGTTAGTATTCGCAAATTTAAAACCCGACTCACCTGACCATGCGCACCATCTATTTCATATTACGTAAGGAATTTACACAGCTCAAGCGCAATCGCACCATGCTACCTATTATATTTATTGTGCCATTAGTTCAATTGCTGGTTCTTGTCAATGCTGCAACCCTGGAACTTAAAAATATTTCTCTCACTGTTTGCGACTATGATTTAAGTCCCGCATCCAGACGCCTTACTTCTGTTTTTGATGCATCCCCATTTTTCAATGTGCACAAATATTCTTTCAGCACTGATGAAGCCATTTCGCATATAGAAAACAGTTCTTCTGATATGGTACTTGTTATACCAAGAGGCTTCGAAACAAAGATGGTACGTGAAAACAAGGCTGAAGTTCAGATGCTTTTTAATGCCATTAACGGAACTGTAGCCGGAATTGGCAACGCTTATGCAAACCAGATTTTTATCCAAACATCAAAGGCTTACTTTATGGAGTTTGCAGGTTTAACCAGTGGGCAGTTAAATACCTTAAACATTAACGCCATACCCGCATTCTGGTATAATCCGGACATGAATTACAAGGTGTTTATGGTACCTGCGATTCTGGTTATTCTTGTAACTATCATTGGTATGATGCTCGCCGCCATGAACATTGTACGCGAAAAGGAAATGGGTACGATTGAACAAATTAATGTAACACCTATAAAAAAAATCCACTTCATTATCGGTAAATTACTGCCATTCTGGATTGTAGCATTAGTGATGCTGGCATTCGGTCTTTTTGTAGGCAAAATCGTATTTGATATCCCATTACAAGGAAGTCTGGTTCTCCTTTTCGCAAATGCTGCCGTTTACCTTCTCGTAATGCAGGGTTTTGGCTTACTGCTCTCCGATACTGCTGACACACAACAACAAGCAATGTTTATTGCTTTCTTCTTCCTGATAATATTTATTCTTATGGGTGGTATTTTTACTCCGATTGAAAGTATGCCACTATGGGCTCAATGGCTCAATAAGCTTAACCCTATTGCGTACTTTATGAAAATTATCCGCATGATACTCCTTAAAGGCAGTACTTTCACTGATATCCGTACACTCTTTCTGAGCTTATCTGCATATGCTGCCATTGTACTTACCATTGCCATAACGAAATACAGGAAGGTGAATTAATTAATAAGAAACTATCTGAAGCCTAATTGACAAGCGGTTGGAAGAGTTTAGTACTTATTCTTTTTCAAGTCTTTTTTATAGTTCTTCATCATTTTCCCAAAGTTTTTATCTTTTTTCCGTCTTTCCATAACAGATGATTCAAAATAAATTTTTTCTTTTTGCATTTTTAAGAAATTTTCATAAGAACTAATATCTATCTCCTTTTTTTCAAGAGCTTCAAGAATCAAACACCCTTTCTCGTTTGTATGTGTACAATCAAAAAATTTGCATTTTTTTGAGAGACTGAATATTCTATCAAATGTTGTCTCTAATCCATCAGCTTCATCAACGATCCCAACTTCTCGCATGCCGGGATTATCAACGATGATTCCCCCATTTTCCAAAACAATTAATTCCCTGTGACTTGTAACATGCTTGCCTTTGTTGGTACTATGGCTGATTATATCTGTTTTCATTACAGTCCTTCCCGAAAGGTTATTCAAAAGGGTGGATTTTCCAACTCCGGAAGAGCCAAGCAAGCAAAATGTTTTGCCCTTCTTAATCGTCTGATTCAGGGTTTCATATCCTTCCTGGGTATCATTGCTGATTGCAATAACAGGCACATTTTTTACCCGTTGATTAATACTCTTTATAATCTCAGCTTTTACATTTTCATTTATCAGATCTATTTTTGTAAGAACAATCACCGGAGCGACTTTTGAAGCATAGCATATAGTCAGGTATCTTTCCAAACGGTTTATGTTAAAATCTCTGTCTATAGCCTGAACCAATAGTGCATAGTCAATATTGGCAGCAATTATCTGGATATCACCAAACTGACCAACAGCCTGTCTAGAAATTACTGAGAACCGAGGCAATATGTTGTGAATTATCGAAAAATCAGAGTCATAAATTGTCAAAGCAACCCAATCACCCACTGCGGGAAAATCCTCACGGCTTTTTGCCGAAAATCTTAAATGCCCTGTAATTTCTGCTTCAAAATCTCCCTTTTCAGTTTTTACAATATACCTTTCTTTATGTTCCGAAACAACCCTACCAATCTCAAAACCTTTGAGGTTATGCTCGAGCCTAAGCTTTTCAAATCTGTCATTATATCCAAAGTCTTCTAGTTTCATTTTTGATTATGTGTGATTTTTATAATTTATTGATTATAAAGAAATTATAATATAATTAATAATTATTTTGTTGTCGGGTTAGTAAATCATTTGTTTATAAGTTAGCCAAAATCACTATTTCTCAACAAATGTATTTTGAATAGCCTATAAAGAGTTTTCTCTTTACAAATTTTACTTCAGTTTAAAATTACTTGTTTAATAGCACTTCGTATGAGCTATTAAAACTAATAGTGACAAATAAATAATTCTTTAGTCTTTACGAGATTTTTCAAATGCACTCACAATTTCTTTTGCTTTATTATAATTGCTATCTGCCACAATTATTGTTACACCTCCTGTAGAACTATATATATTTCCTCCTCTAGTGCCAATAATTTCGTTGTTCAAATATGACTCAATTCCTTCATTTTTTAAAAGGTTTACAATCATTTGACACTCAAATAAAGTACCTTCAAAAAGTTTCACAAGTTTCAAATTAAATTGTATTAGTTTTCAATATTTCAAAAAAATCACAATGAGCATTTTAATGATTATGAGCAAGTTATCTCTTTTCTCAACCCTTAGCTACTGAACATTTATATGATTCAGAATTAACAGGGTTATAAAAATCGGAAATGAATATTATCTTTGAATAATCAGTTTTTGTTTTTCAGTACCGATTTCAGAAATGAATTCGAACACATAAACCCCATTGCTTAACATTTTGACATCAATTTGTTGTTGATTTTGCAGCAGCTTTTCAGTAATGATTAACTCGCCAATACCATTATAGATATTTAAAATCTGATTTGAAAAATTTGTTTCTTCAGTTTCTATGTAAACAAAATCAGATGAAGGATTTGGATATATTCTTATCAATTCTTTTTCCTGTGTATAGTGTGTTTCTGCAAAGACAAGGTTATTAAAACTTAAATTATCAACAAGAAGCACTGAATTTCCATTTGGTCCATCTAATTGAGAATTTGGATAAAAAGCAGATAAAAATAATGTTGCACTATCAGCAGTAGGATAAGTGAGAGGCAATGTAAAAGGGGTCCAAGTTGAAGTAGTAGTGCCTGTAACAAAAGTGTTATTTCCTATCATCAAACCATTCTTGAAAAAAACCAAGCGGATATACATAGAATCATCGTTAAATGAATTGTATTTATAATAACCGCACAGACTGGTTTCATTAGCGGTAATTGGGAACGCAGGTTCAAAGGGATAAGCCATGGTATCTGTAATAGCCATGCCATATCCACCGGTCATCTGAGTTAAGGAAGTATTGTTTTCCAAACGGATAGAATAATTTCCAATAGTAACAGGATAATGGTCTGTAGATTTTGTACATGAATAAAAAGGTCCTGTACAAAGTGTATTCATTGTAGCCCAACCAATGGGGTCTTCGTAATTACCTATTGTTATCCAGTTTTCAAATCCTTCATTTGGGATCTGTGATTTTATTTCAATAGTTATTAAAATTAAAATTGCTAATAAAACAGTAAGTTTATTCATTGCTCATTTGTCGGAGATTATCGTGCTGACGCCGCACTTTTTAATTTTTTTAAAAATTATGTTTACAAATAACCAGCTCAGCTTATCCCTTAGAACTCTCCCCTATAAAATGATCGCTTTTGTTTTTAAAAAGAATGTTGAAAGAAGTCAGACTCCCATAGCAACGAGTGATGTACTGCTGAATGGCAATTTTTTCATCATCATTGATAGTGCTCGAATTTACCTTTTGTTCCAGTACACGAATCCTATCACGCAGCATGATGATTTTATTAAAGAAAGTGGCTATAGGCATCTCATAGTCTTTCATTTCTGAATTTGATGGTTTGAGTATGAGCTTGCCACCACGCCATTTATCGGCAATAGGAACAATTTCCTGAATATCGGAAAAATTTCTTAAAATCTTAATCAGCGACTGTTCAATCATCTCATAACTTACCAGGTCATCCGGTTGCTCTAACAAATCAATGATTTCAAGTCCTTCATAAGTCCTGGAAATTTCCCTATTTCCATAATCAATGAAAGTAATGATATAACTTGCTGCTTTAACCTGAATGACAACACCTGTACCGTATTCTTTATGTTTCACTCTTGAACCTACACCTAAAATCTCTGTTTCCATTTGAATGATAAGTTTTGTATTGTTAATATTTTAAAGTATCTGAAATAATTTTCTGAAATTAAAAATGGACTAACACATTTTGCAAAGAATAAACCTATTCCTCCAGAAAATAGCTTAAGGGTTTTATAATTCTGTCAAAAACAAAATATTGGATCAGGACGAAATCACTTCCGTTATTAATAAGTGCGTAAAGTCTGTCTCTATCATAGGGGGATTCAATTCCGTCAAAACTTTCAACGCCTTCGATAGTCCATTTTTTATATGTTTTTACAACCTCAGTTTCGCCGGAAAAAAGCTCCAGAGTGAAAATATGCAGCGGTTGTGAGTTCAATATGGAATCCTTGGTGCTCAGATGATTAATGACAGCTTCAAAATTGACATTTTCAAAAGAAGAAAAGAAGTTAAGTACATTGAGCTCATTATAGTTTTCTATCCTTGTCAGACTG
>JAQVVM010000032.1 GCA_028698995.1 Bacteroidales bacterium
TGGCAGACGGCGATTATTCATTTGCATTGGGAGATAGCACCTGGGCAGGTGGTGGTGGTGGTGCCAAAGGTATCGCCGACAACTGTTATGCGTTTGGAAAAAATGCTGAAGCAATAGGTAATGGCAGCTATGCTTTAGGGTATAAAGCCGGTTCTCTTGGACAGGATGCCTTTGCGATAGGAGCTTTTTCTGAAGCAACAGGAATAGGTAGTTATGCATTTGGTTCTCCCGGAAGAGACACATTAGGAAATCCAACAGGAAATACTACGACAGCATCGGGCGACTACTCTTTTGCCATAGGGTTAGGGTCAAAAGCAATGTGGTTGGGGGATTTTGCTTTTGGAATTGAAGATACAGCCTCAGGAAGTTTATCAGTAGCAATAGGATCCTATGTGAAGGCATCCGGTTGGACTTCTATAGCAATAGGTACTGAATGTAAAGCTGAAGGAGACAGGGCAATAGCCATGGGTTTCCGTGGTAAGGCGAGCGGCTGGGGTTCATTTTGCGTTGGTGGTGAAGCTAATGGTATAGGGGCTATTGCTTTTGGAGGCATATCTGATGGCGATGGGTCAGTTAGTTTTGGGCAAAGTAATACTGCGACAGGAGATCACTCTTTTGCATGTGGCAAATACTCAACAGCAAGTGGTTATATATGTTCAGCTTTTGGTTATGGCTGTCAATCAATAGGCAACTGTGCTATTGCATCAGGAGCAGGAAGTGTGTCCAGTGGTTTAGGCTCTCATGCTTTTGGAGTTGGAGATTCCGCCACGGGTGATTATGGTTCATTTGTTTCAGGAGTTAACTCGAGAGCTACCGGTAGAGCCTCATTCGCTGCAGGTGATGCATGTAGAGCAAGTGGGATGTACTCATCTGCATTAGGACTTGCAAACATTTCATCAGGAGAAGTTGCCACGGCAATTGGTAGGGGTAATCAAGCTTCAGGGAGATGGGCAATTGCTGCTGGTGATGCATGTCAAGCTAATAGTGACGCATCTGTTGCAATGGGAGCTTATACTACAGCCAGTGGTGTAAATGCATTTGCTACAGGTGATCATACAACTGCTAGCGGAAATTATTCAGTTGCGATGGGGAGTATTACAACTGCTAGCGGACACTATTCATTTGCGATGGGTAGAGAATCTATAGCGAGCAATTATTACTCTGTAGCTATTGGAAATAATACAAAAGCTAGCAATGAATCTGCGACAGCATTGGGTATAGCCACAGAAGCAAGTGGATGGATATCCACTTCCATGGGATACAATACAGTAGCCCAATCATATTCATCATTAGCAATAGGAGTCTGGAATGTCATATCCGGGGATCCAACCTATTATGTTAGTACTGATCCTGCTTTTATTATTGGCAATGGGACAGGTGCTTCTTCTCGCTCAAACGCTTTTACTGTACTCAAAAATGGAAAAACAGCTATCGGGCACGATGCCCCCTCTGAGATGTTAGATGTCAACGGCAACGCACGTATTAGAAGTATTCCAACAGGAAGCGGTTCTGCCCTATACGCTGATGCTAATGGGGTTTTGTTCAGGTCGGCTTCTGATGCACGTTTAAAAGAAAATATTAATCCTCTTAAAAATAGTCTTGATAAAGTTTTAAGACTACAAGGCGTTTCCTTCACTTGGAAGGACAATCCTGCCATGGGAAACAGAATTGGATTCATTGCACAGGAAGTTTTGGAAATTGTACCTGAACTCGTTTTTTCAAACCCTACCGATGGCTATTACGGTGTTAATTATGCTGAAATGACTGCTGTTTTGGTTGAAGCTGTAAAAGAACAACAAACCATTATAGAAACACAACAATCAAACATCAATATATTACAAACTCAGCTTGAGCAACAAAACCATTTAATTCAGCAATACGAAAACAGATTTATTTCTATTGAAGAAGAACTTAACATGCTCAAAGCTGAACGTAATGTAAGAGTTAGTAATGAGTAAAGAAATAAGGGGATGCCATACAACTTTTATGGCACTCCCTTTACTCTTTTTCATCTATATTTTTGGATATTTGATTCTTACACACTATTATTTTTTATAATAAATTTTTGTTTTAAATATTTATTTTAACTTTATGCCGTTAAAGTAAGATTTGTCTTTTAGTAAATAATATATTCTATCGATATGAAAAAAATAATTTTAGTTACAACAATGCTTGTTATTTTGTTTGCCTGCGGACTTTATGCACAGAACGTGGCCATTACAGATGATTCCACCTATTCAGCTCACAGCTCAGCTATGCTCGACGTAAAATCGAACACCAAAGGCTTTCTCATGCCACGTACACACCCTGACAGCATCAGCAATCCTGCTCAGGGACTCATGATTTTTGAGCCAAATTCGGCCAAATTTTATTTCTACGATGGCTCTGCATGGATTGATTTGGCAACCATTTCGGGAGGAGACTCCATCTGGACTCAAGATGGTTCTAATAATTATGTCTTTCTTACCATTGATACCAACCGTGTTGGTATTGGAATAGACACACCTTTAGCAAAGCTTGATGTGATGGGTGACGACTTCAATAACTCAAGCGACACGGTACCTCTTTTTGTGGTCAGAGATAAAGATGGCAGGGAAGTTTTTGTGGTGTATCCCAAAGGTGTCTTTGTGTATGTGGATACTTTAAGCACCGGGACAAAAAGCACCACCAATGAGCAGCCCACAGGTTTCCGCGTGGGAAGAAAAACGGATGTGGGCACCAAGGACTTTGAACATGAATATTTTACCATCAGCCCAAATCCCGAAGCCGACACCATGTCGTCGGTGGCACGCATACTCTGGTATCCGCTTAAAGAAGCTTTTATGGCAGGACGGGTCATTGTAGAATCCCCCGACAGTGTGGGGCTGAACTCCTGGGCTAGCGGTTATGAATCGCGGGCACTGGGTAATTATTCACAGGCATTGGGTTACAAATCCTCAGCCAGGGGGCACTATTCTACGGCTATTGGCTATGAATCTGTGGCAGACGGAGACTACTCCATGGCCATCGGTGACAGCAGCTGGGCAGGTGGTGGCGGGGGCGCCAAAGGTATCGCTGACAACTGCTACGCGTTTGGAAAAAAGTCTGAAGCATTAGGTGATGGCAGTTATGCATTTGGGAGGAATGCTATTTCAACGGGTGCTGGTAGCTTTGCATTGGGGGATAGTTCTAATGCTTCTAACAGCAATAGTTATGCATTTGGCCATAAAGCATATGCTAGTGGAGAATCATCTTATGCATTTGGTGCTGGTGCCTTATCAGATGGTTATGGTAGTTACGCCTTTGGTTCAATAGGTGTTGATACTTCAGGCAACCCTACTGGCAGCTATACACATGCGCTGGGAGATTACTCCTTAGCATTTGGATTAGGATCTGAAGCAAAGGAAGAAGGTTCTGTTTCAATAGGTGGTCTCAATAATGCAAGTGGAAAATTTTCAGTTGCAATGGGTTATGCGGCCTCAGCTTTAGGCCAATACAATGTAAGTATAGGATTTGTAACAGAAACAGATAGTAGTGCATCTATTTGTATTGGAAATAATTCTAGAGCAATAGGAAATCAATCAACTGCAATTGGCTCTGGTGCTTATGCTACAGGAGATAATTCATTAGCTTTTACAAATGCACTATCTACAGGATTATATACAGTTGCCATAGGTCCCTCTGCTTGGGCATCTGGCGATGCTGCTATGGCCATGGGTAGTGGAACAGAAGCTATTGGAGATTATTCAACTTCAATGAACTTTAAAACAACAGCTTCAGGAAATTTTTCTACAGCAATGGGAGAATCAACATATGCAATTGGAGATAATTCTTTAGCATTAGGTTTATATACTTTTGCTAACGGAAAATTTTCTATTACTGCCGGAGAATGGACATATGCTCCCTCAGCATACGAAAGTGCTTTTGGAAGTTTTAACACAAATTACACTGCTGCATCTGCTACAACATGGAATGTGAATGACAGGTTGTTCGTAATAGGAAATGGCACTGCAGATATTAATCGAAAAGATGTCTTTTCTGTTTGGAAAAATGGAAATGTTGGTATTAATACTTCAACCCCCGATTGCCCGTTATCAGTTCACAGTGCTAATCAGTCGGTTTTAAAGTTAGTAACAGGGTCGTCTGGTAGTTCAAACGGTTCAATACTTCAAATTCAAAGTAATCGGTCAGGTGCTACTATACTGGGTTCAATTAATTTTGTTGATTATACAGGAACTATAATGGGGCAAATATCTTATGATAAAACTGTTAACTTTATGACATTATATAACAACGGCGCAGAAAGAATGAGGATATCGTCAAATGGCTTTGTTTCTATAGGGACAACGACTCCGGGAGCTCAACTTCATGTAAATTCAGCAACAGGAACTTCTCCCTTCAGGGTTACAATTAATAATTCTGTTAAACAATTTGTAAGTAGTTCTGGTGGTACTTCCATAGGTGCTGATATCACTCCACCAACAGATGGATTATATGTTCATGGAAGTGTAGGTATTGGTACTTCTTCAACAACCGGTTCTTTACACCTTAAAAAGTCAAGTGGAGATGTTCTTATGACTATACAGTCCGCTGCAAATGGTTATATCAATTATACAAACAGCTCGAATACAAATATTGCCCAGTGTGGAGCAAGTGCTGTAAATTCGTATTATTATATGTTTTGTGGAGGTTATGTTTATGTTAAAAATGGTAACCTTGGAATAAACAATAACAACCCTGGCCAAAAACTTGATATAACTGCAGGAAATGGAAGGGTTGGTTCGGGATATAGTTGGTTAACGAACTCAGATAAACGTTATAAAAAGAATATCACTACCCTTGAAGGCTCATTACAAAAAATTATACAGTTGAGAGGCGTCCGATATGATCTTATTGAAGATGAAAATATTATTGACGGCAGAGGGAAACATATTGGGTTTATTGCACAAGAATTAGAATCACAATTTCCAGAATTTGTTGTAACAGGAGAAGATGGTTTCAAATCAGTGTCCTATGACAAAATGACTGCTGTTTTGGTTGAAGCCGTAAAAGAACAACAATTAGAAATTCAAAACCAACAACAAATCATTGAAAATCAAAACATAAGAATAACTGAGCTTGAGCAGCAAAACCAATTACTTCAGCAATACGAAAGAAGGTTTAGTTCAATTGAAGAAGAACTTAACATGCTCAAAGCTGAACGTAATGTAAGGGTAAATAATGAGTAAAAATTGAAGGAAAACACCCAATATTAAGATTTTTATACTTTTTAAAATAAGATTCTTGAATTAAGAATGGATTAAAAAATAATCTCAGAATTAGCTCCTGCACGAAAAATACTTTATTCTTATACCCACTAAATTTACCAGCATTTATAGTTTTGATATTTGTAAATCCAAGCCCTAATTAACGGAATTGCTATCACAATCAAACATCATATCCATTCTGTTTGATAGTTGAGAATTAATTTTATTTTTATTATTCCAAAACATTTTTTTTATAATTTCATGCCCGAATAATAAAACTTTAAAAGACTGAAAATCTTTGCACCAAATTAAAAAAATATCTATGTTAACATCAATTTCACAATTACACGACTTAGCAAAAAAAACAAGTAAGAAAAAACTTGTTTTGGCTGCTGCTCACGATGAGAACGCACTTGAAGCCGTTGGAAAAGCATGTGAAGCAGGCATTGTTGAAGCCATACTTGTAGGTATTAAAGAAAAAATTGTCAGTTTGGCTGAAGACAATAAAATCAATATCTCAAAAATGAGAATTATTGACGAATCTTCTCTCGAAAATGCTGCTGCAATCGCTGTTAAGTTAGTAAGAGATAAGGAAGCAGACATTCTTATGAAAGGAAATCTTGCCACTGCTATTTTACTTAAGGCTGTTCTTAACAAGGAATGGGGCCTGCGTTCCGGAGACCTTCTTTCACACCTTGCGCTCTTTGAAGCACCGTCCTACCACAAACTCATTGCTATTACTGATGCTGCTATGAATATTGCTCCTGATTTTGCTGCTAAAACAACCATTATAAAAAATGCTGTTGACTATTTGTGCAAACTGGGCATCAAAAAACCTAAAGTAGCCATTCTTGCTGCTGTTGAAACGGTAAATGAAGCCATGCCCATTACCATGGAAGCTGCTGCTGTAACTAAAATGGCAGATAGAGGTCAAATAAAAAACTGTATCATCGACGGGCCTTTGGCTTTCGACAATGCTGTGAGTAAGCACAGTGCAGAGCACAAAGGTATTATCAGCCCTGTAGCTGGAGATGCCGACTTGCTGATGTGTGGAAATATTGAAGCTGCCAATATGCTTTATAAAGCCTTCATTTATTTTGCAAATGCCCAATGCGCTGCCGTAATAGTTGGTGCAAATGCACCTATTGTGCTTACTTCAAGAGCCGATTCAGACGAAACAAAACTTAACAGCATTGCTCTTGCTGCTGCAACTAACTAAAATATAACAATTTACTCATGAATTTGATATTAGCTATAAACCCGGGTTCTACTTCAACAAAAATTGCCGTTTTTGAAAATTCAAAACAAATTTTTCTTAAAACTATTCGACATTCATGTGAAGACATGACTCACTTTAAAAAAATTACCGACCAGTACGAATTTCGAAAAAATATCATCATCAAAGAACTGGAAGATGCTAAAATTAACCTTAAACAACTCAAAATAATTGTGGGAAGAGGAGGATTGGTAAAACCAATACCTTCAGGTGTTTATATCGTTAATGAAACGCTGAAAGAAGATTTGCGCGCAGGCATACTGGGTGAACATGCAAGCAATCTTGGCGGTCTCATCGCCGACGACATAGCCAATTTACTTGAAGATGCGCAGGCATATATTGCTGACCCCGTAGTTGTTGATGAGCTGGAACCTTTAGCCCGTATTTCTGGACACCCTGATTTTGAAAGAATTTCAATTTTTCATGCCCTTAACCAAAAAGCTATTGCCAGAACACATGCCAAACAACTGGGTGAAAAATATGAAGATATGAATCTTATCGTGGTGCATCTTGGAGGTGGTATCAGTGTTGGTGCACACAAAAAAGGCAAAGTCATTGATGTCAATCAAGCTCTCGACGGTGAAGGCCCTTTTTCTCCTGAAAGAAGTGGCACCCTCCCTGTTGGTGCTCTTGCAAAAGCATGCTTTAGCGGTAAATATACATTGGAAGAAGTAAAAAAAATGATTACCGGAAAAGGTGGTTATGTTGCTTATCTCGGAACCAACGACGCATACGAAGTCGAAAAAAGAGCTGAAAACGGTGATAAAAAAGCCATACTTATTCAAGATGCTTTGGCATATCAGGTTGCAAAAGAAATTGGTGCTATGTCAACTGTTCTGAAGGGTGAAATACATGGCATTTTACTCACCGGAGGAATGGCCTACGGAAAACCACTCGTTGATTCTATCAAAAGTAGAATTGGTCATCTCGGAAAAGTTTTTGTCTATCCCGGAGAAGATGAAATGAGGGCTTTAGCCATGAATGGTCTGATGATTATCAATAAAGAGGTTGAACCATTGGTTTATTCCTAAATCAATTTAAAACCTTCCTTTTATCGAAATTTTCTTGTCACCTTATAAAAACTGCCTACTTTTGCAATATTAATTCTTATTGTGAAAAAAGACCTAATTATATTATTCCATCCCGCAATCAAAAATCAGTACTACAAATGCATTCCATACTCAATTCTTTCTTTGGAACGCATGATAAGGGACTTGAATACTGAAGTACTTATTATTGATGAAAATAGCCAGCCTGAATATGTAAAAATAATTGAAAAAAATAAAGACAGGCTATTATTTGCAGGTGTAAGCTCTATAATTGGTTCTCAAATCCTTGGAGGTATTGCATTTGCAAAATTTATTAAATCTTTAAATGAAAACAATGTTGTTGTGTGGGGGGGCTGGCATTCAACTATTTTGCCCGAACAAACATTAAAAGAATCCTATATTGATTATATAATTACCGGACAAGGAGAAAAAGCTTTCAGGGAATTTACAATAGCTTTTATTAATGGTTATTCTCTAGAGAATATTAAAAATCTCTGTTTTAAAAAAGACAAACAGATTTTTATCAATGAACGTGAGGATTTCTACGATTGTACGACACTACCTCCCTTAAATTATGAGCTTGTAAATATTAATAACTACATTTATTATCCCTCATTTGCAAAAAAATCAATCGTATATTTTGCTAGCTCCGGTTGCCCTTTCAACTGTAATTTCTGTGCCATGGCAACGGTTTATCAACAAAAATGGATCCCCGGAAAAATTGAGCAGATCATTTCTGACATAAAGTATTTTAAAGAAAATGCCGGTATAGACAGCATATTTTTTCAGGATGATAATTTTTTTAGTAACAAACAATATGCTCTTGCTCTTTGTAAAGCTTTTATAAGTGAAAACTTAAATATAACATGGGAAACATGGACACATGCTGGGGGGTTTATCCGTATGTTTAACGACGAAGATATTTCTTTGTTCTACAAAGCCGGATGTCGCCAGATTATATCGGGAAGCGAATCAGGTAGCCAGCAGGTTCTAGATTTGGTTAATAAAAAATTGAGTGTGGAAGACAATTATACTTTTGTGCGACTGCTGAAAAAACATGACATCACTCCATTCTTTTCAATAATGTTATGCTTTCCAAAGGAGCCCGAAAAAGAGATTGATGCCACCTTTGAAATGATCCGTAAAGCCAAACTTATTGACAATAAGCTCAAAATCTACTTTAGTTTCTATACACCTTATCCGGGCACCAATATGTATAAGGAAGCTGTAAATAATGGTTTTCAAACTCCTGAATCATTGTCTGATTGGGCAGAACATACTTTCGACGACTTTCGTGCGCCATGGTGGAATAATGACTACAACAAAAAACTACAATTATATGCCCATTTTTATATTCCCTTCTCAAACCCTATCAATTACAGAAACTTTCCCCGCCCTCCCATTGTTAAAACAGTTCTAATGCTCCTTAATAAACTTTTCTATCCTATTGTAATATGGCGATTTAAGAAAAACAATTTCAGATACCCTATTGAAGCTTCAGCATTTTTATTTTTACTAAAACTTGTAAATAAAGTTTTTAAAAAAAATTATAAATTATACCCTTTCTGACAAACTGATTAACTTCACCTTGCTCTATTGCCAAAAAATAAGATGTTCAATATTAAATTATTTTAATGTTTTGGCTTATATAGACAACATTTAGTAATATTATTTTTTTTCTGCTATGTCATAAAAAAAAGCTAATTTTGCATCGTTAAATAAAAAAAATAGTATCATGAAAAAAATTACACAAAAACTAACCTTAACATTAATTCTTTTTATTGTTATGGCTTTTAATGCGTCATTAGTAAATGCGCAAGTATTAATCACGAATGGTCAAACAGTTACAGAAAACTTTGACGCTATAGGTACAGAAGCAATTGCTACTTTGCCTGCATCATGGAAAGTTGATAAACTTACAGATGTAAGAATAGTTGGAACTTATTCTGCTGCACTCAGTGCAACACAGTTAAGAGCAGGAAACAATATGTCTTCAACAGCCACTAACGGCATTTATAATTATGGTGCAGGAGATGCTGCAACAGCCTCAGACAGGGCTATTGGTTTTATTTCTTCAAGTACTGCCACAAAAAGTGGTAATTTATACCTTGCCTTACAAAATAATGGTGCTGCAAACATTAATAGTTTCACTATTGGTTTTGATGTAGAAAAATACAGAAATGGAACCAGAGCAGAAGGATTCTCTATTCAGATGTACTATTCTCTTGATGGTACTGTATGGACCGATGCAGGTACAGATTTCAATGTTTCTTTTGCCGGCGCTGATACTGCAAACAATGGCTTTCCAGTGGCTCCAGATATCACTATGTCCGTTACTTCAAAAACACTCAATGTGCTCTTAGCTCCTGCAGCAACTTTATATCTTGCATGGAATTATTCTGTAACTACAGGTACATATACCTCAAATGCTAAAGCACTTGGCATTGATAATGTTTCTATTCAAGCTGCTGCTGCATCAACAGCAAATGATGCAACACTTGCCGCTTTAACAACCAGTGTAGGTGTTTTAAGCCCAGCTTTTAGCCCAGCTACCTTAGCATATACTGTAGCTCTTCCTTTTGGAACAACTGCAACACCTACTGTTCTTGCAACATCAAGCAACCCCCTTGCAACGGTTACAATCGTTCCTGCTACTGATGTTACTTCTGCAACTCAGGCAAACAGAACAACTACTGTTACTGTTGTTTCTCAGGATTTATCAGAAACAAAAATTTATACCGTTGTATTTAATGTAGCTACAACTGTCAGCAACGATGCAACTTTAAGTGCTCTGACATCAAGTGTTGGAACATTATCACCCACTTTTAGTGCAGCTACTTATTATTACACCGTACAATTACCTTATGGCACCACTACAACTCCAACTGTTACAGCTACAACAACATTCCCTTATGCTGTTGCAACTGTTACTCCAGCTACAGATGTAAATTCAACCGATTCTTTATTAAGAACTACCCTTGTTACAGTTGTTGCTGAAGACGGAATTACTACTTTGATTTACAAAGTTCAGTTTAACCCGACTATTCTTACTGTTGTTGATGTAGCAAATATAGCAGCTCTTCGTTTAGGTGCTACCGATGGTACTTTGTACCGCCTTACAGGTGAAGCTGTTATGACTTTTAAACAAACATACAGGAACCAGAAATTTATTCAGGATGCTACCGGAGCCATAATGATTGATGATTTTGCAAATGTTCTTAATACACCTTATGCTGTTGGTGATGGCATTACAAATATCATTGGCGAATTACAGGTTTATAATAGTATGCTGCAGTTTATACCTGAAGTTAACCCGGGTGCTCCTACTTCAATAGGAAATGTTATAGTTGCTCAAACAAAAACAGTATCTCAAATTACAACTGCTGACCAAGCTAAACTCCTGAAAGTTGTAAATGCTCATTTTCCTTCTGCAATCGATACATTTAAAGTTAATTTAAGCTACAACCTTACCGATGCCACAGGAACCATTGTATTCCGCACCGCATTCCATGAAGCCAATTACATTGGAACAATCGTTCCTACAGCTCCTGTTCATGTTACAGGAATTTTACACCAGTATATCAATACCCTCAATTTTTCTGCAAGAAATCTTTTAGATATTGAACTGGTTTCTGCAATCAATGCTGAACTTAATAATTTTACTTTTGAAGCTTATCCAAATCCTTCAACAGAAGCTATTACTTTTAGCTTTGACATAGCTTCCATGCAAAATGTTATTTTAAATATTTATGACTTAACCGGTAAAATGATTTTTAATTATTCTGATAATCTGAATGCCGGAACTCATAACATTGTTTGGGATAATGCTCAAAACATGCCTGCTGGTGTTTACATGTACTCATTCTCTGTAGATGGCAGTTTAAAACAAGGAAAACTTATCATTACCAAATAAAATAATAAGTTTCAATACTTTATAAGAGGCTGTCTCAAAAGGGCAGCCTTTTTTTTGTTGAAATTTTAGAGGTTTATTATTTGCAGCAATTTTATAACTTTGGGATAATTAAAGACTCACTATGATTAGATACTTATTGTATATTTTCTTGTTTTTTCTTTATACTATTTCCCCTCTTTTCATTTACAGTCAGACACTCACACAAAATATCAGGGGAAGGGTAATTGACAAGGACACAAAAGTACCCCTTCCTGGTGCAAATATTATAGTACTTAACTCTTCTCCTTTAAAAGGTACAGTTACAGACATTAACGGTTATTTCAAAATTGAAAGTGTAACAATTGGCCGACAAAGTATCAAAATCAGTTACCTAGGTTATGAAGACATAGTTTTACAAGAAATTGAAGTATCAAGTGCACGCGAGAGTTATCTGAATATTGAGTTACGGGAAAGTTTTATACAAAGTAACGAAGTCGTAATAACAGCTTCTCATCTTAAAGAAAGTACTGTTAACGAAATGGCATTAGTCAGCTCGAGAAGTTTTAGTGTTGAAGAAACAAACAAATACGCAGGAAGCTGGGGAGACCCTTCTCGAATGGCTGCAAACTTTGCAGGGGTATCCATCGTTTCCGACAAAAGAAATGATATTATTGTAAGAGGCAATTCCCCAATGAGTGTCCTCTGGAAAGTGGATGGTGTTGACATTCCAAACCCCAATCACTTTGCTGTTGCAGGAAGCTCTGGAGGAGCCATCAGCATGATTAACAACAATCAACTCGACAATTCTGATTTCCATAGTGGTGCCTTTGCAGCCGAATATGGCAATGCGTTATCAGCTGTTTTCGATCTGAAACTACGTAACGGTAATAACGAAAAAAGAGAATATGTCCTTCAGGCCGGTGCAAGTGGCTTTGAAGCTGGAGCAGAAGGACCTTTTATTAAAAACAGAAAAGCCTCATATCTTATCAATTACCGCTATTCCACTGTTGCAATCCTTGACAAAGCAGGAATCTCCATTATCGAAGCCGTCCCCAATTTTGACGACTTGTCTTTCAAATTAAACTTTCCTTTAAAAAAAGGATATATTTCCCTTTTTGGAATTGGAGGAAGAAGCAATGCCAACTATAAACCCGAAAAAAACATTGCTTTTCTGTCTGACCCTGCAAACAGATGGGGCTATATAAGCGGAACTAAAATGGGTATTGTTTCCGTTTCGCTACATCATTTACTGAGCAATAAAACATATTTCAGTCTTAACATTGCTACATCTGCCTACAACCCATTTGATGGCAGCGATTCAACAGGGACTGATTTAAAGGTTAATAACATATATTATAATGCCTTCAAGGAATATAAAAAAAATATTAATGTCATTTTTAACAGCAAAATAAACAACCATAATATTCTGAGGTGGGGTGCTTCTTTTCAAAACTCTCAAATTTATAACGATAGCTACTATTATGTGTACCAGCCCCTCGTACAGAAAAATACTATATCATCATTTGATGGGAACTTAAGTCTGGCACAAGCACACTTTCAATGGATGCATTTTCTGACTCCTCTTCTTACTGTATCAGGGGGTGGCAACTTTATGCAATTATTTCTGAATAACAAAAAATGTATTGAACCACGTTTGGCCCTTAATTGGCACTTTTTGCCAAGACACTCTCTTAATGCCGGTTTTGGCATACATCACCAAACACAACCTTACGCTGTTTATTTCCTTGAAACAGTGGACTCTATGGGGAATTTAAACTTCTATAATCAGAGTCTTGATTTTTCTAAAAGCAAACATTTTCTTCTTGGGTACAATTTTAAAATTTCCAATTTTAACCGGCTTAAAATTGAAGCTTATTATCAAGACTTAAAAAACATTCCTGTAAGTTCATTAAACCCTTACCACTCTCTGATTAACTTTGCAACGGATGATAATATCATGAGCAATGCCCAGCTTATCTCTGAAGGGGAAGGATATAATACAGGAATAGAAACTACTTTTGAACGCTTTTTAAACAAAGGACTGTATTATCTTTTCACCGCATCATTGTTTGAATCAAAATATAAAGATGGATTTAATCAATACCGTAATACCAGATTCAACACAAATTTTCTAATATCGCTTCTGGCAGGTAAAGAAATTAAAATAACAGCCCATAAAAATAATATTCTTGGTTTTCATGGAACCTTTTCCTATATAGGGGGTCAACGCTATACACCTATTGACTTAGGTGCTTCAAAACTTAAAGGACAAGCTGTTTATATTGATTCTTTGTCATACAGCATGCAATACCCACCTTTCATCAAACTTGATTTAAAACTCCGGTACCGTATAAATAAAAGGAAATATGCCGTTGAAATTGCATTAGATGTCGCAAATGTTTTTAATCGCAAAAATGTTGAATTCCAGAGGTATGATCCTTATTTACAGGAAATTAAAGAGGTGTATAACCTTTCCAGAATTCCTGTTGCTTTATTGAAAATTGAATTTTAAATTTTTAAAAAAATCAGAATACGAAAAATAAGGATGACCTTAAAGCTTTAACAAAAAAATGTATATTTGCCTAACAATTACACATGATGTCAACAGAAAGTTTATCAGATAAAATCATCAAATGTCTTCCTTATGCACCTCCATTTCTTTTTGTTGATCATCTAAATCTGATAAATGAAACCGGAGTAGAAGGTGTTTATACCTTTCCTAAAGACGCTTTTTTTTACAGCGGTCATTTTGTACACAAACCTGTAACACCCGGTGTTATAATGCTTGAATGTATGGGGCAGATTGGCATGATTTGTCACCTTGTTTTTTTAACAAAATTATTCGAAACCCCACGTACTTTTCACCCACTACTCAGCAATGTAGAAGCAGGTTTTTTTAAAACAGTTGAAGCGGAAGAACTTCTTTTAGTTCGTTCTCATAAAATATATTATAGGAAAGAATTGCTGCGCTCGAAAGTGGAGATGTTTAACAGCAAAAATGATTTATGTGTTAAGGCTGATTTCCTATTAAAATTCATTTTCCCTTAATTGTATAAAAATGACAAAACGGGTTGTAGTAACTGGCATGGGAATAGTTTCTCCAAATGGAACTGGCAAAGTTGCATTTGAAGAAGCTATTAAAAAAGGGAAAAGTGGAATTACCCATTTAAAAGAGCTCGAATCTCTCAATTTTGCTTGTCAGATTGGTGGCATACCAAACATCAACAACTCTCCATTTCTCAACTTAATTGATGATTATCATCTCCAAGATGCAGGATACTATACAAAATATGCGGTATTAGCTGCAATTGAAGCTTGGACTGATGCAGGATTACCAATTCCCCAATTCTCAGAATCAAACGTTGATGCGGATACAGGTTTGATTTTGGGCACTGGAGTTGGGGCTATAGATCTTATAGGTCATAAAACAGTACCTTATGTAAACTCCGGAAAAATTAAGCAACTCAGAAGCAGTATAGTTGAATACATGATGTTCAGCGGACCTGCCGCAATTTTATCAGGTATTTTATCTCTTGGAAATCACATAATGACAAATTCTTCTGCTTGTGCCAGTTCAAGTGAGTCAATAATTTTAGGGTATGACCATATTAAACAAGGCAAAGCACTACGTATGATTGTGGGCGGGGCAGAAACATTTACGCCTTATGCTTGGGCAGGTTTCGATGCCATGCGTGTAAGCACACGTTCTTACAACGATAAACCGGAACTGGCCAGCCGTCCTATGAGTGCCTCAGCAAGTGGGTTTGTTCCTGCTGCCGGAGCTGCCTTTCTAGTATTGGAAGAATTAAACACAGCCTTAAAGCGCCAGGCTCCTATTTATGCTGAAGTGGCAGGGGGCGCATGCAATGCCGGAGGTCAGAGAAATGGAGGTTCAATAACGGCCATGAATCCTGTTATGGCTCGCAAATGTATTGAGTCGGCTATAAAAAGTGCAAACATCAAACCCCAAGATATTACACTCATTTCAGGGCACCTGACCTCTACTATAGGTGACATTACAGAAGTGAAATGTTGGGTTGATGCGCTTAACCTCAGCAAAACCGAATTCCCGCTCATCAGTTCACTGAAATCAATGACAGGGCATCTTATTGGCGCTGCCGGAACACTTGAAACTGCCGCTGCATGTCTTCAGATTAAGAAGAACTTCATCCACCCATCAATTAATTGTCAGGACATTCATCCTGAAATCCGCTCCATTATTGACTTTGAAAAAATCCCACAAACATCAATATTCAATAAAGAAGTAAATGCTGTTATTAAAGTGGGTTTTGGATTCGGAGATGTTAATGCCTGCTTGATTCTTAAAAAATTTATCAGTTTATAATTTTATCATCTAAAATCCAACTCATTAATATATTTAGTAAGTTTGTCTTTTATTAAGACTTTTATTAATTTATATAATACTAATTTTTATGCAAAACATTGAAAATAAAGTTATTGAGATTTTAAAAAGATATACCATGGATAAAAAAATATGGGAAAAAAGAATGGAAAATCCCCGTATTATTGAAGACTTAAACATCAGTTCTGCACGGATAGTTGATATCATTCTTGATATTGAAGAGGCCTATGGAATTGAAATAGATGATAAAACACTCGACAAAATCAAAACCATGAAGGATGTTGTCAACGTAATTTCTGAAGCAACTTTAAAATAATTTTTTATCATTTAGTTTTACTAAAAACTGCTAAATGCAAAAAACCCAGACAGATGTGATTAAAGTAAGTGTTATTGTTATTACACATAATCACGAAAATTTTATTTCCAAAACACTTGATAGTATATTATCTCAACAAACCAATTTCTCATTTGAAATTATTGTTCATGATGATGCTTCTACAGATCAGACACAAGAGATATTAAAAGACTACGCTGAACGGTATAATGAAAAGTTCAAATTATTTTTGAGTAAGACTAACGAGGGGCCCTTTGAAAGTGCTAAATCTGCATTTCAAAAGACATCAGGGTATTATCTGACGTGGTTAGATGGTGATGATTACTGGATTTATGATCAAAAATTACAAAAACAGGTTGACTTTCTTGATTTAAACCCCTCCTACTCCGGATGTTTTCATGATGCAGAAATTAGATCTTTTATTTCTGAAACAGAAAAATTAAACGAATCAAATGCTTTTCATGATAAATGGAAAATGTATTCTCAGTTTAATTTTTACAAACCGGACTTTTACCCATGGGATTTGCTTTACAGAAATATTATTCCAACTGCAACTTTGGTATTTCGAAAAGCCAATCTCAGTCCTGATTTTTTTATAAACAACACCAGCTTAAAACTTTCGATAAACTGGTTTTTGCAGCTTCAGATAATAAGAGACAGTAAATTCAGATATTTTAATGAAGTTTGGTCTGTTTATGTTGATCATCCGCTTGGAATATCTAAAATAGAAAATCAGATTTCATTTAAAAAAAGTAATATTTCTTACCTTAAAAAACTCACCGAAGATACTTATTATAGTACAATGCGAAAGGATATTTATGCCTCATTGTGTAAGGAATACCTACAGCTTCTACATATTCAGAAAAAAGAAAAAGACATTAAACTTAGCAGTTTAATGTCTTATATTTTGTACAGTTTTAAAAGGATAGTGGCAGAATCTTTCTACCTACTCAGAGATTCCTAGTAATACAAGTTTCTGTTATCTACAACTTTATAAACGCCTTCCAATGCTTTATTTAACTCAAAAGACAACCTTTGAATAAAAAAGTTTTTCATCATATTTGAAGAAGCATCATAATTATCAACAACAGGGGCTTCATAATATTCCGAAACAGAAATAACAAAAACGCCATTATTTCCAATTATAGGCTCAGAGATTTGTCCTTTTTCTAAAGCAAATGCAGTTCCAATAACATTAGGTTCAGGTCCTATTGCAGGAAGGTTAATGGACGAGAATTTGATAAATTCATTTTTCTGAACAATTGAATTCAGAGACTGTGCCATTTGTTCAAGACTTGATGCGGATGCCCTTGCTGCATTCATTTTTTCAATCAACATTTCAGCCTTTTTATTTCTTATGGCAAAAGGTTCAATTTCGTCTTTTATATCTTCCAATTCAGCAAATCCTTCATTCAAAACCTCAGTAAGCACAGCTATTACAAATTTATCTTCAATTTCATAAATACGTGAAATACTATTTAATTCTGTATTCTCATCAAATGCCCAACGAATAATTTCTCTTGGAGAACTCAGGCCTGCAATTGTATTATCCATCACCTTAATATTTTCTGCCATTCTTTTAGCCAAGCCCTGTGCTGTTACAGCAGCATTAAATTTCTCAATCGTTTTATTATCTGTAGCAAATTTATTTACATCAGCATATATTTTCTGATAGGTTTCTTCGCTAGGAGTCAAGTCTCTTTGTATGATAGCAACCCTTACTTTTTTCTTAGCAGGAAGTACATCTGTTATGTGAATAACATGGAAACCAAAAGGAGTTTCAACGACAATTTTGTCATCTTTTCTTCCTTTAATGCAGGCTTCATTAAACTCGTAAACCATTGCGCCATCACTAAACCAATCGAGGTCTCCATTATTTTGTTGCACTGAGCCGTCATCAGAAAATTGCCTAGCCAATTCACCAAATAAATCCGGTTGACGTTTAATAACGTTTAAAAGACTATCAGCTTTAAGTTGTGCTTCTTCCTTTGTTCTAGTAATTTCGGGAGCAGCACTGTAAGCACCTGCATAAGCAATAAGGATATGACTGGCTTTAGCTGAATCGGGTCGATTCTGAACATCAACCAATCGGGCAAGAAAATAAGAGTTGGCATCTCTGAAAGGACCTTCAACTGCTCCAATTTCAGCATCAAAAATCACAGAGTCAAATAACAATGGCAGGTCTTCCATTTTCTTGAAAGTGCTGTCATATCTAATATCAGAATTTATGTTAACAAAATATGCAAGATCTTCTGTTGTAATAAATTCTTCCTTTATTTGCATCAAATCTTCTTCAAGTTGAAGTCTGTCTTCTTCTGAAGGTAAGATATCAAATGTTAAGAATTCAATGGATCTTTTAGCTTCCTCAACCTCAAACTCATGCTTATGTTCCTCGTATGCTTTTTCCAAATCTTTTTTACTGATACTAATACTTTCGTCGGCTATTGATTGAAAATTTAACATAACATAATTAATGTCGGCTGCTCTGTTCTTATCAATAAAATCTCTTCTAGCAAAAGCAGTTGGAATATAATATGCTTTGTTTAATAAGTTATTGTATTTTGTATTTAACCTGTCTTCTTTAATGGATTTTTCGAGTTGAGCCCACTGTTTTTGAATCTCTGGTTCTCTTTGATCGAGTGATTGAATAAAATTAACAACTGTAGCTGGATTAAACATTCCTGTGGCAGGGTCAGAAAAACTTTGCATAATATAAGGATGTGGGTTAGCTCCCTGAACAAGATCCGACAACTCGTCAATAGTAACAGTTATTCCTAAAGCTTCGACTTCTTTCTGGAGCAAGGTTTCCCTGACTAGATTTTGCCATGCCTGTTGTTTTAGCATATATTCTTGCTCTGGGTCTAGGTTTTCCAGTTTCATCTGCTCTTTATAAAGAGTTATATATTCTTCAGCTTTAACCTCAAATTCTAAATAGGTTATGCTTTCTCCTGCTATTTTGCCTAATGAGTTATCATTTCGTCCTATTCCAATTCTGTTCCAATCAATACCCATAAACAAAAATGAAAACAATGCAATACCGATAATTGCTACTAATAATCCGGAGCGTTTTCTTATTTTTCCAATAACTGCCATAATATCTCAATATTTATTTTTAAAAGTTTGCAAATTTACAATAGATTATTAAATTATTGCTTGTTTTATTAATTTAATTTATGATTTTCATTACAACTTGTTCAATTTTTGTCTCACTTACCTCACTAATGACAAATAAAAAGTTATCAATATAAATTTGTTCATTTTTTTGGGGAATACTTTCATACTTATTAATAATAAAACCAGCTAATGTTTCATATTCATCAGACACAGGAATATCAAGTTTATATTTGTCATTAATATAATCTATTTCAATACGTCCCGAAAAAACATATTCATTATCAGAAATTTTCTTTTCTTCAAATTCCTGGACATCATACTCATCGTTAATTTCACCAAAAATTTCTTCAACGACATCCTCTATGGTAATTATTCCGGATGTTCCTCCAAATTCATCTACAACAACAGCTATACTTTTGTTTTCATCAATAAAAGTTTTCAAAAGTATGTCTGCTGTCATTGACTCGGGCACAATGAGAATTGGTCTTATAATGGGTTTAATTTTTTTTGGAGATTTAAACATATCAAAGACATGAATGTATCCAATAATATTGTCAATCCCTCCTGAGTATATCACAATTTTAGAAAGACCTTGTTCTACAAATTCATTTTTCAGATCAGAAACATGAGTATTTTCATCAACTGCAATAATTTCGGGACGGGGAATCATGCATTCTCTGACTTTGATATTGGGAAGTTCACGGGCATTTTGGAAAATTTGCATTTCATTGATTAAAGCATCGTCTTCTTTATTCTGCTGTTCAGAAAATTCCTTTAAATACATATCTATTTCCGAGGGAGAAAAAACATATCTTTGATCATCTAGTTTAAATCTAAATACATAAACAATAAAGAAATTGGAAATTCTAATAATTATAAAGGTCAATGGATACAAAAGAATATAAATAATATATATAAGAACAGAAAAAAAATTAAGAATGCTGTTTGGATTAATGCGAAATAAATTTTTGGGTAAAAATTCTGCAAGAAACAATATTATTAAAGTTGATATTATTGTTTGTGAAATAAGAAGTACTGTGCTATTATTATATGTTTCAGGGATGACTCTAACCAATACAGGGTTTAAAAGCAGGGACATATAAATACCATAAATTACAAGAGCAATATTATTTCCTACAAGAACAGAAGCAATAAAGAAAGATGGACGTTTAAGGAAACGGGCTAAAATTTTACCGGAAAGTAATCCTTTTTTTTTATCTAATTCTATTCGTAATTTATGTGCTGAAACAAAAGCCATCTCGGTACCTGAAAATAAGGCTGAGAAAATAAGAGCGATAAAAATAATGGTAACAGTAAAAATATCCATTTATTGAACTACAAAATATTTACAAAAGTACAATAATATTAAAAATAAACACAGCTGTCTAATTCGTTTCATCATTATCATCACTTTCATCATTTATCACAAAAGTGCCTTTGGGTTTTTTTATTATCCACCTTTCAAATCTTTCATCTGACTCAAAACCGTCACCAAAGAGAACTTCTTTTTCAGTTGTTATCTTAACAAAAACTTCTGAAGATATGGTTCCATTTTGTTCATCCCAGATGAGATGTTCTGTATTTAATTGTTCTTCTTTTTCATTTATAACCACAACATTATTTCTTACTTCAGTAATTTTTTCATTTTCATAGCTGATAGCATAATTTGCAGTGAGCTTAGAAGTTACATTCATTATAGAATCAAAAAAAAAGACTTCAATTCCTTGTGTCATCTCAAGATAGGGTCTATCACCTGTATATCTTTCGAGAATGGGAGCTTTAACCATTAATGAAACATTTCCTTTTTCACTATAAATCAGCTCAATATTATGAGATATTTCAAAGGGAGAATTATCTTTTAAAGATAATTGGTTTACTAATTCAATATCATTTTCACATGAAAATAACATGACTAGAAATAATAGAAGAATAATGTTTTTTAGTTTTTTGAAAAAGCCGTAAGAAAAACTGTCGTCCATTAAAAAACTATTTACTTCTCACTGTTGTAGTTTCATTAATCCAGCAACCAACAGTATAGGATTGACCAATAGTAAGGTTGTAGAAAAATATTGTTTCACTGTCGGGATAATGTTGCGACCAAGAAGCTATCCTTTGACTAGCCGCAGATTCAACAGAAGCAGAAGAATCAATAGCTTTGGCTCTTAAGTACTTATCTACAGCAGCCCAGTAAGCCACTTTCTTTTCCAACTCATTCTCTCCGCAACTTGCAGCACTAGATGCGTACATATCTCCGATCAGAATTAAAGGGCGTCCATCATTAGGTCTCAATTCCAATGCTTGCAAAGCATAACTTCTGGCACGCACCAATTGATTCAATTGACGGAAATTAATTTCTGCGAGCAAAAGTAGTGCATCAGCCTTTTTATCATTTTCTTCTCCTGTATAAAGCCTTACTGCCTCTTGTAGATATTCTGAAGCTTTACCAAACTGTCTTTTTGAAATATTCATATTTCCCATCAGAAAAGCAGAATTTGCAGTTGGTTCGAGATTATGCAAACTCTCAGTTGCTTTAAAAAACAATTCTTCTTCGGTACATTGATATTTGCTAAGCATTGATGAAATCTTTTCTAATAATTCTTTGTTTGTAGGATCTGCTTCAAACTTGGCTGTAAAAATATGAATAAGGTCTGGACAAGTAGCTATAGGTGCAAAGATAAGATCGATGTTTGTTTTAGCTGCAATAAAATTGGTATCAGTACCGGCTCTCAGATTAAAATCAATAATGTCTGAAGCAATGTTATAAGCATCAATCGCAATTATTTTATCATAATTAGGTGTTTCACTTAACTTAGCAGCTGCCTGAAAGAAAGCGACCAAGACATCAGGTTTAGAAGAATTCTGTTCTATTTCAATTGACTTCTTAAGGGTTTGGAAAGCTGCTTCTGTTCTAAGGTTGCTCATGTAATACATATCAACTCCTTTTCTTCCCAAAACAAAACCTTCCCTGCCAAAAGCGGTGATACGCTGATCATAAATCATAATGAGTGTATCAAGATATTTTTCTTTGTTTTGAGGATTTGTTTCCCTGTTAAATAAATCTTTCAGTAAAACAGTTCCGTCTAAATACATGTTCTGGCTTGACAAAGGGCAGTTAAAAAACACCCAGCGCCATGGTTCAAGAGCATCGGTAAAATTTCTTTGTCTGTAAAACTCCCTATATATTGATAGATTTCTGACACAAGTAACACTGTCGTTACCGTATTTAGGCTCGTCTGGAGCAAAACTTATATATATATTTAAGGGATGAGTTTGTTTTTGAAAAAGTGTTTCAAATGAAATGTCATTTGCTGTAATCTCGGTCAAAAACCCTATCATGCAAAGACTTACCGCAATAATTTTCATTGTTTTCATTTTAATAGTTTTTTTTAATAATTAATCAAATTTTCTTCGTATAAACCATTTTTCATATAATGATAAAGAAATTGTAAGCATCCCATAAGTCTCTTTAATCAGGTTATTATTGGTTGTACCTCTTTGCCCAATTTCTATGCCAACGTTAACAACAGATTTGGTACGTGGCACAGGTATTCCCATTCCGAGACTTAAACCAAGATCTTTTAAGTTGCTGTTTCTAATTTGTAAATAAGTCTGTACATATTTTATCCCAAACCTATAAGTTGAATTTTTTATAAAATTTGAAGTAGCAGAATAAGTGGGTAATTTTTCAAATCCTAAACCAATTTGGTAACTATTTTTTAGAGAATCTGCCACTCCAAAAGAATTATACTTTGACCATTCCTGGAATTTATAATCCGCTCCTATTAACCATTTATTGTTTTTTCGTAAAATAAATCCCCCTCCAAAGCTTGTAGGAATTGAAAGGGAACCATTTTTTTGAGTATTTTCAATAGTATCTTTAATATAAGTAAGACCATAATTTTCACCTGAAAATGTTTCTGTCAGTATTTCCTCGGAAGCATTAAGCTTAACAGAAGGAGCAAAAGTTAATCCGAATGCCATGGTATAATTACTATTTAATGGTTGTTCATAGAGAATACCTCCGTCATAAATAAAGTCTTTAGCCTGAGTAGAAATTTGCTGTCTCATGCTATAAATACTTGGAACTTCCGGGAACGTAACCATCCTACTTTTTTGAAGGGCACCAAAAACATAAGAGGTATTTGCACCAATGGATAAACGCTTTGAAATTTTGAAAGACAATCCTGCATAAACTCTATTAAAGCCTCCTCCTCCTTCATAAAAATAATTGATATTTCCAATATTCGATAATGAATCACTGTCATTTAGCTTATAACCCATATTGCTGTATGGCAAAAGGCCAAAAGAAGCCGAAATTCTTTTAGAAACAGGGAACCCAAACAAAAGGTAATTGAAAGAAATATTATTGGTTATAACAGAAGCACTCGAATTACTGATTTGTGAAATAATACCCCTGAGTCCTCCTTCAAACAAAAAAGAAGTACTGTCAAATGCTGAATAAGAAGCGGGGTTTGAAATATTAATCAAATTACTGTTTTTTACGGCACTGCTTATACCACCCATTGCACTAAGCCTGAAATTGGGAATTTCGTTTAGCTGTCCTAGACCATATCGGGAATAAGGAGAACTGATGTTTGTTTGGGCAAAGCTTACAGAGATAGTAAAATGTATCAATACGGTTATTAATACGAATCTTCTTACAATTACATTTTTTTTATACATTTTTACTTTTTAACTGTCTGATTTATTGTGATTTAATACAACATTTAGCCCCAAAGTTACAATATTTTGGATTGCAAAGATGCGAAATTTTATCATATTTTCAAAATATTTACCATCTCCTCCAGATAAAACAACGTTTAAATCTGCATATATTCTATTGTAATATTCAATCATGCCATTTATTTCTATCGCCATACCATTAATAACACCCGATAAAATAGAATTTTCTGTTGTATCACCTACAAAGAAATTAATTTCTTTTTGCTCAATTAACGGTAATTTATCGGTAAAATTATTAAGAGATTTAAATCTCATTGTCATTCCTGGCGATATAGCACCTCCTAAATAAGCACTTTCAGCAGAAACAAAATCATATTTTATACAAGTACCTATATCGATGCTGAGAACATTTTGTTTGGGAAACAAAAAATGAGCACCCACAGCAGCAGCCAAGCGATCTTTTCCAAGAGTTTCAGGCGTTTTATAAGCATTAAAGATAGGTATAGGCGTTTTATGATCAAAAAAAATAAAATTGGAACAATCTTTTAGAAAATCAATTAAAAAATCCGGTCTTTGTGATACTGTACAAAGAATTGAATTATTAACCTTAGTAAGAAAATCATCATCCATTAAAAAAAACCTGACCTCATCAACCGTTAATACATTAGTTGTCCTTTGTTTTATCAATATATTATTGTCCCAAATTTCGAGTTTTGAAAAAGAATTACCTATGTCAATAATCAGATTCATCTGTTTTGATTTGAAGCACAAAATTATTCTTTTTGAATGATTTCATCCTATATTTTGTTTAATTATCAAGTAAAAAATGCTAAGGACTTAAATCTAACACAGAAGTTTAAGTCTATCAATTACAAATTATCGAATTGAGAAATAGTACGAGAAAAAATTTTTAAAGGGAAAATCTCAATCCTGCATAAAACATTCTAGGTGAAATAGGACCCCAAATAAATGAAGTATCGAAATAATCACCAAATGGTTCGCTAGCATTAACAATTGGATGCTGCTGAACAAAACTTGTTAGATTTTCTCCTCCAAAATAAAATTCAAATTTTTTGACTTTAAAAGTAATCTGACCCATCAAAACTGTATAGGCCGGAGAATAATCAGGTTTTTGAAATTCTGTGGGTAATTGAGAAGTATCAGGCAAACGGCTTTTTCCATTAAACTGTGATGTAAAATCAAATTGCCATTTATTATTTTGAGTGAGATAGGATAAACTTAAAAGTCCTTTGTAGTTATTGACAAATGGTTTTGCAAGAAGCTTATTGTTCATGGTTGTTTTTACATCATTCCATCTGAAAGCACTCGTAAAATCAAGACCCGACAGTATTTCTGAAGTGAAAACTGCTTGAAAACTATTTGAATAAGATAATCCATTAAGGTTGTAAACATGAATTTCAGATGGGTTTCGTTCCATATCAATAATGACCTGGTTGACAAAATCTGTTCTAAAGAAATCAATACTGATATTACTTTCTTTCCCAATAATACTGAAGTCGTATGTAATAGCTGTTCCATAGTTAAAAGCTTCCTCCATTTTAATATTCTCATCAAAAGTCATTATTCTTGAATTCATCAGGAGAAATGGATTTTCGGCAACTACATGAGCAGATCGGTATCCTTTACCACCCGATGCTCTAATCGTTAAATGTTCATTTAAGTTGTATTTCACATGAAGGCGTGGTGTGATGATATGGCCATACAAATTATTGTAATCATATCTGATACCTGCAATGGCTGTCAAATTATTTTGATTGTTAAAAGTATATTGGGCAAAAAAACCAGGAATAATCTCTTCATTGATTTGTTCAAGAGCATTTATATTTTCATTGAAAATATCATATGAAAAGCTTGGTCCAACATTGAATTTGTGTTTTTCATTAATCAAATTTGTTTCATAAATGATATTGAGATAAAGGTTTTTATGAGTCACGTTATATTTTCTATTTCCAAAATCTGACTGTTGATCATGAAATGTTCCGGACACAATAGTTCCCAAACTCGTACCAGGTCTATTATGGAAGAAAAATCCATTTTTTGCAAAAGCCTCATATCTTTTTGTTTTGATTTTGACTTTATATAGGTTTTCAGGAGCCATCCCCGTTAAGTTTATTTGTCCTGCATTTCTTTCCTCATCTAAAATTTTGTACCCAAATACCGATTCCATTTTACCATGGTTTTCGTAACTAAATCTATTAAAAAAATTATATTTTTTTACCAGCGGATGATCCATAAAGCCATCATTATTTGAGTCTGAAGGTTTATTTTGAAATTCTCCGTGAAATAAAAACAAGGTATGCCAATTATTACTGATCTTATGAGCTGTTGTGATGCTGCTTTCAACTTTTCCAAGGTCGTTACCATACATGTTAACAAACAATTTTTCACTATTCTGAGGCTTTTTGTACTCCACATTTATCTGTCCGGTAATAGATTCATATCCGTTAATTACAGATGAGGTTCCTTTTGAAATTTGAATAGACTCCATCCATGGGCCTGGCACATAAAGCAAGCCATAGGGTATTGCCGGTCCACGAACAGATGGTATATTCTCTGTTAACAGTTGACTGTATATACCTGAAAGACCAAGCAACTGAATTTGTTTTGCACCCGATACAGCATCGCTGTAAGAAACATCTACAGATGCATTTGTTTCAAAACTTTCTGAAAGGTTACAACAAGCTGCTTTTTGAATTTCATTACTTGTTATTTGTTCAGTATAAATTGGATTTATGCGCTGTACATGTGTGCCAGACCCCCTAGCCTCAATAACAGTTTCATTTAGTAATAGGGTCGCTTCAAGTACAACATGTAAATGATCCATATTTCCTGAAATTTCAATTGTATCATTAAGATAACCCACATAACTAAAAACCAAAAATTTATGATTCTCGTTTTTCTTCTCAATTTCAAAATGGCCATCAATATCAGTTGCAATACCATCAGTTGTGTTTAACCAATATACATTTACACCAGGAAGAGGGTTATGGTTGTTATGCGCATCTTTTTCAACAACATGACCACTTATTCTCTGCGCATAAATACAATTATTTATAAATATTAGAATTGTAAGAAAATATATTGTTTTTTTTATCTTTTTCATTTTTAAATCTTTATTAATCAAACATTTATTCCTCAATAAATTAATTATTGAAGTTGAAGCAAAAATTCAAATGCTTTTGTAAGTTTAGTAATGAAAAAATTACTTTAATTAATAATTACTGTTTATAAGGATTAAATTATCAAACAGTCGAATTAATATAAACTTACAGAACAGCCTTTTAATGTAGATTAATCGTAGAAAAGCAGTTGCTTTGAGAAAATGATAAAAGAATCAGCTTTAAAAAGCAATGGAGGAGGTAGGTTATGCTGAAAACATATTTTTTTATCAAAAAACATATTTATTTCAACAATTTTGTATAAAAGAGGTATAGCAATCACAGAAACTTCGTTAATCCTTGGTATTGTATTAACAACATACTCATTATCTAATTTTAAATAAAAATTAGTATCCTCACAGCATGAAGATTGTTGGATATTATTATCCTCATGGTTCTTTGGTAAAGAATTATGTCCTGAAGAACTGCAACAGGCAATATCTTCATTATGATGAGAAATATCGTGTTCATGACAGCATTTAGGATGAAAAAAAACAAAAAATTGTGTTTTCTCACATGAGGAGCAATAATGCTTAGTGATATTTATACCCACAAAACAAAGGGTAAAAATAAGAATGCCAAAAATCAAGGTAATATCTCTAATTAACTTTTTCATATCCTGATTGCAAAGTTAAACCGAAATCTCTATTACATCATTTTTTTATGATTTCATTAACAAAATTTCTTTAAAATGCATAATGACACAAATTTTACTAAAAAACAACTTCAATTTTATTATAATTTCTCGAAAGTCAACAGGTCTGTTCCTCCGTTTCCACCACTTACATCCTCCAGCCTGATCTTTACATTTGTTTGCTCAAGAATATGCCAGTCATCATTGAGTTCGTCAAATGGTTGAGATGTTCCGAAATCAAGAATCAATTTATTATTTCCACTGTCGGTCGTATTTGAATAAGTTCCGGTTATGGTTGAAGAATTTTTAGAAGCAGTAACGGTTCCATTATTAAACACAAAGCTATAGCCTGTAAAATGATATAACTCATCATTACCGTCTTCATTAAAAAGTACTATCTTCCAATCTCCTTCTTCAATAATTTCAGTTACATTTCCTGTATTTGAGTTGTCATCCTTCGAGCAGGATGTTATAAAAATTGCTAAAAAAATAAAAATAGCGGTTAATTTCAATATATTTTTCATGTTTTATTGTTTTAATTTATTTTAATAATTTTTTGTTCTGAAACCAAGGAGCCTTCTATGTAAACACTTACAACATAAATGCCTTCATAAAGGTCTTCAAGTATTATTCTTGTGTCCGTTTCTAAAGAGCAAAGCTGGCTTCTTACATGGTTTCCTATAATATCATTGACAAAAATTTCACATTTTTCCATTTCTCGAGCCATCTGGATAATTATATAATCTTTTGCGGGATTTGGATAGATTTTAACTGCAGGCTTTTCAACAATTCTACTAATTCTTGTGGATGGAAATGCTACGAAACTGCCTGTCATACCCATGCTTGAATGTGGAGTACATTGATAATTATATGTTCCTGACTCAGCAACAACATATTCAAATGATGTTTCACTTTGGGTAAGTGGGTTGTCCCAAGATTGAGCTCCTGAAGGAATGCTTACCGAAGTTGTGGTATGTGAACCAGCAGTCCATACCCAACGGACTGTATCCCCAATATTAACATTTAAAGTATTTGGAGAAAAGGTAAAGTTTTGCTGTTCAATAATGTGAATCTGTGCACTTAACTGTAATGACATCAGCACAGCAAATAAAAATGCGGTTATTATTTGTGTATAGTTTTTCATATTATTATTTTTATTTAGATTAATTTAATACAAAATTAAAAAAAATTTTTAAATAAAATTTCATTTTAAATATTTTTAACTATTTTTGCACACGGAAATCTTAGGGGGTGTTAGCTCAGTTGGCTAGAGCGTTAGACTGGCAGTCTAAAGGCCAGGGGTTCGACTCCCCTACGCTCCACTCAGATTGTCCGATGGTGTAACAGGCAACACATCCGGTCTTGCATCGGAAGATTAAAGGTTCGACTCCTTTTCGGACTACCAACTAAAAACCTTGTAAATCAAATATTTACAAGGTTTTTTTGTTTAAATAAATTTAAATATAAACTTCCAAGACCACTAAAATTCAAAAAATTTGGCAATATGTTTAAAAAAATCTTACCTTTGCATTTTATAAGAATAAGCATTAATACTAACTAAATAATATTGTTTTATGAAAAATTTTAATTTCTTAAAAAAGGGGGGCTTGTTTCTAAGCTTTTTCTTTTTAGCAAGTGCTTTGATGGCACAAACAACTTTGATAAATGAAAACATTCAAAGTTGGACAAACCGTGGATCATACGGTAATTATACACAAACTATAAATGTTGACGGAGGCACAGGAAATGTCACCATGACAAATTGTATGGTTGCAAATGCTGCTTCAGCAACGGGTACTTGTTCAGCAGGAAGAGTTCAATTGAGAGCTTCAGATGGAGTTCTTGAATTACCTCAAGTTTCATCTGTTTCAAAGGTTACCTTTGGTATAGTGGCTGGAGGTTCAAATAGAAATGTCAAGTTAGAAACATACAATGGCAGTTCATGGAGCACAATATACACCTTTACAGGAATTGGAACAACAGGTGCAACATTTACCTATGACATTAATGTAAGTTCAGCAACAAGGATTAGGCTCTCAGCACCAAGTTCAGCAATTTATGTTCACGATATTAAAGTGGAGTCTTTTGTTGTCCCCACTGTTGATGACCCTTCAAATTTTACAGCTATTGCAAATGGTAAATCTCAAGTTGACCTTGATTGGGTATTGAATTCAAATGACAATCTTATTTTACTTGCATGGTCAAGTAATGGTACATTTGGAACACCAACAGGCACATATACAGCCGGAGATGATATCATTGGAGGAGGAAAAGTTTTGTATATTGGAGATGATTTATCATTCAATCATACAGGTTTAAATTATGCTACTACCTACTATTATAAAATATGGTCATATGATGATGTTGAGGGAATGTATTCAACGGGCTTAACCGATGATGCTGTAACCGATCCTCAGGATGAACCAAGCAATCAACCGACCAATTTCACTGCTACAACCCAATCCTATTATTCAATAAAATTGACTTGGACAGATGCAAGCGGAACTATAGTACCTGATGGTTATTTGATTTTAATGAGTGATGTCAGTTATGGAGACTTAACCGCTCCAACAGATGGCACACCTGTAGGTAATGGAGTTAATGCAAAAAACATTGCCTATGGTGTTGAAGAATATTTATGGACAGGTCTTGATTCAGAAACTGAATACTTTTTCAAAATGTATCCCTATACCAACAGCGGTGTTTTAATTAATTATAAAACTGATGGTTTTGTTTCTCAAAGCAGTGATCTTACAAGTGATGCCCCAGACCTTATTGCCCATTTCAATTTTGAGGATGCAACCAAAAGAGGTTCAATTTCCAATACTACAGAATGGGAACTATACCCATATTCTGCTGATGATGGTACAACAGCTAATAAAGATATAGCTCTTATCAGCACTTTTGGAGGGGTTGTTTATTCTTCATGGCTTAGCAGTGCAAGACCTAACTTTAATGGATGGGACAATGGTGAAGGATTAAAATACTGGCAAATAAAAATATCAACTGTTGGTTATAAAAATCTTCAGTTATCCTCAAGACAAAGAAGCTCAGATACAGGCCCTAGAGATTTCAAAGCCCAATACAGTATTAATGGGTATCAGTGGTATAATATCCCCGGTGCTGAGTTGATATATCTTGCAAATGATGCTTACCCGTACAGTGCAGGTGTTTTGAATAATGTTACTTTACCGCAGGTTTGTAATAACGAAGAAGAAGTTTATATTCGATGGATAATGAGAACTAATATTGCTGTAAACAATGGCAACACTTTAAGTGGAGGCACAAGTACAATAGATGATATTCAGGTAAATGGTTTTCCAATAACAGGCGGTACTTATAATCCTAATATTGTAATTGATGGCTTAAATCAAAACTGGCAAAGCAGTGAGATTTTTGACAGTATCACACCAATTGCTCCAAATAATGCAGCTGAATTTGCACATTTTACTTGGGATAACAATTATATTTATTTTGGTATTTCAGGGGCACATGCGTCTTATGATAAAATGGCCACTTTTATGTTTTTTAATACTAATCCCGATAACATGGATAACGGAACTACAAATGTTTATGCTTGGGGGCAAAATATTATAGCACCATTTAAAGTTAATGCTGTTTTAATTTGGAAAAACGAATCAGTTGGACAAGACTACATGGAATTTGCACAATGGGATGGCAATACTTGGAATACCCAAGGAATACCCACAAATAATCTTGATTTGGGATACTTTAATCCTCTGTTAAGCGGATTAATGCTTCATTTTGAAATTGGAGCCAATTACAGGGAAATTAGTATTCCAAGAGCAATTCTTGGTTTACAAAATCCGGGAGCAAAATTTAAAATTGCATCGTTTACTGAACAACAGTTTGGTACTAACTGGCGTTATTTCGGCTGGCCATCACCAGGTTGGACAGATGGGAACAGAGCAGCTGGACAAACCATGACTCATGCATATGAATATGAATTAAAGGAATTTGTTTATCCCAATGAGAACCGATATATAAAGGAGGATATTTACTTTATCCAGAATTCAACAATTTCTACTTCAGAAACTTATGATAATGTATATATTGAGCCCAATGTTCATTTAGAAGTATCAGCAGGACAAACTTTAGATGTAAATAATAATTTTACTATTATGTCAAATGCAAACGGAACAGGTACATTTATTGATTTTGGGACATTGAATGTTGCCGGAAATACCATTGTTCAAAAATACTTTGCAGACAATACACAAACAGGCTGGTATTTTTCTTCACCCTCCACGTATGCACAATCTATCCTTTTTGAAAATTTTGACGGGTTATACGAGTTTAATCCAAATACTGCAGTTTGGGATCCAACCGCGCAAGGAAATTTAACCCCAATGAGAGGTTACGTTACAAAAAATGAAGGAGAAGATTTAAAAGTTGAATTTTGGGGTAGTCTAAACACCGGGCACATTGAAAATAATGCTTTAATAAGAACCGGATTCAACTCAGGTAATTACGGATGGAATCTTGTGGGAAACCCCTATCCTTCTACTATTGATTGGGATGCTCCGGTAGGTATAGATAAAGATAACCTTATGGATGCTACATATATCAGAAAAGCTGATGGCACCATTGCTTCATATATCAATCAAGCTGGTACAAATCAAGGATCAAGATATATCCCACCCATGCAGGCTTTCTGGGTACAGGTTTATGGTGACGCTGGAACCCCAACAGGAAACGGATATTTACATTTAGAAAATACTGCAAGGGTAAGTGTTCCCACCAATATGATGAAGGCTGCCCAAAACAATGACGAATTAAAACTTATAATTGAAAGAGAAAACTATACAGATGAAAGTATTATCAGATTTATTGATGGTGCCAGTGATGTTTTAGACAGAAATTTTGATGCATCAAAAATGTTTGCAGAAATTGAAGAATATCCGCAAATATACAGCTCGGATGCACAAAATGATTATGTTATCAATTCATATCCACAACTTATTGAAAACAAATCTGTAAACATTGGATTTACAACATCTTTTGATGGTGATCACACCATTTCTGCAAACAATATCAACAGTTTTAATTCTAATGTCAGTTTGCATCTGGAAGATTTACAAACAAACACTTTGATTGATTTAAAAAATCAAAATTCATATACTTTCAATACAAGTAAAGGCACTCATAACAACAGATTTATTGTTCATTTCACTTTAACACCAACTTCTATTGGCAATGAATTAGAAAATGCCATAAGTGTTTTTGCTAATGAAAATAATATATATATATCCAATTCACTTAATGAGAACTTCTCTGTAACAATTTACAATTTACTGGGACAAGAAGTTGTCAGTGAGCAAATCAATGGTGGTGGACTACATAAAATCTCAACAAACCTTATTTCTGGTCAATACATAGTTAGGATTACAGGAATAAACAAAAGTATCTCAGAAAAGGTTTTCATTTATTAATATTTGAAATTTATGGAGCATATCAATCAGATAAAATCAAAGGTTGTTTGTCGAAAGATTGATGAAGAGATGGTACTGGTGCCCTTGGTTAATGATGTAGCTGATATGAATGTGATTTACACCTTAAATGAGGTAGCTGCTTTTATCTGGGAACAAATTGATGGTGTTAAAAGTATTGAAGATATAACAAAGCTAGTTTTACAGAATTTTGATACTGATGCACAGACAGCAGAAAAGGATGTTTCCGATTTTATCAGAGATCTAAACCAAATTGTAAATTAATTAATGGATATATGAAAAAAAAATATTTTAGACCAAGTATAATCAAATGTAAGATTGATCATTTAACTTCACTTTGGTTAATGTCGGAAGGAGGAATTCCCGGTAATCCTCCATGGGCTAATCAGAATAATAAAAACCAATCAAAAGATCCTTTTAAAACAGAAAAGGCTTAAGGTTGAGAAAAGCAACGAAAACACCGGTTTATAACTAAATCGGTGTTTTTTTTGTATTGTTTCTTAAAAACAACTAATTTTGAAAAACTTAAACCTTAATTTATGGATATTGTTTTTTTATTTATTGGTTTGCTAATTGGCTTTGGAGTGGTCTATTTTTTTTATAAGAAGCAGTCACTTTTAGGATTAAATGAGCTGCAGAACCAATTACTCCGATTTGAGAAGGAGAAACTGGAAGAATTACAACAACTGAATATTGAAAAAGCACTGGATAAAAAAAACATTGAAAACCTTCAATTAGAGATAAGCCAGCTACAAAAAATAATTGAAGCAGAACGAATTAATTATGATTTATTAAGGAAAGAGAAAACGGCCTCAGAGATTCAAAATAAATCGATGGAAGAAAAGCTGCACACACAGGCAGAGGAAATTGAAAAACTAAATGAAAAGTTCAATAAAGAATTTCAGTTAATTGCTTCCAGAATATTACGTGAAAACACAAAAGATATAACAGAAATACATAACAAAAATATCAATGATTTATTGAGTCCGCTCAAAGAAAAACTTAGTTCATTTGAAAAAAAAGTAGAAGAAACTTACGATAAGGAATTGCGCGACAAAGTCGATCTAAAGGCTGAATTAAGAAGTTTACATGAACTCAATAAACGTATCAGCGAGGAAGCCAACAACCTCACAAAAGCATTAAAAGGGGACAGTAAAAAACAGGGTAATTGGGGAGAAATCATACTTGAGCGGGTTCTTGAGAGATCGGGGCTGACCAAAGGACAGGAATATTTTCTACAATACAGCACATTAAACGAGGAGGGGAAGCGTATCCAACCGGATGTCATTATATCTCTACCGGATAAAAAAAGCATCATTATTGACGCAAAGGTTTCTTTAATTGCTTATGAGAAATTTATAAATGCAGATGACGAAAAAGAAAAGCAACTATATCTCAAGGAACATCTTTCTTCAGTAAAAACACACGTGAACAGTTTAAGCGAAAAAAAATATCAGAATGCTGAAGAATTTATTACACCGGAATTTGTATTACTTTTCATGCCCATAGAGTCTTCTTTCAGTACAGCCATTCAGTCGGATATTGAAATTTTTTCTTATGCATGGGATCGAAAAATTGTTGTTGTCAGTCCTACAACACTTTTAGCCACTTTAAGAACCATTGCATCAATATGGAAACAGGAGAATCAGACGAAAAATGCCATTGAAATTGCACGGCAAGGAGGTAATCTATACGATAAATTTATCAGTTTTATTAGTGAACTGGAAAAAATAGGTAAAAATATTGAAGCTTTAAGCAAAACCCATAATGAAGCCATGAAGAAACTTTCAACAGGCACTGGAAATCTTGTTAAAAGAGCTGAAGACCTTAGAGAACTGGGTGTTAAAACGACAAAATCCTTATCAGAAAAATATATTGAAGATGAAGAGAAGAGCTTATAAAAGACTATCTTTTTCACTGCTTTTATTCATGATTTTATTTTTTGCAGCTTGTTTTTCCCATGTTAAACTGAGCCGTCAGAATATGGCTTTCATCTATAGCGAAGGTGAATTTTACATAAAACCACAGTGTTTACTTTATCATATTTCAGCCGATTCTTCAGTATTACATTACAATATAAATACTGATGACCTGCTTTATATTAAAGATATTATCAATAATAAGTTCTTTGCTTCCTTTACTATAAAATATGAACTTTTTGATTCTTATGAAGCAAAAACTGTAATTGACAGTTTGAGTATTTACATTTCTGACACAATAAATCAATTCAAAGCTGACTTTATTAAAGACAGTCTGACAATAAATATTCCATCAGGGAAAAATTACATTTTAAAAATAAACACTATTGATAATAACAGAAACACAAGCTATTATGATTTAATCACTGTAAAAAAAACACATCATAAAGGTTGTCAGAATTTTTATCTAACCGGCACAGATGGAAATCTCATTTATGAACCCTATTTTAATAAATCTGATACTGTTATCATACACAATTCAGATATAAATCTGACACAACTTTATGTAAAATATTATCCCAACAGATTTCAGATAGCTACTCCACCCTTTAATATAAGTATTCAAAAACCAACCAATATTTTTCCCGATACTGTTTTTTCAATTCAAATAGAAGATGGTATATCAGAACCCTTTCAACTTAAACGTGAAGGCGTTTACAGAATATTGGTTGATTCAGCAGGAAATGAGGGCTTGACTATTTTCCGTTTTCATGAAGATTATCCAAATATCACAGAGGCAGAACAAATGATTTATTCGGCAAGATATCTCACGACCAGACAGGAATTTGATAATATGATTATTCAAGCAGATAAAAAACACGCCATTGAGTTGTTTTGGCTTGAAATAGCAGGGAATAAAGAGAGGGCTAGGCAGCTTATTAAAAATTATTACGGGAGGGTAAGGCTTGCCAATAAATTTTTCACATCCTATCATGAAGGATGGAAAACAGACAGAGGCATGGTGTTTATCATATACGGAACACCCAGTTATGTTTATAAAACCGACACATCTGAGAACTGGATTTATGGAGAACCGTCAAATTTAAGGTCCATAAATTTCATGTTTTATAAAGTTGACAACCCGCTTGTAGAAAATGATTATATGTTGAGCAAATCGGAAATGTTCAGAGATAACTGGTATTTTGCCATAAGTAATTGGAGACGTTAAATTATTTATAAATAAAACACATATTTTGAAAAAAACAGAATTCATTTTTGGCATACACCCGGTAATGGAAGCCATCAAGAGCAACAAAGAAATTGACAAAATACTACTTCAAAAAGAAGTACGAAACGCAGCCATAGGAGAAATACTTAAAGCAGCCAGAGCAAATAATATTCCTGTACAATTTGTACCTGCAGATAAAATTAACAGCATGACAGGTAAAACCCATCAAGGGGTTTTGGCATTCATGTCAACAGTGGTTTATCAACAAATTGACAACATTTTACCAATGGTTTATGAGTCGGGTAGCATACCCTTAATATTAATTTTAGACAGGATTACTGATGTCAGAAATTTTGGAGCAATAGCTCGTACAGCAGAATGTGCAGGTGTTCATGCCATTGTAATACCTACCAAAAACACTGCGCAAATCAATGCAGATGCTGTTAAAACTTCTTCGGGGGCCATACACAATATACCCATATGTAGGGTAGTAAGCCTCAAGGATACAATAAAGTTTCTGAAAAACAGTGGTTTACAAATTGTCGCCTGTACTGAAAAGACAGATGAAACAATTTACAGTATTGATTTCAAATTTCCTACAGCCATCATTCTTGGCAATGAAGAAGAAGGCATTGCATTCGAGCTTATTGCTGTTGCTGACCTTAATGCAAAAATTCCGCTTTACGGGCAGACTGAATCTCTCAATGCCTCAGTTGCAGCAAGTATTATCACCTACGAAGCTATAAGACAGAGGTTAGAAGTATGATTAAAACAATCTCCAATATTCTTACAAAAAACATTAATCTACAACATTATTTGTTCGTCATTTCCCTGTGGATTACAGCTCTTTTTGTTTCTGGATTTTGGGAAACACCTGATTTCAAATTAGAAATACCAGATGGTTTGTTTTTTAGTGAGGCTGTTTCACAGGGCATTGATGTTGGTAAACGTGTGAGCTTCTTCTACAAAATTGTATTTTTTAGTCTGATTTTATTGACTATTGTCTATTTCATAACCAATATTTTCACACATGTTTTCGGATTTGTTAAGAAACAACTTGAAAATCTTGCAGGCATAAGTCTTTTTGGGCTCTGCCTATTATGCACAGATATTATAGGTATTGACACAACAATCGCAACAGATATTTTTCTGGGATTATTTATTGTAAAGTTTTTATTTTACCTTATAGGAAATTTTTCAAAATACGATTTTCGAATATTAAGATATGAGATGATATCCCACATTTCTTTGTCTGTAGGATTTTTATTGGGACTTAGTATTCTTTTTATTTTCAATAAATCCGAATTTATCCAGGGACATTTCCCATTAGTTTTTGGCGTTTTAAGTGTCACCACCTCTTCTTTACTTATTTATTTTCATAAAAAAAGCAAATGGACATACAGAAGAATTCTCTTTCTCCTATTGCCTTTTGCAGCTTTACCAATGCTGCTTTTTCTTACATTGGAGGTTGTGATGTATGTTCAATTGAAGTATGAAATTTTATTGAGATATAAAGTCATTTATTTAATGGTTTTTCTTTCATTTCTTTTGACAATTTCTATACTTGCATACTTCCGAAAAAATTATACTATCACTGGTAAAAAAGCATTTTTATTTTGTTTTGGACCCGCTGTTTTAATAGGCACTGCTTTATTTTATTATTATTCTCCTTTTATAATACAGACTACTGAAACATTTGAAATTGCCAATCCAATCAATTCCATGTTGAGGGTATTTAAATTCGGGCAATTACCATTCGTGGACTTTATGAGTTCTCATATGCTATACGAACAGTGGTATGGGTATTTGTACATCCATATTTTTGGATACACCGGTTCTATTGATTTTATGGCCTATGAATTTTTGAACAACATTATTTTTCTGCTGACTTTATGGATTTTCTTAAACAAACTATTTAATATTCCGACATTTTCGCTTCTTTATATTCTTGCATTCCCATTTTTGAACACCGTTTTTTTTAGTCCAATTTTCTTGACAGTAATCTTGTTTTTTTTCATGTTAAAACTTCTTGAAAAGCAAAATACTTTTCGTTATTTTTTGTTTTTTTCAAGTGTGTGTGTTTTATTTATCTGGCGTTTAGACACGGGTTCTGCTGCCATATTAACAGCATTCATATTTTTCCCATTGGTTGTTATGTGCAAGCAGCTTAAATTAAAATTCAAACCCTTTATAAAAGGTCTTGCATTGAGCCTGTTGCTTCCATTATTCTTTTTAGGAGTAGCATTTGTTCTCAGATCTCCCGAATATGTTATTAACAATATGAAAGCAGCATTGCATTACATTAGCGCACAACAGGCACATGGATTTTCGGTATTAAGCCATTTAAAAACACAACAATTTTATATTTATCATGTCTTTTTACCTTTTTTCGGTCTTATAGCATTATGTATAGCATTGTATAAGCTTTACAAACTGAACAATGATCACATATCCTTTAAAACAGAGCGTTTTCTATTGCTATCATCTGTTTTCTTTTTCATCATTTATTTTGCAAATTTTCAACGAGGACTTGTAAGGCATAGTTTTGTGGAGAATACCGAACTTTATCTTGTTTCTCTATACTTTCTTGCAAGTGCATTGTTTATTTTACATTTTTTTTCAAAAAAAACGCCCGGTCAGCTTACAATGATTTTCCTGCCCCTTACGTTTGTGCTTTATTTGTTCTTAAAATTTTTTCCTATATCCGAAACTCATTCATTCTTAGACAAAGTCATTACCGAAAATGCTTTAATTCATTTAGACAGTACCCTTCATGAAAATAAATTCAAGGGACGGGTCATTAAAGATGATGCTTTTAATGAGAATACTTTTACAGATTTAAAAGCGTTTTTTGATAAAAATCTTACTCCAAAACAAACTTTTCTTGACTTTTCAAACACCCCTGCACTTTACTTTTATTGTGGACGATATATACCGGGTTATTTCAATCAAAATTTACAGAATATTGTCACAGATTTTTTGCAAATTGATTTACTGAAGTCGCTTTCCCCCGAAAAAACACCTTTAGTAATTTATAGTAATTATCCACCTGGTTGGTTTGACGCTACGGATGGCATACCAAACAGCATGAGGTATTATGTTTTGGCAGAATATGTTTACAAAAATTATGAACCTCTTTGCGTTGTAAATAATAAAAGCATTTGGAGTGTTAAAGATAGGAAGTTCATTCATTCAGGTTATGAAAAAGACAGTCTTATTTTTAAACCTCAAAACTTTTACTATAATAAGACGGCTTTTTACACAGCTCAATTTTACGAAAGAGCCGGATACCAAGATCTTTCACATCTAAAAAAGTTAATACCTGAAACATCCAGTACAGATGAACATCTTTATTTTTTACTGAATAATGAAACAGATTGCACGACTCATTGCTATTTGGAAATAGAGCTATCCGGTAATTCGGTTGATGAAACAATCAGTGTTCATTTACGGGATACTTCTGATAATTATTGCGGTCACTTCACTTTTGAAACAGTTGCACATGATAATCAGAAATACATGTTGAGACTTAGTAATAATTATCACTGGCACCAACAAAAAATCAATAAATTGATTATTGACAAAAGAAAAGAAACACATATTATTAATATTTCCCTTTATAAAGATTTACGATTTGAAGACCCGTCATGAAATCTATATAGACAGAATCATAGCCAAACCTGTTGCATACCTTTTGAACTTTCTGGTACGTTTAATGGGACAAGTGCTTCATATTGACCATAGTCTTAACAAACCCATTAAATGTATTGTCATTTGCAAATTTAAGGGTATGGGTAGCATAATTCAGTCCACTCCGATGATAGCTGCTATGAGAGCAAATTTTCCGGAGAGTGAGCTCATTTTTGTTTCAACAAAATCAAATGAAAAACTGCTACGACTCATTAAACATATAAACACAGTCGTGTGCATCAATGACAGCAACTTTTTGGCTCTTTTAAACTCCTCAATTCGTGCTTGGTTTATACTTTTTAAAAAAAGGCCAACAGTTTATATAGATCTTGAAATATATTCCAATTTCAGCACCTTATTTACATTATTCAGCTTATCGAAAAACAGAATTGGTTTTTATCTCCGTTCAAGTTCATTTCGTATGGGAATATACACCCACATGATGTTTTTCAATTCAAAAGTACCTGTTTCGGATGTTTACCTTCAAATTGCACGTTTGTTTAAGCCTATTGATAATAAACCAGATTTATATCCTTTATATGAAAATTGCAAGGAAGTTGTCAATTTTTATGAAGATAACTATATTGTAATCAATCCAAATGCATCCGATTTACGAGTTGAAAGGCGCTGGGATTCAAATAATTACACCAAACTTATTAAAACAATTTTAATCAGTTATCCTGATTATAAAATATTACTAATCGGCAGTTCCAGTGAATATATTTATACACAAACAATAAAAAACGAAATAAAAGATGACAGACTTTTAAATATAGCCGGTAAAACAAGCATTGAAGAGCTTATTTGTGTTATCAGGAATGCCCGTATGGTAATTACCAATGATACAGGTCCAATGCATATAGCATTTGCATGTCAGACACCAACCCTTTGTTTGTTTGGGCCCTGTTCTCCTGAGCAATATGCAATTTTCGGGAATTCTCATATTATATACAAAAAAGCCTATTGCAGCCCTTGTGTTCATGATTTTGAAGTACCACCCTGTAGGGGAAATAATGTGTGTATGAAACTCATTACTATTGAAGAAGTTTTTTCAATGACCTCTTGTATCCTTAACAGAAATCAATGTCAATCGGGGATTTCGGAGTTAATACAATACACATCAAACAATCAGACATTGGGAATTGTTAACAGGATTAACGAGTATAAAAAAAGAGCGGGCTAAAGCCCGCTCTAATTACCAATTTTTAATACATGAAAAGTATTTCATCTAAGGAAGGGTTACAATATTACAATACAATATAATATTTGAAAAGAGTAAATTAATTTATTTTTATATACGTAATTTTACGTATATATATACGTATTTTACATTACTTTTTTTAACATAAAATATATCTTCTTACACATAAAAAACTGAATATCAGCTCTATTTTCAAATTTTCAACAAAAAATTAAGTAAAGATATCACATTAGCTATTTTTTAAGGATTTTGGGGGAAATGGGTGTTTTATTTTGTTATTCGGTTAAAAATCATCAATATTTTGAGAAGTAAGCCCTTAGAAATTTAACATTTTACTAAAAAAACCATACATATTTCAAAAAAAAACTATATTTGTAAAAACAAAAAACATTTAAATATTATAAAGATGAGTAAAGTTCTAATTATTGGAGCAGGTGGCGTAGGCAATGTTGTTGTCAGAAAATGCGCTATGGTTCCTGAAATTTTTACAGATATTATGTTGGCAAGCCGCACAAAGTCGAAATGTGATCAAATTGCAGCAGCCGTAGGTGGAAACAAAGTAAAGACAGCAAAAGTAGATGCTGATAATGTTCCAGAACTTGTGGCTCTTATAAATTCTTATAAACCTGATATCGTAATCAATGTAGCATTACCATATCAAGATTTACATATTATGGAAGCCTGCCTACAGACAAAAACACATTACTTAGACACGGCAAATTATGAACCCATTGATGAAGCCAAATTTGAATACAAATGGCAATGGGCTTTTCACGACAGGTTTAAGAATGCCGGAATAACGGCTATATTGGGCTGTGGTTTTGACCCCGGTGTTACAAGTATATTTACAGCTTATGCAAATAAGCATTATTTTGATGAGATGCACCAACTTGACATTGTAGATTGCAATGCGGGCGACCATGGTAAGTCATTTGCAACAAACTTTAACCCTGAAATAAACATACGAGAAATAACTCAGAGGGGTAAATACTGGAAACAAGGTCAATGGGTAGAAACCGAACCCCTTGAGATACACAAACCTATTATTTATCCAGAAATAGGGCCCAAGGAATCTTATCTCCTTTATCATGAAGAGTTGGAATCATTAGTAAAGAACTTCCCCACATTAAAAAGCGCACGTTTCTGGATGACTTTCGGTGAAAAATACATTAACTTTCTTAATGTATTGCAAGAAGTTGGTATGACCAGTATTAAACCTGTAATGTATGAAGGTAGAGAAATAGTTCCACTGCAATTTTTAAAAGCCGTCCTTCCTGAACCATCAAGTCTTGGTGAGGGTTATAAAGGCAAAACCTCAATTGGTTGTCAAATAAAGGGTATCAAAGATGGCAAAGAGCGCACTTATTACGTATGGAATAATTGTGACCATGCTGAGTGTTACAGAGAGGTTGAAGCTCAGGCTATATCTTATACTACAGGAGTTCCTGCAATGATTGGAGCCATGATGGTTCTCACAGGTCAATGGAAAGGAGAAGGTGTTTTTAATGTTGAAGATTTTAACCCAGATCCTTTTATGGAAATGCTGAACAAACACGGGTTACCCTGGCATGAAGAAATTGACAAACCTTTACCTGTCAACCAATAAAGTCGAAAAATTTCTTTTAAGGGATTATATAATCAATAAGGGTGTAAACTTCCAAATTCTGTTCTTCTAAGAGAATAAAGGATTGTGATACATTTGAATTCATATAATCACCGCTTAAAAACTGATTATCATAATTTTTATCAATAAAGGCATATATGTAATATGTTCCCGGATGGACGTTTTTAATCTGATAACTAGCTGTTGAAGCCGGAAGCAGAACGTATTTTGAAATATATTTCAGATTGTCGGCATTAAAAATAAAGCCATCAAACAGAGATTCTGTAGTGAATAAAACAAAAACTTTATCAGTACCCGTTACAGTTAGAGAGGAATCTATAGAAATATTAACATTCACATTTCCAACATAGGGTTGATCTTCGGACTTGTAGGGGTCGTTTACAAATGAAAAGAAAATACTTTCAGACATAAAGTTAAAAGCGTTTGAAAAATCTTTTGTCATAACAGGCTGCGGGTAGTTAAAATGTTCAGTTGCTTCAACCACATTACTTCTGCTTCCCAATTCTGCAGTCCAAACCGAATGAGGTTCTAAAGGAGCTACTGTATTAAACTTATTGGTATAGACCTTCATTTGTAATTGGTTGTTAGTAAAAATAAATTCGGTATAAGCTCTGTTTGTTCCTGCAACAAAATCACTGAAACGGTAATATCCGTTAGCTTCGGAAATAGAATCCAGAACTTCATAGGTGATACAACACTGGTTATTAAAACAGCCCTCAGTGCGCATGGCTAAAGTTAATTTACCTTTATGTTTAACAGTAAAAAAACTTAAATTATTAACTGTATTTGCGTCAAGCAAGGAAAAATGAGAAACCTGACTAGCAGACACAGGACGAAAGTCAACATACCAGTTATCAAAATTGCCTGCAGGAGTAGCAGATGTTACAGGGCCATGCCATAATCCGGGGATTTTGGAAAAGAAACTAAAACCAAATATTTCCGGTTCAACGGTTCCAAGAGGTTTTTCTTTTTTACAGGCTGAGGCTAAAAATAACACATTTATGAGAGCAAAAAGAACAGGAGTTAGCAGATTAAAAGAAATCTTTAATTTTTTCTTCATTTAACTTTAATTTTACGGTTGAATAATAATGACCTGATAAGAATATGTTTTAGTGACCCCTCCTAAAAGCACATCAGTAATACTCACGTTATATGTAACATCGCCTGAGCTGGTTGTATTAATACCTTCGGGTTCCCAAACTATAGATTTATCCCCATAATTACCATTTCTTGCAATAATATTGAGCGATAAAGGATTCCCCGCTCCATCTGTCATATTCACCTGTGCATTGGTAAAATCGGCAGAAGGCACACTTAAAGACCAACGAGGATACACAATGGGGGCTGGAACCAAACCTTTGGGTGGCCATGCAATGAATTCAGGCATATCGGAAGGCAATGGATTGCTGCTGTTTCCCAACACCCATAAAGCATTGGAGTTTGGAGTAGAACCTGTACCCATAACTTTGGCTTTCGAATATAAAATCCATCTTCGGTGTCCAACAGCAGTATTATTAGCCCCGTCATCCTGAATGTAACGACTTATTGATGTTGATGAATTAGTTCCTAATGCAATATTAGAGCTCCCACTGGCTTCATATCCATCGGCTGTATAGCAAGACCATGATGTTGGGGGGTAATGGTCAAGGGCATTATTTGCACGTATCATCAGAGCAGCCTGCTGACATTTGGCACTTTTTGAAGCATCAAAGGCAATATCATCATTAAGTCCTGCCATACGTCTGAAATAGTTAATTCTTTGCAGTGTTTTAGTCGTGGCCTCTGTTGATTCAGTACCGGCAAAACAAGTTGTAGCATCTCCTGTCCATGTGAAATTTGTGACCGCAGAACCTTCATAATTATTTGTGTAATCTTCGAGAATTAATTCTCTTTCAGTTTTTACAGGGGGCTTATTGTCATTATCATCAATAATCACATCGTCCTTCTTACAGGCATTTATAAAAGTTATGAGCAACAATAAAAACCAAATTGCTTTGTTATTTTTCATTCTAATTGTTTGATGTTAAAAGTTAGTATTGTATAAAATCAGTCAAAGTTAAAAAATAATGAGTAATAAAACCGAAAATGAAAAAATTATATGTATAATGAATTATGAAGTTAAATATTTAGTTAAAATTAACCCTTAGCAGGCTGTTTTATCTGATTATTATAGTACTTTTATAAAAAATCAACAAATCTATGAGTAAGAAAAAAACAAATCCAAATAAAGTATTAAGAGAGGCTTTAAAGAAAGAAGTCATTGATGTTTTTCTATCTAAAGGGGGACAGAAACTTAACTATAAGCAGTTGTCGAAGCAATTGGGAGTAACTGATAAAAAAGAAAAGCTTTTGGTGCAAGACATATTGGATCAGCTTGTTAATGACAAAAAATTACTTGAAGCCAACAGGGGAAAATATGAATTGAACCAACAATCATCTATCATACCTTTGATAGGTCATTCTTACATCACAGGGGTTGTTGATATGACCCCCAGTGGCAAGGCTTATGTCATTTCATCTGAGGTAGAAGAAGATGTCAGGATTACTTCCAATAATACAAACAGGGCTTTACATGGAGATACTGTTAAGGTATTTTTATTCCCTAAGCGGAAAGACCGAAAACTAGAAGGTCAGATTATTGAAGTTATTACGAGATCTCAAAGCAGATTTGTAGGGACGATGCAAATTTCCAAACAGTATGCATTTCTAATTCCCGACAAAATATCCATGCCTGTGGATATTTTTATTCCGTTAAATGAACTTAATGGTGCCACACAGGGTATTAAAGCTGTGGCTGAAATAGTTGACTGGCCTGAGCGTGCAAAGAATCCATTTGGAAAAATCATTAAAGTATTAGGAGCATCAGGCACAAATGAAGTTGAAATACAATCCATCATGGTTGATTTTAATTTGCCTTTGTCTTTTGATCAGGCCAGCTTGAAGATTGCAGAATCAATAAATAAAAATATTGACGAAAAGGATATCAGAGCCCGAAGGGATTTCAGAAAGGTAACTACTTTTACAATAGACCCACCTGATGCTAAAGACTTTGACGATGCCGTGTCTCTGAAAAAATTACAAAATGGGAACTGGGAAGTTGGGGTGCATATTGCTGATGTTGCACATTATATAAAGGAAGGGAATGCTCTTGATAAAGAAGCCTATGAAAGAGCCACCTCTGTTTATCTGGTTGACAGGGTAATCCTCATGCTTCCTGAGAGGCTGTCGAACGACATTTGCAGTCTTAAGCCCAAAGAAGACAAACTTTGCTTTTCGGCTGTTTTTGAGATGTCTGACGATGGAAAGATTCTAAACCGATGGTTTGGAAAGTCAATTATAAACTCAGACAAAAGGTTTAATTATGATGAAGTACAGTTAATAATTGAAACTCAGAAAGGTGAATTTGTCAATGAAATACTCCTTTTAGACAAACTTGCTAAGAAGCTGAGAGAACAACGTTTCAGAAAAGGTTCAATTGCATTTGAAACAGTGGAGGTCAAGTTTATTCTTGATGATAAGGGAAAACCCATTGATGTTTATATCAAAGAATCGAAAGATGCCCATAAGCTGATTGAAGATTTTATGTTACTTGCCAATCGTGAGGTAGCCACACTTATTGGCAAAACAAATAAGGGAGAAGCAGAAAGACCTTTTCTATACAGAGTTCATGACGAACCAAGTCAGGAAAAGCTACACACTTTTTCAGATTTTGTTCGCAAGTTCGGTTATAAAATTCAGACCGATAACCGCAAAAGTGTTATTAACTCACTTAATAATGTACTGAAAGATGTGAATGGAAAAGGTGAAGAAAACCTTATAAGCACTTTAGCCATCCGTACCATGCAAAAAGCTGTATACTCCCACGAAAACATAGGTCACTACGGACTTGCTTTCGATTACTATACCCACTTTACATCACCTATTCGCCGATACCCCGACTTAGTTGTGCATCGTCTGCTTGATACTTACCTTCAAAAGAAATACCCACCAAAAAGTTTAGATCTTGAAAGCATCGGAAAACACACATCTGAAAGAGAAAAAGTAGCTTCAGAAGCTGAACGCGCATCAATTAAATACAAACAGGTTGAGTTTTTATCAGATAAAATCGGCAAAATATTTAATGGTATCATATCAGGAGTAAGTAAGTGGGGTATTTTTGTTGAAATTGAAGGTAATAAGTGTGAAGGGATGGTCCAACTCAAAGATATTGAAGAAGACTTTTACTATCTCGATGAAGAAAATTACTGTGTAGTAGGGCAGCGCTATGGTCGAAAGTATCAACTTGGAGATAAGGTAAGAATTAAAGTTAAAAAAGCTGACCTTCTAAAAAAACAACTCGATTTTTTGTTTATTGAAGATGAATAAGAGATTTTTCAAATCAATATTTCAGGATATAAGCGGTGTAATTTTTCCCGAAGTTTGCCTTGCCTGCCAAAGCCGTCTTGATAAACACGAAAGTATTATTTGCATGGCCTGTTTGAGTAACCTACCCCAAACTTATTTTCACAAACAACCCGATAATCCTGTAGCAAAAATTTTCTGGGGTCGGGTACCCTTGGTCAATGCTGCTGCATTTCTTTATTTTTCGAAGAAAGGGAAAGTTCAACAAATGCTGCACCATCTCAAATACAAAAGCAATAAAGATATTGGAATTCTGTTGGGGAAACTATATGGATTTGAATTATTAAAGGAAGAAGCCTTCAATAACATTGATTTTATTGTCCCTGTACCACTGCATCCGGATAAATTAAAAAAAAGAGGATATAATCAAAGTGAAATGATTGGTCTTGGTCTTTCACAGGTTATGAATATACCTATGAACACAGTTTTTTTTGAAAGGACAATTTTTACAGAAACCCAGACAAAAAAAACACGTTATAGAAGATGGGAGAATGTAAATAATATATTTACTGTTAAGGAAACACTTTCATTTGAAGGTAAACATATTTTGTTGGTGGATGATGTAATAACAACAGGTGCAACCATAGAGGCCTGCGCACAAGAACTTTTGAAAGTAAGGGACATTAAAATAAGTGTTGTTTCAATTGCTACAGCGATGAGTTTGTAATGATTAATAACATATACATCAAAAAAAGATTTTTTATTCGAATTTTTCAATTTCACCAAGGCTACATCTTAATTGACTTTCAGATATGTAATAGCATTAATTATGTCCATTAAGCCAAATTATATTATTTTTGTTCCAATCAAAAAAAATCAACAATGAACAAATCCATCTTTATTCTGAGTCTTTGTCTCTTATTGATTTCAAATAGGACATTCTCTCAGACAGTTAACGGGAGTATAGAACTTCGGGAGCTCTGGGGCAGTCGCAAATTCGTACCAAAATCCATCTCAGATAATGTTCCAATGAACAGTGATGAGCATTATTCGGTTCTGGAAAACAGTTATCAGATAAATGAATATGAGTATAGGTCAGGGGAAAAGACACGCACAATCATAAATTTCAGGGATGTTTTTCTGGCAGCGGAACTTCAACCTAAGGCTATAGATGAATATGTTTTCAATAAGGATGAAACAAAAGTACTTGTGGCGACAGAGACAGATGCTATTTACCGACATTCCACAGCATCTGAATATTACGTTTATGATTTAGGTACTGAAAGACTGGTTTCACTTTCGGAATTGGGGAAACAACGACTGGCAACATTTTCTCCTGATGGGACCAAAATTGCATATGTGATAGAAAACAATATTTATATTAAAGACCTAATCACATTAGAAGAAGTTCAAGTTACAAATGACGGGGAATACAATGAGGTAATAAATGGTGCTACTGATTGGGTTTATGAAGAAGAATTCAGTTTTACACAAGCTTTTTTCTGGTCGCCGGATGGTCAGAAAATTGCCTTTTACCGTTTTGATGAAAGCCATGTCAAAGAATTTGTGATGATGATGTATGGCACACTATATCCTGAAGAATATAGGTATAAGTATCCCAAAGCCGGTGAAGAAAATGCACATGTATCCATACACATTTACAATGTGCCACTTAAAAGCACAACTTTAGTAGATATTGGAACAGAAGAAGATCAGTACATTCCACGTATTAAGTGGAGTAAAGACCCCAATAAACTTGCTGTTTTAAGAATGAACAGACTTCAAAACCATCTAGAGTTGCTATTTGCCGATGCCCGTACAGGAGTAACAAACCGTGTTTATGAAGAAAACAACAGATGTTATATTGAGATTAATGATCATTTAACTTTTACTGATGATGGCCAGATGTTTATCATAAGCAGTGAAAAAAACGGGTATAATCACTTATACTGTTTCGATATGAATGGAAATCTTATCAATCAGATTACAAACGGAGAATGGGATGTGATTGATGTAGCCGGTTATAATTCTGAGAACAAAACCCTTTATTACATTTCAACTGAAGACTCGCCTGTAACAAGACATGTTTATGCAATCAACATTAATGGCACAAAAAAAGTTAGGTTGTCACAAAATGCCGGATATAACAACCCAACATTCAGTAAAAAATTCAAATACTTTATAAATCAATATTCAAACATAAACACGCCACCAGTTTACACGGTTAATAATTCAAGAAACGGCAATGAGATAAGACTTATTGAAGGTAATTCCGATCTAAAAAGGACTATGAAAGAATTAGACATAGCACAGACTGAATTTATTAAAATCCCAACAGAGAATGGTATTCTACTTAATGCATGGATGATAAAACCGCATGATTTTGACGACACAAAAAAATATCCGGTTTTGTTTTATGTTTACGGGGGCCCTGGCTCACAGACAGTACAGGATGAATGGGGAGGCCACAACCATATTTGGTTTCAGATGATGGCTCAGCAGGGATATATTGTTGTTTCTGTTGATAATAGAGGCACACCAGGTCGAGGAGAAGCTTTTAAAAAAGCCACTTATCTGCAATTGGGATTACTCGAAACTATAGACCAGATTGAGGCTGCAAAATTTCTAGGAACATTGCCCTACGTTGACAAAGACAGAATTGGCATTTTCGGATGGAGTTATGGAGGATATCTCACATTACTTTGTATGACCAAAGGAGCATCGTACTTTAAAACAGGTATTGCAGTAGCTCCAGTAACAAATTGGCGTTTTTACGACAGTATTTATACTGAAAGATATATGGGCCTGCCCAAAGACAATGCATCGGGATACGATGATAATTCGCCCATAAATCATGTTGATAAGCTCATTGGTAAATTGCTTATTGTTCATGGTTCGGCTGATGACAATGTGCATTATCAGAATTCTATGGAAATTTTTAATGCACTCGTAAACGCCAATAAGCCATTTGACATGCATATTTATCCTGATAAAAATCATGGTATTTATGGTGGATACACGCGTTTGCACCTGTTTTCGAAAATGACAGCATACCTTATTGAAAATCTTTAAAAATATTTTATATTTTTTTGTGATATTTCAAAAAAACATGTAGGTTTGCTTTTTAATGAATTAATTATTGTTTAATAAAAGATATTTAGACATGAAAGATACGCCCATCAATTATGACATAGTTTGTGAAAAGATAAAAGAAATGAAGCTGACAAGTGTAGGCAAGGCTTCAATCAGAGAGATAAAACGACTTGTTGATAACATTGAAACTGCCACTGGAGAAAAATTCATCCGAATGGAGATGGGAATTCCCGGCTTACCTGCTGCACAGATAGGTATAGAAGCTGAAATTGAAGCACTTAGAAGTGGAGTTGCATCAATTTACCCTGAGATAGATGGTATGCCTTTGCTGAAACAGGAAATTTCACGATTTGTCAAATTGTTTCTGAACATAAATGTAAATCCTCAAAGTTGTCTTCCTACAGTTGGTTCAATGCAGGGTGGGTTTGCAGCCTTTTTAACTGTTAACCGTTTGAATAAGGATAAAGACACGACCCTTTTTATAGATCCCGGTTTTCCTGTACACAAACAACAACATAGGGTACTCGGGTTAAAATACCAAACTTTTGACGTTTATAATTTCAGAGGAGACAAATTGAAAGAGAAACTAGAATCATACCTAAAACAAGGGCATATTTCAAGTTTATTGTATTCAAATCCAAATAATCCCTCATGGATTTGTTTTACTGAAAAAGAACTTCAGATAATAGGAGAACTTGCTGAAAAGTATGGTGTTGTAGTAATGGAAGACCTTGCTTATTTTGCTATGGATTTCAGAAAAGATTATTCCAAACCAGGTCTGCCTCCTTATCAACCCACAGTAGCCCATTATACAAATAATTACATCTTATTTATTTCAAGTTCAAAAGCATTCAGTTATGCTGGTCAACGTATAGGTATGATGGTTATCTCAGATGCTTTGTTTCAAAGACAATATCCTGATTTATTAAAATTTTACAATTCTGATAATTTTGGGAAAGCCATGGTATTTGGCACACTTTATTCTTTGAGTTCCGGCACTTCACATTCGGCACAATATGCGCTTGCAGGTATTTTGAAAGCAGTAAACAACGGCGAATTTAATTTTATTGATGTTGTTAAAGAATATGGCGAAAAAGCCAAAATTATGAAGAAATTATTCATTGATAATGGCTTTAAAATTGTTTATGACAAAGATGAAAATGACCTTATCGCTGATGGTTTTTATTTTACAATATCATACCCTGGATTTTCGGGAGTGGAGTTGATTGAAAAGTTTATTTACTACGGTATCAGTGCAATTTCACTTGATATTACAGGCAGCGAACGTTTAGAAGGGATCAGAGCATGTGTTTCTTTGGTAAGAAGATCCCAATTCCCTGATTTGGAGTATCGCTTGAAAAAATTCAATGAACATTACGGTCGTTAATTTTTTCTAACCCAACATATCTCATATTTATATAAAGTATAAGTTTTGAAAATATTTTTTATTTTCAAAAGTTATTTTAATTATTTTTACACACAGTAATTACCAATTAATCCATTCAATTTATCAACTAATAAATAACCTGACATGAAAAACTATGATTTGAGTTTAAGCAATCTTAACACATTATTTCCGGAAGATTTTACGCAAGAACAATTAGCCAAAGCTAAAACTATTTTTCTTAAGAGATTGGCTTTAAATGCTCATAAGTTTTACAATGGTAAGATGCAAACCATACCTAAGGCTCCGGTTCCTGGTTTTAACTGGTTTAATGTATGGTACACCCCCGGTGTTTCTGTTGTGTCAACAGAAATACGAAACAATAATGATATTTCTTATGAATTGAGCAACCGAGGTAATTTAGTTGCAGTTGTGAGTGATTCCACAAGGGTATTGGGAGATGGAGACTGTACACCTCCCGGTGGCTTAGGTGTAATGGAAGGTAAGGCTTTCTTAATGAAATATTTGGGTGGTGTTGATGGCATTGCATTATGCGTGGACAGCAAAAATGAAAATGGGAAAAATGACCCCGATAAAATCATTGAATTTGTTAAAATGTGTCAACACAGCTTCGGAGCCATTAACCTTGAAGATATTTCACAGCCGAATTGTTATAAAGTTTTAGATGTTTTAAGAGAAGTATGTGATATTCCTGTATGGCACGACGATGCACAAGGAACAGCAAGCGTAACACTGGCAGGGCTTATTAATGCTTTAAAACTTGTAAATAAAAAAATAGA
>JAQVVM010000083.1 GCA_028698995.1 Bacteroidales bacterium
TTATTAAAGGCAAAGAAATAAGAAGCGGAAATACAGGTAAAATAATTAACCCCGGTTCAGGAGAAGTATTAGCTACATATAACAAAGCAGGCAAGGAAGAGGTTCAAAAAGCTATAAATTCAGCCATCAACGCACATAAAATCTGGTCAGGTTTATCATGGGTTGAACGTATGTCAATCAATCTAAAAGCAGCAGAATTAATTTCAAAAAAATACAGATACTTGATAAATGCTTCTACCATGCTAGGTCAAGGGAAGAATGCCTATCAGGCAGAAATTGATGCTGTATGTGAAACTATTGATTTTCTAAAATTCAATGCCTATTATGTATCACAGATTTACAACGATCAACCAATATCAGCTAATGAAACACTTAACCGCATAGAATACCGACCTCTTGAAGGATTTGTTTTTACAGTAAGTCCTTTTAATTTTACAGCTATTGCTTCTAATCTCGTTATGGCACCTGTCATTCTGGGCAATGTTGTAGTCTGGAAACCGGCCACGACTTCATTACTTTCAAATTACTACCTGATGAAAATATTTCAGGAAGCAGGTATTCCAGATGGGGTAATCAATTTCATTCCAGGTGAGGGCTCTATAATAGGAGATGAAGTTCTAAAGCATCGTGATTTGGCAGGTATTCACTTTACAGGCTCAAACAACACCTTTAATAGGTTATGGAAAGGAGTAGCTCATAATCTTGAAAATTATAAATCTTATCCTAGAGTTGTTGGTGAAACAGGAGGAAAAGACTTTGTTTTTGTACATCCCTCCGCTGATTCAAAGGAAGTAGCCACAGCATTGGTTCGTGGAGCTTTTGAATATCAGGGACAAAAATGTTCTGCTGCATCAAGAGCCTACATTCCACATTCTCTTTGGTCGGAAGTTAAGAATCACATGAGTGAGATGATTTTGGATTTTAAAATTGGTCCAGTAAATGACTTTCAGAATTTTATCAACCCTGTTATTGACCAAAGTGCTTTCGATAGGATCAAATCCTATATTGATTATGCAAGAAACTCGAAAGATGCTGAAGTCATATTTGGAGGTCACTGCTATAATTCAAAGGGATTTTATATAGATCCTACAGTAATAGAAACCAGCAACCCTCATTTTAAAACAATGGAAGAAGAAATATTTGGTCCTGTTCTTACCATATTCACTTATGCAGATTCACAATATGAAGAAACTCTTGAAAAATGTGACCAAACCTCTCCTTATGGGCTAACAGGTTCAATTTTTTCAAATGACAGGTATGCCATGTTAAAAGCATGTCAGGTTTTAAGGTATTCGGCAGGTAATTTCTATATTAACGACAAACCCACTGGTGCAGTGGTTGGACAACAGCCATTCGGTGGTTCGAGAAGCTCTGGAACCAACGATAAAGCCGGCAGTTATCTGAACTTATTGAAATGGGTCTCACCTCGAACAATAAAAGAAAATTTTTTGCCACCATCTGATTATAAATACCCTTTCATGATTGAAAATAAATGCAAATTCTGAGAATAATTAATTTTCAATACTTTGATAGGGCTTTTCAATTTCTTAATTTTATTATTTCTTCTATTCATAAATTAACCTAACTTTGCATATATTATTAATTAATTTGTGCAAGATATTTTTTTCACAATAATAATCCCTACCTACAACAGAGCTTCACTTCTTAAAAGAGCTGTAGAAAGTGTTATAATTCAAACATTTAAGAATTGGGAATTGATTGTTGTAGATGATGGCTCAACAGACAACACCAAAGATGTTATTGCTGCTATTAATAACAATAAAATACGGTATATATATCAGGAAAATAAAGAACGTAGTGCAGCCCGCAACAAAGGTATTGATCTAAGTAAAGGACATTATATATGCTTTTTAGACAGTGACGACTACTTTCTTGAAAACCGATTAGATTTATTACACAAAGAAATTGTAAATAGAAATTTTCCACAAGCATTTATTTTTACAGGTCTTAAATACATCAATGGGCCGGTTCTGTCTTATTCAGATTTGGAGATAAAATCCCATAAAAATATATTAGATTATTTAACATATACAATTATTGGTGTACCTCAAGTATGCATACATAAAAACATTTTAAGAACATACAGGTTTAATGAAATGTTTAGAATCGCAGAAGACACAGAGCTTTGGTTAAGAATTGCACAAAATTCGGAAGTTTTATACTTTGAAGACCAAATAACAGTTATAGCAACTGAACACGAAGAACGTTCAGTTAATGAAAGAAGATACAATAGTGGGCAAGACCAGCTAAGAACGTTAAAGCATATTTTCAGTTCAAGTCATTCAGGTAAATTGATTTCACCTGCAATAAAAAACCTAAGACTCAGCAACACCTATTTTAGTATTGCAAGGTATTATTTATATCAAAAAAAGAAATCCAAGGCCTTAATAAATATCATCCTTTCGCTTATTTATAATATTAAAAACAAGCAAACCAAACACAAATTGAATATTTTATTAAATTTGTGTTATGGTAGAATCCTAAAAGAGTATAGAAAATAAATTATATATGAAGAAATATTGTTTCCCATATGTAAATAAATTAAGAATCATTCATATTATCCCCAATTTAAAAAAAGGTGGGGCAGAAAGGCTTGTTATTAATATTATGAATGAGTTACTCCAGAGAGAAGATGTCATATGTTTATTGGTTGTTTTTTCTGATGATAATGAATACCCTGGACTTACAAAAGATATTCCTATTGAAGTATGCAAATCACATGTATCATTATCTATTCTTAAAAAACACAAAGCTGACCTTACTCATTTAAAGAGTATTATCACCAAGTTCCGCCCCCATTTAATTCACACACATCTATTTGAAACTGAAATCCTTACAAGATTCAATACCTTCCCAAAAGTATGCTATGTGACTCACATGCATCAAAATGAAAAACAACTGGATAGGTTTCATTTTCACAGATCTTTATTTAAAAAGACTTATACTAATTATTTTGAAAAGCTTTACCTCATCGAAAAATATAAACATTGTCATAATAATTTTATAGCAATTTCAAAGCATACAGAGACATACCTAAAAGAAGTTCTCCCCTACTCTTTTCATAAAAGAATATATTATTTACCCAACGCCATTGATTATGACTCTTTTTACTACGAGAGAAACATTGATTCAACGCCTTTAGAGTATAAATTTGTTACAATTGGAAGACTCGTTGAAAACAAAAATCAAGGCTTTCTCGTTGATGTCATTGAAGAATTACATAAAAGAAATTTTGAGGCTGAATTAGAGATTATTGGAGAAGGGCAGTTTAAGGAGAAAATACAAACAAAAATAAATCAGAAGAATCTTTCTGAGTTTATTCACATGAGGGGTTTAATTGACAATGTTCAAGAAATTTTAAAAACATCGTATTTATATCTCCATGCAGCTACCTATGAGCCATTTGGTCTTGTATTACTTGAAGCAGGAGCATCTGGCTTGCCAGTGATAAGTCTGGATGGTGGAGGAAACAGGGAGGTTGTGATACAGGGAAAGAGTGGTTTTCTAATCAAAGAACATTCTGCTACTATTTTTGCAGACAGGATTCAGAAAGTGATGGAAAATAAGAAAAAATATGCATGCATGTCGCAATATGCAATTAGAAATGCAAAGAATTACGATATAAAAAATTATGTTCAAAATTTATTAATTATTTATCATCAAATGTTTGAATCTTAGCAAAAAAAAAAGGCTGTCTTTTCAGACAGCCTTTTTTTATAGATGCGCTCTAACTATTTAACTTTAGTAGCTAATTCGTTACCGGCTTTGAATTTAACAACTTTCTTAGCAGGAATTTTAATTTCTTTCTGAGTTTGTGGGTTTACGCCTTTTCTTGCAGCTCTTTTACCAACTGAGAAAGAACCAAAACCTACCAGACCAATTCTGTCACCTTTTTTCAAAGTTTTGCCAACAACTGTTACAAAAGCTTCTAAAGCTTTTTTAGTGTCAACTTTTGTCATCTTGGCTTCGCCAGCCATTGCATCTATTAATTGTGCTTTGTTCATTTTTTAATTTTTTAAAGGGTTAATACTATGTTTTTATGAACGCTGCAAATATAAGTGTTTTTCGGCAAATAGCAAGTTTTTTTTTTATAAATGTTGATTAATGTTGAAAAATAGAGCTTTTTGTTAGTAACTATCGATAAGATACTGTCAAATTAAGAATAATTAACTAAATTACAACTTAAGCGGGGCTTACTATCCATTGTGAATTTAACTGAAAGCCTCTCAAAAAGGAGCTTACATCCATGCGAGCCTTCGATGTTAACTGTACTTCCTTCAAATCAATGAAACCATCGACTGAGACTACTCTAAGATATGTTTTACCGTCAGATATTATCTTTCCTATGTCCAAATTGCTTGAGGATTCTATGAAATCAGCATTATAAATTTTGAGGTCATAAGAAATTCCATCGGGAGAAATTAGCTCGGTATAAGCACCGGGTAAAGGTGCTAAACCTCGAATAAGGTTAATAATTGTTCTTCCGTTTTTTGTCCAGTTGATTTTACAATCCTTTTTATAAATTTTCGGAGCTAAATGGAATATTTTACCTTTTTCAGTTAACCGGCTTTGAGAAGTAGCCGTAAAACCTCCTTTACATATTTCATCAAGTGATTGAAGTAATAATTGAGCTCCTACTTTCATCAACACATCATGGACATCTCCGGCGTTCATTTCATCTGATATTTTCACCTTTTCACTTAAAATCAAATGGCCGCTATCAATTTTGTCGTTTATAAAGAAAGTTGTTACACCGGTTTCTTCTTCGCCATTAATTACAGCCCAATTAATAGGAGCTGCACCTTTGTAATCGGGTAGTAATGAAGCATGAAGGTTAATTGTCCCAAATTTCCCTAAACTATATACTTCATAGGGCAGTTTTCTGAATGCAACGACTATCTGAATATCAGGTTCGATCTTGGATATGGAATCAATGAAACTTTTATCAAGTAAATTATCGGGTTGCAATATTTTAAACCCCCGAGATAGTGCAAATTCTTTTACAGCACTTTGCTTTAATTTCAAACCGCGTCCTGATTGGGAATCAGGTGCAGTAACAACGGCTGAAATTTCATATTGATTATCGGACAAAGCCTTTAATGAAGTTACTGCAAACTCAGGAGTTCCATAAAAAACAATTTTTTTTATCTTCATAAATATTTTTTTTCAAAGGTAATTTTTTTGTTAAAAATAATCACAGCTTTATATTTTTAAGTTACATTTTGGAACAATTCATTAAGTATTTTAAGTAATTTTGATTGAAATCTCACATAAGACAAAATTCCCAATTGAAATGAAAAGTACTATACATAATATCCTTTTGCGTTACTGGGGGTATTCTGCTTTTCGTAGCATGCAGGAGGAAATAATTACATCAGTTCTTAATGGAAATGATACTTTGGCTCTGCTTCCTACCGGTGGAGGAAAATCAATCTGCTTTCAGGTACCGACTATGGCATCTGAAGGTATTTGTATTGTAATTTCTCCTTTAATTGCATTAATGAAAGATCAGGTAGCTAACTTGCAAAGCAAAAACATTAAAGCTGTTGCCATTTATTCCGGAATGACTAAAAGTGAAATTGATATTTGTCTTGACAATTGTGTTTATGGTGACATTAAATTTCTCTATGTTTCACCAGAGCGTATCCAAACAGAAATTTTCATTGAACGCCTTAAAAAAATGAAAGTTTGTCTGCTCGCAATTGATGAAGCACATTGCATTTCACAATGGGGGTACGATTTCAGACCTCCTTATTTAATCATTGCCCAAATAAGACAATACATTCCAAACGCACCATTATTGGCACTAACAGCAACAGCAACGCCTTTAGTAGTTAAAGATATTCAAAACAAATTACTTTTTAAGAAAGAAAACGTATTTCAGAAAAGTTTTGAAAGAAAAAATCTCACCTATGCGGTGATAGAAGATGAAAACAAGGATGGAAAGCTGTTTGAAATTATTAATAATATTAAAGGAAGTGGTATTATCTACGTTAGAAGTAGAAAAAAGACTAAAGATATAGCTGTTCTTCTGTTACGCAATAAAATTTCGGCAGATTTTTATCATGCAGGTTTGGAACCGAAAGTTAGAGACTCGAAACAAAACTCTTGGATGAAAGATCGGACTAGAATTATTGTTTCAACAAATGCATTTGGAATGGGCATAGACAAGCCTAATGTGCGTTTTGTAATTCACCTTGATATTCCAGATTCAATTGAGGCTTACTTTCAGGAAGCAGGGAGAGGAGGAAGAGATGAACAAAGAGCTTTTGCTATAATAATTTACAATCAAGCCGATTTGATGTTATTAGACAAGAATTTTCTAACTTCATTTCCTCCTATATCAGAAATTAAAAAGGTTTACAGTGCATTGGGAAATTATTTGCAGCTTGCAATTGGTAGTGGTAAAAATATATCGTTTGATTTTAATATCACGCATTTTGCAGACCAGTATAAAATGAGTAATTTACTCGTTTATAATGCTTTGAAATTTTTAGAGAAAGAAGGATATATATTGCTGACTGAAGCTATCAACACACCTTCAAAACTTCATATTCCATTAAGCAAAGATGATCTTTATAAATTTCAGGTTATAAATCCTTATTATGATGCATTTCTTAAAGTTATATTACGGTCCTATACAGGTTTGTTTGATGATTTTATAAAAATCGACGAAAGCGATCTGGCAAAAAAAATGAATATAAAAACAGAGGAGGTAATCGCACTCATTCAGAAATTACATAAATTTAGCGTACTAGAATATATTCCGTTTAAAGATAAACCTCAACTCATTTTTACTACTGAACGTCTTGATATTAAAGACATCACTATTTCTGAAGCCAATTATGAACAGCGAAAAAAAACTGCGCTGCAACGTCTTGAGGCTATACAAAAATATGTAAGCTCGGGTACTAAATGCAGGAGTCAGATGTTATTAGAATATTTCGGACAGGAAGATAATAAGAGATGTGGTACCTGTGATGTTTGTAAAAACCGTAATGACATTAATATCAACGAAGTGGAATTTAATACTATTGTTGATATCCTTAAACCAATTTTAAAAGTAAGGGCCATGACCATTGACGAAATCTTTAGCACCCTTAAACAATACCAAAAACAAAAAATTATTAAAACTTTGCAATGGCTTGTTGACAATGAAAAAATAGACTTTATTGATAATATCTATTATTTATGGAGGACAAAAATATAAGGGACCCGTTACCTATTTCCTTTTATCTCAACAATTATGTTGTTTTATGTGCACAAAATCTTTTAGGTAAAATATTATATACCAACATTGAGAACAGCTTAACTTCAGGAATCATAACAGAAACAGAAGCTTATGCGGGTATAAAAGATAAGGCATCTCATGCATTTGGAGGGAGAAGAACGCCCAGAACTGAAATAATGTATGCACAAGGCGGTTGCTCATACGTTTACCTGTGTTACGGTATACACAAGCTGTTTAATGTTATTACAAATGTAAAAGACATCCCTGATGCTGTGCTGATCAGAGGAATTTATCCGGCTGAGGGTCTTCAAACAATGCTTGCAAGAGCTCAAAAAAGCAATTTCAAATATGTTGATGGTATTGGTCCTGGAAAAGTATCAACATTATTGGGTATTAGTTTAAAAGACAATGGAATTTCCCTCCTTAAAAAGGGAACAATCTGGATTACAGATTCAGATTTAAAGATAAGGAAACAAATGGTTTTTAAAGCAAAAAGAGTAGGCATAGGATATGCAGGTGAAGATGCTGATCTTTTATACCGGTTTTATCTAGATCCTCAATTTGTTATAAAAACTATTCATCAAAAGGAATAAATTTTAATAAAAAAAGCCGACTAATAAATTTGTCGGCTTTTTTTTTATAAATATGAATCCAATTCACCTACTGCCTGGTGTTTCTCGGAGTAGTTGGTGGTGGGGTATTTGGTGTTGAGTTAGGAGGTGTATTGGGGTTAGGATTAGTCGGAGTATTTGGATTTGGATTTGGATTAACTGGTCTGTTAGGATTTGAATTAGGTATTGTAGGATTCTGCTGATTTGTGGTATCAACAGCAGGTATTGTATCGGCTGGCTCATTATTAATAATTTCAATCCTTGTACGTTCAATAGGAACATTCGTATTGCTGGGGACATAATTTTCATGTAAAATTCTGAACTCAGTTCTTCTGTTTAACTGATGGGCAGCTTCTTTAACCTTGGTGCTTGGTAATGAATTAATATATTCTTCATTCAATACAGTACCGGCAGGGAAAGTATGTCCTTCTCTGATTATTTCAACATCAAGTGTACGGGGAACTCTCTCGCCATATCCTTTTGCCTGCATTCTGTCAGCAGCTATACCTTTTTCAATAAGATAATCCACAACAGATTCAGCTCTTTTCTGAGATAAAGTATCATTATATGCATGAGAAGCTCTGGAGTCAGTATGAGAACCTAATTCAATAACTAATTTTGGATTTTCTGTCATTGTAGTAATAAGTCCATTTAAAGAATCCTGGAATTGAGCCTGAAGTCTATAGTCGTCAAGTGCATATAATATTTCAGGTAAAGTAATAGGTTTTCTTGGAATTGGAACCAAATCGAAGTTAACTACAAAGTCTCTGCTTTGTTCAACTCCTACTGTAGTTTCAGTAGCTGTAGAAGAGAAGTAGCCATCTTTTGTTACCAGAAGTTCGTAAGTGGTATTTGGTAAAATTTGTGTTTTATCGAATTTATAAGAACCTCTTTCATCTGTTTTAACTTCAAGGATGGTTCCATCTGTACCTACAAGCTTGACATTTGCATTAGAAATAATTAACTTAGTTTCGTCATCTTTAACAACACCTTGAAGTGTAAAAATAAGAGGTGGTAAGAAAAATGAATAAATATCATCACCGCCTCTGCCACCATTTCTGTTTGAAGAAAAGAAACCTTTTTCTTGAGTTCCTTCAAAAATAATAGCAAAGTCGTCACCTGGTGTATTTATAGGGAATTTCATATTCTGAGGAGTTCCCCATGTTTCACCAGTTTTTTCAGCTTTAAAAATGTCTAATCCTCCCATTCCAATATGACCATTTGAAGAAAAGAAAAGGGCATTGTCATCACGAATAAAAGGATACAATTCGTCAGAACTTGTATTTATAGTGGAGCCTAAATTAACAGGGGTTTCAAATGGTCTTGTTTTACGGTCGCGGGAAGCCATCCAGATATCTCTACCACCCTGGCCACCCGGCATATCAGATGCAAAATATAAAACCAGCTCATCTGCTGAGAGAGATGGATGGCCAAAATTAAAGCTATCCGGTCCAAGTGGAACGAGTTCAGGTTCACCCCATGCACGCCCACGTTTTTGAGCAACGTAAATTTTACAGGTAATGGTTTGTCTTCTTTCAATCATACATTTCGTAAAATACATTGTACTTCCTCTTTCATTGAGGGTTGGTGCTCCTTCATTGGCAGGGGTATTTATAGGACCTTCATCAAGCAATACCGGAGCTGACCATGAGCCCATTGGGTCTTCAGGTTGTGCACCTCTTCTACCTCTACGACTACGGCTTTGTTCAGTAAAAAACAGGCAGGTAAAATTTTCACCGGTCCATGCATCTGTACCCTTTCCAAGAACTCCATCCCTTGAAGAAGTAAACATCAAAGATAAATATTTTCTATCAGCATAGGCAGCAGAAAAGTCATTTTCCCTTGAATTGAGCTGTCTGACGTTCTCAACTTCATACCTTGTAGGATTGTCTTTCCACATCTGTGCTAACCTGCAAGATTCAATCCCCTGATCACCACGTGGATCGTTTGGAGCTTTTGTTTTAAACTCAGTAAAAGCAATGATTGCTTCATCATACTTTTCATTTGATTTTAATGCTTCCCCTAAATAATAATGCGCAATAGGGTCTGGATATCCCGAACGTGTTACTCTTCTGTACTGAGATTCAGCACGTTTTGTGTTATTAGTGATTCGATAACACTCAGCAATACGGAATAAAATTCTTGCCCTTTCAGCACGGTTGCCCTTTATTTTTGAATATGCTTTCTGATATAATTCAATAGCATCATAGTATTGTTTTAATTCATAGGCATCATCGGCTTCCTCAGTAAAATTTCTTTGTGCTACCAAACTTGTACTAAGTCCAAGAAATAAAACAAGGATACAAGCGTAAAATCTAAATAATCTCATAGTTGAAGGTATGTTTAATTAATTGCTTTTAACTATTTAAGAAAAACAAAATTATATAAAAAGATTTATACATTTTAATTTTAACGGGTAAAAATATTAAAAAAATCCAAATAAAAAAATAAAAATAATAAATTTATTAACTTAATATAATATTTTATTCATTAATGTGCTCAAAATCAGTTAATATATGAATATTATTTCTTCGACACAAATTATACGTCAAAATTAAATTTCAGTTACAAAAAAAAGGCTGCCTATTTTTTGGCAGCCTTTCAAATAAATACTAATTATTCTACTTTTTAAATATTTTATTCTTCATTAAGTCAAAAACAATTGGTGTGGCAATAAACATTGATGAATAGGTTCCTATTGCAATACCGATAAATAAAGAAAATGCAAAACCTCTAATAACATCACCACCAAAAATGAAAATAGTAAGTAACACAATTAAAGTAGTTCCTGAAGTATTAATTGTTCTTCCCATTACACTGTTTAATGAAATATTAATGTTGTTTTCAAGTTCTCTTTTGGGATATAGAGCCATATTTTCGCGTATCCTATCAAATACAATTACAGTATCATTAATAGAGTAACCAATAACTGTAAGAATTGCAGCAATAAAGGTTTGGTCAACTTCTAAATTGAACGGTAGAATGTTATAAAAAATTGAATAAACAGAAATTACAATTATAGTGTCATGCGCTAGAGCAATAAGACCTGCTAACCCAAACTGCCAACGTTTAAACCGCAGAGCAATATAAGCAAATATAATAATCAACGCAAAGAATACTGACATGATAGCAGCAACTTTAATATCCCTGGCCACTGTAGGCCCTACTTTTTGAGAACTTAGGCGTCCAATTAATTTGTTTTCATCATCAGAAGTAAACTCTTGAAAAGTAATTGGAGTAGCAAAAGTACCGGCAATAGCATCAAAAATTCTTTTCTCAACAACAGAATCAGCAGTTTCGCTATTGTCGTCGATCATAAACTTGGTTGTAAGTTTTATTTGGTTATTTGAGCCAAAAGTTTTCACTTCGGGAGCCTCACCAAATTCAGCAACTAATTTAGATCTGACATCCTGGGTAGCAACATCTTTATCAAATCTGATAACATAAGATCTTCCACCTGCAAAATCAACTCCATAACTTAGCTTTCGAACAACTAAAGAGGTAATACCAAGAAGAATAATAATTCCTGAAATAATGTAGAATGTTTTTCTTAAACTCAAAAATTTAATTTTCCAATTTGAAAAAGCATTTCTTGTTATGACATTATCAAAGGTGATTCTTTTGTTTTTATCAAGCAGCCATGTAAAGATAATTCTTGAAATAAAAATTGATGTAAATAAAGAACATAAAATACCAATTATAAGTGTTGTTGCAAAACCCTGAACAGGACCTGTACCAAAAATAAAAAGTACAACAGCAGTAAGCAAAGTTGTAACGTTTCCGTCAATGATAGCAGAATAGGCATTGTTATAGCCATCTGTAATTGCAAGTCTTAATCCTTTTCCTGCTCTTAACTCCTCAATAATTCTTTCATAAATAATGACATTGGCATCAACAGCCATACCCATAGTTAACACTATACCTGCAATACCGGGTAATGTAAGAACAGCTCCAAGTGATGCCAAAACACCAAAAATGAAGAAAACATTGGTAAGCAGAGCTATATTTGCAACCATACCTGCTTTATTATAATAAAATACCATATAAATAAGTACAAGGAGGAAAGCAATGATAAATGAAATAAGTCCTGCGCGAATTGCTTCTTTACCGAGAGAAGGGCCAACAATAGCTTCTTCAACAATTCTGGCGGGGGCTGGCAAAGCTCCTGCTTTAAGAATATTTGCTAAATCCTGAGCTTCAGGAATTGTAAAATTGCCAGAGATAGAAGATCTTCCACCGGAAATTTCAGCTTGTACTGTTGGGAATGAATAAACATAGTCGTCAAGCACAATAGCAATAGATTTTCCGACATTATCACCAGTAAGTCTTTTCCATGTTCGGGCTCCTTCGGAATTCATAACCATAAGTACATCAGGCTTACCACCCTGATCGTAATCTTGTCTTGCATCCACAATGACATCTCCTGTCAATGGTGCCGAACCATCACGACTGTTAACTTTAATTCCAATAAGCTGCAAAGTTGTTTCCTCTTTATCAATTGGTTTCACAATCCAAAGAAACTTTAAATCACTTGGGAATAAGGCCTTTATATAAGTAAGGCTCAACATATTATTAATTTTTGCAGTATCCTTGATATTTGCATATCCAACTACAGGTCCTTGACCAGGATAGTAATTGCCTTCTTCGTCTTGAACAAATGACGGTTGCAAAAGAGTGAATAAAGGATTATCTTTTTTAAATTTTTCTTGTTCGCCTAAAGAATCAATAGGATTAGTTGAATCCCCTGCAAGTTGATCAAGCATTGACATAGAAGTATCATTGCTTTCAATTAATGCAGTGTCATTTACGGCTACGGCATCAGTTGTTTCAGAAGCTAAAATATCAAGAGAATCTACAAGAGTTTCAGTATTAACTGTGTCTGTAGAATCAATATAGGTATCCTTAAGTCTATCATTAGCTTCTGAGAGATAATTATAAACAAGTGCATTTTCATACGTTTCCCAAAATTCGAGTTTTGCAGTTCCTTGTAATAATTTCCTAACACGTTCCGGTTCTTTAATACCAGGAAGTTCAATGAGTATGCGATTGTCAGTCTGGAGTTTTTGAATATTTGGTTGAGCAACCCCAAAACGGTCAATACGTGTACGCAAAATGTTATAAGTTCTGTCAACAGCAGCATCTGCTTCACTTCTCAAAATGGCAAGCACTTCTTCATTAGTGGTATTGAGGTTAATCCTATCCTTATATTCTGCTTTTCCAAATAATGCTGGGCTGGATAACTTAGCGTTAGGGTCAATTTCACTAAAAGCTTTTCCAAAAAGTGTAACAAAATGATCATTGCTGGTTTTCTGCATCTCTAGAGCACGTGCAATTGCCTGATTGAAAGCAACATCAGTGCTATTTCCGGACATCGCTATTAAGATATCCGAAACAGAAATTTCCATAGTAACATTCATACCACCCTTTAAATCGAGACCTAGGTTAATCTCTCTTTCTTTACATTCCTTAAATGTATATTTACGAATTCCAATATTATAAACAACTTCTCTGGAAATTGAATCGAGATAGCTACTTCTTCTTTGATTGATAATAGTTTGTAACTTAATTTTTTTTAAAATCTCGAAATTTGGGTTTGTTAAAACTGAATTTTTCTCAGTTTCACTAAGCAAAGAAAAATCTTTATCAAAAAGGCTTGTGGATAATTCTACTTGTGCTGCTGTTTGTGCCAGAAACTCTGCTTCCTCATTAGAAGCATATTTTGTAGCTTTCTTTTCTACATTTCTTGTGACAATCGTAAATGAAATTTGAAACAAACATACAAGCGCAAAAGCAATTGCAAACAACATTATAGCTCCTTTATTTTGCATACTCTTTAAATAATTTATTATTAATAATTCTATAAATTTTCGGGGTGCAAATATACAGTTTATATAATTAAATCACAATTATATTTAAAATATTATTTATGTGTAAAGTTCTAATATTACCATTTTCTCGATAATAAAAGAAAACAGTTGTTTTTTAATTAGACATCTAACAAAAAACAACTGTTCTAAGTAATTTATTCAGGTGATAAAATGCAATTTTGGGTTTTACTGTTTCACAAATTTATGTGATGAAACACCATTTTCGGTGGTTATCACAGCGTGATATAAACCTGAAGTCCAATCAGAGATATCAAGAGTCAGATTATGATTTCCCTGACTTACATCATTAATATTTATCATACTAATTTTCTTACCAGTTATATCATAAATACTTACTACCACATCTCCTTGCTGGTGGATTAAATAATCTATGTTTATCATATTACCTGCTGGATTGGGATAGATTGTAAAATAGTCAACAACGTTATCATCAGATATGCCGGTTGGTGAAAAAATGTTTACATCATCAATATATAAATTATTTCCATAACCACTCTGAGCTTTAAAACGGATTAATACTTCATTATTTGAAGCATAGGCAGAAAGATCAACAGAGTCTGTTCTCCACTGGGTTGCAGTGGGTGTAAAAGAGCTGGTA
>JAQVVM010000113.1 GCA_028698995.1 Bacteroidales bacterium
AGATTAGGCAATAGAGGTTCTTTGGTAAGTTGTTCTGTAGTGAACTCAGCATCAGCAATCATATACAACCAGAAGCGAAGTTCTGCAATACGTACAGCCCACTCTTTAATATCTACACTGTAAATTGATTCGGAAATGATTTGCTTTTTCAATAAAAACTCTGAATGCGGTGTAAGAGCCGCTTTATTGTATTCGTGTAAACATTTTACAAGTTCCACCTGCAATTGAATAACGCCAAGCAACATTGAACCAGAACCACATGTGGGGTCTAAAGCTGTAATAGAAATTACACTTTGTAGCAGTTCATTAAAGTCGGGTTTGTATTTTTTTAGTAATTCAATTTTTGAGTCGTGTGTATCAAAACAAAAATGGTAAAGGAATTCACGTGAATATTTATCTGATAGTTTTTTATCAAGAACTTCCACAAAACTGCGGCGTGTCATAAAGTTGATTTCTGCTCTTTCTGTATATACTATGCCATGTTCGGCGTCCACATCGTCTAGGTCGGTGGCATTTATCATGCCTTCGTACATTTTTCCAAGTAATTCAGGATTAATCTCAAGATTTATTTCATCTGCCGTATCTTCGGAAATAGTAAAAATATAGCTTTGAAGATAATCGAAAATTACTTCAAAGAGAGCATCATCTATGAAAAAATTGTCTTCCTCACTAATAGTAAAAAGTCCTCCATTCAGATAAGGAAACTGTAATATTTTTTCGTGGTATTTCTCAGGAAGCATTTTAAAAAGTGTGGCGTCTTTAAAAGCTTTACCATTGAATGCACTAAAAAAAAGTTTATTGAGCCAGTTTTTATGGAAAGTATTTTTTTCGGTTTTTTGCAACAGGTAATCCTGCCAAAAGTGAAACAAAAAATCATCATCCTTCATCAACCAACCTTTCTTTTGAATGAAATATACAAACATCATCCTGTTTAAAAGATTTAAAGCTCCCTGATGTGCCTTCAGTTTGTTGTCGGTTTGTTTCGGGTAAATATTTCTGATAATATTTACTGATATGTTTTGATAATCTTTATAGAATTGTTCATTCAAAATACTTGTATTGAATACTTTTTGCCAACCTTTATAAAGATCATTAAAACATTCTACTTTATTTAACCGGTCTTTTTCTCTGATGGACTTAACAGAGAGGTAGTTTAGAATTCTTTTGTGCCCTGCATGTGTCCCTTCAATTTTTACATCCTTCAAAATAGTTACTTTCCCCACCTTTTCACCTTCTCGCCATTCCTGTTTGTAGGTGTGTCTTTCAATATTTGATAAAGTGAGTTTTTGTCCGTATTTAAAGAGTATTGTAACGGGTGTGTTTTTAAAATGGCGGTTGATATAACGTGTTATTTGAGCAAAGAAGCCACGGGTATAATAATCATCTATTAGTTCAATAGCAATAATAATAATGCTTGGGTAATCTCCCTTTCCATTGCGTATATTCTTTAAGGCATTATTGTCTGTTTTTGGTCCTTCAAAAGCTTCATCATCAACTAAACCAAGTGCATAAACCCTTTTAACTTGTGGACTTTCTTTTTTATTTTCCAACCCTATAAGTTCTAAAGATACAGGGGTTTCTTGTATTGTTTTAAGGGGAACATTACATTCCTGTACAAAAAATTTACGACCTGCACTATAAAGAGATTCTGTTAAAAAATAGCTAAGATTCATATTGTTATTTTAATATTTTAGTTTTATTTAACTGTTAACCAGCATACCAGATCGAAATTATGTTTTTTATAAATTTCATCGGGCGTATTTCCACTTTTTACATTGCTAAAGGCTTTCAGGTCACCAGCTGCTAAGTCGTCGAAAAGCGTTTTGCTTTCACTTTTTGTTTTTTCTTTAGGTAATGCCCCATCGCTGCGTTGAGCATCAATCCATTTTTCAATTGCATTTTTCCATTTGTTGATTTCTTCTGGATGGCCTTTTTGAAGAGCTTCTATAAGATGCGTTTCAGCACTTGGCAAAACAACACTCATAGCACTAAGTAGATCTCTTGAATTTAAATATATGGGATTGCCAATTTCATCGACATATATCAGTTCGTAACGCTTATAGCGGAAACTATGTGCATTGGGCGGACGTCTGGGGGTGCCCAGCAAAGCTATAATACCTGTGCTTTTTAAGCATTCAGCATCTTTAAAAACACCTGAAAAAATACCATTAGGCATTTTACAATATTTGTTTTCATTGCTAAGAGCTTGTTCTAATTCCTGACGGAAATTTTCCATGCTGAAATCATCCAAACCAAGGTTTTTTTGTTCCAATTCTTTTTCGTCAACGGTATTTTCCATATGCCGTATCATTTGTTCCTCTTGATGCTTTTCGAGTTTTTCATCATCTGCAAGTTCTTTAAACTCTTTAGTAAATTCCAAATCAACTTCAGAACCAGCCAATCGCATGGTAGCCATTCTTATTTCAATGCGTTCTTTTAAATAGAGATAGCTGTCAATACTTTCAGTAGGCCAAAAGTTTATTGTAAAAATTTTATCATTAGGAGATCCCAGACGGTCAATACGACCAAGTCTTTGTATTACACGAACAGGATTCCAGTGAATATCGTAATTAATAACCAAATCACAGTCCTGCAAGTTTTGTCCTTCACTCAAAGTATCAGTAGCAATAAGAATATCTATAGGATTTTGTATTTTTTCAAATTCATTAGGAAATTCGACTTTTAACCAATCCAGCCACTCTTCATAAGATTCATTATTCTTTTCTTTTACTTTAAAGTCCTCCCAATGTTTTTCTTTAAATAATTTAGTAAAGGGAACAAAGCGTTCGAGAATAGGTTCAAAATGTTTACTGGTAAAATCTTTATCGAAAGTTTTCGAACCATTACCGTCAACCATTGCGATAGCAGAAAAGCATCTTGCCTTTAATTGTTCGTATAAATAATTTGCAGTATCGGCATAAACTGTAAAAATAAGCACTTTTTGGTTATGGCTTTTAGCTTGTTTTTGTCTGATTTTCTCAATCAACTTTTCCAATTTTGTATCGGCACTTTTATAGTTTTTAGGTTTATTTAATTCTTTTTCAATTTTCTTTTCAAAATCTTCAAGGTTGTTTTTTATTTTTCGTAGGGCTTCAATATCTTCTTTTAGATCCTTTTTAAAGGCTTTCAATTTACCCGCCTTATCTATTTCAAAGATAGGAATTTCTCGTTTTTTCCCAAGGGTAAATTTTGTAAGGTCAGGCATTTCATCTTCATTAACAACTTCCTCCCCTTTTTCTATTTTTATTTTTTTATTTTTTGTTGTTTCAAACTCTATTACTTTATTAAGAGCATTTTCGTGATGAATTAATATACGGCCAACAGTAATTTGTAAAGACTTCCATGAGCTTTCTAAGCGTTTTGTCATTAAAATTTGCATCATTTTTACAAGGAAATGCTCACGTTGCCTTTCGTCTTCTGTTACTTTAGTTGGCTTTACTTCTTCAATATAAAATGAAGGGAGGTAAGCACTCATTCTGGCAGGGAAACTTTCGAAAAGCTCAGATCGGAAGAGC
>JAQVVM010000084.1 GCA_028698995.1 Bacteroidales bacterium
TATTACTCCTTTTTGATTTTCTTCTATACCTAAGAATTTATTCTTTATGATTTCTGGTGTGCATTATTTTCCACGTTCAAGCAACTCGGCTTTTATATTGCGGATACGTAGTTTAGCACTCTCAACAAAGGAGTTCAGCTCTTTGCTTTCCTTGTTCTTAATGATGACACAACCACGTTTAAAATCCCAGTACATGGAATTTATGGTTTTGTCAAGGGTAAATTCCAACCTTTTTCCGTTGGTTGTAATTCTCGCATAAAGCGAATAGTTCTTGTCATCGGTGTGGTTTTTTCTTCTTGCACAAACCAACACACTAAAAGTTTCTTTTCTCATGGCATTAATTGTTTTAATTGTTTGTAAAAGTATTTAATTAATGCAAAACAGAGAAATGCAAAGTACTGTAAATCAGAGAGAAATACTCTGATTCGGGAGTAAAATTTTTAGGGATTTTTACTCCCGAATTAGCAACTTTTATTATGCGTTTTTTTACCTTTTTTTGGCTATCCTAAAAATAAAAAACCGCCTTAAATACTTAATTTTCAGCGGTTTTCTTTTTTGTTTCTTTAAATTCAGCGGACCGGACGGGACTCGAACCCGCGACCCCGTGCGTGACAGGCACGTATTCTAACCAGCTGAACTACCGATCCATTTTTTCACGGTGCAAATATACATATTATTTTAATAAAATCAACTTTTTTATAAAAAAAATAATATGACTTAACTCCTTGATTACTATCCAATTAAATATATTAATCTAAATCCTGATGTTCTGGTTTATTATTTTCAGTTAAAATATCTTAATTAATTTTGGATATAAAGCTGCTTTTTAATAATTTTGTAGGTACGGTTCTTATAATTAATTAATTCCTTAAAACAACATGAAAAAAATCATAACTGTCTTGTTGATCATTTTTTTTTCATCCTTAACAGTTGCAAAGTCACAATCATCTGAAGGTGCAGTAATTTATGTTAGAAGTGTTGTGTATGATTATGGTACCATCATGAAAAATGATGATGGTACAGGAAAAATTGTATTTTCTAATACGGGCAATGCGCCATTAATAATATCCAATGTCAGGACATCTTGCGGATGTACTGTTCCTACATGGCCTAGAGAACCCATATTGCCTGGTGACTCAAGTTATATTGAAGTGAAATATGATACACGTAGAATTGGTCAGATCAACAGGCAAATAACAATCAACAGTAATGCATCTCAACCTAATCTTAACATAAGATTACGTGGAAATGTTGTTGCAGAACCTGAAGAGCAATCACCTGTCAAACCGATTGATAATACAAGCGTTCCCGTAAATCAATAGTTACAGGAATTTTATCTGAAATAATATAAAAAAGCCCCATTTTCTTTGATTTCGAAAATGTTCTGTTGTGCCAGTTCCGTTTTAATAAATTGAGCTTCATTACTGTTAAGTGAAGCACTGAAAATGTAATTTGAACTGATATAATTTCTAATATAATGTCTTTTCCAAGGTGGAAGTCCGGTACTATTGAAAACCTGAAAATCACTTTTAAAAGGAACTGTCGCAATTTTATCTGTGCTGAAACTGTTTATAAAAGTAATAACTGACCCATTAAAAAAAACATGATTTCCCCTTGCATAAAGCATGTTTTTATAAAGCGAATCTGTGTCCTGTAATTTCTCAGTACTCATTGAGAATTCATTTTTAAGACCTTTTTTTAATCTGAAATTCCTGATGTTAAAATTAATTGTCTGTTCGTCAGTCAGAACATTATTGTCAGCAATAAAAACGTGGTTTTCTCCTTTGACAAAATCAGCAGCAAAGCCTTTTTTTGTATTATAAATTATAAATAATTCCTGTCTGTAAATATTTACTTTGTGAATGCTTGTAATTAAAAAGAAAAATGCCAGAATAATAAATGCTGTTTTTAAGTAATATGATTGGGATCTGACAAAGTACAAAAAAACAACAATAATGATAAGATATAATAGGTACATCTGTATTTGAGTAATAACAATATCTTCTGTTGTAGAAAAGGGAAGACCTTCAATGATGTGAACTGTTTTATTCATAAATTTCAGGAGAAAAGTAAGTCCGATGGCAATGTAGTCGGAAAGGAAAGGGACAAATGAAAATGTAACTAAAGCAATTGCGGCATATACGATAAGAGAGGCAAGAGGAACAACAATAATATTTGTGAGGATAAAATAATTTGGGAACTGGTTAAAATAATACAATGTGATAGGGGCAGTTGCCAATTGTGCAGCAATGGAAACACAGACCAGTGACCAGATTTTATCGGGCAGGTAATTTTTAAATTTGTAAAGATTGTAAAATTTCGGGTATAATATAATAATACCTATTACTGCCAGATAGGACAACCAGAAACCCAGTTTAGTAATATTGTAAGGATCAAGAAGCATAATAATGATGGCCGAAAGAATAATAGAATTGTATATACAAGTGTTTTTGTTAAGAGTTTTTCCAATTGTAAAAATTGAAAACATACCTACAGCTCTTAAAACAGAGGGAGAGAAGCCCGTCAGAAGCGCGTAGAAGAATATAAAGAAAATAACAAGTACAGCTTTGAAGTATTTCCCCTTACGGTATTTGTCAAGAAATCCAAAAAGAAAGTTCAGAACCAGATAAATGATACCCACATGCAAACCTGAAACGCATAGTACATGCATGGCGCCTGATGCTGAAAATTCATTCCGCATATCATTATCAAGGTTGTCTTTCAAACCCAGCAGAAGTGCTGAAACCAAAGCATACTCCTTGTCTCTTATTCCAAGTCCTTCAATTTTTGTCAACACATAGTCCCTGATTTTATAGGCTAATGAAACAGCTTTATTACCATGACCATGAGATAACACCTTCCAAGTTCCGGATTTTGTATAAGCCTGATGAAAAATATTATTGTCTGCAAGATATTTTTTATAATTAAATTCATAAGGATTTGAAGGAGGCTTTGTATCAGAAAAATCAGCACGGAGAATCAGCAAATCTCCATATTTCAGTTTAAGTGATGCTGTATCCTTTTCAAAATAATTCAGCAATTTCCCCTCAGTTTTAATCCATTGATTGTTTATTTCAAGTGCATCTACAATCATGAGTACTCTTACAGAATTTTGTCTTTCTGAGGGGGCTTCTGCAAGCCTGACTATACAATTTTGGCCATTGAAATCGTATTTTGAAAAATGACTGAATGAGTTCAGGCTTTTACTCTGACTTGTTATCAGAAGTCCGCATAAAAGCAGGCATAAATTGAGAAAGAAGCCGTAAACCCATTTGTACTTAAAAGACTTCTTTTCGTTCCTAATCATATTAGAAATGATAAGACCGATGAAGGAGATAACTAACAAAACAGCAAACAGAAAAACAAATACATTTCCAACCTCATATTGTGTGGCAATAGCAACACCTATAAAAAATGGGATAAAAAATCGTAAAAGGGGTATTTGTTCGTAATTTATCATTTAAATACTAACAAAATGTTTTACAAAAATAATAAAAGTGGTTAAAGGTAAAAAAAAAGGCTCTCATTAAGAAAGCCTTTTTCTTGTAATAATGAGTACTAATGAATGACAATTTTTTCCATCCTGATAATGTTATTATTTGTAATTTTTACAAAATAAATGCCTTTACTGAGATGTTTAAGGTTCATGGTACTTGTGCAATTATGATAGATGTCACTGAATCTGTAAACGTTAGTCAGTTTGCCCTGTGCATTATAAACATGAATTAAGAGCTGGTTATTGACATTCCCGAAAGTTTTGATATTGAAAATTCCGTCTGATGGATTTGGAAAAATTTCGAATGAAACAGTTTCAGGAATTTGGACTCCGACACAAGGATCGAAAGTAATGTTTATAGTGCCACTGTTCTGGCATTGATTGATATTGGTAACAGTTACGGTAAAAGGAAATGTTCCCATACCCAGACCAGTAGAATCAATAGTCAGGTACTGACTTGTTGCACCTGTTGACCATTGGTATGATGTGAAGTTAGAACCAGCATTTAATGTAACAGATTCGTAGGCGCAAACAATTTGATTTGGGCCAAGGTTCACATTTGGTAATTGATGGACAAAAATATTGATATTGTCGGAAGCCCAACAGCCATTATTATCTGTAACTGTTACAGTATAAATAGTAGCATTTGTTGGATTAACAGTGATACCTGCTGTGGTTGCACCGTTACTCCAGTTATAATAAGCTCCACCCGAAGCAACGATATCAACAGGAGAACTGCTGCATACATAAAAATCGTTTCCAAGGTCAACAACAGGTATGGTGTTAATGAAAATTTCAACACTGTCAGAACTTGTCATGCCAAATCCATTATCAACAGTAACATGATAATAACCCGACTGTGTTACAAGTAGAGTTGATGCTGTAGAGATGGTATCAGGCAGTGCTTGTTCTGTCCAGAAATAAAAAGTATTTTGTGGGGCAGTTGCTGCATCAAGCGTAATGGTGCCACCACATAATGAAGTGTCGTTAACCAGTTGTACAACAGGAGCATCAGCAATAACTATATTGTCAACATCCACATAAAAATCGTTGCCACCGCTATTAAAAATGAAGTTTAGGAATAATTCATCACCATCGAAAGCACTGATGTCAAATTCAAGATCTTTAAGTTGGTCGCTGGAAACATGATTTGATTGATTTATCTCAAAAAGCATATAGTTGTTGGCGAAACAATCATTTGTAATGTAAAGCTGGAAATCATCCCCATTTTGCAAATGGTAGGCAGAGCCGGTTGCATCAACAATTCTGTAGTCAAGCTTGAGTCTTGTAAGGTTGGTAACAGGGCCAATTTTTGTAGAAATAGCTTCAGCTTGTGTGTTTGAACCTGTAAGATCCGCTGAGAGTGCTACGGAATTTGAGCCGTGAGCCTGTTCAATATTAACATCTGTTCCCGACCATTCAATATTGGCACCCTCAAAATTCTCAACGTAAGGTAATGGTAATGGAAGTTTGATATTAAAGGTAGAAGTGATCATATTGTTGAAATAGTTGATTGTATCAGCTGCAAGTTCAGTACTTGCAAAGATATAATAGGTGCCTGATTCTGTTGTGCCAACAGTATCAATAAAGAAAGTAGCACTGGCACCGGGAGCAAGTGATTGGTTTATTGTATCATAAATATTTATCATTATGGTACTGGGCGTAAGGACATCAACTTTGACAGGAATCTGACTGATGGTGTTTGTCCCGTAATTGGTGATTTCAATAAAAATTGAATCTGTATGGCTTCCGCAAATATCATTTACAGGGCTTAAGATGTTTGAAACGCCCAAATCACTGACAACCGGTTGGTAAATCATGAAATCATCAATAGCTACCCCTTCATCGTTTCCGGTAAGGTCGGAAGCAAATCTAAACCTAAGTCTTACATTTGTTTGATTCAGTAAACTGCCGGCAGCAGTAAAGTAATTAGTCCATCCGTTGCTATTACCACTCCATTTGGGAGGATTATTAATGGGGCCTTCGACACTGCTGTTATTATAAAAACCGGGGTCACCATCAAGTTTTGTCCATGTAATACCTCCATTGAGTGATTTTTCGAGAATCATAGCATCATAACCGGGTTCTGTTTTCATGTTCATCCATAAAGATAATTTAGGATTTCCCACGCCGCTCAGGTTAAGGCAAGGAGACATCAGCACCGTGTTAGAGTTGTTATTGTATTTGCTGTACAATTTTGTCATATAGGCCTGAGAGCCACTGTGAGCATAACTCAAATCAATCTGATCGGGTGTGCCTTTTTCCCACTGATTAACGCCACTGATAGCTTTGGAAGTCCATCCGGAGTAGAATGCTTCAAAATCGTCAAAATAAGGGAAAGTTGTAAATGTAGGAACCGAAAATACTTTAGCAAAAGCATAGTCATTGTTGGGGTTTTGTTCTGTTGCAAGATTTACTTGTGCAATACAATTGTACTCACCTGAAAGTGAGAAATTTGCAGCGGTTGGGAAGGTATAGGCGATGGTATCTCCTGCATTTAAAACACTGGGGTAGGTTGAAGCTGGAGAAAAGTTCATGCCACCATCAGTTGAAAATGCTATATTAAAATTGCTTTGACCTACAGTACCCAAATTTGCAATTTTTATAGTTACAAATTCATTGGCTGTCATATTGCATTCGCTAATGGGTGAAATCCATTCCAGTACGGCTAAATCATTGGTAAATGGATCATGAATCATAATATCGTCAATTGCAACACCTTCATCAATATCAGTGGCATTACTAACAAATCGGAACCTTAATTTTACATTACTTTGTCCTGCAAGACCAGGTAATGGTGATTTAAATTCGTGCCAACCACTAGTGTTTGCACTCCAAACAGGGGGTAGTAAAGCAGCACCGGCAATGGTGTCGGTAAAATTATACAGATTAGGTCCACCCATGACTTTTGTCCATGTTGTGCCACCATTTGTTGATTGTTCCAAAATCATGGCATCAAGACCTTCGTCATTAATTTTAATGTTAAGCCATACTGATATTTGTGGGTTAACAAGGCTGGCGAAATTAAGGCAGGGAGATTCTATATAAGTGTTCAAATTATTGTCATAATCGTTGTCTAATCCTGTCATCCAGCAATGTATGCCACTTTTGGGGAAATTTAAAACAGTTTGCTGTGGCATGCCAAAATCCCATTGGAGATTACCACTTACAGCTTCAGTTGACCAGCCGGCTCTTCCCAGTTCAAAATTTTGAAAATAGGGATAAGTTGTAATATAAGGGATGCAAGTAACAGTAGTAAAAAATGCATCATTGGCAGGGTTTTCATCACCGACAAGATTAACAACAGCCATACAGCTATGATCCATAGGTATTGAAAAATCAGCAGGTGCAGTGAAAGTATATGTGGCTGTTTGTCCGGGATTAATAACTCCGTTAAATGTCTCAAATGTAAATGTACCGCCATTTAATGAAAATCCTACACTAAAGCCTGTCTGGCTGTTTTTACCAAGGTTGACAATTTTCAATGTAACAATTTCGCTGTTTGTGAGACCACAACCACCAAGAGGTCCTACCCATTCAATGACAGAGAGGTCATTGTCATATTTATCCCTTACAATAACATCATCAATAGCTATACCTTCATCATTATTGCTGGTGTTTGATGTAAAAACAAACCTGAATCTGACTGCAGATTCTCCTGCCAATTGGGGGAGGGCAGTTTCAAATTTTTCCCATCCATTGTTATTTCCGCTCCATTTAGGTGGGTTAACAGTGCCAAACATGCTGTTATCATTATAAAAACCTGCATCACCTGTTACTTTTGTCCATGTTTGACCGCCGTCAATGCTACTTTCTAATATCATGGCATCATAACCTACTTCAGTTCTTATGTTTAACATGGCTGAAAAATAGGGGTCTGTCAAGTTAGTAAAGTCATAACACGGTGAAATAAGTGCACTTACAGAACTGTTATTATAATTATATGACAAACGCGACATCCAAACCCTGCTTCCGGAAAAAGCATTGTTAAGTGCTGTTTGGTTGGGTACCCCGATTTCCCATTGATTAACACCATCAAGAACTTGAGTTTGCCAGCCTGTAAAACTAGATTCAAAGTCCGACAAATAGGGGAAAGTAGTAACATAAGGTAATGAATTTAGGGTATGGTTTATAATGTCATTTGAAGAGTTTTCATCTGTCGTTAAATTAAGCTTCACAACACAATAGTAGGAGTTGGGCATAGAGAAATCTGCTGCAGTGTTAAATGTATAAATCAGTGTATCCCCCGGGAAAATGGTATCGGTAATTATTTCATCCGTGATGTATGTCAAACCTCCATTTAGTGAGTATGTTATAGGAATCTGAGAAAGAGTATCTGTTCCTGTGTTCAATATGCTTACAGAAATCAGAGCTGTATCACTAATACCACAATTACTGATTGGGTCAACCCATTGGAGTAGTGCCAGATCAGTAGAGAAAGGGTCTCTCATCAGGATGTCATCAACTGCAACACCTTCACCATTATTGTTGGCATTTGATTTAAATCGGAATCTTAGTCTGACATTTGATTCGCCTGCCAGTCCGTTTAAATTTGTTTCAAATAACTGCCAACCATTTGTATTACCACTCCATTTTGGTGAAGGGAGTTGACCGGTTCCACCTGAATAATTATAAAAGCCGGAATTTCCTGTTACTTTCTGCCAAGAGCTGCCGTTGTCAATTGTGGATTCTAGAATCATGGCATCATTTCCAAGATCAGGAATATTGATATTAAGCCAAACAGAGAAACGTGGATCACTTAAACTTGAAAAATCCATGCATGGTGAAAGTAAGTAAGACTCTGTATTATTTGGGTAATTTGCATTTAAAACCGTCATCCATGCTTTAACACCACTCTTTGCGGAGCTGATACCGGGTTGTGCAGGTGTGCCTTCTTGCCATGTATTATCAGAACCTATCCATCCGTTAAAAACTTCAAAATCCTGAATATAAGGGAAAGTATTAACTGTTGGAATATGAGTAACAGCTATTTGAAATGTGTCATTTGAATTGTTTTGGTCAGTTGCAAAATGAACAGCAAACACACATTGGTAGATACCTACTGTTGATAAATCGGCAGTAGAGATGAACGTATAAATAGTATCATCACCGGGCAAAAGTTGTCCTGAAAAATTTTCAGGGGTAATGAAAGTAATACCGCCGTTAATAGAGTAGGAGAGTGCAAAATTAGTTAATGTGTCAATTCCCATATTCATTATTTTGACAGCCATGGTTTCATTTGTAGAAAGGGCACAATTGCTTTGGGGTAAAGTCCAGTCAATTAATGCAGCATCGAATGAGGGAGGATAAAAATTGGCTTCAATACTTACATCATCAATGCCAAGAGCCTGAGAAAAAGAGGTACTATTGCCTGAAGAAACTGAATAATTCCATGCGAGATAAATGCTGTCTCCTGCTGCAAGTGGGGTTGCTAAAATCTTATCAGTAACATTTACTGTTACACCAGGGGCATTGTTATAACCACTGTTGTCAAAGCCACCACCAGCAAAGTCAGTTTGAAAATCGTTACCTGCATCTTGCCAGTTGATGCCATCAGTTGAATAGTACAACTGAATTGTAAATCCTGCAGGATTAGAACCTTTCTTATACTTTTCAACATTATAACTGATGTTAAAACTGTAAATGGCTTCTGTACCTGTATTCTTGAGACAAGTATATAAATTGCCACTTTGTGTTCCATTTGTCCCTGATAGCCAGCCGATAGCCCTGTCAGTTGCTGAGGCAGCATCGCCTGCTCCAAAGTTATAGATACCATTTGCAGACATGATACCCATGCCGTTACCACCTCTGTAATCAGTAAGGTTTACAGCTGCCGAGTAAGTTCCTACAGTCCTTACATTGCCCAATTTGTCAATTTTCCATAAAGAAGGAAGTGTTGCTGTGGCACTTGTACCAATACCGTATGCCTGACTTATGGTGCCTCCGGCTGAAATGGGAATTTGTGCCTCAACAGTAGAAGTTAAACCGATGACAATCAGGAGCAATAGTGCCAATGCGTAATGTTTCATAATTATTAAGTTTAGGTTTTAAATGAAAAATATTCTTAAGGTTCAAGCTGTAAATTTATAATAAAAATTTGAATAATAAATAAATTATACTTTTCAAATAATTATGAGGTTCCATCGCCTATGAAAGCCTATGAAAATTAATCCCTATATTGCAAGAATATACTTTTTTTTGTTTATTTTAAAACCTATTTTGTCTATATTTTATGTGATATTTATCCTAACATTACTAGATTAATATTTGATTGGTTAGCAATCTATTCCTTAACAAACCTCCTCACCAAACTCTCATCCTCACTTTCAACCCTTATTAAATACATACCCTTAGCAAGGTTTGAAATGTTGATTTGAGCTTTAGTCTCCTTTATTGGTTTCTGAAGAATTAATTTCCCTTGTAGGTTGTAAATTAAAATTGAATTGTATAATTTGGTATTATAAATATTAATGTAATCCTGTGCAGGATTAGGAAAAATTTCAATGGCAGGTTCATTTACTTCCGTCAAACCATTTATAAGCTCATAGTCTTCAAGATAGCCAACAAAAATCTGTGGTTTTGAATTATATATGCTTAATGCTCCTCTTACTTTTATAAAAGAATTTAAATTCCAATTAGTGTAATTAATATTTACTGTTGCATTCTGTGGGACATAGAGGTCAATAGAATCACTACCTTGTTTAAGAATAATATGATATCCGAATAATGCAGAATTAATTTTATTAACTATGTAACCAGATGTCTCAATGTAAAATCCCTCATACGTTGTTGTATCGCAAGCCTGAGCTATAGAAATAGGGTTAGAATAATTAATTAAATTTGGTGTTCCTAAAGAAATAAGGCTTATACTATCATAAATTAATTCACACATATTGTTATAATTTATAACCCTACCACTCACCCTCACTTTATTTCCTCTAATTAGTATTAATGAATCTTGAAGATTAAAAGATGACTTATAAAGATATAAACCAACACCATTTGAATCTGCCATATAAACATTTGTTAAACTCGAATTGGGGTTTGAATTTGATAAAACTCCAGCACCCTCAAACACAACTCCTTCAATAGTAACATTTACGCCATCCCATAAAATATGATTTTGTTGAATTGCTTCAATCGTAGTGTTTATTTGGCAATAACCAGAAATTGCTGTTATTAAAAAAAAACTTAATAGAATAGGTTTCATATTGTTTAGATTTAAGTTAATAATTAAATACTTTTTAACCAATTTTGTTTAACATATATCTTACTTGAAGAATCTCCGTCATTTTAGCTGCCGCTTATTGAAGTGCCCTCTGACAACAGAGTCATCTGTATTTCTGTTAATTGACCCAATCTCAATATGCTTACCGGCATATCACCCCCAGTCCATGTTTCAGTGCCCGAGATCAAATTCCATGTTCCTTTTAATAAGGCTTCTTTTGCGGCTGAAGAGCTTATAAATGTATTGTTTACCGGAGCCGGGGTGTTTTCATCTTTTTTACAACCCTGTATCACAGCTTCTGCAAATAAAAATAATAAAATAGCTGTTAATAATTTGTGGTTTTTCATTTTTTTACCTCCTGTATTAAGTTAATAAATAATCTTCATTTTAATATCAATGTTGGCTTCATTAAAGAAAATGCACGTTTTTTACTCCTTCACAAACCTTCTCACTGCACTGCCAGCCTCGCTATCAACTTTAATAAAGTATATGCCTTTGGCAATAGCGGAGATGTCAATTTCGGTTTTGACTTGCTGTATGGGTTGTTGCAATAAGAGCTGCCCTTGAATATTGTGTATTGAAATAGTTTTATTGTTGTTCAAGTCTGTTGCTATGATGTATACTTTGTCCTTTGCTGGATTAGGGTATGTTATTATACAACTGCTTTTTTCTGTAAATAGAGTTCCTGTATGAATAACAGATATTACATTTGATGTATCTGAACTGCATCCATTAATTGTAACGATGACATAATAATTTCCGTAAGCTGTAACAGTATGTGTTTGATTAGTATCTCCCAACAATGTATTGTTTATATACCATTGGTTTCCAAATGGTGCATCTGATGTCAACAAAGTATTGTTAATATCTATTGATATTGTTGGTGTAGAAGGTACAGGGTTTACATTAATATATAAATTTGATAATACTCCTGTAGCACATGAATTATGACCCATTACTGTAATATTTCCATTTGTAGCATTGGTATCATAATTAACTATAATTGTGTTTGTAGAGCTTGTTCCGTAAGCTCCATTTGGAAGTGTCCAGAAATAGGATGTTGCTCCTGTAATAGCAGGCACGGTATAAATAACACCATTTTGTCCCTGACAAACATTTGTTGCTCCTGTAATAGTTCCAGCATTTGCCGGAGGAGCAGTAACAGTAATAGCCAATGACGAACTGCTTCCATTTCCACAAGTATTAGTACCACATACTGTAATATTACCAGAAACAGCAGAATAGCCAAAATCAACAAAAATACTATTGGTTGAGCTTGTTCCGGTAACTCCCGAAGGCAGTGTCCACACATAAGAAGTAGCTCCTGGAATAACAGGTATAAAATAGGGCACAGCATTTTGTCCTTGACAAATAAGCAAGGGACCTGATACCACACCAGCATTGGCAGGTAATGAATTGACAGTGATTGCCAGATTTGATGTGCTACCATCGCCGCATGAATTGTGTCCTTGCACTGTTATATTCCCCGAAACAGCCGATGTCCCATAATCTACAGTTATACTGTTGGTAGTGCTTGTACCTGTAGCCCCTGTGGGTAATGTCCAAATATAAGAAGTGGCACCGGAAATTGCAGGTGCTGTATAAGTAACGCCATTCTGTCCCTGACAAACTGTTGTAGTTCCAGTTAATGTTCCTGCATTGGAAGGTAAGGTATTTACAGTGATGGTTATCGCAGAGGATGCACCATCACCACAGGCATTGTGCCCCATAACAGCAATACTTCCTGATATGGCAGAAGAGCCATAGTTTACCGTAATGCTATTTGTAGAACTACTTCCTGTTGCTCCATTTGGAAGTGTCCAAACATAAGATGTTGCATCGGTAATTATAGGGACAGTATAAGTAACGCTATTTTGTCCAGGGCAAACTGTTGTTGCTCCGGAAATAGTGCCTGCATTACCTGGTAGTGTGTTTACAGTAATTGCCTGTGATGAACTTGTACCATCACCACATGTATTATGACCTTTCACAGTAATATTGCCTGTAACGGCAGAAGTGCCATAATTTACAGTAATACTATTTGTGGTGCTTGTGCCCGTAGCACCCGAAGGTAAAGTCCAGATGTATGATGTTGCATTGGCAATAGCTGGCACAGTATAAGTAACACTGTTTTGTCCCTGACAAACGGTAGTGCTTCCTGTTATAGTGCCTGCATTACCCGGCAGTGTGCTTACAGTAATTGCCAATGATGAACTTGTACCATTTCCACATGAATTATGCCCCATAACTGTAATATTTCCCGACACAGCAGAAGTGCCATAATTTACAGTAATGCTATTTGTGGTGCTTGTGCCCGTAGCACCCAAAGGTAAAGTCCAGATGTATGATGTTGCATTGGCAATAGCCGGTATAGTATAAGTAACACTATTTTGTCCCTGACAAACGGTAGTACTTCCTGTAATAGTGCCTGCATTAGCAGGTGTCGGATTGACAGTAATTGCCAAAGAGGAACCTGCCCCATCGCCACATGAATTATGCCCCATAACTGTAATATTTCCCGAAACGGCAGAAGTGCCATAATTTACAGTAATACTATTTGTGGTGCTTGTGCCCGTAACTCCTGTAGGTAAAGTCCAGATGTATGATGTGGCATTGGCAATAGCCGGTACAGTATAAGTAACACTGTTCTGTCCCTGACAAACGGTAGTGCTTCCTGTAATAGTACCTGCATTAGCAGGTGTCGGATTGACAGTAATTGCCAAAGATGAACCTGCTCCATCGCCACATGAATTATGCCCCATGACTGTAATATTTCCCGACACAGCAGATGTACCATAATCAACAGTTATACTGTTGGTATTGCTTGTATCTGTAGCTCCCGAAGGCAAAGTCCATATATATGAAGTGGCATTGGTAATAACAGGTACGGTATAGGTAACGCCGTTCTGTACGCCGCAGATGTTTGTGGTTCCGCTTATTGTACCTGCATTACCCCTACCGTGTGGACACATCTTTTTCAATTTGTTTGGCGAGTATCCACCCCTGATAAATCAAATCAAACTTGTCCAATCCCCTTTTCATTGTTATAGGACCAGGTGGTCTTTGTTTTGTATAACCCT
>JAQVVM010000033.1 GCA_028698995.1 Bacteroidales bacterium
CCTATAATATCTCCTCGTTTATCTAACCGTTTGTCAGAAAATATTCCGTTAAAATTTGGTTTATGACTTACTCTATTCATCTTTTTTTAATACAAAGCTAACAATATTTGTGTCCACACGGTAGCTGCATTACCCACAGGAGATGTCATACAATTAATGCTTGCATAAGCATACCAGCTTTCGTGTCCTATGGTCATATTATCATTTGTAATTGTTGTTGGGTCTTCATTAGCTGGCCCATATAGATTATCAAAAGCTGTAACACCTATGGTATCAGCTATGGAAACACCTGTAAGAGTATATGTAAGAACATTCCCCACATTGATGGAATTGGTAAAGGAATAGCCCGTAAAACCACCCCAGTAAATACGGTAACCCTTTAAATCTCCTTCCGGGTTTGCATTCCATGTTAATTGTAATTGGTTACCACCAATGTTTGAAACTTGTACATTAAAAGGAGGTGATACAGGCGCTGTAGTATCAGGTGTTGTCAGATACAAACTATAATCTACTAAACTTTTGGTCTGATCATCAAAATAGTCATATATTACCGAATCTATATGGCTGGTATTTGTGGTGCCCCACCAGTTATGTTTTGCATCAAGATCAGCCTCTGTTTGGGGGTTTCCATTCCATAATTCAAAAGGTGCAGGATTAATAAAAATATTATTATAATTCATTACAGGTAAACTTGTTATATAAACATCACTTCTTTCCGGATCAAGAAAGTCATTATTCTTATTATCTACTAAAGTATTAAATTTAATCTCATTACTGTTGGCTGTATTGATGCAGGCATATTTATTTGCTGCATTTCTTATAAAATGATTATAATTTATTGTAGCATATCCATCTGCATATGGTCCTCCAATTCCACCATCATCACTTGTCGAAATATTATATGCAATAATATTGTTGTTAGTAGTCGCCGTAGAAGAATAAGCATCGCCAATACCACCTCCTTGAGAACCTGTATTATGTATAATATAATTATTAGATATTGTTTCTCCATTGCATATTCCGCCTCCACTACCAACATGCCAAGTAGATGCTGTATTATATATTATAATATTATTTAAAATTGTTCCTCCATCTTAAATTCCACCACCCCCTCCATTCGTCATATCAGTTGCTGAATTGTTTATTATAATATTATTATAAATTGTTCCTCCCCCTTTAATTCCACCACCTCCACCAAAATTAAGGCCAGATGCTGAATTGTTTGATATTGTATTATTTGATATAGTGGTTGTACTCGAAGCATTAATACCACCACCAGTACCACTAGTTGCAATATTATTTGATATGGTATTATGTGATATTATAACTGTACCTATACCTTCAACACAAATACCACCTCCACTACCAGTTACAATATTATGGGTAATATTAGAATATTTTATTTGTAGCTTGCTGGTAAGATTCCATGCATTAATACCTCTTGAACTATTATTTGAAATATTGCAATGATCAACAAAAGGGTGCGCTCCATCTAAACGCAAAGCACCATTATCAGTAACAGTAGCTCCTCCTGCATACTCGATAATACAATATTGCATTATACTTCCGCTTACATAATCTCCATTAACATCGTAAACAGCATCAGTGCTAACATCATCGAAATAGATATAGCCCCATGCGCCGGGTGTTAGAGTGGTGTTGGAGGTAAAAGTAATTTTTTGTGTAGGTGTGCCTACGGCTAAAAGCTTGCCTCTTATTTGTATAGATAAACCGGCATTAAATTTTACCTGCACACCGGGTTCAATGGTTAAGGTATTGCCGGGCATAAGTACAATATTTCCTGTAACTTGGTACGGGCTGTTAGCTAATGTCCATGTGGTGTTGGTGCTGATAGGCCCGCTAACATTGGTTGCATACACGCTTAGTATAGCCGTGATTAACATTGTTGTAAAAATTAGTTTTTTCATTTTGATAAATTTTTATAATTTTGATTATGATATTTTTCGACTTTTAATGTTATCAATTATTTAAATGCCACTTAATTTTATTCCTTCACAAACCTCCTTACCACACGCCCCTCCTCACTTTCAATACTTAAAAAGTACATGCCTGGGGCAAGGGAAGATATATTGATTTCGGTTTTTTGTTGTTGCATGGGCTGTTGCAAAAGGAGTTGTCCTTGTATATTGTGTATTGAGATAGTTTTATTGTAGTTTAAGTCTGAGGTTTCGATGGTTATTTGATTTTTGGCAGGGTTGGGATAGATAAAGGGATTATTAATGTTGGTGGCTTTTTCAATTCCTGTTATTTCAGATAATGGTCTTTTCCATACACCATTGCCAAAGGTGCCAGCATAAATAAAGCTACCACAGATTGTTAATGAATAAATTGTACAATCTGATGGTAAACCGTCACATACAGATATCCAGCTAGAACCATTATCTGTTGATAAAAATACCCCCCCATACCATGTACCTGCAAAAATATTTGTTCCATTGACTAGTAACGAATTAATATATGGGAAAAATGACAAGCCCGAATTAACTGCACCCCATGTATTTCCATTGTCTGAAGATAAAAATACACCACCGCCAAAGGTTGCTGCAAAAAGATAAGTCCCTTTTACGGCTAATGCCCTTACGTCTTTGTTTGATAACCCTGTGTTAACATCATTCCAGTTAGCACCATTATTGTTAGATAAAAATAAACCATTATTAGTACCAACAAATGTATTTGATCCACTTATTACTAATGACCATATTACAGGACTAGTCAAACCATTATTTATTGCAATCCAATTGTTTCCAAAATTTGAAGATAGAAATAGCCCGCCACCCCATGTCCCTGCAATGATATTAGTATCATTTGCTATTATAGCTCGAACATCAGTATTTGACAAACCATTGTTTTTAGGTATCCATGAGTCTCCATTGTTATTAGAAAGAAATATTCCATCCTGTGTTCCTGCAAATAAATTTTGGGTCAATAAAGTTAGTGATCTAATACTTGAATTGGATAAACCATTATTGATTTCATCCCAACTCATTCCATTATTATTGCTTAAAAACATATTGCCTCCAGTTCCAGCAAATATTTTGGAACCATTTACAGCAAATGATGTTACAATAGTAGCTGTCAAACCATTGTTGACACTTGTCCAGTTATTTCCATTATTATTTGATAAATAAACACCCCTTCCGTCTGTACCCGCAAAAATTATAGAAGCCTTAACAACTATTGCATAAACAGGAATATTGTTTGGAAAACCGTTATTGACTTCATTCCAGTTATTTCCATTGTTTGTAGATAAATAAATAGCATTATTGGTGCCGGCAAAAAGGTACGAATTATTTGAAGATGCTATACAACGAATAATAGTATCATTCAAACCATTATTAACTGCTGTCCAGTTATACCCTTGGTTAGTCGATAAAAAAATACCACCACCCCATGTTCCTGCATAAATATTTGTATCAACAACTGCTAGAGAAGTAATATTATTATTCAACAGTCCATTATTCATAGCACTCCACGTACCGCCATTGTCAGATGATGAAAATATTCCACTAGAATATGTTCCGGCAAAAATAATTGAATCACAGATAGCAAATGACGTAATGCCCCAGCTTGAAATGCCGTTATTGACTGCTGTCCATGAATTTCCGTTATTTGTGGACAGATAAATACCATTAAAACCTGAACCTGTACCTGCAAAAATATTTGTTCCATTTATTGCTAACGCTTTAATTTCATAATTGAAGGGGCTTGGAAGTCCATTATTAACAGGTGTCCAACTGGCTCCACTATTTGTGGATAAAAATATACCACCATCATAGGTGCCTGCGAAAATATTTGTTCCGCTTACAGCTATTGAGGTAATATTTTTATGAGTCAAGCCATTGTTAATTGCTGTCCAATTGGAACCATTGTCGGAAGATACAAAAACACCAGCACGATAAGTTCCAATAAAAATATTTGTATCGCTCACAGCCATACAACTGATGCTGCCTCCATAAGGACCGTTGGTTTTTGTCCACTGAGCATTTGCAAAACATATCAAAAAGAGAAAGCTGAAAAATAATAAAAGTTTTTTCATGTTTTTCTGATAACAAACTATAAATATATAATTAAAAAAAAATTAAGCTAGAAGAGCCTTTTATTTATTTTAACTTTTGAATTACTTTCGACAAATATAAAATTCTTTTTATTGTAAATTGTAAATATTTTGTTAAAATTAATTGATTTTTTTTGCTGTTTAGAATACAGATTTTCTTCATCTCGTTTCTCTGTTTTAGAAGAGAGTTGATTCGCTTACACCAAATTAATAAATGTACTATTCTTTGGCTTTTAATTCCCCAAACAGAAATTTTTTAAATTAATATTTAATACTTTTGCAGTATTAACTGAAGAGATGTTTGAAGATACATACAAGACTATTACAGGAAATTCTGAAGGGATTTTCAGAGACAGGGGAAGTAAATTTATTGCAAGAACATTTCCCGTAAATTCTGAAAAGGAAGTGAAAGAATGTCTTGAAGAAATGCGCAAAATGTACAGCGATGCCCGCCATCATTGTTATGCCTATATTTTAAATCCTGATAAATCTGCATACCGTGTCAATGATGATGGTGAACCATCAGGTACAGCCGGCAAACCAATTTATGGACAACTGCTTTCATTCGACCTTACAAATGTGCTTATTGTCGTTGTCCGTTATTTTGGTGGCACATTGCTGGGAGTTAGTGGCCTTATTAATGCTTACAGAACAGCAACACGTACTGCCTTAGAAAATGCAACCATTATTGAAAAAACAGTTAACGATGTTTACAAGCTAACTTACGACTACTCTGTAACCAGTGATGTCATGCGTATTATCAAAGAGTTTGATGCACAATTTGTAGAACAGCAATTTGAAATGAAGTGCACTCTCACTTTTTCAATACGAAAAAGCATGTCAAATTTAATTTTTGATGCGCTCAAACGAGTTCCGAACACCCAGATTGATTTTCTTAAAAGTAATTAAATTATTAATTTTAATAGCACATTATGAATTTCTTTAAACCATCCATTAACATCAGGTTAATTATATTTTGTTTTTCTCTGATTGTAAGTGTCAGGAGCTTTTCTCAGTTCCAACCTCTTGGAGATGTGCAAGTTCCTAAAAATGTGATTGTTATGATAGCAGATGGGATGGGTTTTAACCATTTAAAAGCCACTTATTATTACCTTTATGGCACAGAAGATTCAAGTATTTTTAAGAAGAATAATTTTGTGTGTTTAGCTCAAGCTACCTATCCTGCTCAATTGAAAAGAGATGGTGATACTGTATGGGCTTCGGGATACAATGTCAGGGAAGTAAATGCTAACCCCTCCAGATTTAGAAAAGGTTTTACCGATTCAGGAGCAGCAGGAACTGCATTGGCTACAGGTAGGAAAACATATAATGGCTCCATTGGCATTGGTATTGATAACGACACACTTATTAATCTGACTGAGGCTGCTAAGAGTTTAAGGAAAATGACAGGCGTTATAAGCAGTGTTCCAATCAGCCACGCAACACCCGCTTCTTTTGTTACTCACAACAGTGAAAGGGATAATTATGAACAGATAGCCATTGATATGCTGCTTTATTCTAATCTTGATCTTATCATGGGTGCTGGTAATCCTGACTTTGATAAGAACGGACAGCTTGCCAATTCCAGTGCTAAATATATAGGTGGTAGTGACATCTGGAACCAGTTAAAAAGAACTCCTCCACCATCTGTCATTGACAATGCAGGTTCAAGGGTTGAATTGCTCGACAGGAATGGTTCTCCAAACCCATGGACGTTAATTCAGGATAGCGCCGATTTTGCTGCTCTTTTGAACGAAAATCCACCTAGGCGGGTGTTGGGTATTCCTAAGGTATATAAAACATTGCAACAGGAAAGAAGTCTAATGTTAAATAATAATTTACCTTTTCAAACACCATTTAATCCCAATTTGCCTACTCTTGATTTAATGGCCAGAGGTGCACTCAATGTCCTTTCTCAAAATCCTGAAGGTTTTTTTCTTATGATTGAAGGTGGTGCGGTAGATTGGGCCGCCCATGGAAATCAATCCGGCAGAATGATTGAAGAAATGAGCGATTTCCTTAACACTGTAAAAAGCGTTATTTCGTGGGTTGAAACAGAAAGTAGCTGGGATGAAACATTATTGATTGTTACAGCCGATCATGAGACCGGTTTCCTTTTGGGTAAAGGTGGTGCTGATAAAAGAATGCCCATAGTCAACAATGGTAAAAGTATGCTGCCGCACATGAAATGGTATTCTTTTGACCACACAAACAATCTGGTACCTTTCTTCGCTAAAGGTGCTGTTGCTAGTTATTACAGACTTATGGCCGATGAAACAGATCCGGTTTATGGCCCTTTTATTCAGAATACAGAAATGTCACAACTCATTTTTCTGTTATGGGGTAAACATTAAGAAAACCTTCAAAAATTTTCTTACCCTAAAATAGGTTGACATTCATTTTATAAATTAACAACTAATCTCACATTCAGCATTCTCGGTGTAAGGTAGTTTGGAACTGCATATTGCCGGTTACTGACATCACTGACCCAGATGTACGATATGGTGTTGTTTATTTGCAGCAGGTTAAAAACTTCTGCTGTAAGCCAAATGCTTTTGAAAAACCTAAGGACATGTTTGTCCGGAAGAATTTTTTCTTCACTTTTCAACAGTACCGAAAAACCTATATCAACCCTTCGGTAGGAAGGCATACGAAGGGTATGACGGTATTTGTCGGTTTTGGGAGGTCCAAAGGGGAGACCCGTCCCATATAACAGGCTTAGGTGCATTTTATAATTAGGGTTGCGGGGCAGATAATCCTGAAAGAAAAGGCTGAAATTAATCCTTTGATCAGAAGGACGTGGAATGTAACCGGGTTCATTTCTTAGACTGTCAACGGCAGTATTGTTGAGTGTATATCCAGGGACAATCAACTGCCCATCACTATTATAATAGTCATAATAGTAATCACCTATAATATCTTCCATTGTTTGCAAAAAGGATAATCCTGCCCATGATTCTATACCATTTACAAACTCACCGTTTATTTTAAAATCAACTCCTGTTGCATAGCCTTTGGATATTTTATCGGAATGATACCTGATTCTGACATTGTCAATTTCGTACGGTATCATGTTGTTAAGATGTTTGTAATATACCTCCGTGACAAATTTAAAAGGTCTATTCCATGCTTGGAAATTCCAATCACCGGCAAGCACAAAATGGATAGATTCCTGTGCTTTCACATTTTGGTTAATCAGTCCGTTGAAATCTCTTAATTCGCGGTAAAAAGGTGGTTGGTGATACATACCGGTTGAAAAGCGAAACATAATATCTTTCTCCCAGTTAGGGGCAATACTTACTGTAGCCCTTGGACTTACTAATAACTGGCTGTTAAAGTCCCAGTAATTAGCTCTGATGCCGGCAGAAAGTGTGATTTTTGTGCTGTCAAAATAAAGTTGCCATGTGTTTTGTACGAAACCTGACATTCGGTTCGATTTAAGTGAAATAGTGGTTTGAATAAGTTCATTTAGCTCTAAATCATAATCCTCTTGCAGATTGGGTTGTGTATAACCAACAGAGTCTTCGGGATTGGGCATGGAATAACCAGCCGAATCAATAAGAGTCCATTCCTTGAGAATATCCTTAATGCTTTCATGCTGGTATTTAAAACCCCATTGCAGGTGCTTGTTTTCTTTGATCCTGCTTCCTTTCTGTTCGAGACTTATCACATCGGCAGTGAGATAGTTCCTTGAATGTTGCAGAAAAGTACCAACCCCTCTTTCAAATGCTTCATTGCCAAAATCATCTTTCCCGAAATCATTTTCAAGTTGATAGAGCCAGTACTGACCCATGATGTCAAAAGTTTCGCTTTCATTACTTCTGAAAGTTGAGAGTATATGCTTAATGCGTGTAAAGTTATTGGGTTTGTATTCGCTCGTGATAGCACCAAAATAGGTGTCAAACTTATCAACTTCCTGACCGTCAAAGTATATTTTTAGTTTCAGGGCTTCATTGATTGTTCCGAACTTTGTTTCCCTTGTGCTTGGAATAAATCTGTAGCTATTCTGAGCTATATTTGTAAACAAACCAAATTCCCATTTGGGATTATAATCATACGTAACCAATGCCTGAAAATCAGAAAATGAGGGTTTGTAATCCCCCTTGCTTTCAAGGGATTTGAGAAGGTATTGATTAGATTTATGCCTGAATCCCATGATATAGGTTATTTTGCCGTAAGCTACACCCTCTAAGTGAGCGCTTCCTCCAAGCAAACTGCCGGAAAATGAACCTGCAAAACCGCTTGGTTTTTTGTATTGTATATCAAGTACAGATGATAATTTATCACCATATCTGGCATCAAAACCACCTGCAGAAAACAATACCGAAGAAACCATATCCGAATTGATGAAACTTAAACCTTCCTGTTGACCAGAACGGATTAAAAGAGGACGGTATATTTCAATATCGTTTACATATATCAGGTTTTCATCGTAATTGCCACCCCTGACAGAATACTGGTAAGATAATTCGTTTGTGGAAGATACTCCCGGCAGTGTTTTAATTATTGATTCAATGCCACCACCAGGTGTAGGAATCACCACAGCTACCTTAGGGTTGATTCGGGTCAGATTCGTTTCTCGGTAAATCTCACTGATGACATCAAATCCGGGGAGTTGAGTGGTGGATTGAAAAAGCGTCATGTTGAGACTTTTACGCTCACCTTCGGTAAGGTTAAAATTTCTGGCTCTCATATCAAAGCCAACAAAAGAAAAAAGTACTGTTATTTCTGTTTCAGCAGGAACTGTAAGCTCATAATAACCATTTCTATCAGTTGAAGTACCCCCTGCAATATTCGAAATGGCAATATTTACGAGTTCCAAAGGTCTTCTATCTTCATCTGTAACATAGCCGAAAATAACTGCTGATTTCTGAGCTGAAATTTTGCCGGTGAAAGCAATAAAAAGGATGATATATATAAGAATTTTTTTCAACGACTTAATTATTTCTAAATTTTCCTTCTTTCCAAGCTTTTATAAATTGTGCCCATGCAAATGGATTAAGCAGGTTGTTTGGAGGTAATTGTCCTGCATAGTAAAGCCTTGCAGTTTGCTGTGATATATAATTTCTGTAATTCATGCTGCCATCCATAGGCATGTATTCCATTCTTTCTCTCATTTCGAGGAAAGCAAGATTTTTCATGGCTCTTTCATAATCATCATCGGGGATTTCAATATTAAGGAAAGCAAATTTAAATTGTTCGGCTGTTGGCCAAGGATAAATTACCGTTTCAACAAGCATAATGGTATCCGAAGTCATCATTTGAATTAAAGAGTACCTATTGTTTGTCAATGTATCTGGAATAACAAAGCTGGTTTGTTTAAACCCCATCGCTGAGAAATCTATGGTGTCATTTTCTCTGGCAACAAAAGAAAAGAAACCAAAAAAATCTGTTGAAGTCCCTCTGTGTGAGTTTCTAATTGATATGTTGGTAAAAGATACCGGTTTGAGACTGTCGCCTGTTACAACGACACCCGAAAATTGTACAAGTTGCCTGTCATTATTATCCTGAGCAGTTAGTCCTGTGTAAAGGCAAGAAATTAATAGAAAAATTGATAATATCCTGAGGTTCATTCTGTCCTGTAAAAGCTTCAAATTTGTCCCTTATAGTGTATTAAATAATTTGACAAAGATAAAACCTATAAATTGATTTTTTATTGTTTTGACATAAAAAAAAGCCCGAAACATTAAATGACGGGCTTTTCTCAGAAAAGAAATTTTTAATAATTTTCAGCTCTTAGCTGCATGTGAGCTTTAGGATGGATACAAGCAGGGCATGTTTCCAACGCTTTTGCAGATTCATACACATAGCCACAGTTTACACATTCCCATAAAACCTTTTCTTCTTTTTTGAAAACACTGTCATTTTCAATGTTTGAGAGAAGTTTGCGGTATCTTTTCTCGTGCTCTGCTTCAACTTTAGCAATCATTTTAAAGGCAGTGGCAATCTCATTAAAGCCTTCTTCTTTAGCAATTTCAGCAAATTCAGGATATAATGCTGTCCATTCTTCATTTTCTCCATCGGCAGCTGCTTTAAGGTTTTCAGCAGTTTCAGCAATGACGCCTGCAGGATAAGATGCTGTAATTTCAACCATACCGCCTTCAAGAAACTTGAAGAAGCGTTTTGCATGCTCTTTTTCCTGTCTTGCTGTTTCTTCGAAAATGTTCGCAATTTGTACATAACCTTCTTTTCGGGCTACTTTTGCGAAAAATTCATACCTGTTTTTTGCTTGTGATTCCCCTGCAAAAGATTTAAGTAAATTTTGCTCTGTACGGGTTCCTTTAATTGATTTTGTCATCTCTGTATTTTTTTAGTTTATAATTAAATTATTGTAAATTCTTCTTTGCTTACACCGCAAATAGGGCATTGCCAATTGTCAGGAAGTGTTTCAAAATCTTCTTCAGACGATTCTGAATAAATATAACCACACACATTACATTTATAAGATTTTGTTTCTTTAATCTCCTTTTTTTCTGTTGTTTCTGTATCTATCTTACTTTTATCAACGTAAGTAGGGGCATTCTTTGGAGCAAACCCTCGTTTTACATTTCTGTAAAAATCATACGTAATGGGTGTGTTTTCATCATCAATAACTTGTGCTGAAATGACTTTTCCAATAAAAATGTAATGTGTCCCCACTTCGAAGGTGTCCTCAAGTTCAAGTTCCATATATGAAACACAGTCTTGAATAACTATGGGAACACCTGTTTTGTCATAGATACATTTTACATTATTAAGCTTCGAAATATCTCTTCCACTCTTATACCCAAATGTACCAATGATGTCCATGGATGCGTTTTGATGTAGTACTGAAAGCGCAAAAGCTTTGGTGTCTATAATTATCCCAGCCGAATAATTGTCTTTATTGCAGCAAACTGCAAAACGAGCTGGTTCTGCTGTTACCTGAAAAGCTGCATTGGCAATAAGTCCGTTGTTTTTTTCTTTGTTGCCTGACGTAACAATATATAAACCATACGAAACTTTGAAAAAAGCGTTAAAGTCAATCATATCTAAATTTTAACAGGATTCAAGATTTTATCAATAGCCTCTTTAATTTTGGAGTAGTTATTCTTAGATACTCCTACCAATGGTAAGCGGGTAAAAGATTTCGTTATACCTAAAATATCGAGGGCAGCTTTTATCCCGGAGGGGCTTCCTTCTTCAAAAATATCACACATAAAAGAACTGATTTGTTGATGCAATAGTCGTCCGTTCTTAAAATCCCCCTTGAGGCCGAAATTAACCATAGATGAGAATTGTTTGGGGAGTGCATTAGCTGAAACAGAGATCACACCATCAGCACCCAAAGCAAGAATAGGGAGGGTAGTGGCATCATCTCCAGAGAAAACAAGAAATTTTTCGGGACGGTGTTGAATGATGTAGCTTATTTGAGCCATATTTCTTGAAGCTTCTTTCACTCCGATAATGTTCTTAAAATCGTGTGCAAGTTGCAGTGTGGTTTCTGCATGCAAATTAACATTGGTTCGGTCAGGCACGTTATATAAAATGACAGGTTTTGGTGCACTTTGGGCGATGGCTTTATAATGGCCATATAAGCCTTTTTGCTGGGGTTTGTTATAGTATGGTGTTACAGAAAGTATGGCACTTACTCCCTCGTAATCAAAAGCCTCTAAAGTGCGTACAACTTCGGCTGTATTGTTGCCTCCAATGCCAACAACCACAGGAACTTTGTCCTCTGTTATTTCAACTACAAAATTTATAACTGCATTTTTTTCATCTGAGTTCAGCACAACAGATTCTCCGGTTGTACCTAAAGCGACTATAAAATCAATTCCATTGCTTATTACATGTTCAAGAAGACGTCTGAGTGATAAAAAATCAATGCTGCCGTCTTTATGAAAGGGCGTAACAATTGCTACACCTGTTCCTTTAATCTTTTTAATCATTGCTGATGTTGATATTAATTAAATAATGTTGAATATGATGGATAAAATCATTTAAGTCGGTATCTTCTTTTATGTCAAGCATCAAATCAAAATGTTGGACATTATTGTCATTTAGAATGCCTGTTTTAAAATAAGCTGATGAAAGGTATGAAATGTAATTGATAGTGAATATAGGCTTTGTGCTTAAATCAATCAGTAAATCAAAATCACTTTTCATAAAATCTTCGGCAAATTTTGATTTTGGCTTGCCGTACCAGTTGATTTCTTTACTGGAAAAATAATCATAAGTCAATTTTGGAAAGCAGTAGTGAGGTATGTACGGTGTGTTTGTATAACCTAAAGCTTTTACGGTTTTGTTGTTTTGTTGCAAGTATTTAACAAAATCATTGATATAATGAAAATCCTTTTCTGATGGAACAACATACAAGATGCCCACTGTTTTAATCTGGTCAAAACTCATTGGTTTTTTCTTCCTTGAAAATTTCTTAAGTTCCTGTTTCAAGAAAAAGTAGCCAAGATTATCTTTTAATTGTTGTATTATACTCACTTTATTTTTTTTCTAAATGCAAATATAGAAAATAATGATTATCCAAAAAAAAAATCCTTCTATTCAAAATTATTGTACTCTTTATAAAGTTCAATCACTTCTTTTGCCTCTTTAACATCATGAACTCTGAGAACATTAACATTTTTAGTGAGTGCTAATGCGTGCATGGCAGTAGTACCGTTCATGGCTTCAGATGGGGTATTGTCAAGAGTTTTGTAAATAAATGATTTACGTGAAAGACCAAGGAGTACCGGATACTCTAAACTTGTAAAATATTCCAGTTTTTTTAATATCTCAAAATTATGGGCAATACTTTTTCCAAATCCAATGCCTGGGTCAATGATAATGTCCGAAATACCTAAAAGTTTAAGAGTTTGGATTTTTATGGAAAAGAATTTAAGAATTTCATTTATCACATTGGAGTAGGAGGGGTTTGACTGCATATTTTCAGGTGTCCCTTTCATGTGCATGATGATATAAGGTACTTTATAGTGTGCAATAATATCATACATTTTTTCATCATACGAACCGGCATAAATGTCATTGATGATGTCTGCTCCTTCTTCAATGCAAGCTTCAGCAATTTTACTTCTGAAGGTGTCAATAGAAATGAGAGTGGATGGAGATTCCTTTCGGATTGCTTTTAAGACAGGTAAAAGCTTCTTTAATTCATCCTTTTCACTATTTTCCTTTGCCCCCGGGCGGCTTGAAGCTGCACCAATATCAATGAAATCAGCTCCATCACAAATCATGTTATAGGCATGTTTTAATGCAAGATCTTGATTGGGAAATGCGTTGCCTTTGTAAAATGAATCATGCGATAAATTCAGAATTCCCATCACCTTGGGTGTACTCAAATCAATCAGTTTTCCTCTGCAATTAATCATTTTTTTGTTGCAAAAATAAAAAGAAAATCACTCTTTGACATTAAATAATATTAAAAAAGAATAAGCGTATATTTGTGAAAAAAAATATGTTATGCATAATGATTTGAATTATTATCAAAAATATTCTGTTGTTGAAGGTCCTTTAAGTTTAATAAAGATGCAGGTAATGCATGGAGCCAATTTCTTCAGTGCGGGTCCTGTGATTTATATGCGCATTGATTTAGGTACTTATGATGAAGTTTTTTCTAATGACATTCAAGGACTTTATGAGAATTTGACAGCGAAGTTGCCCAGTCTTATTGAACACCATTGTTCACCAGGTGTTAGGGGAGGTTTTTTTATGAGGGTAAAAGAAGGCACTTTATTAGGTCACATTGCCGAACATATTGCCATTGAACTTCAGACAATGGCAGGAATGGATGTTGGCTACGGAAAAACCAGAAGCACTCTTGAAAAGGGCATCTACAATGTATGCTTCCGTTTTTTTGATGAAATTGCAGGTTGCTATGCAGGAAAAGCGGCTTTAAATATCATCAATTCATTCCTTTTAAACAAAGAGATTGATATAAAAGAAATTATCAAAAATCTTGTAGATATTCGTGAAAAACGCTTATTGGGACCTAGCACCCAAGCTATTGTTGATGAAGCTGAGAGAAGGAAAATTCCCTATATCAGACTTGATTCATATAACCTCGTCCAATTAGGCACCGGAAAATTTCACAAAAATATAAGGGCAACAATAACTTCGGATACCAATTTTATAGCTGTTGAAACAGCCGATAATAAATATCTTACTAATGTTATACTCGAAGATTCAGGGCTGCCCGTGCTTTCTACATCAAAAACTAAGAATCTTGACGATGTTGTGGATTTCTGGAAAAAGCTTGATAAACCTATTGTCATTAAACCTGCTCATGGCTATCTTGGAAAGAATATCTCTTTGAACTTAAACAGTGTTCCTGCAATCAAAAAGGCTTTTGATACTGTTATGGCATTTGAGGAAGAAGTATTGGTGCAGGAATACCGACCTGCTTCTGCATACCGCCTCTTGGTTATTGATTATAAATTTTCTGCAGCAACATTACTGACACCTCCCTACATTGTTGGAAATGGCACCGACTCTGTTCAAACACTTATTGACAAACTGAACAGCAGTCCTGATAGGAATATTGGGGACAAGGGCAAGTTATCTTATGTAATAGTTGATGATATCACCAAAAATATTTTAGATGCCCATCAGCTAACTTTAATGTCTGTCCTTCCTGAAGGCAGGAGTTTAAAGCTTAAGCATTCGGGAAATATGCGTTTAGGAGGTTCTGCAACTGATGTTACAGATCAGGTTCATCCTATGAATATTTTCCTCGCTGAGCGTGCAGCAAAGGTTATAGGACTCAATGTTGCAGGAATAGATATTTTGAGTGATGATATAGCTGTTTCTATGCTTGATAACAGGGGTGCGATACTTGAAGTCAATTCTGCACCTGATTTCAGGATGCACTTGAAACCTACTTTCAATAAGGCGCGCCCTGTTGCAAGAGACCTTACAAATATGCTTTTCCCCGTAGATGTTCTTTCACGTATACCCTTGTTTTCAATTACAGGTTCGGCAGGTAAAACTTTAACTGCTTTTTTCCTCAATTACTGCCTTTCAAAAGAAGGTTATTTGGTGGGTCTTACCACTACCGAAGGACTTTTTATTTCAAATAAACAGCTTAAAAAAGGTGATGTTACTGATCCCGAAGACGTGGCTCTTGTTCTGAAAGATCCTACGGTTGATTGTGCCGTTCTTGAAACACCTTTGGAGGGAATTTTAAGACATGGGTTGGGTTATAAATTTGCTGATTTTGGTATTGTGCTGAATATTAGCGAAGAACACCTGGGAAATGATGATATTGAGTTCGTAGAAGATATTGCCTATGCAAAATCTGTTGTGGCCGAAGAAGTTTTCAGCAAAGGCTATACTATCCTTAATGCCGATTGTCCTCATACACTAAGTATCTTAGAACGCTTATACAGTAAACCCGTTCTTTTTACACGCCAATTTTCTACAAATAAGAGTATTCAGCAACATGTGCTTAATGGGGAATTAGCTGTGAGTTTAGAAAACAATATTATTAAAGTATATAATAAGAATAAGTCATATGAGATTTTGCCTCTTATAGATGTTCCTTGTTCTTTTAAAGGCAAGGCCCTGCTTACATTGGATTCCATATTATCAGTAACAGCCGCCCTGACAGCATTTGGTATTCATCCAGACAGTATTAAAACCCATCTGAAAAGTTTTAAAACGACTTATGCCCTTGCCCCGGGCAGAATGAATTATTATGAAGGTAAAGATTTCCGAATTTTACTCGACTATGCCCATAATAAAAACAATTTCAATGGAATAGACGCATTCCTTAAACATTTTCCTGTTAATAAAATTGGGGTATTTGATGCTTCAGATAACCGTACAGATGATGAGCTTATTCAACTTGGTACACAGGCTGCTCAGATGTTCAATACATTAATCATTTATGAAGGAGAGGAGAAGAAAAAAAGGCCACATGGCAGGATTGCAGAACTTCTAAGTATGGGTGCAACAAAACAAACCCATAATGAAAAAGAAATTCTGATTAAAAATAGCATTGATGAGGTATTGCCAATAATAAGCACCTATTGCCATTCAGATAATTTTATTGTCATTTTTACTGCCGAATCAGAAAAAGTTCAAAAACACTTTCATGAAAAAAATATTATATTATAATTTTTATTGTAAAAATTTAATAATTTAAAGATAGAATATATATATTAGTTAAAGGAATTTATTTATCTTTGTAAAAAGAAACAATTATTATGGAAAACACTGATTTTGAAGAGATTAAAGAAAATGCGCTACATCATATAGATTATCTTATTCGTGCAGATTATGTCCGAAAGATTAATGATGAGGCTTTATTAGGAGAAATTGCTGAAAATGACCCAGATTATTATGTTCGCCTTACCGCTGTTGGAAACATTAAAGATGAACAGCTCCTCCTGAAAATTGTGAACAATGATATGGACTATTATGTAAGATTAGGCGCCATTAAAAAGATTAATGACGATAATCTCCTATATGCTATTGCCATTAAAATTGATGAGGATTATTATATCTGCAAAGAAGCTGTCAGTCGTATTAAGGATCAGCAAATACTTTATAAAGTGGTGAATGATGCATCAGATAAGGATGTTAAGTCAATTGCCATAAACATGATAAGCAATCAGGAAATCCTTTATGATATTGCTAGAAATGCTGATGATTTTTATGTCCGCACAGATGCTATTAAACGCATTACAGATGAAACAATTATTGCCAGTATCGCTGAAAAAGATGATGATTATTATGTCAGAGCCATTGCCACACAACAGATTTCAAATCCTGAAACCCTGTTTTCAATTGCCATGAACGATAGAGATTATTATGTCCGCAAAGAGGCTGTACAAAAAATCACCAATCAGCAATATCTTATGGATATTATTGAAAATGACATGGATGCTTATGTTAGAAAATCGGCTTTAGAAAGACTTACCGACAAAGATATGCTGCTTTTGGTTGCCAATGGAAATGACAGGCTTTTAGCGCGTAATGCTTTGCATATTCTTGAAGATTTGGATAAACCGTCTGTGGAAAATATTCAAGACTCTAACGAACAATCCCAAAATAATATTTAGGATAATCCTTCCAATGTGGAATGTTGGAAAAATCTTTAGTAACAAAAAATTATAAGGTGTGATTTTTTTTATTTATTTTGTATGCTCTTTCAAAAACAAAACGACAGAGCTATAGAGATACTACAATGCAATTTATAATTAAATAATTCCTACACACAATTTTAAAAAAAATAAATATGAAACAACTTTTTTTGATTTCCCAAATACTATTAATGGGCATATTATTGGTTTTTACCAACAGTTGTAAAAAGGATGTTGACAACGATAATAATGATAATAATAATGATAAAAATTTATCTGTATTGTCAACAAAAGTTGTTACAACCATAACGCAAACTACTGGGTTAAGCGGTGGAAATATTACTTCTGATGGAGGCTCCACAGTAACTGCCCGTGGTGTATGTTGGAGTACAGGACAAACTCCTACAATATCGAATAACAAAACAATGGATGGTACCGGCACCGGTGAATTTTCAAGTAATTTGAGCGGTTTGTCTCCGGGTACAACTTATTATGTAAGAGCTTATGCAACAAACAGTAATGGTACAGCTTATGGCAGTGCTAAGTCTTTTACTACTCAACAAGGTGGTAGTGGAAGTAGTTTTACAGACTCCCGTGATGGTACTGTTTATCAAACCGTAACCATTGGAAATCAAATTTGGATGGCTGAAAATTTAAGATATTTACCTAGTGTTATCGGGCCTGATTCCGGTTCATTTACGGTTCCCTATTATTACGTGTACGATTACAATGGCACAAATGTAACAACAGCAAAAGCAAGTTCAAATTTTTCTACATACGGCGTATTGTACAACTGGCCAGCAGCTATGAATGGACAGTCAAGCAGTATTGCTAATCCAAGTGGTATTCAAGGTATTTGTCCTACCGGTTGGCATTTACCAAGTGACTCTGAATGGACTCAATTAACTGATTTCTTAGGGACTGATGCCGGAGGTAAATTAAAAGCATTAACGCTTTGGTTCACCCCAAACACTGGAGCAACAAACGAGACAGGGTTTTCAGCCCTCCCCGGAGGCTATCGTTACGACGATGATACATTTCTAAACTCCGGAAGCCATGGTTACTGGTGGAGTACTTCCATGCATGATGCCTTTCGCTCCCTATATCGTTACATCCTCTGTAATGACAGTAATGTTATTGGTGGAAACTCCTATTACAACAAAGAGTTTGGTATGTCAGTCCGCTGTATAAAGAATTAATAATCAATTGGGGTTAAACTCCCCGATAATTTGAATAGGTAATTAATTCTTTATTCATCTTTGAAATTTTAATTGACATTAACCGGAAAAACAATTAATTTTACAATACAAAAATCGGATAAAATGAAAAAGAAGCTACATTCAGACCCTGCAGTCATCAAAAATATTCTACATAAATGTGATTCCTGCTTCATGGGCATGGTAGATGAAAACAATAAACCCTATGTTGTACCCTTCAATTTCGGTTTCGATGGGAATCATCTATATTTCCACTCTGGAACAGTTGGTAAAAAAATGAATATTCTCAATAAGAACAATAATGTTTGTGTGGCTTTTAGTACCGACCAAGAGTTATTTCATAGAGACGATAATGTGGCTTGCAGTTATGGTATGAAATACCGTAGTGTTCTGGCATTCGGGAAAATTGAATTCGTTACTGATTATGAACAGAAGGTGAAAATACTCAATGTGATTATGCAAAAATATACAGGTAAAGATTTTAAATACAATGCCCCAGCAGTCAATAATGTTGCAGTTTATAAACTTCTGATTGAAGATATTACTGTTAAGGAATTGGGATATTTTTAAAATTATTTATCCCTCAAATGTTCTATCAGGCCGCTTCATATTTAAAATACTTTCTTAGTGCAAAAAATGCACACGGTATTCATTCTCCTTTTGTTTTTGATTTGTATAATAATGTTATAAGGAATAGTAAATCAATAGATTCTGTATCTTCTATTGAAGCTTTACGTAAAGAACTTCTGAGAAACAATTCATTGATAAATATTAAAGATCTTGGTGCCGGACATACAACAAAAACAACTTTTAAAATCTGCAACATTGCTAAGTCTTCGTTGAGCAATATCAAAAAAACTACTTTCTTATACCGACTGACTTCAAATTTTAAACCTGTTCATATTATTGAACTTGGTACATCATTAGGCATAGCCACGATGTATATTTCAGCAGCTGCTCCTGAAGCTCAAATTTCTACTATTGAAGGCTGTCCTGAAATACATGCACTGGCAGTTCAAAATTTTCAAAAATTAAATTTTAAAAACATCAACGCCATTAATGCCAATTTTAATGATGTGTTGGAAAAGATGCTTATTAAACTTGAGCGTATTGATTTCGTTTTTATAGATGGCAATCATTCTTATGAAGCAACTGTCAGGTATTTCAATCAGATGCTTCCATTTTTGAATAATAACAGTGTCCTTGTTTTTGATGATATTTACTGGTCGAAAGGCATGACTGCTGCGTGGCAAAAGATTATAGGACATGAGCAAGTAAGATGCAGTATTGACTTGTTTAGGATGGGAATCGTGTTTTTTAGAAAAGAACTGAGCAAAGAGCATTTTGTAATTAAGTTTTAAAATCATTCTTGCTTATATAATCGTAACACTTATCTTTGCTGCAAATGATATTTGATTATGCAGAAATCTCAAACCATTGGTTATCTGTTTGCCATTGGTGCTACTGTAGCAGGTTCAAGTGTTTACATTTTCAGTAAAGCGGCATTTGCTGAAGTTTCTTTAGCACAATTCGGCGTTTATTGGTTTGGGATGGCCATAGTATGGAATACACTTTTTGTCCTTAGAAAAAAAACGAATAGACACATACCTGATATTGGTTTCTCAAATTTTAAAAAGCTTTTATTTATCGGCCTTCTGGAAATAATTGCCACTTCATCATTATTTCTAGCCATTATTAAAGCAACCGATGCAGCCATTCCTTCTTTTTTAAGAAATATGGAGTATGTATTCATAACTATAATGGGCGTAATTCTTCTCCGTGAGCGTTTTGCAAGGACAGAGTTTATTGGAATTCTATTGACATTTACAGGTGTTTTTATCATCAGTTATGATAAAAATTTTTCATTCATAAAATACACTACCGGCCCTTCCGGTCTAATGCTTTTATCTTCGGTCTCATTTGCAGCAAGGACGATTATTGCAAAGAAAAATATCCTGAATTTTTCCCCCAGTACGCTTGCAATAAACAGGTCCATTTATCTGTCATTAGCTTCATTGATAGCTTTACTTTTTCTTAATCAGGATTTTTCTATACCGGAAACTGCATTTATAAACATTGCTGTTGGTTCCTTTTTGGGACCTTTTGTAACTTCTATTTGTCAATTCAGCTTTTTAAAATACATAGAAGCATCCAGGGGGGCTATTATTCAGAGTACAACAGGATTGTTTGTATTAACAGGGGCTTATTTGTTTCTTGGCAGTTTGCCGAAAAGCTATCAGATAGTCGGTGGGATTATTACTATACTGGGTGCTGTTTTGTTGATTACGGGCAGCAGGATTAAATACAGAAAGCTGGTACAAAAAGACCTTAAACCTGCAAAAAAAATTGAATGACATCTTCATCAGAAAAAGTGTCGTAAATATTACTTATTTTTGAATTCAAAATAGGAATGATCATGAAAAGAATCCCCCTCCATTGGAAAATCATTATAGGTCTGTTTCTTGGTGTGCTTTGGGGACTTTTAGCCGGATTTTTTGGTTTTGAGAAATTCACCGGTGATTGGGTAAAACCATTAGGTACTATCTTTATGAATTTGCTTCAGCTTATTGCTGTTCCTCTGATTCTGGCATCATTGATAAAGGGAATTGCCAGCCTTAATGATATAAAGAAATTATCTCGAATCGGAGGTAAGACCTTATTTTTATATCTTGCAACAACAGTTTTTGCTGTCACCCTTGGCTTATGTTTAGCTAACATTATTAAACCCGGTAAAAGTTTTTCGGAAGAGAAAAGAGAAGAAATGAAAGCCAAATATGCTTCAGATATTACCATCCGACAGGAGCAAGCAGAAAAACTTCAAGAAACCGGCCCTTTGCAATTTCTGGTGGATTTGGTGCCAAAGAATTTCATTGGTGCAGCATCTCAAAATCAGAATATGCTTCAGGTTATTTTCTTTGCCATTTTCTTTGGTATTTGCATTGTTTTGTTACCAGCAGAACAAACAGATACCGTTAAAAAATTGTTTGACAATCTGAATGATATTATACTTAAGATGATTGATGTCATCATGCTTTTTGCACCTTATGGCGTATTTGCACTGATGGCAAGTATCATCACAGATTTTGGTAATGACTCTTTGGCAGAGCTTTTTACAGCTTTATTTTTATACGCTTTAAGCTTTTTTATAGGTGTGGTCATTATTGTTTTAATATTTTATCCTGCTCTCATCCATTTTTTTACAAAATTAACTTACAAACAATTTATTAAGGGCATTTTACCCGCACAGACACTGGCATTTTCTACAAGTTCAAGTGCTGCTACATTACCTGTGACAATGAAGTGCTGCGAAGAAAATCTGGGAATTTCAAAAGAAATATCCGGTTTTGTATTGCCTTTAGGGGCGACAGTTAATATGGACGGCACCAGTATGTATCAGGCCATAGCGGCTGTTTTTATTGCACAGGCATTTGGCTTTGATCTGACAATTACACAGCAACTTACCATTATCTTAACTGCTACTCTTGCATCTATAGGTTCTGCAGCAGTTCCGGGTGCTGGTATTGTGATGCTGGTAGTCGTGCTTAATTCTATTGGAGTTGACCCTGAAGGTATTGCCCTAATTTTTGCCATTGACCGTATCTTAGATATGTGCCGAACCATTGTCAACATCACGGGGGATTGTCTGGTCGCTTCAATTGTTGCTGCTTCTGAAAAAAATGGAAGTGATTATAATAGAAAAGCCACCTGAAAATTATAAAGACAATTCGGGACTTCACATATCCATTTATTCCATCAACAGTTTTGTAGTTTTCATGCCATTATTAGTGCTCACTTTTACAATATACAATCCTTTTGCCCACATCGAAACATCTATGGCATGGCTAAGTTCTGTTTCTGTATTTTGCAAAATGCCTGCGTAAACCTCGCTGCCATAAATAGTATAGACCCTTATATTTATCTTACCCATTGCCTGTTTAACACTGATATTAACCTGAGTTTGTGCAGGATTGGGATAAATGTTCATTTCAAAATTATGAGGTGTTTCAACTATGTGTGTTAATGGCATTAATTCCATTCTATACAAACCACTATCACTTAAAGCAAATAAATAGTTTTTATAAATAAATAGTCCATAACCAGATAGATTACTTGATTGATTATCGGGTAAACCGTCTGTTATATTTGACCAACTTAAATAATTGCTTTTGTTTGTTTTATAAACATTTTTATTTGTGGATAAAAATAAAGTATCACCATAACCTTCTATTGACATTGGTCTTTCGCTACTATTATTGAAAAGTGTTTCAATAATGCCATTATTGTGTAAAATAGTTAAAACACCACTGCGAATAAAAATAAGACTATCAACAAACATAACCCCCGCTATATAATTAATCGCTGGCCAATGAGACTGTTGTGTACAATACAAGTATTGCCATACGCCCACATTATTTTGATAACTAAGGCATCCATTGAAATTGGCAATACCGTCATTTAAAATATAAAAGAGAGCCGTATCATTTGCAAGTACCCGACTGGGGCCTGTATTAAAATAAGAAGGATAAGTATATCTGTGCCATGTAAAACCAAAATCAGAAGATATAAAGTACTTGCCTATAGATGCAATAACTAAAGTATCATGAAAATTAACAATATTGTTGCTATTAGGATAATTTCGACTTATTAAATTTGTATCATTTTTTATAATGGTTTTATTAAAAATCATATTAGTGCTGTTAAAGGTTAAACCAGAATCTAAGGATATGCAGATAGTATCGTTTTTTATCCTAAACAATTTATTCTGATAAGTTATGTCTGAAGTCAATGATCCACGTAATGTCCAGTTGTCACCATTATCTAACGACCAGTATAAACCATTATCGGAATCTATATTACCAAATAAAACATTGTCAATGCTTGTAATTACATTTATATAATTACCTAAAGGTATTCCATTCCCAACTTTTTGCCACTGGCAGTAAATTGAGAGCGGAAAAGAAAATATTATTAATAAAATAAGCCTCATAATAATAAATTTAATGGTTTTTATAATAATCAGATTTTTGCATAACGGGTAATGAATTGTCATCTGATCTGTTTTCATCGTTTGGCTGACAAAGGTCAATACCCAATGTAAATTCTGTCCCTGCCGTTACTTCTACGAGAGGATTTAGTGTAAAACCATCCGTAGAAATAAAATTAAGAGGTTCATCTGAATCTATGGTTAGTGAACAACTGCCATCACCAAATGTAATGGTTTTATAAAGGGCAAAATTAAAAGTTGATGGATTAAAGCTACAAAATGATGTATCGATAGTGCAACTTTGTTTCATTTGATAAATCCTTACATAGTCAACATCATAATTGAAAGGGAATAAAGTCATTGAAATTGGTTGGTAATTAATTGGAGGATTAAGACTAAAATAATAATAAATATTCATATCAATTATTATAGCTTGTGGGTCCAATTCAGAAGGGTGATTATATGAAGTCTCTTTTAGTAGGTTATCGAAATAAAATTCTATTTTTTCGGGGTCCCATTTTATGGCGTAATTATGATAAGTGCCAGTATTATTTGAAAATAAATTATCCGGAGAATCTCCATAGTATAACGTATCACAAGTGCCGTTTCCGGGAGGTGGGCATTCCTGATAATGGACTGCTGAACCCCATAGAGGTGTAGGATGAACGAGGCTAAAATACTCAAACCCATCAATTTCGCTCCAAGTAGGGTAGCTGCTATAGAGCCAGAAATTAGGCCCAATACCTTTAATTGACTGAATTGCGGTGTCAATTTGTGGAATGCGACAACGTATCTCGTAATACCCGTATTTGTATTTTTCTTTAGACTCAAACCATGCAGGAGAAGAATAATGGAAATCATGCCATATTGAAACATTGTTGCACCCATCATAAACATACGCATTAATGGGCGGGTTTTCTCTTCGAGCCTGTAAAGTTACTTTTCCGGAACCGGTAGTATCAAAAAGCAAATTATCGGATGATGGGGCTCGTTTATCAATAAATTGTTGACATCCATTGAAAAAATAACTTAAATAGTACATATGCCAATCGTCTCTTTTCCAATTATCCACAGTATCAACACCCAAACTATCAAATTCATCTTCGAATACTAATTGGTAATTATTGTTGTCAGGCGGAAACTGAGCATATATATTAAATGATACATTTACAAAAATAAAGATACTAAAAAACAGTTTTAAAATCATTTTTTTCATGTGATTTGATTTAAAGTTAATGTGTAAAAAACAATAGTTTTTAATTTAAATATTTAATTACACGAAGCTTTAGGAATAATATTTAATATGCTCCCTAATGTAATTTCAAATTCACCATTTATTTCAAAATTTTCACTATTAATAAATAAACCACTGTAATCATCAACCAATATACTATACCCTGTTGGTATTTGAACATCACTTGCTACATATGCTTTGTTATCAGTAAAATTTGTAATATCTTCAGAATTATTATAAAAAAAACAAATTTTATTACGATACATTTCGTTTTCAATAGTCCAATGAACTCTTCCAAGTTGTAAAGGAGTAATAGCATCATCTCCAGTATAATCCATTTGATTATTTGTACAATTTGCTCCTCCCCCCCAACCACAACATGGGTTAAAACCAAAATTATCAATAATAAATTGTCCTAAAGGAGTATCTGAACAATAATCTTCTTGAGTAGGATTGCAAGTTCCTCCATTTGTAAACATTGTATGATATAGACTTAAGTTATGACCAATTTCATGGTTTAAAATTCCTGCATTAACCCATAATGCAACACTCTGATCTGCAAAATATCCTTCCCAAGTCCCTTTAATAACAACAGTTCTACTTCCACTCATATATGCAAAGCCACCTCCATCAGCATTATCTTTATGATTTAAAAACAAATTAACAGCATCATCAGAGTTTTCACTATAAGGAGGAGTGCTACCAACATTGAAAGTATAATAATCATTATCTTCATGAAAAAAAACACCATTTAAAACATACCTGTATTGGCGAGGTGATACACCTGTACTATTGCCTGGAGGCATTTGCATTTGACTGTTAGCCGAAAGTCTATCATTAGCTCTGTTTATAAGATCGTTTGCATAATCATAACCCGTGTAATATGGGTCGCCATTACCATCACTACTCTTTGTAAAATTTCCTGGATATCCTGCAGTATCATATTCTTTTAAAATAAAGTGTACATTTACCCGAAGGTATTGTATAGGAGTATTAATTGTGGGGATATAATCATCTGCATCTGGAATATCTCCATAGGTTCTTGGACTAAAAACAGAACAGTCCATTTGGCTGTAAATATTATTCATAAAAAACAAATAGAATAACAAATAGAGGAATATTTTATTTTTCATAATATTTATATTTTAATTATTTTCTTGACCTTAGTTATATTTTGCGAAAAATTGTTTATTGTTACAAAAAAGTAATACACTCCTATTGGATAAGTCTTAATATTAACAGTGAAATCTTTGTTGTCTGGTTGAAAGCAACTTACAATTTTGCCACAAATATTATATACTTCAATATTCTTAATGTCATAATCTGATGTAACATTTATAAAATCTGATGATGGGTTTGGAAAAATTTCAACAAAATTTGCATCTTTGACTAATTTAGATATATTGATAGTATTACCATTAATAAGTGTATCGCAAGGATAAGTGTAAGAAGGGTCTCCTTTGTATGAAAAACTGTAATCATTATAACATCTTAATCCGCTCCAAATAAACTCATCAGCACCGCCGCAGATTGGGTTAAAAAAAATATTTTTACCTCCTACATTTCCAACTCTTTCAATTATTTTATAACTAGTTGTATCACTTTGCCCGCCAAAATAAATTGAGTTATGATAAATACAAGTGATATACTGGACTTCTAAGTTAATACCATTTATATTAATATTATTAACAGAATCAACTGTTAAAGGTGATACAGAATCACAAACAATACTATTTAAGTCAATGGCTAATGTGTCACCCACATTTAAAGTAAAATCATACATCAATTTGAATGCGTTATTATTATAATAATAAACCTTAGAGTTTTCCTCACGTACAATCAGTGAACTTACTGAAAGCGTATCACCTAAATAATTAACTACTTCTTTTGTAATAAGTTTTGATGGCATTGAATCAACCACAGTATCAGATACAACTGTGTATTTATTGTAGCCATGTGCAGGAAATAAAAGCATTTCCTGATAGTTAAAATACCAAGTAGCTCCAATCGGATACCAGTTTTGCGATTGCACTATTGCAGGCAAAAAAATAAAAATAAAAATTAATTTTTTCATAATAATTTTTATTAATCAGTAATAACCATTCTTTTCACATCTATTTCAATTCCATCCACAATAAGCGCATAAAGATACATGCCTGCTGTAAGCTCATAAGCGTTAATGTTTAAAATTATTTCTCCGGTTCCATTTAAAATATGTTTCTTTAATTGGGTACCCTGCATATTATAGATGTATATGTGGGCATTTCTTGTATCAACTGGAATATAACACTTTATTTGTGTCTCCCTTGTAAAAGGATTTGGTGTGTTTTGGAACAAGCGGGCTGCTTGTCCTGATATTTCAGAATTTTCTGAAGTGTTAGTACTTTCATTTGTCCCCAATCTCAATTGTTGTTCGTTTAAAGATGTTTTGCAACAATTGTTAAGTTGTGTTTCCAAATCAGTGATTTTGTCGTTTTGTTCTTTTAGTATTTCAACGATAATAGGAATTAGACTTATATAATCAACACCGTACACACTATCCTGTCCCATATAAACTAATTCTGGAAATATTTGCAAAAGGTCTTGTGCAATAAAGCCATATTGTATTCTGTTGTCAGTATTCATATTTACAGGAAAAGGATTTATTGTGTCCTGAACTCCAATATTCACAATACCATCATTTATTAACTCCTGATATGACTTGTATCTGAATTCAACAGCATTGAGCTGAGAAATTTTTGTTAATGTATTTGAACTCAAAGGTGAAATATCTTTTTTTAACCTTTGGTCTGAAGTTTCTACTAAAGTGTTATATTTTACCCTGTTTGCAGTAATAGTATCTGTAATTTTTACATCTCCATTAAAATAACCTGCCCAATTACCTTCTGTATCCCTGTCATATCTGCCACTCATTGCACCAAAAACGCCGGCACCATTATTACTGCCAATTAGTGCTCCGTAAACTCCATAATTAAATCCATTAGAAGCATTGCCTGCCCTGCCAATTAGACCGTAATTTCTAGAATTACTTTGTGCAGATGAAAAATAAGTATAAGCATGTAATCCTTGATTATACCTGTTATTAGTTGGCTCATTTACAACAACAACAGCAAAATTAGTCCAACTTGTATGGTTTGTGGTTGATTGAAGTATATGTAACTTCGTATAATTATTAGGTGTTGGAGTAGCTGCTATGGCAATATTGCCACCCGAATCCATTTTTAATTGTGCATTGATACTAAGATTTAATGCTGTTAAAATAGAGAATAATACATAAAATTTTTTCATAGATAATGGTTTTTAATTGATTAATACTGTGAAAATCTATAATTTATTCAAAATTAACATAAAATTAATTATAATGCAAATAATTTTGTTAATTTTATACTTAGAGTGTTTTTTTTCTTAGATTTCAATTTAAAAGTCATTAAGCAAAAGATTTTATTGAACTACCAATTTGAATAAAATTACATTTTACGTTTCCGACAATAATTATTTTTATAGCTTTGCAGGTATTAATTAATAAAAAATTTAAAATCATGAAAACCAAACATTTTTCACTTGTACTTTTACTTGTTTTTCTTTGTTTCAGCACTTTGCTTATTTCTCAGAATGATGGTGCACAGTATCGTATGCAAAACAAACTTGATAGTGTCAGTTATGCAATAGGAATGGACATTGGTGTTAACCTTAAGTCTCAATCCATAGATGTAGCTCCAGCAGCTTTGGCAAAAGGAATTATTGATTATCTTTCAGGTAATGGAACAATTCTTACTGACGAAGTAAAGACCCGTATAATAAATGAATTTCAAACAGAACACACTCAAAGACAAATGGAAATGGAAGCATTAAGAGCTCAGAGAAATATTGAAGAAGGAAGAGCTTTTCTCGAAGAAAATAAAACAAAAGAGGGTGTTAGAGTAACAGAAAGCGGACTTCAATATAAAATTATCAGAGAGGGAACAGGTTTAAGACCTACAGCCGCTTCTAGTGTTACTGTTCATTATGAAGGTAAACTTATTGATGGTACCATATTCGATTCATCCTATCAAAGAGATGAAACTATTACATTCCCCCTTTCAGGAGTTATCCCTGGTTGGACAGAAGGACTTCAGTTACTTAAAGAAGGCGGCGAAGCCATACTGTATATTCCTTCCGAATTAGGTTATGGTGAAAGAGGTGCAGGGCAGGTTATTCCCGGAAATGCAACACTTATTTTTAAAGTTGAACTTTTTAAAGTAGAGTAACAAATTCATTGATGAAGAAATATATTAATTATCTTGCAGTAATAGTATTATTTGCAAGTGCTTGTAATTTGTTTCAGGGTGATTTTAAAACCACTGATTCAGGTTTAAAATACAATTTCATTCTGAAAAACAAAGATGCTCAGAAACCTGAATTTGGTGATGTCCTTGATATGTCAATGATTTATACATATAAAGATAGTATCATATTTGACAGCAAGGTTTACGGTGAATTTTTATCTCTTCAATTACTTGAACCGATGTATGATGGCGATATTTCTGAAGGGATGTCTATGCTTGGTCTGGGAGACAGTGCTATTTTTATTGTCAGCGCTGATTCATTTTATCTTAATAATATTGGGCTTGATTCAGTGCCCGATTTTATTGAAAAGGGGAGTGAGCTTAAATTTTATATCAGCCTTTTAGGTATCAAGAAAAAAGAAGTTTATGAAAGGGAAATGCAAACCCTCGAACAGCAAAAACAAGCTCTGGCCCAGATTCAGATGCAGGAAGAAGTTGAATTCAGAGAAAGATATCTGAGAACCAATAATATTACAGTTCAACCGCAGGCTTCAGGATTATATTATATTGAGACTACACGAGGTACCGGCAGCAAACCGCTTCCGGGGTCTTTTGTACAGGCTCATTACAAAGGCTATCTGCTAGATGGCACAGTATTTCACTCTTCTTATGATGAGAACAGACCCATTTCTTTTAAAATTGGCAGTGGACGTATAATTGATGGATTTGAAGAAGGCATCAAACTGATGTCTAAAGGTGGGAAAGCAACATTTATTATACCATCCAATCTGGGTTACGGAGGAGAAGAACTTGAAAATATTCCACCTTACAGCACTCTTATTTATGAAGTAGAATTAATTTCAATAGAATAAAAAATCATTTAATGGATACGATTTCTCAGCAACCGTCAACACTCGAACAAGCATTATCATTAGGTTTATTGAAAGAAGAATATGAAAAAATCATCAGTATTTTAGGTAGGGTACCTAACTTTACTGAGCTGAGCTTATATTCTGTCATGTGGTCGGAGCATTGTTCCTACAAAAACTCAATTGTATGGCTTAAAACATTGCCAAAAGACGGACCAGCCATGTTGGCCAAAGCCGGTGAAGAAAATGCCGGCCTTGTTGATATTGGCGATGAAATGGCTTGTTGCTTTAAAATAGAATCGCACAACCACCCCTCTGCTTTAGAACCTTATCAGGGAGCTGCAACGGGTGTTGGTGGTATCAACCGTGATATTTTTACGATGGGAGCCCGTCCCATTGCTCAGCTCAATTCCCTTCGTTTTGGCAGCATATACCTTGATAAAACAAAGTGGTTGTTAAAAGGTGTGGTTAAAGGAATTGGCGATTATGGTAATGCTTTTGGTGTTCCTGTTGTTGCCGGAGAAGTTTATTTTGATGCATGTTACAATACCAATCCTTTGGTCAATGCAATGTCGGCCGGTATTGTCAGAAAGGGAAGAACACTTTCTGCAACTTCCTATGGTGTAGGCAATCCGGTTTATATTGTCGGTTCTTCAACAGGAAAGGACGGTATTCACGGTGCTACTTTTGCTTCTGCCGACCTTACCGAAAATTCTGCTGATGATATTCCTTCCGTTCAGGTTGGTGACCCTTTTCAGGAAAAACTTTTACTAGAAGCAACTCTTGAACTGGCTAAAACAGGTGCTGTTATTGGCATGCAGGATATGGGCGCAGCAGGGATTATTTGCTCAACTTCTGAAATGTCTGCTAAAGGCGAACATGGGATGATTATTCACCTCGACAAAGTGCCCCTCCGTCAGACAAATATGGTCCCCTTTGAAATTCTTTTATCTGAATCTCAGGAACGAATGTTGGTAGTGGCTCACAAAGGAAAGGAAGACATTGTCAAGGAGATTTTTAATAAATGGGACTTGAATTGTGTCCAGATTGGTGAAGTGGTAGAAGGTGAGCGTCTCCATTTTTACTGGCATGGTGAAATAGTGGCTGATGTACCTGCAGAATCTTTGGTTCTTGGTGGCGGTGCTCCTGTTTATCACAGAGAATATAAAGAACCTGCTTACTTCAAGGAAACGTTTAAATTCTCGATAGACAGCATTAAAGAACCTGATGACCTTAAGCCCGTTGCTTACCATTTACTTAAAAACCTTAATATAGCCTCCAAAAAATGGGTCATCGAACAATATGACACCATGGTAGGGACTAAAAACATGTGCACCAATATGCCTTCAGATGCTGCCGTTGTGAATATCAAAGGCACAAAAAAAGCCATTGTGCTCACCGTTGATTGCAATGCAAGGTATGTCCATGCTGACCCTGAAAAAGGTACTGCTATTGCTGTTGCTGAAGCTGCCCGAAATATTGTTTGTTCAGGAGGAATTCCTTCGGCCATTACCAATTGCCTGAATTTTGGAAATCCTTACAACCCCGAGGTTTACTGGCAATTTGTCGGTGCTATTAAGGGCATGAGTGAGGCATGCCGTAAATTCAGCACACCCGTTACCGGAGGCAATGTCAGCTTTTATAACCAAACAAGTATCAAGGACAAAGTTGAACCCGTTTACCCGACCCCAACAATTGGCATGTTGGGCGTGATGGAGGACAAACAATTTCAAATGCCGCTGTGTTTCAAAAATGAAGGTGACTTTATCTATTTAATCGGGAAATCTGTTAATGATATTGCAAGTTCCGAATACCTCTATGATTATCATAATGTAAAATTATCACCGGCTCCTTATTTTAAGCTCGAAGAAGAATTTGAAATGCAGGAAACCGTTAAAGGACTGATTCGAGAAAACCTTATCAACTCAGCTCATGATGTCTCTGAAGGTGGTGCTTTTATATGCCTTTTTGAAGCTGCCATGCATAACAAACTTGGCTTTGATATTCAAACTGATGCTTCTGTACGTAAAGATGCTTTTCTATTTGGGGAAGCACAAGGGAGGGCTATCGTTAGTGTCAGCCCTGATCAGCTAGAATCATTTATTGAATTTATGGCGCAGACAGAAACCGATTTTTCACTTCTTGGTGAGGTAAAAGGCATGGAAATGATTGTTGATGAGCTTTCTTTCGGAACCATAAATGAAGCCGCCGAAGTTTATATCAATGCGTTGGGAAAGCATATGTAATTTTTCGCTGAAATGGCCTTTTGATTTTTTATTAAATGACTAAAAAAGAAAGATATAATTTTTTTATTCAATATTTTTCGGAGCATTTACCCAAAGCAGTTACAGAATTAAGCTATAAATCTGACTATGAATTAATAGTAGCTGTTATTTTGTCGGCTCAGTGTACCGACAAAAGAGTTAATCTCATAACGCCTGCTTTCTTTAAACGTTTTCCAACATTCAAATCTCTTTCTGAAGGTACATTTGAAGAAGTTTTTAATTTGATTAAGAGTTGTTCATATCCAAATAATAAAGCCAAGCATTTATTGGGTATGGCATCAAAAGTCGAATCAGAATTTATGGGCAAACTCCCCGATAATCCTGAAGCTTTACAGATGCTTCCTGGGGTGGGTAGAAAAACAGCCAATGTTTTGGTATCGGTATTACATGATAAGCCTGTAATTGCAGTAGATACCCATGTTTTCCGTGTCTCTGCCCGCATAGGACTTGTTACCAAGTCCAAAACTCCACTGGAAACAGAAAGGCAACTTACTGCCAACATACCCGAGCACCTCAGAAATATTTCCCATCACTGGCTCATCCTTCACGGACGCTATGTGTGTATGGCCCGAAAACCAAACTGTGTGGCCTGTGGTCTTAAAGAAATATGTAAATATTATGAAAACTTGGCGAAAAAAAATCTCTCTTGTTAATGTCCAACCGACATAAATATTATTCTTAAGTTTCTTATTTTCATTATATTAGTAACAAGCTAATTGAATATAAATAAAAATGGGTGCATGATTTTTAAGTTTTACATAATGCATTCAATACCTTCACAATTTTCTATACCGAGAATTTAATTGTTTTGTCTATTTTTGTATAAAAAAATTGAGATGAAAACGAAAATTTATGGTATCCTCATAATAATTTTCCTTTATTCATGTGTCAAGGTACCTATTACAAACCGCCGTCAGATGAAACTTCTGCCAGAATCCACTTTGATTGGCCTCGGGACAACAAGTTACAGGGAATTTTTATCCGGAAATCCTGCATTACCTCAATCAAATATCAATGCCCAAATGATAAAAACAGTAGGGGAGAGGGTTTCTTCCGCAACGTCATTATATTTGCGTGAAAATGGTCATGGCAAAAGGGTGGCAGGTTATTCATGGGAGTTTAATCTTGTTAATAACAATGCCGTAAATGCATGGTGTATGCCCGGAGGTAAAATCGTTTTTTACAATGGTATTTTGCCTTATACCCAGGATGAAAATGGTGTGGCTGTGGTTATGGCACATGAAATTGCACATGCTGTGGCACGTCATGGCAATGAACGTATGAGTCAGCAATTGCTGCTAGCTTTAGGCGGTGTTTCTCTCGATGTGGCCCTAAGCAGCAAACCCGACGAAACACGAGATTTGTTTTTAATGACTTATGGTATTGGCTCTACATTAGGGGCTCTCGCTTATTCACGCCAACATGAATATGAGGCTGATAAATTGGGGATGGTCTTTATGGCTCTTGCCGGATATGACCCAGAACATGCGCTCCGTTTCTGGCAAAGAATGTCTCAGATTAATGCCCCGAAATTACCGGAGTTTGTCAGTACACACCCCAGTGATGTCAATAGAATTAATGAAATTCAGGCTTTTATGCCAAAAGCAAAAAAATATTATAAACCCCGAAATTAATAAATTAAAAAACTATAAATCTATGAAAAAAGTCCTTGTATTGGGTGCAGGCATGGTGGGAAGCGCTATGGCCATTGATCTGTCACAAAAATTTAAAGTAACCTCTGCTGACATTTCAACAGAGGCACTTCAATTTTTAAAAGAAAAATACGGTATTCAAACTGTCGAGCTTAATGTTAAAGACAAAAATAAACTGATGGCTCTGCTGCCCGAATTTGATTATGTAGTATCGGCTGTTCCGGGGTTCCTTGGCTATGAGACTTTAAGCTGTATCATTGATGCAGGGAAAAATGTGGTTGATATTACGTTCATGCCCGAAGACATTTTAACCCTGCATGAAAAAGCCCTTAAAAATAATGTTACTGCTATTGTGGATTGTGGCGTTGCTCCCGGTATGCCCAATTTGATTGCAGGTTATTTTTATGAAAGGATGCAAATAGAGAAGTTTTTTTATATGGTGGGTGGTTTACCTAAGGAAAGAACTTTCCCTTTTGAGTATAAAGCACCATTTTCTCCTATTGATGTGATAGAAGAATACACCCGTCCTGCAAGATTTTTGCAAAACAACATCTTGATTGAAAAACCTGCCATGAGTGATGCTGAGCTTATTCATTTTGATGGTATTGGGACGCTGGAAGCTTTCAATACTGATGGACTACGTTCTCTTCTCTATACGCTGGCTAATATTCCGAATATTAGTGAAAAAACATTGCGTTATCCCGGTCATATCCGATTAATACAAGCCTTGCAAACAGCAGGTTTCTTTTCTGATAAAGCACTCAATGTCAATGGTGTGATAGTTAAACCGGTTGAAATGACAAATAAAATCCTTTTCAAGTCGTGGAAATATGAACCCAATGAAGAAGATTTCACGGTTATGCGCATCATTATTGACGGGAAAATGGAGGGAAAGCAAATGCATATTGTTTTTGATTTGTACGATGAATATGATAAAAAAACATGTATTTCTTCAATGGCACGCACTACAGGTTATACAGGAACTGCTGCCCTGAATATGATTCATGAGGGACTATTAGATAAAAAAGGTGTTTTTCCACCCGAAATTATCGGAAAAAGCCAAAACTGCTATGCTTATATTATGAACTACCTCAAAGAGCGAGGCATACATTATAAAAAAACGGAAAGTTAATGCCCTGTAATTTTTTATAAATTTGAAGGATAGATGGTTAAGACTAACAAATTTGAGAAATCATTTGGTCCTGTGGGAAGTTCAGCAGGTCAATTTATTTTAATTTTTGGAATTATCATTTGCTTCTTCTCTTTATCAGGTGTAATTCTGATACTGATTGGTGGCTTTGTCGGTTTTACATCAACGAGCACAAAAATCGATTTCGACAGAAAAATGTTTAAATTTTCAAATAATTTGTTTGGATTTATACCTATCGGTAAATGGATACCAATAGATCTTAAAATGAAGCTTGGAATTAAAAAATCAAATAAGGTCTGGAGAACTTATAGCAGGAGCAATCGTTCTATTGACATTGATAGTACTGATTTTTACGTTTATTTGCTTGATGCGAATCATAAAGAGATAATCCCATTAATCAAGAAAAATAATCTCGATTCTGCAAAACATGAAATAGATTTTTTAAGTGAAAAGCTGGGTTTGAAAATTGTATAAAAGGGAATAAGAATCATCTCTTTTCTTATACCACGGGTTACGCTCCGCTTCACCCGTGGCAACACACATAAGAGGACGTCTCAAAAGTGTAAACCTGTCATTCTGAGTGAAACGAAGAATCTGAATATCAATATGTTGAGATTTTTCACTGAGTTCAAAATGACAAAAAACAATGCTTTTGAGACCTCCTCTTTTTTAGCACATCAAAAAAAAGGTAAAATGAATCATTTAGCACTATTGATTACGAAGCGCGAAAACGGCCTATTAAAAATTTGCGTTAAAATTGAGGATTTCATTACACAACATAAAAATCAATTTTTTAGGTAATTAAAGCAACCAACGAGTGAGGGCGTTGTATTTAAATTCGTCAAAGAATCCATCTGCGAACGGCTTTGGTTGCGCCGGTAATGAAATTCGATAATTTTAGCAAATTTTTAAGAAGCCTTGACTTTTTCGTTCTTTTGCGTCAAGGCAAAAGGGCAAGAAATAAAAAAATAACAGCTCTCACTTTTTTACCGGCAAACTCCTATGCACTTTTGAAATACTACCTTATGTTCCGGTTTTGTCATGGAATTTGCAATGCTCCGCAGCAAATTCACACGCCAAAACCATTTTCTTCTTTTCTTTTTGCCACGGGTTAAAACCCGTGGCTATTAACATTGTTCCCCGCTGGGGAACTTTGGTTCATCACTGTAATATTCACACGCCAAAACTATTTTTTCCTTTTTACCTCGGGTTGAAACACGTGGCAACAAATATGGCAGTCCTCCAGACTGCTTTTTTAGCACGCAATTAATTTTAGCAAATTTTTAAGAAGCCTTGACTTTTTCGTTCTTTTGCGTCAAGGCAAAAGGACAAGAAATAAAAAATAACAGCTCTCACCTTTTTGCCTTCAAACTCCGATTCATTTTTGAAATACTACCTTATGTTTCGGTTTTGTCATGGAATTTGCAATGCTCCGCAGCAAATTCACACGCCAAAACCATCCTTCCCAATCCTTTTTGCCACGGGTTGAAACCCGTGGCTATTAACATTGTTCCCCACTGGGGAACTTTGGTTCATTACTTTAAAATTAACACGCCAAAACATGAATCATTTAGCACACATGTTTACGAAGACCGAGAACGGTTTTATATTTTCGTTTGCGGCAAAATTAATGATTCCTAAAATTAAAATTCTGATATTGAGTAAATTAAAATAATTATAGCATTTGGGGCGGACAAGTCAAGATGAAAAATAATATCGATTCTGCCAAACAGGAAATGGATTTTTTAAGTGAAAAGCTGGGTTTGGAAATTGTATAAAAGGGAATAAGGTGCTGTTTTTTAGCAGCAATGAATCAAGGATGCATATTAACTTAAAGAAGATCCTCCGAACAAATTCTTGTACATGATACGTAAGAAGAAAGACCATTCTTTGTTCATGGGCATGCCTTCTTCTATCAGCCCGACTGTTTTCATGCTGAAATTAACACCTAAATGCATCGAAAAAGCTTCACTGACATTAAACAGCACACATTGACTTGCAAAGAATCCCATGCCTATACCTCCTTCTTTCAAACCGTAATATTGGTTGTAGGGATCTCTTATGTCGTATGTAAAACCCGCTATTGATGCCTTATTTTCAAGAACTCGGGTATCGTTGATGTTAAATCCTATTTCCCAGAATGGTTTTATTCTTTTAGGTTTTCCAAAGCTTCGTCCATAACCAATGTTTATATTCATTCTTTCTTCTTTACCCCATATTTTACCCATTGCAAGAACGGGTTCAGTAGTTAGGTTTGACAAATCTTCAATGACAAGAAAAAAAGCATCATTAGATGTGAGTTTTGCATAGGAGAAGTCAAAAATAAAAATGTTGTTGGGATTAAAAAAATAATTTACAGCAAAAGTAAGGTTAAGGGCCGGCGTAAACTTCATGTTTCTTGGCAAATAATTGGAATCGAGGTGAACTTCATAATTATAGTATTCCCTGAGTGCTTGATAATTGTAGGGGTAATCCATTATAACATGATACAACCTGTTATCCTTCGTGCTGTTATAATAATTGGCAGTCTGATTATCTGGCAGGTAAAGACCTACACTGATACCTACCTGCAAACCAAGATTCTGAAGTATTAAATCATCATCTGCCGCAGGAGAAAGGGATTTGGTTTCTGGTAATGTAAACCTTTGATAATTATGTAATTGTGAATAAGCTGAGAAAGCTGTAAATAAGAGTAAATAAATTAATATTCTTTTTATGGATAAACGCATCTGGTGTTTTTTTAACGAAATTACAAAAAAATGAACAAATTGGGTATAATTGATTATTTTTGGGTAAAATAATAATCAGTAATTCTCTATGAAAATAAAATCAATTTGTGTTTTTTGTGGCTCAGCTACAGGTAATAATCCTGAATTTCATAAGGCAGCCTATGGTCTAGGGAAATTACTTGCCGAAAATAATATCAGCCTTATTTATGGTGGTGCCAAAGTAGGAATGATGGGTATGGTTGCTGATGGAGCTCTTGAAAATAATGGGAGAGTAATTGGTGTTTTGCCCGTTTTTTTTAAAGAAAAGGAAATAGCGCACGATAAGATTGATGAAATGATACTGGTGGATTCTATGCACGAACGCAAGCAGATTATGCTTCATAAAGCAGATGCTTTTGTTGCATTGCCCGGAGGTTTCGGCACTTTGGATGAAATTTCTGAAATTCTGACTTTAGCTCAGTTGGGAAAATATCAGAAACCACTTGGATTTCTGAATTCATGTAATTACTTTGACTCCTTTTTTAATTTTGTAGATGTGATGCATCAATACGAATTTATCGGGAATGCCCATAAAGGCTTGTTTATATCCTCTGATACACCTTTGGATTTACTATTAAAACTTGAAAAATTTAATTCCCCGGTTGTCAGAAAATGGATTAAAGAATAATAGGTTCTTTAATATCTAAGCCACTTCCAAAGTTCTTTATAATTGGTTTTTTTGCCGTACATCAGGATACCGGTTCTGTAAATTTTTGCAGCAAGCCAAGTGGTAAACAAAAAGCCTGCAATAAGCAAAACAATAGACAAAGCTAAGTCAAAGAAAGGCACTCCGAATGGAATACGGATCATCATGATAATTGGAGAAGTTAGTGGAATTATTGAAAGCCAGAAAGCCACAGGTCCGTTTGGGTTATTCATAACAAACTGAGCCATAACAATGGCAAAAATAAGGGGAATCGTTACAGGCATCATGAATTGCTGGGTGTCGGCTTCGTTATCAACAGCAGCCCCAATGGCAGCAAAAAGGGCAGCGTATAAAAGATAACCCGCAAGGAAATAAAAAAGGAAAGAAAAAATCATCACACCAAAATCAATAGATTGTATGGCCATCAGTATTTCACTGCGTGCATCAGTTTCTCCTGTAATGTTAAGTTCCTGAATTTCTTGTAGCTGCTCGGGGTCCACTACTTTACTGTCGGCTGTATATAATTGGGATGCCTGTTTCACTTCAAACTGCTCCGGAAAAGCGGTTTTAACCGTTGTAACAATAAGCAATGTCAGAACTATCCATAAAAGAAATTGAGTAAGACCTACCAAGGCAACCCCGACAATTTTCCCCATCATGAGTTGGAAAGGTTTTACAGATGATACAATGACTTCAATAATACGGCTGGTTTTTTCTTCAATTACACCGCGCATCACCTGTGCCCCAAACATAAAAATAAACATATAAATCATAATACCACTGAAAATGCCAAGGACTGTGGCTACTTCAGGATAGCTTTTTTCTTCAATCCCTTCATCAGTGATTTTTATGGTGGTAAGATTAACTTTGGTTTCGATGCTTTTTAAAACTTCTTTATCAATACCGCTGGCATTAAGCTTAAAGTTTTCTATTTCCTTTTTTAATTGACTTTCAACATACATCTTAACATTCATGCTGGGTTGTTTATCAGACAATAAACGCAGTGTTGATGGGGTATTTATAGCAGAAAAAGGAATGTACAGTATGGCATCATGTGTCTTGTTATTAAATTCATTTCTTGCTGTTGAAATATCCTTTCCCAGTAGGTAATCAAATTTAATAAATTCTGTTTCCTGCAAGCGTTCAACAAAGAGAAGGGTTTCATCAACAACAGCAATAGTATTTTTTTCATTAGACATCTGCGCCATAAAAACAGGAACTATCATTATCGCTGCCATTAACAAGGGCCCCAAAATGGTCATAACAATAAATGACTTTTTCTTAACCCGCGACAAATATTCTCTTTGGATAATTATAAGAATTTTTTTCATTATAAAAATAATATGATAACGTTAAGCATTTTGTAAAAACTCATTTTTATCGGTAACATTTGCAATAAAAATATCATTCATGCTGGGAATAACCTCTTTAAAAGATACTATAAGTACATGAGACAGCAAAACAGAAAGAAGTTCATTTGGAGAGGAACCATTGTTGATTTTGATGGTAAGTTTTTCATCTCCTGCATCTGAAATTTGATTCAGTACTTCAAAACGGGAGTCCAAAACTTCTTTAATGTTAAGTGTTCCATTGTAAATGAGTTCGTATTTATTTGTTTTATAGGTTTTTTTTATGTCATTTACATTACCGTCTAGAATTTTTTCGGATTTATTGAGAAGAGCTATATTATCACACAATTCTTCAACAGATGCCATATTGTGGGTAGAGAATATTATTGTGGCACCATGCGCTTTAAGATTAAGAATTTCTTCTTTGAGTATGTTGACATTGATAGGGTCGAAACCACTGAACGGCTCATCAAATATGAGCAACTGGGGGTTATGAAGGACAGTAACTATAAACTGAATTTTTTGTTGCATGCCTTTGGAAAGTTCTTCAACTTTCTTATTCCACCAACCTTGTAGTTCAAACTTTTCAAACCAGTATTTCAATTTTTTCAGAGCATCCTGCCTGCTCAGTCCCTTGAGTTGTGCCAAATATAAGGCTTGTTCTCCGACTTTCATTTTTTTATACAAACCTCTTTCTTCAGGAAGATAGCCTATAAGCTCAACATGTGAGGGCTTTAATGGTTCACCCTTAAAAAAAAGAGTGCCTTCATCGGGTGCAGTAATCTGATTTATTATTCTGATTAGTGAAGTTTTGCCGGCACCATTGGGACCTAAAAGACCAAAAATGGAGCCTTCGCTGACATTAATTGAAACATTTTTCAATGCAACATGATTTGCATATTTTTTAACAATGTTTTCGGCTTTGAAAATTGTCATCGGAGAGCGTATAAATTATTGAAATATTTCTTTCATCCTGTCGAAAAAGTTTTTGTCGCCTTTTCCCGGATTTGGCTCAAAATTTTTAGAGAGGGAGAGCTTTTCAAGAGCATCTTTCTCTTCCTTAGATAAGGTTTTAGGTACCCACACATTGATATTTACGAGCAAATCACCCATGTAGTGTGAGTTAAGTTCAGGTAAACCCTTTCCTTTGAGACGTAATACTTTACCACTCTGGGTTCCGGCATCAATTTTAATGCGTGCTTTCCCTTCTATGGTTGGCACTTCAATATGGGTGCCAAGGGCAGCTTCGGGAAAACTGATATAATGCTCATACAAAAGGTTCACGCCATCCCTTACTAATTGTGGATGCTGGATTTCTTCAACAATAATAATAAGGTCACCGTTTATTCCACCTCTTGCTGCTGCATTACCTTTCTCTCTCATCGAAAGCTGAATCCCATCGGTAACCCCCTGAGGAATATTGATGTTGATGATTTCTTCGCCTTTAACAATACCATTTCCAAAACACGTAGTGCATTTATCAACAATGGTTTTACCTTCTCCACCACAATGTGGGCATACAGAGGTACTCTGCATCTGACCTAAAATAGTATTGGTTACCCTTGTAACATGTCCGCTTCCATGACAGCTTGAGCAAGTCTTAATACCTGACGCACTTTTTGCACCTGTGCCATTGCATGTATTACATGGTATATATTTACTTACTTTTATTTTCTTTTCAGCTCCTTTTAAAATCTCTTCAAGACTCATTTTGACTTTAATTCTCAAATTTGAGCCTTTATTAACATTGCGTGAGCGTCTGCCTGAGGAAAAAGGAGAACCGAAGCCTCCACCGAAACCCCCACCAAAAGCACTGCCAAAAATATCTCCGAAGTTGCTGAAAATATCCTCCATGCTCATGCCACCGCCATAACCACCGCCCATTCCTCCATTGCGAAGACCATCATGTCCAAATCTGTCATATTGTGCTTTCTTATCCGGATTACTCAAAACTTCATAGGCTTCCGCTGCTTCCTTGAACTTTTCTTCCGATTCTTTATCACCTGGATTTTTATCGGGATGAAACTGAAGTGCTTTCTTGCGATAAGCCTTTTTTATAGTGGCTTCATCAGCATTTTTGTCTACTTCTAATATTTCGTAATAGTCTCTTTTTGACATGTAATTATTCTCCTACAACAACTTTTGAAAATCTTATTATTTTATCACTAAGCATATAACCTTTTTGCACTTCATCATAAACTTTTCCCTTTAACTCATCATCAACCTGTATCTTAGTTATGGCTTCATGAAAATCGGTGTCGAAATTTGAACCTATAGCCTCAATTGGCTTTAAACCTTGCCGCTCCATGACTTTCCAGAACTTGTTGTAAATAAGTTCAATGCCTTCAATAAATGCTGCATTGGCTTCAGTTTTTTCTATAGTCTTAAAGGCTCTTTCAAAATCATCCAGAACAGGCAATAACTCTATAATCAACTGTGATGATGCATAACTTATAAGCTCATTCTTTTCTTTGATGGTGCGTTTTCTGTAATTATCAAATTCCGAAAAAATCCTGAGATACTTTTCATTCATCTCTTGAATTTTTTGATGCAGGTTCTCTTTCTCTTCTGAACAGTTAGTTTCATTTGTTTCCGTATCTTGTGCTTCTTTTTCTGAAGTTTTTCCTTCTTTGGATTCCTCCCTGATGGCTTCTTCAGTTGTTAATTCTTCATTTTTTTCAATATCCTTTTCTTTTTCTTTCTTTTTCATACTGCTTTTAAATATATTTTTCATACATTTTATCTTGTTTCATGGGTGGCTATGACTTGGCAAAAAACCTGCCATCAGAAATATCAGGACAAAATGTCAGCCGTTTGATCTTGGGCAAAAATAGTATTTTTATTTCAGATATTCTTTTAAAATCCAATATCAAAACCCATTCGAATTATCGGATTGCTGTATGGCGAATCAATAGTTTCATTGATGTTGAAAAGCAACATGATATTGAAAGCGGAGTTTAATCCTACTTGTTGGGCATATCCTGCTCCGACAAGAACCCCATGTACCCAGAATCTTTCCCCGTTATGACGCATGTTGTTAGGGTCAAAATATTTGGTCTCCAAATTCAAAAACTCATATTCGGCATGTGCAAATAAAAAATCAAATAAATAAAAGCGCGAAAAAACTTTTCCGCCAAAAATGTCAGTTCTGAAATTATAAATAGGGAAATTTTTGTCCTTATAACTATAATACTGATAAACACCACCAATACCGGCAGCAAACCTTTTTGTGAATTTGTAGCCCAATATTGGAGAAACATCTATGCTTGTGTAATTTCCAAATTGTAACCCAAGATTGCCTCCCGTAAATAGTCTTGTTTTATCAAAACCCTTTTCCTGAATCTGGGCATGGGCCAACATTGAAAATAAAACCAATATAAACAATATTATCTTCCTCATAGGATTGCTTTTATCATACGCAAATTTAGTAATTATTGATGAGTAAAAGAACTAACACTTAAATTATATCAGTGGCAAACGGTATTGTCTTTTCTTATTAAAATCATATTTGGCAGTTGCAACAGCAGCAGCGGTAGGTATCAAGCCGATTTCACCTATGCCTTTTGCACCATAAGGCCCAACCGGATCAGCTTTCTCTATACCAATGACTTTAATATCGGGCATGTCTTTAGCTCGAAGAATTTTGCAGTCTTTTAGTTTATCACTCACAAGGTAACCATCCTTCATTGGCAAATTCTCTGAAAGGGCATAGCCTAATCCCATGTGTATGGCCCCTTCAATCTGACCTTCAAAGAGAACAGGATTCATTATCCTGCCGGCGTCATGTGCAGCATATACTGTTTTTATACTTCCATTTTCATCCAACTCGACCATCTGAGCTGCATAACCATAAGCATAATGTGTAATGTTTTCCTTGCCTTCCGGAGTTTTACCCGGTTTTGTTGTCCAATCACATATCCAGTGTCCTTTGTATTGTCTGCCTTTAAGCTCTTTAAGCGTACAGGTTTGTAAATCCTTTTTTAACAACTTACATGCATCAATAATGGCGTGACAGAGTAGGGTAGTCGCTCTTGAAGAAGTGGTCATACCTGTTTCGATATTTGCTTTTGTGTCAATGAAAACATCAACATTCTCAGGATTAATACCTGTTTCCTCACACAGAGCCTGTATGGCCATATTATTAACTCCTTGCCCCATTTCTGTCCAGCCATGCCAGATATTAACTTTTTCATTGTCCTCAATACTTATTAAGACATCGCTGAAATCGGCCATGCCATTGCCAACACCACAGTTTTTTATAGCACAGGCCAAACCTTTGTATTTGGCTTTTTCGTAATAAGGTTTCAAGGCTAAAAGACATTCTTTGATGGCAACACCCCCCTTCAGCACCTGACCGGTTGCTGTTGAAAGTCCTGCTTCAAGAGCATTGTTGTAACGTATTTGCCAGCGGTCGAAATTTCCTTTTTCGCATAGCTCATCTACCAAAGTTTCAAGGGCAAAAGCCACCTGATTGGCACCAAAGCCACGCATGGCACCGGCCGGAACATTATTAGTGTAAATTGTTCGGGCTTCCAGATCAATGACAGGGACAAAATAACCACCGGTAGCATGACCTGCAACCCTTTCCATGACCTTAGTCCCAACAGAAGCATAGGCTCCGGTGTCGCCAAAAGCACTCAGTTTCATTACTGAAAATTTTCCTTTTTCATCACATGCCAGGGTCATATCCATAATTACCGGATGTCTTTTGGGGTGCATGCGTATGGATTCCTGACGTGAAAGTGCCAGTTTAACAGGTCTTTTCAAAAGCCAGGCATACAAAGAAACATGACCTTGCACACTCAAATCTTCTTTACCTCCGAAACCACCCCCGTTAGGGACTAATACAACATTGACCTTTTCTTCCGGAATACCAAGCAGGACTGCTATCTGTCGCCTGTCAACATAAATACCCTGTCCCTGACTAAGTAACTTGAGACCGTCTTCATGATGCGGCATGGCTATAGCGGCTTCCACTTCAAGGAAAGCATGTTCAATTCTTTGGGTGTGGAAAGTACCTGAAGCAATATATATCGATTCTTTCAGTGCTTTTTCATAATCTCCTAACTTAAGTTTGCAATTTTCCAACTCGTTGCTGTTGCCATGTAAAATAGGACTTTCCGGCTCTAAAGCTTTAAAGACATCGGTTACAGGTTCCAGAATTTCATAATCTACTTTTATAAGGTTTGCAGCCTTTCTTGCAATACTCCTTGTTTTTGCTACAACGCCTGCTATCACATCACCGATGTAGTTCGTGATTGCTCCTTTAGCTATCATTAAAGGCCAGTCCTGCTGGATTAGACCTATGTTGATCCTACCGGGCACATCTCCGGCTGTAAAAATTCGTACAACGCCTTCAAGTTTTTCAGCTTCTGAAGTGTCAATTTTTAATACTCTGGCGCGTGGATGTTTGCTAAAATGTAAAGCAGCGTGAAGCATGCCTTCCATAAAAATATCATTGACAAATGGCCTCTCACCAATAGCAGTTTCATAAGCCAGGTATTTGCCAAGTGCATTACCTACTTTACCATCAGTTTTGGGAATTTCAATTTTTTTATGTTCATAAAGTGATTTTGCCGCCAACTCAATGGCATCAATGATTTTAACATAACCTGTGCACCTGCATAAATTCAGTGTCAGTGCTTTTTTTATCTCATCTCTGGTGGGTTGTGGTTTATTCTGAAGCAGGATTTTAGTACGCATTAGAAATCCGGGTGTGCAAAACCCGCATTGTACAGCTCCTTTTACCACAAAAGCCTGACCGAGAATTTTCTTTACATCCTCCGGAAACCCTTCCAGAGTTGTAATAACAGCATCATCCAGTTTGTCCATTGTGGTGTTGCAGGATAATTTGGCCTGTCCGTTAATTTCTACCATACAAGCGCCGCAGGTAGCCTCTCCTGAACAACCATCCTTGGCAGCAGTAAGGTGTTTCTCTTCTCTTAAATACTCAAGCAATGTTATGCCAGTATCTCCGTCGTACTTTATTGTATCACCATTAAGGGTAAAATTTATCATAATTACGGTTTTAAATTTTTGAAGACTAAAATTACTATTTTTTTGAATAGAGGTTCTGATTTATTTGATTTTTTCTAACACATTTTGAAGGATATATACTTCAATTTTCTCCTTTTACATGGCTGAAGGTAAAGAAAGTATGTAATGAAATTTTATTCTCATAATTTAAAGATAAAATCAATATATCTGTTTGTAAGAAATACAATTTAAAATATATTTGAGATGGATGTTTTAATAAAAATCCCACAAAATATTAAAATCTTATCATATATTTGTATTAAAAAAGAGATCCCATGTCACATCAACAAGAACTCAACCTAGAGCTTATAAGTCTTGCCCGACATAATAACCTTAAGGGTGATGAAATTTCCGAAGACTTGAAAAACAACCAACACCTATGGGTAAGTGCCTATGGTTTCTTTTCTGGAGATGAGGGCATACGTCATTTAATTCCATTGCGGGATATGACACGTTATTGGCACATTGATTCTTTGGCCATTACTTGTAAAAAGGAGCACAAAGAAGCTCTGAAAGCCATTATTAAGAAGTGGAACCCGAGCGAAATCTATGAGCATAAAGACAGAGAAGAAGGTTTTTATGTAAAAGAATATCTACAATTAAACGGGTCGGACATTTTAATGGAAGTATGGTGGGATTAATAATAATTAATTTTTTTTAATTATGGGCTGGGATATTGAAACCATAGGGAAACACAATCTTGACACAAGTTCTGTAGAAGCTGTTGCAAAGCAATTGAGTAAGGCATGGGGGGTCAATATTAGGTATGGGTATTTTAGACGCTTCTGTATAGAAAGAACTCCCTTAAAAATTATTGAAGGCGATTGGAATTTTATTTGTTTAGGGGAAATAAAATGTAAAACTTCGGATGCTTTATACACTCTTACTGATGACAACTATTCAATTCGGGATATTCTTAATCAAATAAACCATGACTTGACTTGTGTAAACTGGGGAAGAAGAGCGAAGCAATCTTTTATTAAAAACATGACATCAGTGGATTTCTTTGAACTTAATATTTTTGGGATGCATGATTATGCTGAAAAATATCCCGAAGTCAATTTTGTAACATTCTCACTAATATTCAAGGAGTCCATTTTGATTAGTTTATATCATGACCCATTTCGTTGGGTAGGATTTATTTATAATTTTCAAGAAGATTGTATAGATTGCGATTTTAAAAGCCTAAATGAATTCCGCTGGTATTTACAGCATTTTTTTAGTGCAGTAGGGGTTTCAAGTATAATTTATTTCCCCGACCAAGGACCTGCACAATTAATACTTGATGAATTGCATAGATCATGGGCAGAGATTGAAGAATATATTATGAATGGACGTTACTACGATGATTCATGTAACGTAGAAGAACGAAAAAGACGTGATTTAAGACGCATTATTGATATTCCTTCTTTTATAAAAAGCAAAAAACCAGAATATTCCGAATATAGAAGCAATATTTTTACTGATGATTTTTCGGATATTATCAAAAACTATAAACCCCAACCCAAGGAGCGGAAACCTGAACCTGAACCGGATTACCCCTATAAATTTCGCAATGGCATAGAAGAACTCAATTGGCTTTATTACGGCATAGCGCCAAGCGAAGATGGTGATGAATTTAGTTTTTTAGAGGATTGAATGCGAAATAAACTTTCGCATTATTAATAACCTTCTGAAAGAACCCCACATCTTCAGGTAGTACATTTTGAAGTTCAATTTTTTCTTGCAACTCATTGCTTGCATACTTGCTGTACAATTGGCCAATAGCCGCATTCAGAAAAGCAGGTGTGATAACCTCAATGTTTGTGAAATCAATTTTTACTTTTAGACCTAAAGACAGAATTTTGTCAATTTTATTAAAAACAAGTTGTCCGCTTTGTTGGGTAACGGCAATGTTTGAGTCCGTTTCGTTGAAGATATTAATGCTTTTTGCTTGGGGCATGGGATTAAGCTGTTTTGATGAATCTATTGATTGATGTAATTCATTCATATTTTATAAAGCAAAAATAAATATATTTTTCAAAAAAAAACACAATTTTCTTGTTGTTGTGAAATTTTCACTACATTTGCAATATAAAACATTTATTATGCTAATTAGATTTTCAGTTGAAAACTTTCTGTCTTTCAATGAGAGACAGCGTTTTTCGATGTTACCAGGGAAAAGTTTATTAAAGCCAGAGCATAAAACCGAAAAAATTAATGGGGTTTCTGTTATGAAAACCAGTGTTCTTTTTGGGGCAAATGCTTCTGGAAAATCAAATTTGATAAAGGCAATTGATTTTGGAAAGAAACTAGTACTTAGAGGTGTAAGACCCGATAAATCAATAGATTATCAAAAGTTTAGGTTGGACAAAAAAAACTTTGCAAATGATTCGAGAATTGAGTATGAGATTCAGCACAGAGGGAAAAACTATGCTTATGGATTTACATTCAATAACGAAGCGATTATAGAGGAATGGCTTTACGAGATTGGCAGGACGAAAGAAATCAAGATTTTTGAAAGAAACTCGGATAGAAAAGAAAGCTTTGATTTGCAATATATTCTGAAGAAGTTAAAGAAAGAAGAAGAAAAACAGTTTTTGAGATTTATTGCAAAAGGAACTCCCGGCAATCAACTGTTTTTAACTGAGGTAAGAACTAGAAAAGTCAAAGAAAATGTATCAAAGATTGACGATTTATTAAATGTAATTGACTGGTTTCAAAACTCTTTAAAGGTAATTTTTCCAGACGATAAATATAAAGAAGGTTTAAAATTTGAATTAAAACAAGACGAGGAGCTTCTTGCATTATTCCAAGAGTTTCTTTCTTATTTTGACACAGGGGTAGATGGTGTTTGTTTAGAAAAAGTTAAAGCAGAAACTATCGAAATTCCAAGGTCTATATTAGAAAAGATAAGAGAAGATTTGTTGAGTAAAAACTCAGAAAATGTTAGAGCGTCAATTCTATCAAGTAGGAACACAACCTACTTTTTGTCGGTAAAAGAAAACGATATTATTTATGAGAAGTTTATGACAAAACACAAAGTCAAAAACAGTAATTCATTCGAAAAATTTGACACAAGCGATGAGTCAGACGGTACAAATAGGATTATGGATTTTATACCACTATTAATGGACTTGCTGAACGGGGATAATGTTTTCATTATTGATGAAATGGAAAGAAGCTTACATCCAAATTTGATTTACGATTTGCTGGATTTATTTTTGTCAAAAGCTAAGAATGTAAACAGCCAGTTAATACTGGCTAGCCACGAATCTTCATTATTGACTCAAAAACTATTGAGAAAAGATGAAGTTTGGTTTGTTGTGAAAAATAATGAAGGTGCTTCGTATTTACATTCTTTAGAAGAATATAAAGTGAGGTTTGATAAAGAAATACGCAAAAACTATCTTTTAGGAAGGTTTAAAGCGATACCGCGTATAGGCGATAGAAATAAACTCAATGCTATTAACAATTAGTTTGTACTGATTATGCCACGCGAAAGACAAGAACTTTTCAGGGAAAGCAATGTAAAAGAAAAGGAGAAAATTTTTATTTTAGCCTTTGAAGGTAATGATACAGAGCGTATTTATTTTGAAGCATTTAAAAATTCTGATGCATTTTGTGAGGAACTTGTTTTTTTACATCTTTTAACCAGACCAAAAGGAGATACCAAAAGTGCTCCTATACACGTTTTTAATAAGCTAAAGAAAGAAGCTAAAGATGTATATAGCCTTGATAAAAATGATGAACTTTGGATGATTATTGATAAAGACAGATGGAAGAATATACCAGAAATCATAGAGATATGTAAAAATACGGGCAATATGTTTGTGGCTGTAAGTAATCCATGCTTTGAATTTTGGCTTTTGCTTCATATTAAAAAGATTGATGATTATACTCCTGCTGAGTTAAACGCCATTTATAAAAACAAAAAAGTTACAAGTAAGAAAAATTATATAGAAACAAAAATTTCCGAGATACTTGGAACCTACAATAAATCAAACCCCAAACCTGAGCGTTTTTTACCAACAATTAATTTGGCTGTTTGTCAGGCTAAGAAATTAGATAAACAACATGAGGAATACCCTACAACTCTCGGATCTCATATTTACAAGATAATTGAAAAAATTTCAAAAGAGAAATATTAATAGTGAGTTAATGGGAAGTTTTGCTAAGTGGGCTATTTCGACAAAGCCTTAAACCCCTGCAATTCTGTAACTCTTTACTGAGTCTTTGTTTTTTCAATAGTGGCTTTAGTAAGAACTGTTTTGTTGAATTTATGGGCATCTACGGCCATCT
>JAQVVM010000114.1 GCA_028698995.1 Bacteroidales bacterium
TTCGATGATAAACAAATGAACAGAACTTATGATTCTCCTTTTGAAATTACATCGGATCTGATGATTGATAAAATGATGATAAATAACAATGAAAGAGATATGGTTGTAATGCTGCATATTTTCGTTGCTTCGTACCCAGACGGAAAAAAAGAGGTCATTAAATCAAGAATGCTTGATTTTGGCTCAGTAAATTCTGATACTGCCATATCAAGAACTGTTGCATTGCCTGCTGCTATTGGAGTTGAAATGGTGCTTGAAAATAAAATTGATGTTAAAGGTGTTCATATTCCGGTTATTCCACAAATTTATAATCCAATCCTCAACAAACTTGAGACAATAGGTATTAAAATGGTTGAAGAATTTGGACTTCCATTATCTGAAAATTTGTAATTTTTGAAAATTATTTTTGATTTTTTCTTTTCAAATATTATTTTTGTTCATTATTTAAATATAAATCCAAAATTATATTAACATGCTTGATATTAGAACTAAATACTTAGGATTAGAACTGAAGAACCCAATAATAGTTGGCAGTTCCGGTTTAACAAAATCTCTTGATAATATTATCCGATTCGAAAAATACGGTGCTGGTGCAGTTGTTCTAAAATCTTTGTTTGAGGAACAAATCAAGTATGAAATCAGCAAGGTCCATAAAAATTCAGATAATTTATATACATATCCCGAAGCAGATGATTATATTGCAAATTATGCACGTCACAATTCACTTGATGAATACGTTAATTTAATAAAAAATGCCAAAAAAAGTGTGTCCATTCCAATTATTGCCAGCGTAAATTGTATTTCTGCAACTGAATGGATATCATTTGCAAAAAAAATTGAAGATGCCGGTGCAGATGCTCTTGAATTGAATGCTTTTATTCTCCCTTCTGATTTTAAAAGAAATTCGGAACAAAATGAAAAAGTATATTTCGATATAATTGAAGAAGTAAAAAAACAAATTAAAATCCCAATTGCTCTTAAAATTGGAAACTACTTTTCAAGCCTTGCTCAGACTGCTCAAAAATTATCATGGACTGGTATTGCAGGTTTGGTAATTTTTAACAGGTTTTTCTCACCTGATATTGACCTTGACAACACAAAAATAATATCAACAAATTTATACAGTAAACCTGAAGAAATTGCTATCCCTTTAAGATGGACTGCAATTCTCTCTGGTAATGTTCAATGTGATATTGCAGCCACAACCGGAATTCATGATGGTAAAGGACTTGTAAAAATGTTACTTGCCGGAGCTAAGGCTGTTCAGGTCTGTTCTACTCTCTATACTAACGGTTTTCAGCAAATTGAGATTATGGAAGATTACCTTAAAAACTGGATGCTCAAACACAATTACAAAAATATTGATGAATTCAGGGGGGCTTTCAGCCATAAAAAATCTGATAACCCTGCTGCATTCCAAAGAGTTCAGTTTATGAAACATCAGGCTGGAATTGAATAAGCCTTTAACTTAAATTAAAAAGACAAGAACATGCCTAAACTTGGCATAAAAGGCAATTGATTTATTCTTTCGTGCTTTATCCTATCAAAGTAAAAAATGTTTTTACGGTTGTAAACATTTGTTATTCCTAGATTTACTTCTAAATTGGCATTTTTACTCAATTCAAATTTCCTTTTTATACTAATATCTAGTCTGTGATAATAGGGTAGACGACCAGTGTTATAATCGGCATACAACACTCCAAGTGTTCCATTAACTTCTGTAATATTGGTATTAATACCATCCGAAAAATCAAGGTTCTCAAAATACCCTTGTGTTTTTGTAAAGGGAAATCCTGAACCCAAATTCCATCTTAAGCTTAAATCCCATGCCTTCTGAGGCCCCCAAACATAACTTCCAACAAAATTCATATTGTGTCTTCTGTCATAGTGAGGAACGTACTCGTTTATACCGTCAAACCTATTGATATAACTTAAAGAATAAACACCCCAGAAATAAAGGTTACGTAACTCATATTTGGCAGAAATATCAAAACCTGTTGCAGTACCTGTTTCAATTATAAAATCTTTTTTTAATCTGTCGGGAATTTCCCAGTTATCTCCAGTGTCATCAAAAACTTTATCTCTATTAATTATTGTCAACTGAGGAAAGTCTTTGTAATAACCTTCAATATTAAGATTCAGACTTTTAAATAAATCAACTTCAACTCCAAATATCAAATGCTTCGATTTCTGAAGTTTATGAGTAACTTCTTTACCGTCAAATGTCGCTGGTAAATTATCCGGCCCAGATAAAAATCCATAAAAAAGATTAACGACATCCCTGTCAGATGTAGCACTTATAAGATTCTGAGAGTAGAAACCTCCGGCAAGTTTTAACCTTAACCTTTCATTAATATTATATTTGGCTGCCAACCTTGGTTCAGGAGAGAAAGTAGAAAGGGATGCATAGTAATGCGCTCTGAAACTCGGCTCTAATAACAAATTCCCTATGGTTTTCTTGTATTTTACATAACCGGCCAACTCTGTTGTATTTTGTTTCTGGATAATCTTTCTGTTTACAGAATTAAAAAAATCAAAAACAGTTTGAAATCCAAGCATTTCAATGCCATAATTTATCTCATCATCCACAAGAAAATATGTAAAATTTAAACCGAGATTGAACCCGTTAATTTCACTAGTTCTTGGAGGAAGGTTGCTTTCGGTCAGGGATATTAAATAGTTCGAATAGGCAAAGTTCCCCTTAATAAGTGTTGAAGAGGATTCCGGAATGAGTATAAAATTAGTCCCCACACCGGAATTATGCCATTCAAAATCTGAAAAATCCCTGTAACTCACATTGTCATTAAAGCTGAATCCGAAAAGGTTAATCTTGCTGCCATTTGATGCATTTAAGGATAACTTCCCATACAAATCGGTGTAGTTAAATGGCAACCCTCCGGTGTCAATATAATTGTAAAATATTTTAGAACTTTCTTTCAAATATGATTTTTTTATTGTGGCAATAAAAGAAGTGGATGACATGTTGTTTGTATTCTTTTTCCCTATAGGACCTTCAACTAATAAATTTGAGCCGAATGTGTTAACCCCAAATTTCCCTGCAAATCTGCTGCGATTTCCATCCCTTGTTGTAATGTTCATTATTGAAGAAATTCTACCCCCGAATTCTGCACCAAAACCGCCTGTAAAAATATCTGCATTTCTTATTATGTCAGTTTCAAAAACAGAAAACAACCCTATTGAATGAAAGGGATTGTAAATAACCATTCCGTCAAGCAACACTTTATTCTGAATAGGAGAGCCCCCTCTAATATATAATTGACCACCTTGATCCCCTGTAAAAATAACTCCTGGAAGTACTTGTAGATATT
>JAQVVM010000034.1 GCA_028698995.1 Bacteroidales bacterium
AATTAAAGAACTTGTTTCAAAGAAAAAAAAGGAAACTAATACTACCGAAAAACCTAATAAAACAAATGAACAACAAACCAGCAGGAATATCACCAGTCCCACAGCAACAGATACTACAAATAATACACTGTCCGTTGATACTCTTGTTGAAGAAAATACTACTCCCATAGTGAGGACCAACACCACTGCACCAACGACAACATCGGGGAAGCGTTATTATATTGTGGCTGGCAGTTTCAGAGAGGAGGCTAACGCTCGGAATTTTGTTGAGACATTAAAATCAAAAAACTATCCCAATGCACTTATGCTCCCCAATCCACGTGGAGGTTTTTATACTGTTGCATACGACAGTTTTTCAAACAAAGCTGAAGCCGACAGAGAATTGGTCCGTATTAATAATACCGAAAGAAGCGGTTCCTGGATAATTTCTGAATAATAAAATTCTATGCCTAAAAGGAAATTATTACGTTACGCAGCATTGGGGACACATGACAATGTCTTTCAGGTTTCTGCTGAACAAATACATGAAGATTTCAAGTTTAAGGGCCGTTGGGCAGCTGATTATTTCAGAAATGATAATCCTATTGTTTTAGAACTTGGGTGTGGCAAAGGAGAATATTCAGTTGCAATGGCAGAACAGAATCCTCATATCAATTATATTGGTATCGACCTTAAAGGCGACCGTCTTCTGCGAGGAGCATCAAAAGCAAAAGAAAAGAAACTTGTCAATGTGTGTTTTCTTAGGATTCAAATTCAGTTTATTGAGTATTTCTTCTCAAAAAATGAAGTGGATGAAATTTGGATCACTTTCCCCGACCCCCAGCTTCAAAAAACAAAACATAGAAAAAGATTGTGCTCTGATGAATTTTTGCACAGGTATAAAAATTTTCTTAAAAAAGATGGTCTCATCCACCTCAAAACTGACAATACAGCCCTTTTCGACTATGCCCTCGATATTATAGCTTCTTTAAACCAAAATCTGATTTATTCGAACCACGACATTTACAGCGAAAAAGACCTCCCTCCTGTTTTAAACATTAAAACCTATTATGAACTGAAGTTCTTATTGAAGAATCAGAAAATCAAATACCTGAAATTCAGCCTTAATTTATAACTCCAATGACTTGTTGAACAGGTGTTGTTTTATTAAGTTTATTTTGACTCATTCTAAAATATATTCATTTTTCAAATAATATTTCTTTAATTTTGCATTATTATTTTATATTGGATATTATTTCAAATGGCGACACTATACGATTTGAATCAGGGGGATAAAGCAATAATTCTTAAGCTTAAAGCAAGAGGGGCATTTCGCAGACGATTGATGGAAATGGGTTTTATTTCCGGACAGGAAGTCAGTGTTGTAAAGAAAGCCCCATTAAAGGATCCCGTTGAATATTGCATTATGGGGTATAATGTTTCTTTAAGGAACGAAGAAGCAAAACATATTGAAGTAATCACATCAGAATTTTATGATAAGCCGGAATCTCAGAAAAACGGGGGTTCCCTTGTTTCAGAGAATGAAAATAAATTTAAAACGCTGAAAGGACTTGACATCAACGTAGTTCTTGTTGGGAACCCGAATGCAGGTAAAACAACGCTTTTTAATTATGCTTCAGGCTCGAGGGAAAGGGTTGGAAATTACAGTGGCGTCACAGTATCAGCAAAGGAAGGCACTTTTAAATATAAAGGATATCAGTTCCATATTATTGATTTGCCAGGTACCTATTCTATCACAGCTTATAGTCCGGAAGAAGTTTTCGTAAGAGATTATATAACAGACCACCATCCTGATGTGGTTGTAAATGTTATTGATGCATCTAATCTTGAGCGTAATTTATTCCTTACCACGCAGCTTATCGATATGGATTTAAAAGTCGTTTGTGCGCTCAACATGTATGATGAGCTGGAACAAAAAAAGGATGAACTGAACCATGAAGCTCTGGGCAAACTGCTTGGAATTCCGTTTGTGCCCACAGTAAGCTCAAAAAATGTTGGTATTAATGAACTTTTTGATAAAATTATTGAAGTTTATAATGACAAAGAAGAAATCATAAGGCATATCCACATCAACTATGGAGAATACTTAGAAAATTCTATTAATAAAATTTGTAATGCCATAAAAATTCCTGAAAACTTTGACCTTACAAACCATATTTCAAGCCGATTTCTCTCAATTAAACTCCTTGAAAATGACAAAGATATTATCAAAAAAACCACTGCGGCAGTTAATCAAGATGAGATTTTAAAAATTGCTGAAAAGGAAAGGGAAAAAATCCGCAAATTATATAATGAGGATATTGAGGATACTATTACCAAAGCAAAATATGGTTTCATAGCAGGCGCACTAAAAGAAACACTGAAAAAGGGTACCCTAAAAAGGAAAAGCAGAGGTGAATTTTTCGATTGGCTTTTTACAAACCGCTATTTAGGATTCCCGATTTTTATCTTCTTTATGTGGCTCATGTTTATGCTGACATTTAAACTGGGAGCATATCCCATGGCATGGATAGAAAACGGATTCGATTTGCTGGCCTCTTTTCTATCTGATTTATTACCTGCCGGTGCCCTTACCGATTTACTCATCAACGGTATCTTAAGCGGTGTAGGAGGTGTACTTGTGTTTTTGCCTAATATTCTTTTATTATTTTTCTTTATCTCCCTCATGGAAGACACCGGTTATATGTCGCGAGCAGTGTTTATCATGGATAAAATAATGCACAAAATCGGACTTCACGGAAAATCATTTATCCCACTGATAATGGGTTTTGGATGCAATGTTCCTGCCATCATGGCAACCCGTACCATTGAAAATAAAAATGACAGATTGCTCACCATGCTTATAAACCCATTTATGTCGTGCAGTGCCCGACTTCCTGTTTATGTTTTATTTATCAGTGCATTCTTCCCTAAAAATTCAGGACATATCTTATTTGCCATGTATGTAATCGGGGTTTTTGTTGCTGTTTTGGTGGCATTAATTTTTAAAAGAATATTATTCAAACGAGATGATGTCCCCTTTGTAATGGAACTATCCCCGTTCCGTTTTCCAACTTCGCGTTCCATCGTAAGAGGTATGTGGGGTAAAGCTGCTGAATACCTTAAAAAGATTGCAGGTATCATTCTGATTGCATCAATAATTATTTGGGGCTTAAGCAATTACCCTGTAAAAAAAGAATTTAACACAGACTATAAAAACATGACATCTGTTTTAGAGACGGAAATTGAAAAGGCCAAGGAACGTACAGATATCTCAGCAGATGAAATTAATATTGTCGTTTCAGAAAAAACGGAACAGCTAACAGAGCTTGAAAGAAATCTTCGTGCAGAAATGCAGGAATATTCTCTTCTCGGAAGAATTGGACACTTCATTGAGCCGGCAATCAGGCCTCTGGGCTTCGACTGGAAAATGGGCATTGCCATCCTCTCCGGTGCGCCTGCAAAAGAAATAATAGTGGGAACAATGGGCGTTTTGTATCATGGTGATGCTGATGATGAGACCAACGTTTCACTCATTACAAAATTGCAGGGACAAAAATACACTACTGGACCAGAGGTTGGAAAACCTATTTTCACGCCACTTGTAGCCTTCACTTTTATGATCTTTGTACTGCTTTATTTCCCCTGTATTGGAACACTGATTGTGATTTCAAGAGAATCAGGAAGCTGGAAATGGGGTGCGTTTGCAGCTATTTACCCAACTGTTTTGGCTTGGCTTATTGCCTTTGCCATTTTTCAGATTGGCTCCCTGTTATAAAAGTGTGAAGTATCAGTTCATACTTTTTATCTCAAGAAGTATTAAGTCAAGAAACAAACATAAAATCAGAGAAGAACCTGCAATGATAAATGACAGGTTGTGATTACCGGTACTCACATACAGATACTGAGATAGTTTACTGAATACGAAGCCTCCAAGCCCCCATGCAGACATCAGAATGCCATAATTAAACCCAAAGTTTTTCATGCCCCAGAAACCTTTTGTAAACGAAGGGAATAATGACAGATTTGTTCCATAATTAAATCCGATAAAAGTGGCAAATAACACAATTATAAATGCGGGGGAATTGTCATTAAGCACAAGCCATGAAATAAACATCAAAGAACTCTGAAAAATCAATATGATGGCAAGTGTTAAAGATTTTGAAATGATATCTGAAATGATGCCCGCAATAATTCTTCCCGAAGCGTTTCCAATGGCCATAATGGCAACAGCAATAAAAGCTGATTTTCCCATACTGGCTTTGGCAAGACCAGAAATGTTGCTGATAACCATTAACCCAACACCTGAACCAATAAAGAAAATAAACCACATGATATAAAACTTAGGTGTTTTCAGCATGGCCATAGTCTCAAAATCTTCGGTTGTATTTTCAGAAGTTTTTTTTCGTTTATTAATTTTCGGTTCACTTTGAATTGGGACATATCCGGCTGGAGGATTATTCAGAAAAAATGCTAAACCAACAATAAAAAAAAGAAATGAAATACCGAAGATCAGCATGGTCGTTTGCAATCCATAGCTTGCCACAAGCAATGAAGAAAGCGGCGCTATATAAACCGGAGCAAGACCGAAACCGGAGACAACAATACCGGCAATAAGTCCCGTTTTTGCAGATGAAAACCATTTTAAAGAAGCAGGTGTGGTTGCAGAATAACCAAAACCAATACCCATACCTCCAAGAATACCGAAACCAAGCAGCCAAACATAATAATTTGTTGACAATGAAGCCATTATAAAACCGGCTCCAACAAGTACCCCTCCTATCTTAGCAGTAAAAGAAGGGCCCTTTTTGTCTTGAATTTTCCCTGCAATGGTCATTGAAAATGCAAAAGCCAAAATACACACTGCATAAGGGTCATTCAGATTTGACAAATTCCAAGTAAATGCACCATCTCCCCCCGTTTTTATTGACTGGGCAATGGATTCCTTGAAAACACTCCAAGCATACAAAATACCCAATGCAAGGTTGATGGAAAGACCTGCTGAAGTTACAAGCCAACCTTTGTTTTTCAAACTTTCTGATTTCATAATGTTAATTTCAGACATTATCTCAATTTTTATTAATCCATAATGACATACAGAAAGTAAAAATATTCCAGAGAAAATACTAACTATGTCGTTGTTTTTAAAATATTCAACTCAAATTTTCAAAATTACTTATCAAAACAGCAGCAGCCGTAGAATCAAGATTTGAGTCAGTGCAAATATATAATTTTACAATTAAATTATGTTTTTTACAGAAAAAAATATATAGTATGACTTATTGTTAGACTTTAACAATTTTCGCTGTCTGAATATGGGTGTCTGTTTTAATTTTCAGGTAGTAAATGCCTTTCTTTAAACCGGAAAAATTAAATGTGCTTGAGATACTTGATACTTTTTCTGAAAAGACAATAGAGCCTTTGAAGTCGAAAACCATTATGTCTGCTTCCTGAATAATTTCTCCCTCTTCAAATGTTATTGTAAGGTAATCCAGAAAAGGATTTGGATAAAACATTAATTGATTTTGTGCATCTAATAAGTCAATAGAAGCCACCCCTCCATTGGTTGTTTTTAAGACAGTACCATTGACACCTGTGCAAAATCCAATATCCGGTGTAATGAAATAAACCGCTGTTAATCCAGAGGGCACCTGTGTTGTTTGCGCCACCCATGTGAGTCCACCATCAGTAGTTTTTTGAATTCCTGCAAAATACGTATCCCAGCCTACAACATAGCCTAAGTTGTCATTAACAAAAAACACATCCAGATTGCCGTATATGTCCACAGGTGTTAGTTGGGTCCATGTGTTTCCACCGTCTGTTGTTTTTATTATAGCACCGTTCCAACCCACAATATAGCCTATTGAATCTGAAGGAAAATGCATGCCGCGAAGAAGGTCGGATGTTGGGGATGAAACTGACATCCATGTAGTACCACCATCAGCTGTTTTTAAAATTATTGATGGTATTGGAGTGGAGCCTCCTGCTATAATTCCGTTCAGGCTGTCAGTAAAGTAAACAGAGTGGAGCGCTCTATTTGTATTTGTATGCATGGTATCCCAGCTAACACCCCCATTGGTTGTTTTTAAAGCACAACCTTCTGCTCCTACTATAAAACCAAGCGACTCATTCACAAAAAAAACATCAAATAACCAAAGATTTATATTCAAGCTTTCTTTTGTCCATGTATGACCACCATTTACTGTTCTGTATATAAGTGATTTATCGGTATTTAAATCAATCCCCACAGCAAAGCCTTTTAATGGGGACACAAAACAAATTCCCATAAGAGACATTAAATCACTGTGATTATAATGTTGCCATGTATTACCTCCATCATAAGTTCTAGCCAAGATGTTACCTCCTGCAATAAAACCAGTATCCTCGTTTAAAAAATAAATATCTTCAATATTATTAGAAGTTCCCGTGTTTTGTTGAATCCATTGAGAAAATGAATTAAATACTATAAAAAATAAAAGGATAAACAGGATTGTTTTTCTATTAATCATATTTAATAAAACTTCATTTTCAAAATCTTATAAAGTTCTACATCTCCTGTCAGCATGATCTCATTATTCTTTTTGAGCCATTCCATCTGTGTCTCATAAAAATAATCTTTTCTTTCCTCACGGCCTTTAAAAACTGCAAGAAAGAAAAACCTTTCAAGATGGAAAGAGATAAGCGCAGCAGGTAAAAATTGCTTACCAGGAGCCCTGGCATTAAGAGTTAGATTTATACAAGCCTCCTGTCCTATATTTAAAGGAGGCTGAACATAGTCGAACTGAAGCCTTTTATAACCAAGCTTGTCCCACCAAATGAGCCTGTCGCACTGGTCGATAAGGGCATTGATATTGTCAGAGAAATAATCATCAAAACTCATTTTTTCGGGAGCATTCTGCTCACATATATATAAGATTTCTTGTGAACTGCCGAAAAAAGTTTTTGCATAATTATCTAATGCCTGAAACAGGTACCCCGCTAGTTTAAGACTCCTGTATTCCGCTTTAACAAATATATATATTATATGGGCTGTACCACTGTAAGAATAAAAGCGGCTCTCAGTTTCAGGCAGTTTGTAAATGCTGAAATTCAGCCCGGCAATAATGTCATCATTTTCAGGATTTCTAACATACATCCATGCTTCTTCATAAGCACCAAACTTTTTAAGAAAACCCTCATGTGTGTTGAGTGCCAATGTGGTTTCAAAACCATCATAAGTTTCAGTTTCCTCAGGCAAAGTAAAAAAAGAGCTGTAAAAAGTGAAAAGATCTTTAAACCCTAGTTGGTTGGGGCAGTTAATAATTTCAACAGTAAGGGTTTTATGAAAATTTTCAAGTGAGCCGTAAGAGCTCAGGATATTTTTCCTTGTACTTATTTTAAGTTTGGTCGCTTCTTTTTCCAGCTCAAAAAATCTGTCCCTCAAAGTATAATTTGTCATCAGTTTGATTTAGTTAATATTCTGATTATAAATGCATTGCCCTGCGCTGTAAGTGGTTATAACTTGAATCAAAGGGATGCTGTCAGCAGCTGCTTCCATAAGATTATTGTCCAATATTATAAAGTCGGCCCATTTCCCCTTTTCTAAACTGCCTTTTTCATTTTCTTCAAAAGCAGCTTTAGCTGCCCATAATGTCATTGAAAGTAAAGCATCTTTTCGGCTTAAAGCATTTTCCGTCTGAAAGCCCTCCTCAGGTAAGCAAGCAGCATCTTTTCGAATGACAGCAGCATAGAAGTTCATTATTGGACTGATATCTTCAATAGGAAAATCAGTGCCATTGCAAAGCCAACCATTTTGCTCAAGCAGTTTTTTATAGGCATAGGCATATTTAATTCTTTCATTTCCTAATCTAGTCATAGCCCAGTTCATATCACTGGTGGCATGTTTAGTCTGAACCGAGGGTATGATATTGTACTTACCGAAGAGCTTGAAATCATCGGGATGAATGACCTGTGCATGTTCAATGCGCCACCTGAGGTCGTTATTTTCGTGCAATAAAGACGCATATATATTGAGCACCTGCCTGTTGGCCGAATCACCGATGGCATGGACACATACTTGATAACCGTATTCTTTAGCAATCTCACAACAAGATAAAAGATACGCTGCATCATTGATCATAATCCCTGAATTAGAAGGATTGTCGCTGTATGGACTGAGCAAACAAGCCCCTCTTGAACCCAAAGCACCATCAGCATACAACTTTATAGAACGCACATTTAACCTGTCAGTTTTGAAAATTCCATTTTTGACAAAATTATTAATATTTGCCTCACTGGGTTCCAACATGGCATAAATACGCATTAACAAATTATTACTCTTTTGTAAAGAGTCAATAAGTAATACATCTTCGTATGCTAAACCGGCATCAGCTACAGAAGTAATGCCTTCTTTGAAACAATCACTCTGAGCCTGCAAAAGGGCATTAATTTTTGTTTTTCTGTCAGCCTCAGGAATGATACTTCTAACAAGCTCCATCGCAGCATCAATAAGAATACCTTTTAAAGAACCATTTTCTATCATAAACAAACCACCTGAGACCTGAGTATTTATATCAATTCCTGCCAGTTCAAGAGCCTTCGAATTAACCCAAGCAGCATGCCCGTCAACTCGGATAAGGTAAACAGGATTGTCGGGAAAGTAACTATCGAGTATTGATTTGTCTGGGAACTCTTTAGCTTCCCATAGATTTTGATCCCAGCCTCTACCCTGTATCCAATATTGTGGGTTTTCAGACTTAAAGGCCAGAAGCCGCTCAATGACTTCATTTTCAGATGCAGCACCTGATAAATCAGCATACAATGATTTATTTATTCCATAACCCAGAAAATGGCAATGCGCATCATAAAAGCCAGGGTAAATATATTTCCCTTTACCATCAAGCTCCGAAGAGGCAGTATATTTTGAAAGCATCATGCTATAACTGCCATAATCTTGAATTTTACCATCTGACACTACAAAAGATTCTGCTGTAGAAAACCTATCATCACAAATATAAACCTTTGAATTATAAACAATTAAATCAACTTTTGTTTTCATCCGGCAACCCATAAAAGCACACATTAACAAAGATAGGCAAAAATAAACATAAGATTTTGAAATGCTAGACATGGCTTTAATTATGTTTACACAAAATTAATGATTTTTATTTTGTTATAACAAATTAACAAAAAAACCGCTTTAAACACTGTTTTTTAATTAAATATCAGTAAATAATAATTTTTTTTCTAAAAAATCAGTACTTTTGCCGCACATTTAAACATTCTAAATTTATGCTAAGATACCTGTCTTTAATTTTTATTTTTACAATTCCATCAGTCTTTCAAATGACAGCATCCGAACTCATTGAAAGACGTATCAACGTACGTGCTGAGCTGATGTTTGAATACGACTCTCTGAATAATAGTATAACCGACAGTACCTATTTTGATCTTAAGAAGATTGCTGTTCTTCAGGCCCAGATAATAAGATTAGACGAACAGATAATCAATGATTTGTCAGCCTATAAATTATCTTTTGAAGAATTACAGATTCAATTCGATGAGCTTGAAGACAAAAATGAAAAGTTACATACAGAACTCGAAGATAAAAACAAAAACATTCAGTATGGCATTTATGGAGGCACTTTCCTTGGTGGGTTATTATTGATTCTGATTTTTCTTTTTATTTTCAAAGCTGTAGCCCTTTCCAAGCAAAAGAAAAACTACAAATCCATTCTTGTAATGAATGAAGCTATCAATAAAAAACTTGGAGAAAGACCACATGACAACGGTAATGTAACTGAACTGGAAAAGCAATTGGCATATAATAATGAAGTCATGTCCGAAAAAATAAGATTGGCAGAAGAAAGCAGACAGAAGGTTATGCAGGAAAATGAAAATATTTTAAGTCAAATAGCATCAAAAGAGGCACATTTTAAGTCTGAAATTGAACATGCCATAAAAAATTTAGAACAGCAGCTAACTGCCAAAGATTATCAAATTGAAAATCTCAAAAGGGAAATTGAAAGTTCCAATGTGATATCAGCACCAAATAATGACTTCCTTGAAGAAATTGAAATTTACAAAAAGAGAATGGCTGCTTTAGAAGAAGATGTGAACACTAAAGAAAAAGAATTTTCAGAACAGTTAAAAAACGAAAAATCGAGGTGGAGCGAGGAAATAAATCAAAAAAACAAGCAAATAGAGGAAGAAATGCTCCAAAATGAATCTTTGAAACAAAAAATTAATTCATTGCTTTCTGATATAGAGAAAATGACTATTACAGCATCGGATGTGCAATTTGGAGAAGACAATAAATCGGTATTGTTGGAAGAAGAAATTACCCAACTTAAAAATGAACTTGAAACATCACAAAAGCTTGTGCTTGAAAAAGATGCCATTATAAGTGAAATCAATTCTAAACTCAATCAGGAGTCTATAAAAAAATCGGAATCAACTGTATTATTGAATGAAGACGCCATTAGTTTAAACGATCAGGTTGAAGCACTAAAAACACGGCTTGAGCAAGCAGAAATAATACTAAAACAAAGAAATGACTCTATTCAGATGCTGGAGGAAGCTATCAGAAATAATCAAAGCGATGCTGAATTTGCACATGCTGCACCCGATATTCAAAAACTTATTATGGAAAATAAATCCTTAAAATTGGAAGCTGAAGGTTTCAAAAAATTACTTGCCGAAGAACTGGAAGCACGTAAGGAAATTATTAAACTCCTTCATGAAATTAGAAAACAATAAAACATAAATAATTATCATCAATTGTAATTAAAAAATAAAAAAAACTATGGAAAATATGGACAGAGACAACAGTCTTGATGCTGCAAAAAAAATTATTGAAGCAGTGAGAAAACAATTTGAGATTGAAAATCAAAAAATCTACAACTACAGAACTGAGATTTTTAAAGAAAAAGATTTTAAACCTCGAAAGTTCTACACCTATAATGGTCCCAGTTTCTATCTTGACCGTCAGGCAGTGGTTTTCAACCTTTTTATAGCGCCTGAAGGCGATACTGTTGAATACTTCAAAGACGAAGTAGTTAAGTTTTTTCCAAAACTCGCAGACATCGAAACACCATATATTGTATATCTTTTTGCTGAAACAGTTATGCAGGTTATAAAAATGGATATTGATCTGTTTGTGGGTAAATATTCTATAAGCAATGATGGTGACGAATATGTGATTGCCATCGAATATCTTGACGAAGAAATTGCCATTGAATCAGTATATCTTATTAGCGACTGGTTCAGGGCTTTATCAAACAAAAGAGAATTTGATTTTCAAGGTGAATTTACTAAATTGCAAGCTGATTTTGATAAAACATTATTTGGCGGACCTACGTTATACTCTCTTATCGAAGCAGGTGTTAAGCTGAACATTCCGGTAACATACCTCTTTGAAGAAAATCAGTTCATGTGGGGTTACGGAAGAAAACAACTGAGAGGCCGTTCTACAACATTCCAGACAGATAGTATTAAAGACACTGAATTTACCATGTTCAAAGATATGGTTGGCGATTTCCTTGAAATGTGTGGTTTCCCTACACCAAAAGGAAAAAATTGCTTTGATGAAAATGTTATTGTTGAAGAAGCGTTGAAAATTGGTTTCCCCGTAGTTGTTAAACCTGTTGCAGGGCATAAAGGACAGGGCGTAACTACAAATATACAATCAGAGAGTGAAGTAAGGGTAGCTTTTAATAAAATTGTAAAAGCTGCAAAAGAAGAAGGTGTTAATTTTGACGGAGCCCTTGTACAACAACAGATACATGGTACCGACCACCGTTTAATTTCTATCGGAGGTAAGTTCATTGCAGCCCTTGAAAGAGTTCCAGCTTTTGTAGATGGGGATGGTAAAAACACTATTGAACAACTTATTATTGAGGAAAATGCTAAAATCATTAGATTGGATAATGCCCGTTCACCCCTTTGCAAAATTAAAATTGATGAAAACCTCATTGACTTCCTGAAGTTGCAGCACCTTTCGTTAAATAGTATACCCGAACAAGGTGTAAGAATAACTTTAAGACGCGTTGCCAACATATCTGCAGGTGGTGTTTCCATAAATGTTACCGACAAAATGCACCCTCTGAATATCAAACTCGTTGAAGACATTGCAGGCTACTTTGATGTAAAAGCATTAGGAATTGACGTTTTGGCAGCAGATATTTCCCAACCTTGGAATGAGGGTAATTTCGGCATTATTGAAATCAATGCCGGCCCCGGTGTATTCATGCACTTAGCCCCTGCCTATGGTGGTTCTATTGATGTTCCAAAACATATTATCAGATCTCATTTCCCCGAAGGAGATGATGGAAGAATCCCAATTATTGCAACAAATAAAGTTTCCTTGAATTTTGCACAAATGCTCAGAAATAAACTAATGGACATTAAACCCGATATTTTCTATGCCAGTCTTACTGATGAGGGCGTTTATTTCAATGGTACCTATTTCTATAATAACCCAAAACACGATCAGAATGTTAAAATAATTGTACGTCAACCTAAACTTGATTTTGCACTCATCAAACATAATAAAGATGACATTTACGACTACGGTTTATTCCATTCAGGTGCCGATATTGTTATTCTTAATAATGCTGACTATGCCGAAGAAGTAACACTTAAAGATCAGCTTTTTAAACAAGGCCTGCTTATCGAGATTTCAGAAAATAAAATAACTTTATTTATTGGTAACGACGAAGTTACAAGCAAGCATTTTGATAATGATCAGGAAAAAGATAATCAGTTGATTGAAATAATTTCTCCTTATCTTAATGACATCATCAAAAGACATGAAATTTAAGCTTTTATCTGCTTTAATTTTATTTTTCTTATTCTCTCTTCAGTATTGCAAAAAGGATGATTCTGATTTAAGTTCAGACAAAAAACAAACATTGAGAGGTGTTTCCTACGGTGAACACAAAAGGCATGTTTTTGATATTGCATTACCCAAAGACAGGACAACTCAAACCCCTGTTGTTATTTTTATTCATGGTGGCGCTTGGGTTCTTGGAGACAAGAGCGTTTTTGCAAGCGAAATTCAACAATTTGCAGATGCAGGAATAGCTTGTGCTACCATGAATTATCGTTATGCTTCAAATACTTCTGATATTCATCACCCTGATTTGCCCAATGACATAAAAAAAGCAGTTGATTTTATTTCTTCAAAATCTGAACTGTGGCAGGTTTCAGCAGACAATTTTGGCCTTGTAGGGCATAGTGCAGGAGGTCATTTATCCCTGATTACTTCATACATGTTCAATGATGGAAAGATAAAAGCTTGTGCTTCATGGGCAGGCCCGGTTGACTTTGTTGACGCTGAACAACTAAGTATTTCCAGCTCCGGGGATGTTTTTGAGACATATCTGGGTTTAGAGCTTACAAGCACTTCCGATACACTTGCCTATAAAAATGCATCACCATTCTGGACTGTTAATACCACGTCCATCCCAACTTTACTAATTCATGGAACCGAAGACGATGGTGTCCCCTACTCCAATGCCGTAAAAATGAAAGCAAAGCTGGATAGTCTGAATGTTATCAGCTCTTTTACAACACTTGATGGATCGGGCCATATCTGGACAGGGAATACACTTGAAGAAGCCAGACTAAAAACCTTGAACTGGTTTAAAGAGAATTTGTAATATTTATTTTATTATAGAGATAGAGCACTCTGCTAAATAAAAAAAAAGTATATTTGCAATAAATTATTTTCGAATGATACGTCTATATTTTGTTGTCATAATTTTTTCACTCCTTTTGTCGTCTGCATGTAAAACTGATTTTGATATTAACGCTGATTATAAAGACATCACCATCATTTATTGTCTACTGAATCAGAAAGATACCGTTCATTATGCCCGTATCAACAGAGCTTTTCTTGGAGAAGGCAATGCACTCATTTTAGCACAGGACCCACAAAATTCACTCTACCCTTATGAAGATATAGAGGTTACTATGGAAGAGTGGTTGAATGAAAACCTTCAAACAACCTATACTTTGGACACCGTTATTTTGAATGATAAAGAACCCGGTGTCTTTTCTTCTCCATCTCATGTCTTATATTCTTTCACGGCACATCTTAATGAAAATGCAACCTACAAAATTATTGTCAGAAATACAAAACTTGGAAAAATAATCGAAGGTGAGACAAAAATAGTAACCGATTTCAAACTTGAAAAGCCCTATATGCCTCCTGTACCTCCCCCACCTCAGGTTTATGTGCATCCATTTATCAGTTTTATAGGTACTTCTCCCATAATTCTTGAATGGTTATCTGCTAAAAATGGCAAAAGATATCAGGTACTTATGCGTTACTATTACAGTGTAACTGACCTGCTTGAATCAACTACTGATACCATCAGTATTGACTGGAATCTGGGTACATTAAAATCTCCAGATACGGGTGGTAATGAAATTATGAAGACTGAGATTAACAAAGAAGGGTTTTACATTATGCTTAAAGATAATATTGATTACAACCCTCAGGTCAAGCGTAAATCCTTATACCTCGATTTTATTTTTTCTGTCGCTGGTGAAGAATTCAATACCTATATGGAAGTAAATGAACCTTCATCAAGCTTGATTCAGGAAAAACCGCTTTACACAAATATCAGCAACGGTATAGGATTATTTAACAGCAGGTTTATTAAAGATGAACTTTCTGCTGCTGACCAAAGACCTATGAGATTTCAGCTCAACCCTCAATCCATCTCTGAACTTATAAACGGACAACATACCAATAAGCTTGGTTTCATCAATCCTGACACAAATTAGCTTTAGATTTTTTTCTTCAGAAAACTAATCAAACGGTCAAGATATCTGATATTATCTGAGCTGTAGGACAGTAAGCTCTGCATTGCATCCTGCATTATTTGTTTATTATCAACAGCATAGTTATCCATAAAAACAGCAGTCGCTTCATAAATATTATTGATGTCTTTCTTCTTAAATGTATTTTTAAGGTTCAGCTCCGTCAAAACATTTTCAAAATCAAAAGTGCCATTAATTTTGGAAGAAATAAAAAGACCATCATTGAAGACCTCTTTTATCCCAATTAATTTATCTGTAAAAGATTTATTGTTTAGCAATACAGATGCTTCATTATGATTAATATTCCTAAGTGCATTTAATAAAAAGAGCTTGTCATAGGTTATAATAGAATCATATTGCAAAGCTATCTGATTTAAAAATTCAATAAATGGCACATGTGTTCCTGCTACATGGGTATAATAATAATGAGTTGTATTATTAATTTCATTAACGGGCACAACAGTAACAGAAAATGGAAAGAAATTATATGGAGAAGCATTTTCAACAAGAGGGAAAGCTGATTTGAAGCCTAAGACATCGATATAACAACTTTTCACACCCACTTTATTCAGGTAAGCTTCTAAGACAGGCTTATCAATATAATCCTTTTTATCAAACAGACATTGAATACGTAGAGATACTATACCATCCAATTCAGCATTTTTGTTTAGCTGTTCAATGGTTTCGAAACCTTTCTCTAAAAGATCAAAACGTTTCTCAATGCCAAGGAATTCAACATTTAGAATAGAATTGGTATGGCGGTACTTTTTCCAGCAATAACCCAGAAAATCGCAATCATAGGGTGTATAACAATGAACTCCAACTTCTCTTTCGGGGATGCTTTCATTGGCTAGAATTTCCTTTTGTTTTATAACTTCAGAGGAAATCATCTGCTGGCGTGATAGAACATCATCCAAAACACTTTGGATGGAGAATAGACCAAAGACATCCACTTCTCCTTTTCGGGTGTATTTTTCGTTCATATAAATAAGGGACATGTCTCTAACAGGTATTCCTGTTCCACTTAACACATAGTACTGGAGCGCAGCATCATTCAAATAAGTTTCACTGATTTCCAAAGAGCTTTTCACTTCATAGGCATACCAATGGCCATCCTTGTATGTCAGAATATCAAGGAAAATCAGCACATCATTATACATAAAAGAAGCTTCATAAATTACAGGTGTTTTTTGCTCAACATGAAAAGCTGTAAGTTCCAAAGCCTTTTTGTAGTGGTAGTGCGATTTGGGCTTTAAGTCAATGCCTCCGGGAAAGAATTGCTGTGCATAATAACCTATGTCAGTGCCCCTTTTAAATTTTGATAGTTTTTCAGGGCTGAGCCAATCGCGAAATTTACTATGATGCTTGTAAAGGTAAACATACTTGTGGCATTGTAAGCCCTTTATGAATGAAGTTTTTGAAAGAGACACCCTGCCAATTATAAAATGATTTGTTGAGCTTCATCAATAAGTGGTTCTCCCTGATAACGCAGAAAAAGTTGAATGATAGCCACAACATCTTTCTGGCAGTATTTAACAATACGCTCAAGGTCCTTCTCTACCCAATAGACGTGGCATACCTGACTGCCGTCAATATCATCTTTAGGAGTTGGAATGTCAAAAACTGCTGCAAGCAATTCAAGAGAAGTGTAATTCTTGTAATCACCAAATTTCCACAATTCCATGGTATCCAAAAGATTCACTTCCCAAGGCTTTTTCCCCGGTGTGTTCAATATGTCAGGAACCTGAATACCGTTTATCAGCATACGGCGTGCAATAAACGGAAAATCAAATTCTTTTCCGTTATGAGCACACAAGGTCTTATCATTATCTTTGTAATGCTTATTAAGTAAGTTTGCAAAGTTTAACAGCAGCATCTTTTCATCCTTGTCATAAAATGATTTTAACCTGATTTTACGAACACCATTTTCTTCGGTAACATAACCTACCGAAACACAGATAATTTTCCCGAATTCAGAGTAAATACCTGCCCTTTCATAAATATCTGAAGGCTTAAGCTCCGGTTTGTTTTGTAGAAAATATTCTGCTTTCTTTGTCCAGAGTTTTTTCATTTTTTCGGGTAAGTCTTCATATGAAGGATAAAGAGGCGCTGTTTCAACATCTAAGAAAAGTATGTTTTCAATGTTTTTTTGAATTAGCATAAATTTTTTATTTAAAAATTACAAAATAATTCTATTATCACCCAAATTATAATCTCTCTCAAAAATAACGTTTTTAATTCTATTATAATCATTATCATTATTGACAAAATCTACATTATTGGTGTCAATAATCAAGATTTTTGATTTTTCATTGTTATACTTGATATAATCCAGATAACCATTCTGAATTTTTTGCAAATAGTCTTTCTGGATTGATTTTTCATAAGAACGTCCTCTTTTGTGAATGTTTTTTATCAGATTATCCACATCCACATATAAAAACACTAGTAAATCAGGCTTTGGAAGTGAAGAATGAATGATATTAAACAACCTGCTGAACAATTTAAATTCATCTGCAGGAAGGGTGTTCTGTGCAAAAATCAATGTTTTGTAAAAAAAATAATCTGCTACAGTAAAATCTTTAAAAAGGTCTTGTTTTGAAAGATCATCTTTCAGTTGCTGGTACCTTTCGGCAAGAAAAGTAAGCTCTAGTGGAAATGCATATTTGGAGGGGTCTTCATAGAATTTGGCAAGAAAAGGATTGTCTGCAAATTGTTCAAGTACAAGTTTGGCATTGAGGTCATGAGCAATACGTGAACTCAGACTGGTTTTGCCTGATCCGATATTGCCCTCAATAACCAAATAATTATACTTCATAGGCGGTTGCTTTTGATTCAGTATTTAGAATATTGACTATAGAATTGTCAGGGCAATCCTTATACATATCCAAAACAGTCTTATGACTCAAAGGATGCACATAATTCGGAGCAATATCCATCAATGGAAGAAGCGCAAATTTTCTGTTTTCTATTTCGGGATGAGGAATGGTAAGAAAAGGCGTTTCAATAACCTCCTGTCCGTAAAAAAGAATATCAATATCAATAGATCGTGGTGCATACGAACGGTTGCCTTCCATTCTTTGCCTACCAAGTTCATGTTCTATGATATGAACAGTGTTTAATAATTGTTCAGACGACAGGTTTGTCTTAACACTAATAGCTTGATTTACAAACCATTGAGGACATTCAAAGCCCCATGGTTCTGTTTCATACATGTGTGATAATAACTCAACAGCACCAATATTCTGTTTAATCATTTTAACAGCAAGCTTGATGAATTCTGTGCGCTCTCCTATATTGCTACCCAACAATAATATAGCTCTTTGTGTCATGAAAATTAATTTATCTTCAAAAGTAATATGTTTTTTGAGAAAAAAAATAAAACAGATAAAAAAAACTAATTTTACAAATTAAAATAAAACATAAGCAAATCAGAAATTTATAAAGTGTCAAAATCCAAACGGTTATTCATCGGGCTATTACTTCTTACGGGACTTTTATATGCATGCTCTGGGGTAAATAGGCTAAAAAGAATTAAAAAATTCGGATCCAATCCCGGCAACTTAAAAATGTTTGTGCACGTACCCAAAAACCTTCCTGATACAGGTACATATCCTCTGGTTTTAGCCCTCCACGGTTGTTCTCAAAATGCGCGCAGACTTGCAAGGCAAACAGGATGGAATAAACTAGCCGAAAAGCATCATTTTATAATGGTTTACCCCCAACAAAGGAGGTTTAACAACCCCTCAAAATGTTTCAACTGGTTTCGATTAAAGGACAATGATTCTATCAGTGGTGAAGCAGCCTCTATTAATAGCATGGCAAACTATTCGCTTAAGCATTTCCCTGTTGACAGCACAAAGGTGTTTACCTATGGTTTATCTGCCGGAGCTGCTATGAGTGTAAGTGTCATGGCAAATTTCCCTGAGACTTTTAATGCAGGAGCAGTCTTTGCAGGTGCTCCCTACGGCATGGCAAGCAATATCTGGAAAGCTTCCGGTGTGATGTTCAGACCTACTGTCAGAGAAGCAGAAGCATGGGGTACCCTCATCACTTCAAAGCATGATGAAAGCACTGAATATCCCCGCCTTATTGTTGTGCATGGCCTGCGCGATAAAATTGTCAACATTCAAAGTTCAAGAGAACTTGTCAAGCAATGGTCATTCCTACACAAAACCGATGAATACCCATTTAAAACTCTGTATGCATTTGAGAACAACCCCTTGGTGTATAAATTATTTTATTATAATGCTGAAGGGCAAAATCCCATTATCTTTTACATGATTCTCAAAACAGGTCATGAAATTACTGTAAACCCCGGAAAGGGCGATAAGAAAGGTGGCAGAAGAGGCTTTTTTTCTTCCGATAAGGATTTTTTCTCCACTTATTATATTGCCAAAGATTTTGGAATAATCCCGTAAATCGTTATATTTGCAGTAAGTAGCATTGAAATGAAAAAATATATCCTCTTCTTAATGGTTTCTTCAATTTACTTATCAGCTTGCCATAAGCAATCTCCTGAAAAACAATCTTTTTTTGAAAACTTCAGACAGAAAAGCATTTTAATTCTTGACCCTTCAATCCACCCATGTACAAGTTCAGAAAGTGTCCATATCGGAGCAGAGGATACCTTAATTTCATATTTCGACAGATTAGAAAATCAAATCAGGATGATTGGCTATCTAAATAAGAAAACTGATGACACACTGTGTTTTGATGATTTCTTTAGTTCTTATGAAATTGATCATTTTTTAGACTTTTGTTATGTCAACAAAGATTCCATATTTGTTTGTGCTAACTATCTTGTCAATGGCGGCTCAAGATTAAATTACAACATATTTCTATTCAACATGAATGGGCAAATCTCAAAACAATGGGATATTGCAAAAATGACCGGTATTGACGATGACTTTTTCTGCATCTCTTCAATTAATTATGAACATTACAGAATGATTTACAGAAATGGAATTATATATGCTTTAACAACAATAAGATACCCGCCTTTTGAAGCATATGATTTCACAAAAGTGCCCACAGTATTGGTTTTAAATACAATTACTGACAAAGCTGATTTTATTTATGGCCTTTCAGGAATTTATGGCAAAGGTGATTTCTATGGGTCCCATGCTGATGAGCATTCTATGGCTTTTATTAACGACACAACATTTGTTCTGTCATTCCCTATAGATCACCATTTGTATTTATTTCATACAAATGGGAACCTGCTGTTAAAAAAAGAATGCAAAAGCATATATATTGATAAAATAAAGGCATTTAACAAAGATGAATCAGTTACATTCGATAAGTTAATAGATGCAGAAAGCTGTTATCCGTATTACCACAGCATTCATTTTGACACAAAAAACAAACTTATATACAGGATTGCCTTCCACGAGCAGAATGTTCTTAATGAAGATGGTGAAAGGAATTCAATTTATGACAGAAGTTTTTCAATTATGGTTTTAGATGAGCACTTAAATCTTTTAGGAGATTATTTTATACCACCCTATCATTTTGTGCCCTATATTAGGTTTATGGACATAAAAGAGAACTTATATCTGCAGTTGGCAGGCAAAAATGACTTTTTCGTTTATGTTGAGTATGAGTATTTGGGGAACAATCAAACTGCAAATTAATATTTATGTACAGACTCTGCTTAGCCGCTTTCATGCTTTTTCTGATTCTATTTTCATGCCGGAACGCTAAAGATGAAGCAGCATTACTAAATGACAACAACCTCAGACGTTATCTTAATAATACTTTTGGCTTGTCAGCTGATTCGTTAAACACAAGGCTTGTATTAATAAACTTCATGGGCTGTAAGCCATGTATTAACAAGTACCTAAAATTTTTCTCCGAAACAGAAGCTCTGACAGAAATGTCATTTACTTTCATACTGCCTTTAAGCATGCAAAATGAAACTAAGCCCTTTAACCTGACAAAAAACGATTACCGCTTGCTCATAGACTCCGGCAATGTCATATTCCGCCAGAATATCATCATCGAAGGTCTTTCCATTTATGACTTTAAAGATGGTGAAATTAAAAATCTGAAAACAATCAATATATTTCAAAATTCAAGAGCAGAAATGTATAAGTTTTGGTTTGATTAATAATTAAACGCATTATCTGCTTTTCTAAAATCTTTTATCCCCATTAGTATTATACAGATTTTTATTATATTTTTGCTTCACCAAAAAATGGCAATACATTTCTGAATGAAATTCGTTAACCCTTACATATTATACGGTCTTTTTCTTCTTGCAATTCCCATTATTATACACTTGTTTAATCTTCGCAGATATACGGTTGTTTATTTTACCAATGTCAAGTTTTTAAAGGAGATTAAAGAAGAAACCCGTAAAAAATCAAAGCTGAAAAACATTCTTATTTTAATTTCAAGGTTGCTGTTAATTACATGTCTTGTCCTTGCTTTTGCACGCCCTTACATACCCGGAGAAACAAACAGAATTATCAGCCAGAGAGACTTCATTTCAATTTTTATTGATAACTCTTTCAGCATGCAAACAGGAGACATGCAAGGAAACCTGCTTGAAACTGCCAAAAAAAGTGCTCTCGATTTACTGAAAACATACCGCAATACAGATGCTTTTCAGATTCTGACAAACGATTTTGAAGCAACGCACCAGCGCATTATTACACAGGACGAGTGCAAGGAACTGATTGCCGATGTTGATTTTTCATACACGTCACGAAATTTGTCAGAAATAATTGAAAGACAAATGAATCTGAGTCAAACTTTCTCAGGCAAGCAACGTTTTCTCTACATAATCTCCGATTTTCAGAAGAACATTTCTGATTTCTCTGAAATACAGACAGACAGTAATGTTAAGATAATACTCATCCCCTTAAAAGCCACAAAAGTAAACAATATATTTATCGACTCACTTTGGTTCGAAACACCCGTGAAAAGGTTAAACCAGAATCTCACACTGTTTGCTCGCATCAACAACCTGTCTGATGCTGATGTAGAAAAGGTGCCTGCAAAACTGATGATAAACAACCAACAGAGAGCTCTAAATACATTTGACTGTCAGGCTAATGGTAGTGTTATTGTTGAATTTCCCTTCAAGATTAACCAAACCGGTATTCACAATGCTTCAGTTGAGTTTCCAGATTACCCTGTGATTTACGATGACAAGATGTACTTTTCATTCATGGTGTACGAAGACATTAAAATACTGAGTATAAACAAGAACAATGAAAATGTTTATATCAAAAATTTGTTCAGAAACGACACCGCATTTACTTTGATTCAGATGCATGAAAACAATGTAGATTATCAAGCTTTTTCAAGGTACAATCTGATTATTCTGAATGCATTAAACAACTTATCATCGGGACTTGGAAACGAAATTATTAAGTACGTAGAAAATGGGGGGCACTTATTCCTGATTCCCGGTGAACAAACAGATTTGAACAATTACAACAGTTTCCTATCTCAGTTATCGCCTTTAGCACTTAATAATCTTGATACCCACAAGGTTAAGATGTCTTATATTAATCTTGAACATGCTATTTTCAAAAATGTTTTCGAACGAAGACCTGAAAATATGAGCTTTCCGGACATTAAAAAGCATTATCCTATTATCTCGGGCAGCAGGACACAGGGAGAAGATGTGCTTAAGTTGGCTAACGGACACACATTTTTATCCTCCCACAGATTTGGAAAAGGCACTTTTTATATTATGAGTTCTCCTCTGGATGAAGCATTCAGCGCTTTTCCATTGCACCCTCTTTTTGTACCTGTAGTATTTAATATTGCACTGAACAGTATCAGAGTCAGCCCTTTATATTACACACTTGGCGTTGATAATATTATTGAAATGACAGAAATGACTCCTTCTGATTTCGACATTCTGAAAGTGGTACATACTGAGAGTGAAATTGAATTTATCCCTCAACAGCAAAACAGCCCATCAGGGCTTAATTTAAACTTACATGACCAAATCTTTAAATCTGGGAATTACATAGTAAAAGGCAATGACAAAGAAATTTCATGCTTTTCCTTTAATTGTGATAGAGATGAATCTTATCTGGAGTATCTTTCACCTAAGGATATCAAACAACTTATCAAAGAAAATAATCTTAAAAACATTAGTGTTTATGACACTTCCGAAAGAAGTTTATCCCTTTTGATAAATGATGTTGATAATGGTCGGAAATTCTGGAAATTGTTTGTAATTTTGGCGCTTGTATTTTTTGTAACAGAAACACTTCTAATAAGATTTTGGAAATAAAACTTGGACATTATTAATGGATAATTTGGATAATAAATCGGATGAAAATCTGGAAAATCAGCAGGATAACAATGGCTTTTCAGATAATATTGATGATGCCGGAGAACTAAAAAAAACAGTTTCTTTGTCGGACATGTATGAGACATGGTTTTTAGATTATGCCTCCTATGTGATATTAGAACGCGCTGTACCTGATATTAAAGACGGCTTCAAACCTGTCCAAAGACGTCTCCTTCATGCTATGAAGGAACTTGATGACGGTCGATACAACAAAGTCGCAAATATTATTGGTCACACCATGAAATACCATCCCCATGGGGATGCTTCAATCGGAGATGCTTTAGTACAACTCGGGCAGAAGGATTTATTGATTGACACTCAGGGAAACTGGGGTAACACCCTCACTGGAGACAATGCAGCCGCTCCTAGGTATATTGAGGCCCGCTTGTCAAAATTTGCACTTGATATTGTTTTCAATCCAAAAACAACTTTGTGGAAAACTTCATACGATGGCCGAAACAAAGAGCCCATTACATTCCCCGTAAAATTCCCTTTGCTTCTGGCTCAGGGAATTGAAGGTATTGCTGTTGGCCTGGCTTCAAAAATATTTCCACATAATTTCAATGAATTAATTGATGCTTCTATTAAACATCTGAATGGTGAGGAATTTGAAATCATGCCCGATTTTCCCACAGGAGGTCTGGCTGACTTTTCCAAATACTCAGATGGTCTTAGAGGTGGCAGAATAAAAGTGAGAGCAAAAATACAACAACTTGACAAGAAAACTCTTTGCATCACTGAACTGCCCTTTAGCAAAACAACCAATACGCTTATTGAAACAATCATCAGTGCCAACGACAGAGGCAAAATTAAAATTAAAAAAATTGAGGACAATACAGCCGAAAATGTAGAAATACTTATCCATTTACCACCCGGTGTATCTCCCGACCAGACAATTGACGCCCTTTATGCTTTTACAGATTGCGAAGTATCTTTAAATCCAAACGCTTGTGTAATTGATACCAGTAAACCTAGGTTTATAGGGGTAAGTGAGTTGCTCAAAATTGCAACTCAAAACACATTAGACCTCCTTGAACAAGAATTGAAAATTAAAATTAATGAACTCCTTGAACAGATTTTTTTCAGTTCTCTCGAGAAAATATTTATTGAAAAACGCATCTACCGACAGATTGAAAAAAGTGAAACATGGGAAAATGTCATTGAAACTATTGATAAAGGCCTTGACCCCTTTAGAAAATTATTCTATAGAGAAATTACCAAAGACGATATTCTCAAACTAACCGAACTGAAAATCAAACGCATTTCAAAGTTTGACATTTCCAAAGCCGATGAAGCTATTAAGGCTTTAGAAGAAAATTTGGCTGAAACTGAAAATTATCTTAATAATCTGGTCCAATATGCCATTGACTTCTATCTGAAAATTAAAAACAAGTATGGCAAAGGGAAAGAGCGAAAAACCGAAATCCGTAATTTTGACATTATTGAAGCCACTAAAGTTGCCGTTGCCAATGAAAAACTATATGTAAACAGAGAAGAAGGTTTTGCAGGAACCTCTCTGAAGAAAGACGAATATGTATGCGAGTGTTCCGACATCGACGACATCATCGCCATTAAAGATGACGGTACTTTTATTGTTACAAAAGTTACCAATAAAGTTTTTCTGGGCAAAAATATAATTTACATTAATGTCTTCAATAAAAATGATGAGCGCACTATTTATAACCTCATTTATTTTGATGGAGATAAAAAGAGGAGCATGGTTAAACGCTTCCCCATTGTTGGTGTACAGCGTGATAAAAGCTATTCTTTAATCAAGGGAAATAAATATTCCAAAGTATTGTATTTCACTGTTAACCCAAATGGTGAAGCAGAAGTGGTTACTATCCATCACAAACCTGTTCCCAGACTCAAGATTTTTTCCTTCGACTTTGACTTTTCAAGCATCGAAATTAAAGGAAGAAGTGCGGGCGGAAATATACTTACAAAAAGACCTATCAAGAAAATAGCACTTAAAGAAGAAGGTATTTCAACACTGAGTGCTATCAATGTATGGTTCGACGATACTGTCAAAAGGTTGAATTACGATAACAGAGGGCAACTGTTAGGTTCGTTCTTGTCCGACGACAAAATCATTTCTTTTACCAAATCAGGTCATTTCAGATTTACCGGATACGACGTTACAATGCATTTTGATGACGATTTGTTACTTCTCAGAAAATACAATGAAAAACTTATTGTCAGTGCCATCTATTTTGAGGAAGAATCAAATACTTATTACCTCAAAAGGTTTAATGTCGAAATCTCTGATAAAAAAGTATCATTTATCGGTGACAACCCTAACAATAAGCTCATAGCAATGACTTGCCTGCCACAATCTAAAGTGCATATTAACTATCCTGATAATTCGAGAAAGAAAATACTTGAAGAAGTAATAGATGTGGATGAATTTATAGGTGTTAAAAGTTTTAAAGCCAAAGGTAAAAGGCTTTGCAACTTCGAACCTGAAACAATACAACTTATTGAACCTGAATTTGTTGAAGAACTTGAAGAAATTCAGGAAGTTATTGAAGTAATTAATTCAGAAGCTGGGGAAGATTTTGAAAGTAATGAAGACGGGGAAAACTTTCAGGGAGAAACTGAGGCTGAGACTGAGACTGAAGCAGAGGCTAAAGGTGAGAAGGAAGAGCTGAAAATTGAAGAACCTGTTGTTAAAAAGTCAAAAATTGATAAGAAGGACAAAATAAAAAAGACTGAAACTCCTGATAATAATGATTTAACAATTGCTTTGACCCCAAAAGAAAAACTTCCTGACTTAAAGGAGTTCGAGGAAACAGAAACAACAAAGGATGAAGAAAAATCAACGGACATTTCTGAAGAACCAAATGCAGACAAAAAGTTAAAAGCACCGACCACAAAGACAAAAGCTCCAAAAAGCACTAAAAAGCAGCACGGCAATGACATGCCTGATTTATTCTCAGGGCTATTTGACGAATAATATTCAGGTTTTATTTTCTTCTTTGTATTTCAAATAGTTAATTACAAATTTTATCTCACTAAAACTGACATCGTCACCAAGGCTGTATTTCGCCTGTGTGACTGATTGAACTTGATTCTCCTCTATAAACTGAATAATCATATCTGCTTTGCCTTTGTCCATAAGTCTGTACAGATCAATTTCACCATTGGCAACATAATGCGACAAATGACCTTCAATAGTACTTTCAGAAAAGTTCCTATGTTTAGCAATTTCACTTACTGACATACCTTCCTTAAATAATTTATAGGATACAGCATGAGATTTATCTTTGACTTGAACAGGTAATTCCGGCTCAGGCTCCTTACGTAAAATTCCCTTTTCCAAACAATAATCATTAATTATTTCCAAAATCTCATCCCCATATTGTTTGACTTTAACTTTGCCAATGCCCTTTATCTTCAATAATTCAGCTTTGTTGGCAGGCAATTCAACCAAAAGCTTAGCCAGTGTCTTTTTGGGTAATACCACAAAAATTGGAACATCCATAATGTCTGCTACACTCTGCCTCCACAAGCACAACATGCTGAAAAGTTCTGCATGAGGAATATTTTTAATGAATGCACTATCACTTTTCACTTGTTTGGTAAATGCTTGTGGTTTGAAATCAACATCAGCATCTGCCTTGGTTTTTAAATAATCAACTGAATTAAAAACACTTACAGTTTTTTTCAAGCACTGAGTCTTAACGAAAACTTCTTTCATCAAAAAAGCAATATCCTCAGAAATGTTTTTATTGACAGCCTTGTTGTCGGTATTAAAGTTAGCTTCCTTAATGCCATTTGTGAATATCTCAGTCAATTTTTCAATAAAATAAGGACTTGCCTTTTTAATTCTTTCCTGAAGAAGCTTGTCCAACTCAGGCAGTACATCAGGTAACATTAATTGTTTTAATTGCTTGTGAAATTTTTCCACAACATCATAAATCATTGATTTTGAATTTGTTTCAATATCCTTTATCAAAGATAAAACACTGTTATCTATTATACTCGCATTTTCATTAACTGTTTTTCTAAGTCTATAAAATCGCTTCTGAAGGTCTGTAAAAGAAAACAATTCATAAATAAGTTCTTGCTGAAAATTTATTTTTGAGTCTTGCAATTGCTTGTCATCCGGTTTGTTATGCACAATTTCTTCGGTAAAATCGGTAACAATTTTATCTTTTTTTATGCATTGGGCTGTTATAGGGGAACGCAAGATCATACCTTCAAAACTACGACATCGGCTCAGAGCCACATAAACTTGTCCGAAGGCAAATGCAGCACCTGCATCTATTATAGCCTTTTCAAATGTCAAGCCCTGACTTTTATGAATGGTTATGGCCCATGCCAACTTTAAGGGGAACTGAGTAAAAGAACCTAAAATTTCTTCATCAATTTCTTTAGTTTCATCATTTAAAACAAATTTGACATTCTGCCAAGTCTCTCTTTCTACCGGAATTACAGCATGATCATCAGCAGATTTGACAAAAATTGTATCATCTTCAATGGATTTAATCTTCCCGATTTTACCATTATAAAAAAGTTTCTCTCTTTTACTGTCGTTTTTCACAAACATGACTTGAGCGCCAACCTTGAGTTCTAACTTTTTCTCTGTAGGAAAATTATATTCAGGAAAATCACCTTCAACAACAGCATCAAAGGATGAAGGCATGGTTTTAATCTCATTCAGTTTTTCTTTATTAATTTCCTGTGCCTGAACATTATGTGTTGTCAGCACTATATAGCCTTCATCATCAGAAGGCTTAAAACCCGGCAAATAACGTGAATTTAAAATATCTAATGTGGCTTTATCTGCAATGTTGTTTCTTATTTTTCCTAGAATATCAATAAAAAACTTATCTGATTGCCTGTAAATATGTTCCAACTCAATATTAACAGGATTGGTTTGCTGAAGTGCTTTACTATCAAAAAAATAAACAGAATTGTAATGTGATTTTAGCAAACGCCATTCTTCATCCTTAATGACAGGAGATAACTGATGGAGATCCCCTATCATCAGAAGTTGCACGCCACCAAAGGGTTTGTTTCTATTACGGTAACGCCGCAATACCTCATCCACTGCATCCAGCATATCAGCACGAACCATACTGATTTCATCAATTACTAAAAGGTCAATGCTCTTAATAAGATTAATCTTTTCCCTGCTAAATCTTTTTACATAAGAGTCCTGTTGCCCTGTTTCTTCATTTTTTTTCTCTATGAGGTGTGAAATCTGTGGACCAAATGACAATTGGAAAAATGAATGTATGGTTACACCTCCGGCATTTATAGCAGCCACCCCTGTTGGGGCCACAACAACCATGCGCTTGGGTGTCTTTTTTCTTAAGTCGTGAAGAAATGTTGTTTTTCCGGTACCTGCCTTCCCTGTCAGAAAAACATTTCTGTTGGTATATTGCACAAAATCATGAGCTAATTGAATTAAAGGGTTCTCAATCTTATTCATTTTCCTTAATTTGTTGCCCTGCTACCTTGCATACTTTTACTAAAATTATCTAATCGAACAAAACCGTACTTAGATACCTCTCAGCAGTATCACAAATTATGGTGACAATAATTTTGTTTTTGTTTTCTTTCATTTTGGCAAGTTGCAGTGCTGCAAATACGTTTGCACCTGATGAAATACCGCAAAAAATGCCTTCAGTTCGTATCAGTTTACGAGCTGTATCAAGGGCATCATCATTAGAAACACGTATCACTTTGTCAATAACTTTCATATTCAGATTTTCAGGAATAAAACCGGCACCAATACCCTGAATTTTATGGGGGCCAGGATTCCCTCCCGTTATAACAGATGAACTCTCCGGTTCTACAGCAACAATCTGAATGTCCTTTCTTTTAATTTTCAGTGCCTTCCCTACCCCACTAATGGTACCTCCGGTTCCCACACCACTGACGAAAATGTCAATACTCCCTTCGGTATCTTCCCAAATTTCTTCAGAAGTAGTTTTATAATGAGTTTCAGGATTGGCTGGGTTTGAGAACTGAAAGGGAATATAAGAATCCTTAATTGATGCAGATAATTCCTTTGCTTTTTCTATAGCACCTGACATCCCTTTTTCAGCAGGTGTCAGAACAATTTCAGCTCCAAATCCCTGAATTATCTTACGTCTTTCAATACTCATGCTCTCAGGCATTACAATAATGAGCTTATAAGACTTTACAGCGCAAATGAGTGCAAGAGATATTCCTGTATTACCACTGGAAGGCTCAATGATACATGTGTTCTTACTTATGAACTTCTTTTTTTCTGCTGCTTCTATCATAGCAAGGGCCGCCCTGTCTTTAACAGATGACATGGGATTGAAAGATTCTAGCTTCATAAAAACCCTGGCAAAGCAATCTTTATCTAACTTATTTAATCTCACTATAGGAGTTGAACCTATGAGATCCAGTATTCCTGATTTTAAAGGCATGAGTTAATAATTTATTTACAAATATAAACTTTTTAATTAAAAATTAATAATTTTGCGTCATACAATTTATTGTATGGGGGTGCCTTGATTGAGTAAAATCAATCTTAAATAAGGCTGAGATCACACCCTTTGAACCTGATCCGGATAATGCCGGCGAAGGGAAAGGAGGATAAACTTAATTTAGAGCTCTGCTTTGCCCCAATGCGCAGCTCAAAGTTTAACCAATAAATAACAATATAATGAAAAAAATTCTTTTTACAGCAGCTCTACTCTGCTTTATGCCCTATTGGGTGATGTCTCAATTCAGTATATCAGGAAAGCTGAGTGACAATGAAAAAAGTAATCCATTGCCTTTTGGTCATATCTCTGTTGAAAACACCTATATTGTTGTTTCCTCAGATATTGATGGATTATACAAAATAAATAACCTGCCTCAGGGTCAATATGTTATCAGAGCTTCATATCTTGGATTTGAAACCCTAAAAAAAGAAGTTAACCTGACTGAAAATATTGTATTAAACTTCGATTTGAAACAAAGCACAACACTCACCGAAGAGGTCATTATCAGGGCAACCCGTTCCTCCAGCCAGAATCCGGTTGCCCAGGCAACAATAAATAAACAGGAGATTCAAAGCCAAAATTTAGGTCAGGATTTGCCTTTGCTCATTCAGATGACACCATCAGTTGTTGTTTCATCAGATGCAGGAATGGGTATAGGTTATACGGGCATGAATATCAGAGGCAGCGACGGCACAAGAATTAATGTTACCGTGAATGGCATTCCTGTAAATGATTCCGAATCTCATGGTGTATGGTGGGTTAATATGCCTGATTTTGCTTCTTCAGTTGAAAATTTACAGATTCAACGTGGTGTAGGGACTTCCACAAATGGAGCTGCCGCATTTGGTGCTACTGTAAATTTGCAGACAAATACCCTGAATGCGGATAAATATGCCGAAATTTCAAATACCATTGGTAGTTTCAATAGCATGAAAAATACCATAAGTTTTGGAACAGGTTTATTACCAAGTAAATGGTCTTTCGATGGACGTATGTCTCACATTAGATCTGATGGTTACATTGACCGCGCTTCTACTCAATTGCAATCTTATTATCTTTCTGGAGGTTATTACAGCGACAAAAACATTTTCAAACTGATACATTTTTCAGGCAAGGAAAAAACATATCAAGCTTGGAATGGTGTCCCCGGAGACTCCTTAAGCACAAACCGTACTTTCAACTCCGCTGGATTGTATTATGAAGAAAATGGGCTTGAAAAATATTATGAAAATGAAACAGACAATTATCAACAAAGTCACTATCAAGCTCATTTTTCACATCAAATAAACCAAAGCTTAACACTCAGTACAGCAGGGCATTATACTTCCGGAAAAGGTTATTATGAACAATACAGAGCCGGAGATAACTTCTCTTCCTACCAACTACCGGAAGTTATCATAGGCAATGATACTATCACTGAAACAGATCTGATTCGTCAAAAGTGGTTGGATAACAAATTTTACGGCATCACCTATTCTTTAAATTACAACAGTTTTGCACAGTTCAACTTAATTTTCGGCGGGGGTTACAATGTCTACGAAGGAAATCATTTCGGAGAAATAATATGGGCAGAAATTTCTAAAGGTATCCCTGCAAAGTATCGTTATTATGAAAACGACGCTTATAAAACCGATCTAAATAATTATATTAAAGTCAACTACCAGATTGGAATGATTAATTTTTTTGGAGATGTACAACACCGCCACATCAATTATGAATTCTTAGGAAAAGCTGTTATTAACAGCAATGTTGAGGAACTTGAACAAACTGTTATGTTTAACTTTATTAATCCAAAAGCTGGTTTTACAATTGAACTGAACCCCCAAAACAGCATTTATGGATTTTGGGGTATTGCCAACCGTGAACCTGTACGTAAAGACTTTACGGAATCCTCTCCTGACAGTCGTCCGAAGCATGAAACATTAAATAATTTTGAGTTTGGTTACAAAAGAAACAGCAAAAATTATTTTCTGGCTGCAAATGCTTATTTAATGAAATATAAAAACCAATTGGTCCTTACTGGAGAAATTAATGATGTGGGAGATTATTCCCGCACAAACATTGATGGAAGCTACAGAGCAGGATTAGAATTAGAAAGCAGCATTCGTTTTACAGATTTTCTGTCTTGGGGTTTTAACTTCACATACAGCAAAAATAAAATTAAAAACTACATAGAACATTACGACATCTTTGATGAAAACTGGAACTGGCTTGGGACAGACAGTATCAGTTATAAGAATACAGACATTTCTTTTTCTCCAAACATCATTGCAGCAAGCACCATAAGCATTAAGCCGTTTAAAAACTTTGATGTGGATATTCTAAGTAAATATGTAGGGAACCAGTTTATTGACAATACATCAAGCAAAGATCGTATGTTAAAAGCATATCTGGTCAATCATTTAAAGCTTACATATAAACTTGAAATCAAGCTTATTAAGCATATTGAATGTATTTTTATGGTTAATAACTTCTTAAATGAGAAATATATAACCAATGCATGGGTTTACAATGGAATAATAAATCAAGGAGAAGCAGTTGCTCTTGAAGATGGATATTTCCCTCAGGCAGGAAGACATTTCATGTTTGGACTTAACTTGAAATTCTAAACCATAATTAAATTTTAACTGCTTAATAATCAGGCTTTTACTATCTGCACTTTTTCCTGTTTTCTCTTTATTATTCAGTATTCATTTCCGAACAATTTGAACAAGTGGCTCTACATCCAATAAAAAAGCCCTGAAAATAAATCTCAGGGCTTAAAATTTCTAACAGACTTAGTATGAAAGAAATGATAAAATTCTAATGGAAAGTAGCAATCATGCTGCACCAATAAAAAGAGTCATCAGAGTTGGCTCCTGAAGACATATAGCCGTTAAGGTAGAATGTATTTGCGCCGGCAGAAACATTAAACATTTTTCTTACAGTATAGGAATATGATTTAAACGTAAAAGAAGCTTCAGCAGCATTCCATGTCCAACGTACCTGGTCGTAAGAAGAGCCCATGTCTGTTGCTGTATTTCCAATTGCCAAAACAAGAGCATCTTCTGTTCCTGTTACATGACCAATTCTCATTTGGACATTTGCTTCAACAATAACAACTCCGGCTCTTGGTGCTGTAATAGTAACAGTACCATTAGAATAATTAATGGCAGTTGAAGTAAGTACTGTTGAAGAAGCACTGGTTGTATTGACCGGAGCTACAGGAGTTTGCCATGTAGCTAAACCATTTGCATCTGAAGTTAAAACTTTTCCTAAACCAGGTGTTCCTGCGCCTTCAAATAATACACTTCCGGTTGTATGAAGTTGTGCAGTTGGAACATTTATTCCTATACCAACATTTCCATTTCTGGTCCATGTCATTCGAGTAGTTTTAGAAGAACATCCTGTATTCAGGAAAAGACTATTTTGCGAGCCATCATGATGAAATTCAAAACCACAAATGGCAGGTGAAGTTATATTTGCACTTTCATCGAAAATAAGACGACCTGATTCGACATTGTTCATAGCACCATCATTACCAATTCTTAATGAGCTTGTTATAGAATCAGCACCTGCAATAACAAGTCTATATGCTGGCTGTGTAGTTCCCAAACCAACATTAGTTCCACTATTGTACAAATTACTTGTGGCAACCCAGTTAGTTCCGTCATGTCTTAGAGTTTGTCCTGAGGTACCAGGAATATTTACGGAACCTGTGGGTCCTGTAACACCGGTTGCTCCGGTTGGGCCTGTGGGGCCTGTTGGGCCGGTTGCTCCGGTTGGGCCTGGTGTTCCAGAACCTCCTGATGAAGCAGAGTACAATGCATAAGGCACACTTAATAATTGTGTAGCACCCATATCAGTGTATCCTGAACCTGTATTTACTTCAATTTGCAAGTAATAAGAATTAGTACCCCATGTAATTGTTGAAAAATTACCGCTAACCAAAGTACCAGTTCCAATATTCAAATTAACTAAACCGTATTGGTTTGTTGTTGGAGTGAAAGTTTCCTGAAATACCACTGTTCCTGTACCGGATCCCTGATGTATGGTTACTCTGGTAGGTACATTCTGGTTTGCAATAATAACGCCTGCATTGTCGCGGAGAACTGCTTGGTATTTAAAACTTTGAGGTGCTTGTGCCCATAATGATGAGCTGATGAGAAGATGTGCTAATGTGATGATTAGCGCTGTTCTTAAAAATTGTAGTTTTTTCTTCATAATTTTAATTTAATAGTTTTTTTTACTTTTAGCTTTTGATTAATCTGAACGTTTTTAGTTCATTGTTTTGGGGGTTAATAACTTGCAAATAGTAAGTTCCCTTTGCCAAATCTCTGACATCGAAAGTAACTAAACCACTTGCGTTTGCTATGGTTCTTAACAGTTTACCATTTAAATCATACATCCTGATATCCAGCAAGCTGTAATTTGCAGGAATGTCAAGATTGACTAACTCAGTCGTAGGATTTGGGTAAACACTGATCTCCGGGAACAATTCAATATTAACTATGGCAACCAATGTAAGATTGGTTTGGTGAAAACCTTGAGTTAAGGTATTTCCACTAGCCGATACAGTTTCAATCACTGTTTCTCCAAGTGTGAAGTCCATCTTCACATTTCCTGATGAAGCGGATCCACCGGCACTTGAAATAACAGAGTTCTGAATTGTCTGACCAAAGACAGTTGAACCGAGAAATAATAAACCTGTAATTAAGAAAAATAGGTTTTTGTTCATTGGCTTTGTTTTTTAAAGGTAAATAAATAGTGAATACTTGTCTATTGATAATATTTCAATTTAACAAAAGAGATGTCTTTTAAATATGACCTAAATTGAATTTATGTTTGAAATAAAAATCCCATAAAATTACAATATTATTTTTAAATAAATAAATTTTATTAAAGAATCTATTATCAATATTTAAAACTTCTTTTTAATTGGCTGAAAAACAAAACTTAAATTTAATTATATAAAACCTATTAAATATTTACACATTACTACTGAAAATTTGCCCGTATTAGCATTAAATATTAATAAAATAACACCAAAGCTTTAAATATGAGGCTGTATCAAAAGCTAAAAACATGTCATACTGAGCGAAGCGAAGTATCTGATTATCAAATTTATAAGATTTTTCACTGCGTTAAAAATGACAAATATGAATGCTTTTGATACAGCCTCTTAACATTAGGAACTATAGTCTTGCTTTTGTTAATGTCCATACGGACAATAAAAAAAATGAACTTACATTTTTTATTAATATTAAAGTCCTACGGACTATATAAAAACGGATTGAATAATGTGTAAATAAATATTGTACTTAATATAATTCCAATTGAAGTAACGAAAAATCAGTTTTATATAAGTTTTCTTGAGTTTATAAATAAAATCAATTTAGTATTTTTCTGAAATTCTTAAAGCTGTACTCTGTTTCTTACACTTCCTAATATCACAACAACTTCACATTTTTAAAAAATTAAATTTTATTCTATGCAATTTTTAATATTTTTATATCTTATAAATACTAAAGAGCAATTTTAAAAATCAAAAAAATGAAAATAATTCTATTATTTGCAAGTTTTGTTCTAACTTCATGTATATCACCCCAAAAACCAGAGCTACTTGCTTTCAACAGCACGACATCAGACACTTCTGAATGCAGCAATCTGTACCCATTTCAAGGATATTACGTCAACTTGGATGATAACAACGCCGTACTTATTGATGGCATTCCATCAAAAGACTTTAAAAACTGTTCGAAATACGCCCATCGGTTTTCAGAAATAATTTCAGATTCTGTTTCCATGAATGGGTATTCTTTTTCTTTAGAAATTAAAAATGAAGCAAATATTTTCGTAATGCACATATATCAGGGACAGGACATATTAAAAACCATTGAGCTACCGGTTGAAAATCCATTACCTGATGTGCATGGCTATAACGCAAGTCTAATTCCCTACAATAACGATGTGATTGTGTTATTAGAAGACATGTACACCACCCACTATTTAATATGTAAGTATAATACTAACGGAGAGGAACTTCTAAGGAAAGAAATTGAACACACATTTATAACACATCCTGAAGAAAATACAAACTATTACCACCGTTACCTTTATTTTTATAACATCACCACAACCCAAATGATTTTCACATCCCATTTTGGCTTTACTGAAAGGACAAAAACGATTGTTCTATCAATGGATGATTTTGCAATAAGTGAATTCGGGATGACAGCCAAAGGGCTGATATTAGATTGTAATGAAGAGAATCTGACAGGAATTGTTTCCCAAGATCAAGACACTTTTACACTTAATTTGCTTCCTTATAGCTTTTATGAATTTGAAATTGAAAATGCAAGTCCTGCCTGCGAACTAATATTGAAAGACAGTTTGCTGTATATTGCAAATTATCATCCGATTGCAACAGGATCCGAACTTTATTGTTTCGACCTACACCATAACAAAATAAAATGGAAAGCAGATGTAGAACAGCTTATGGTCGAACATTCCAAATATTACAATAAAGTTACATTAAGCATGTATAAAAATAAAATCATTATGGAAGGCAATGAAGCAGGCGGAAACTACCTTCAAATTTTTGATACAGAAACCGGTACTCGGTTGGCTAGTTTTGGGAATTTTGAAGAAACAGAAGAATAAAAAAATAGAAGTTTAAACATTAAACTCCGAAGTACTATGAAAAGAAACCAATGGATGGGACTCTTTAACTATTTTAATCATCCACTCGTTTTCGGCCAGAAACACAGGTGTATTTTCTTTATCATAAGCAATGCTTCCTGCCCTTCTTCTGAGCATTTCATTAAAGGCATCTTTATTTTCTTCTGACTACGACACTTTGAAAAAATAATTTTACAACTCACTGAATATTATGTATTTGCAAATTTTATAAAACCAATTTGGGTGATGTACTCAAAGGAATAATTAATATTTGTTACTTTGTCTTGACACAAAGTAACGCAAAAGTCAAGGCTGCTTAAAAATTTGCTAAAATCATCGGATTTCATTACCGGCGTAACCAAAGCCGTTCGGAATGGATATTATAGATTTAAATATACTTCAGCATCCTCACTCGTTGGTTACTTTAATTACCTTGAAATAGCTTTTTAAAAGTGTAATGAAATCCTCAATTTTTAAACGCAAATTTTTAAAAGGCCGTTCCAGCACTTCGTAATTATTTGTAAATAAAGCACATTTAATCTTTCAAAAAATCATTTATTGCACAAATAACAAATCGGTTGTTTAATCGCGAAGATAATTTTATGGTGATGCATTGTCTAAGTCAGGAAAAAACAATGAATTCTATACATTAAATTCAGAAGTACTATGAAAAGTGACCAATGGGTGGGACTCTTTAACTATTTTAATCATCCACTCGTTTTCGGCCAGAAACACAGGTGTATTTTCTTTATCATAAGCAATACTTCCTGCCCTCCTTCTGAGCATTTCATTCAGGGCATCTTTATTTTCTGATGTAATCCAACAGGCTTTGATATATGGGGTTGAATGAAAATCGCACTTGGCACCATACTCATGTTCCAATCTGTATTTAATAACATCGAACTGTAGTTCTCCAACTGTACCTATAAATTTTCTATTACCCATTTGCTGAATAAATAGCTGTGCTAAACCTTCATCTGTCAGCTGTCTCACTCCTTTTTCGAGTTGTTTTGTTTTAAGGGGGTCACGATTGACAACTTCTTTTATTATTTCAGGTGAAAAATTGGGAATGCCTTTAAAATGCAGGACTTCGCCCTCGGTAAGTGAGTCACCGATTTTCAAGCTACCATTATCATAAAGACCTATTACATCTCCCGGAAAAGCCTCATCTACAGTGCTTTTACTATTGGCCATAAAGGTAGCGGGTGCAGAAAATCGCATATTCTTATTCAAACGCGGATGGTAATACAATTTGTTTCGTTCAAATTTACCGGAACACACCCTAAGAAAAGCGATTCGGTTGCGATGATTGGGATCAAGATTAGCATGAATTTTAAAGATAAAACCTGAAAAATGAGGCTCATTTGGTTTCACAACCCTTTCTTTTGTTTCCGTTTCAGTTGGGTGTCGCGCTATATCCAAAAATGTTTCCAACATTTCAAGAACCCCAAAGTTATTCAATGCACTACCGAAGAAAACAGGCGCCAGATAACCTTCGTTATAAAGGTTTTCCTGAAAAGATTCAAATAATTCTGAAACGAGTTCAATGTCGTCCCAAAGATTGGTTAATGTTTTCTGACCTAAAAAATCTTTAAGTTTTGGGTCATCTTTTTCACCTGTGTTTATAAGAATTTCCGATTTCTCACTTTTCTCGGGTGTATAAAGCAATAAACTGCTGTTATATAAATTATATACTCCTTTAAAATCACTGCCTTTTCCAATAGGCCATGTAAAAGGACATGCCGCTATTTTAAGTTCTTCTTCAAGTTCCTGTAAAAGGTCGAAAGAGTCTTTTCCGTCCCTGTCCATTTTGTTGATAAAAATCATTACAGGGGTAGCCCTCATGCGACATACCTCCATAAGTTTAAGAGTTTGCTCCTCAACCCCTTTAGCACTGTCAATTACTAATATAACACTGTCAACAGCTGTAAGGGTGCGGTAGGTGTCTTCTGCAAAATCTTTATGGCCGGGGGTATCTAGTATATTGATCTTAATACCTTTGTAATCAAAGGTCATCACTGAAGTGGCAACTGAAATACCTCGCTGTTTTTCAATTTCAAGGAAATCAGAAGTAGCTGTTTTTCTGATTTTATTGTTCTTTACTGCTCCTGCCACATGTATAGCACCTCCAAATAATAACAACTTTTCAGTAAGGGTTGTTTTCCCTGCATCGGGATGGGATATAATGGCAAATGTCCTTCTGTTCTTAATTTCAGTATTAATATCCATAAATATATTTTAAATCTTCAAAAAGCAAATCTGGAATAATCACAAAAAATTCATCAGAAATTCCGAAATCCTGTTTTGTATTTCGATTTGCAAAAGTAATAAAAATTGTCCCTAAAAATCAAAGCCATTGTAATTCTAAAAAAAGGCCTTGAGACTTTGAAATATCAAAGATTTAGATCTTCGAGTTCGTTAACCAGCATGACAAATTTTTTGTGGTCAGGTATTAAAGATTTTAAAATTTCAATATTATTTAATAATTGACTGCAAACCACTATACCTTTCTCCAACAGGAATTGTTTTTCTCTCGTTGTAAGATTATTCAGTACTGTTACGGGAAAAATTTTATCTCTTTCAATCATGTCTTTAAGTCCGTTGCCGACAGGATAATCCCAACCTAATAACTGCAAACCGGCACACTGACTGTACTGTATTGAGTCAGATGAAAACCGTGTATTTGTCACTATACAGGCCGAAAAGGCCAGATTGCTGTACTCTTTTATATATTTTCTTTTTCTGATGATGTCATCCATACGAGAACGTACATATAAAGGCACCTGTACACTCACAAGCTTACCTTGATCTTTTCCGAATTTACATTCAATCAAACGTTGTTCTGATTTGTTTGTTGCTATCACATCTATTTCATGATGAACACAATTACCTTCTATAATCTGCCCCACCAAAATTTCAAAACCCTGTTTCCTGAAAATTTCACCAATAAATTGTTCAAAAGGGAAACCGGTGGGACCTAATTCGAAAAGGGCTTGTTTAAATTTGTAACGCAGGGCACTCGGACTGTTTTTTCGCCTCAAATGAGTAAATGCCCGTGTATAAATTTTCTTCGTGGTAACACCTTCATATATCCAGGTTTCAATATCGTTAATAATATCATCAATAATGTGGTCCTGAGCACCTGCATTTTTAAGTGAACGTTTTAACTTTTCCACATCAAATTTCTCAGTAACACCCGATGCTTTTCTGATTGTAATATTACGAATTTCCCTTTGTGCCATAATTTTTGTTTTATAATTTTTGATTGGACTGCAAAGGTCTGAAATTTTACTTAATTCTAAATTAAAATCCTTTTACCTCCTTTCCGGAAAGATTTAAAAAAATGTGGATAAAAACATATTCCAAAAAATCAGCACTTGTTGTGTCAATTGTCGTGATGCTATAAAAGATAATCCCTGAAAACATGGCAAGGTTTTATGAAAGCGCTTTGAAAAATGGCTTTAATACCGACTTGCTATCAACTTACTTATTTTTAAAGAAAAACATAAAAATAAAACATTTATTTATTTCCCAAAAAACACACACAGTATTAAAATATTTGCATTTAACACACACAGTATAGTCTTTATATTTAAAATTTCTTGTTAATTGTCAGGTCATTTACACACAGTATACTACAATTTGTCTTTAGGTAACACGTCAAGCACTTTCGATCCAAAAAAGGTACTACATCAGTATTTTGTCGCTTGCACCTAATTCACCGCTTGGGGTACTAATACCGGAATTATTCACTACCGTTCTGATATTTACGAACGCGATGAAGAAATACTCAACGCTTAAACGTTAAAACAACCAAAAAAAGAAGATGATATTGAACATATTGTCATCAGATTCAATTTTAATTATGAGAAAATAAAATGCTTTTAAAAGTGAAACTTTTTGTTTATCATTGTCGTTCTTTTTAAAAGAATTATAAAAATGGGTCAATTTAGTTTTAGAAAAATTATTCGACTTTTACTCTTCACAGGAACGTTGTTATTAATGTCTAATACTTATGAAATCAGCATTCCCGAAACTTTACAACATGCCGAAAATCCTTCAGCTTACTTCAATTTTTCAAATATTGACCTATCTCTTAATCCACAGCTTATCAGTTCTTTAGGAACACATATTGGAGCATATGAGCCTTTGGCAAGGAACAAAATTCTTACTATAATTGACTTTTCTTTACCAAGTACAAGCAAGCGCTTATGGACTATTAATTTTGAGACAAGAGAAGTGCTTTTCAACACCTATGTAGCTCATGGAAAGAATACCGGCGACAATATTGCTGAAAATTTTTCAAATACGCCACAATCACATCAGAGCAGTCTTGGATTTTATCTTACGGCAAATTCCTACATTGGCAAACATGGAAAATCCCTTCGGCTTATAGGTTTGGAAAGGGGCTTGAACGACAATGCCATTGCAAGAGCCATAGTGATTCATGGTGCCGATTACGTCAGTGAATCTTTTATAAATGCACACGGCAGATTGGGTAGAAGCCATGGATGTCCTGCCATTCCTTTGGAATTGACAAATGACTTTATTGAAACTGTAAAAGACGGAACCTTGCTTTTTGTTTATCATCCCTCTTATCAGGGTTCAAATTAATAAGTAAAGCAAAGAGATTTATTTTTTAAAATAGCTATTTAATTAATAATCTGATCATAATATTTAATTTACATTTTAAAATTCATAAAAAATGGGACTATTTGACTTTCTCTTTAAGAAAAAAAGTCTGACTTTAGAAGAAGCTGACAAACTGAATGATACATTTATTGCTAAGAATCCCATACCAAAGGATGATGAAAACAGCATGATGCGACAAGCTGCAAAGCTAATGTCTGGTCAACAATTTGAAGACAGTATTGAGTTATACACTAAACTGGCAGAAAACTATCCCGCCAACAGAGGTTTATACCAAAGCCAGATTGGAGCAGCATATTACTTTTTAGCTGACTATAATAAAGCCATCAGTTTTTACACTGCGGCTCTGAATAATGGTGCTGATAAAGGCATGATGGATGACAACATCTGGGAAGCCACCGAAGCTCTTTTCAAACAAACAGGCGAAAAAGCACATCTCGATAATTATAAACTTCTATTTCCCGAAGGAAACTATGTTAAAAAAGCTGAGAAACTGCATTGATATCAATTATTCTAACTCAGTTAATATGTTTTCTATCTAATTATAGCTTAAAAAAATACTTTATTAGTAATTAATTATTAAAATTTAAATTAATTTTACAAAAAATATTTTATAAAAAATATTTTTTAAAAAATTAAACTATTAAAACATGAAAAAAATTATACTAGGTTTATTGCTTTTAACCTTTATCACAGGCTTAAATGCACAAGTCATTTTCTCAGAAAATTTCGACGCTACGCAAGGCCCGACAGCCGGAGGTGCAGGGACTTATACTTTTCCTACCGGATGGTTATTGAGAAACGTCGACAACAGAACACCTGCTGCAAATGTTGCTTATATTAATGAAGCCTGGGAACGCAGGGAAGATTTTAATTTTAATGTGATTGATTCAGCAGCTTTTAGCACCTCATGGTACTCACCTGCAGGACCTGCTGATGACTGGATGTGGACACCTCTTATTACCAATCTGCCTGCAAATACTGTCCTGAGCTGGAACGCCGTTACCTATGACCCTTCTTATCCTGATGGCTATGAAGTAAGAATAATGACTCAAGTTTCTACACCAGGTGGTCCTACCGGAGGAACAGGTGTAATGGGCAATCAGGAAACAAATTCTACTCAGATTTTTACAATTCCTGCTGAAAATACGACATGGACAACAAGATCTGTAAATCTCAATGCATATACCGGACAAAGTGTATGGATTGCTTTCAGAAATACATCAAACGACAAATTTATTCTGCTTATTGATGATGTTATTGTACAAGTCCCTAATAATTATGATGCTGACATTACAGCAGTTACGCCCCTATCTGATTATTCTAATATCCCCTTAAATCAGCAACCTATACTTCCAATAAGTGCAACAGTTAAAAATAATGGTGCTATGGGTATTACTAATGTTGTTTTACAAGCCAGCGTTTATGATGGCTTAAACAACCTGATTTTCACTTCCAACAGTCCTGCTCTGGCTACTCTTGCTTCCGGTGTAAGTTCAGTTTTTACAACCACTGCTCCTTTTATACCGGCAACTATAGATAGTTTCAGAGTAGAATATTTAGTCTCAATTAATGAAACAGACCAAAATTTAGCCAATAATACACATTCAGATTCAATAAATATAACAGATTCTGTTTATGCGCGTGATCTTGGAACTTTATCCGGAACCCTTGGTATTGGTTCAGGAGATGTAGGTAATTTGGGGCAGCAATTTGTATTGACAGAAATGGCAAAGATTTCTTCAGTGTCAATATTTTTATCAGGTCAGGTTGCAGGTTCTAACATAGGTATTGATATATTTAATTTTGAAAATGGTTTACCAACTACATTGTTGTATTCAAGTACTGCTGACTCATTAACAACTTTGTTTACAGGCTGGCTACATTTTCCTGTACCCGGTTCAATAGTTCTTTTACCCGATACTTATGTAGTTGCTGCAAGAGAAATAGACAGCACACTGGCATTAGGAAATACTGTTGATAAATTTACTTTGGGCACTGTCTGGGTTAACTGGCCTACATCACCATTCAGTGGTTGGGCTAATGTAGAAGATTTCGGAGGTTCATTTTCAAAATCTTTTATGGTCAGACTCAATCTGCTCGATAAATGTGATGGCAATAATCTGGTTGTAACATCTTTACAAGGTTCTTCAATTTGCTTAGGCACCAATGATACACTGATTGCAACCGGAGGCACTAATTATTCATGGGACGGAGTGCCAGGGAATGACACCCTCATCATTGCTCCAAATTCTGACCAAACGTATACCCTCACATCTATAGACCAATATCTTTGTATTGACACTGCAATAATTCAGATTAATGTTAATGATTTGCCCTTGGTGACTGCAAACTCAAGTGCAGGTGACACTGTTTGTGCAGGAACCGGCACCATACTAACCGGTGGTGGTGCTTTATCTTATTTATGGACCAATGGTGTGACAGATGGTATGTCTTTCGTTCCTACTTCAACTTTAACTTATACCGTTACTGGTACCGATACAAATGGATGTATCAATACTGCCAGTATCGAAATATATGTTGATCCTTGCGTAGGTATTAATTCCAATAATCCAATGTCAGAAATTTCAGTTTTTCCTAACCCCGGCAACGGAGATATTACTGTTATTTTAAAGGAAAACATGTTTATAACTGTATATAATGCATTAGGAGAAGTTATAATAAAAGAAAGATTCCATCAGGGCGTAAACCATTTAAATTTGATGAAATTTGATTCAGGCATTTATTATATCAAAGCAACAACAGATAACAGTATTCAAAAGATTATTAAAATTATTAAAATTGATTAGTTTAAGTTGCTTGTATTTTGTCATTTTTGAGTGATGCAAAAAATCTCATTTAACGAAAAATAGATACTTCACCATTTTCAAAATGACACTTAACTTGACATAAGTAAAAAATAAAAAAAGCTTTGTCTTTCTAATAGATTAACAGAGCTTTTTTATTTCAAAATCCTATGAAATATTTTGTTTCAATTTTATTGTTTGTAGTTTTATTTGATAATATTCATTGTCAGCCTACTGTGGGATTACTTCAGCAGGGCGTGAACGACCAGCCCGGATATGTTTTATTTGCTCCTATTGGTTACACCAAAACGTATCTGATAGATAAATGTGGCTATGAAGTTCATTCTTGGAACAGTGCTTACAAGCCAGGAAATTCTGTTTACTTTTTAACTGATGGAAGTTTGCTAAGAACAGGGAATACTCAAAATGCTGCTTTCTCCGGCGGTGGGAAAGGAGGTATTATTGAAAAGATAGCTTGGAACGGTAATATTATTTGGTCTTACCTAATCTCCGACACCCAGCATTTACAACATCACGAAATCTGTCCTTTACCCAATGGAAATTTTCTTGTCATTGCTTGGGAGGCTAAAGGAATTGCCGCAGCAATAAGTGCTGGAAGAAATCCTAATATGTTAGGGACTGATTTCTGGGGCGAAAAAATAATGGAAATTGAATATTCCGGAACTTTGACTGCAAATATAGTGTGGGAATGGCATGTTTGGGATCATCTCGTACAGGAATACGATTCAACAAAATCAAATTATGGCAGTGTTTCTCAACATCCAGAACTGATCAATTTTAATTACGATAATAATGGCTTCAACAACCCTGACTGGTTACACTTAAACGCTGTTAGTTACAATCCACAACGTGATGAAATCATTCTCAGTTCACGTTTCAATAACGAGATATGGATAATTGACCACAGCACTACTACTGCTGAGGCTGCGGGACATACAGGTGGTAATCGCAGTAAAGGAGGAGACCTGCTTTTTAGATGGGGAAATCCTGCCGCTTATAACAAAGGTAATGTTTCTGACCAAAAATTTTACTCTCAACATGCAGCACATTGGATTGAACCTGGACTAAAAGATGCAGGAAGTATTATGGTGTTCAATAATGGCACTGGCAGACCAAATGGTCAATATTCTTCAGTTGATATTATTAAACCTGTTATTGACAGCAATGGTAATTATTTAATGGGAAATAATCATACATTTTTACCTGATACACTCTGTTGGACTTATGTTGCACCTGTACCTGAAGATTTCTATTCTATGAATATCTCAGGATCTCAGCGTCTTACCAACGGCAATACCCTTATTTGTTCGGGTGCAACTGGTTTGTTTTTTGAAATTGATTCACTTAAAAATATAGTCTGGCAATATAAATGTCCTGTAAATGGTACAGGGCCTGTGTCACAGGGTTCAACAATATTTATTAATAATGTTTTCAAAGCACCCCTTTATGAAGCCTCTTATCCCGGTTTTGCGAATCACACAATTTCTTCAGGCCAGCCCATTGAATTGAATCCATTACCTTATATTTGCCCAACTGTAACTAATATAATTAACAACAATACACCTTCAGATTTGTTTAATATTTTTCCCAATCCCGGCAATGGAGATATTTCTGTAAACTTAAAGGAAAGCATGCTCATTACTGTATATAATGCATTGGGAGAGGTTATTATTAACGAAAGATACCATCAGGGCATTAACCTTTTAAATCAATTGAAAAATAATTCCGGTGTTTTATTTATTAAAGCCACTACAGATAACAATTCTCAGCAGATAAAAAAAATAATTATTATTGATTAAAATAAAGTGGATGTTCAATACCCACAATATTCAAGAAAATAAATAAATAAATAAATAAGTTTCAATTCAAGCAATACTATTTTCCATTTTTTTGCATATTAATACTTTAACAAATAATTAACAAAAAAAGTAAAATTTAATTTATATTATGTCGTATGTTTGCGACATATGAAATAGATACCATGACATATTCAAAAGTAATCAATTTCGATCTGCAATCACAGGAGATTTCTCAGCTGGCCAAAGTACTTTCCCATCCCGCACGGATAGCTATACTTAAGTTTTTAGCAAAGAGTAAAACTTGTATTTCAGGAGATATTTGCAATGAAATTCCTTTAAGTAGGACTACCGTTTCTCAACACCTGCAAGAGTTAAAAAAAGCAGGTCTGATTCATGGCGAAATTGAAGGTATTAAGATTAATTATTGCTTATGCCAATCCAATATTAAGAAGTGTTATATGCTTTTTAATGAGCTATTTGATGAACTTGACGTAGAAATTAATTGTGAGGACAATTGCTGAAAATATAAAAAATATGTGCTCCATCTTCAAATCCTATATTGGTTTTAAGGCTCAGGGTTTTTTAAATTTAACGCCTAAGGAAGCTTATATAGAGCTAACAGAAAATAATGCCATACTTCTTGATGTGAGAATATTTGCTTATACGGCCTTTAAAAAATTTGACGTACCTCATACTATTTTTTCTCCCCTACCGGATTTAGAAAATCAATATTTGAAGCTGCCAACTGATAAGGCCTTAATTGTAGCTGATAGTGCAGGGCTTTTTAGCAGGGAGGCCATGCAACTATTACTAAAAAAAGGGTTTAAAAATATAGCCAACCTCGCAGGGGGTATTGTAGAATGGGAAAGGGACAATTTACCTGTTATTGAGGATATCAATGAAAGACTTTCAGGTTCGTGCACTTGCCAGTTACGGCCAAGACATAAAACAATAAATAAAAGAAAAAAATGACTACAGAAAATAACCAAAACGAATGTGGCTGCGGTCCTGACTGCTGCCAACCCAAGAAAAGTAACATCTGGAAAAAATTGCTTTTTGCTGCTGTACTGATTGCAGCAACTGCCATTGTAACAGTCAAACTTACCGGCAACACAGAAAAAAAAGCACCATCATGCTGTGACTCGACAAGTGTAAGCCAATCGGGATGCTGTGATTCAACGGATGCAAAAATCACAAACATTCAAGATTCCACAAAAATACGCTCTTGCTGCCCTAACGCCAATAAATAGTGGAAGTCTGGATTCAGGATTTTTTAAACTCCCACGATGCGGGCATGGCTTTGCTTGCAGTTGTTTTTCTTTTGGGTATTGTAAGTGTATTTACATGTGCCTGCAATTTTTCAGTAATAGCCATGCTTACAGCCTATTCGGGAACTGCAGCAAGTTCCGAAAAAAAGAGAAATGTACTGCTGACAGGCATGTACTTCCTTGCAGGTATGCTGATTTCCATGTCAGTGCTTGGTGCTATAATTGGTTTAGCAAGTGAATTTATGGGAAATACGATGGGAACATACTGGAAAATGGCGGCAGGACTTATATCCCTCTTTTTCGGACTCTTAACGCTTGATTTATTACCATTCAAATTTAGATTGCTTGAAACACCAAAAGCTTCACAAAAGCAAAGTAAATATACTGCTGCATTATTTGGTCTTACAATAGGAGGACTGAGCCTGGCTTGTAGCTCTTGCTGCAATCCCGTTTTTCCTATCATTATGACAGTTTCCTTTGTAAAAGGAAGTTCTGTATGGGGTGTTATGTTGTTGCTGGCTTATGCATTCGGCTATGGGCTTACAATAACAACTTTTACTGTTTTGGCAGGCTTTGGACTTGGAAAAGTGGGTCATACATTCTCAAAATTCAACAAATATCTAAAACTTGTTTCGGGCGTAATTATGATTATTCTTGGATTCTACTTTATTTTAACTTTTTAGAAAAAATGAAACGGGCATATTTGTTAGACCAGATTGATACACCTGCAGGTAAAGTTAGCCGAATTTCTACCAAGTGGACAGTGTCAGACCATTGGGAAACCATAAAAATTCGATGGTCCATTGGCAGGATGAACTATAAAATAAAGCAGGGTTTATATGCTATTGGTAATCCATATACCCTTTCAGCAATATTTGTAACAGCCAATTTTAAATTAAGTTTTGACCATTTGCGCAGGGCTTTGCATGGTATGAATGCATGGGTATTGGTACTAGACACCAAAGGTATAAATGTCTGGTGTGCAGCCGGAAAGGGTACTTTCGGCACCAAAGAGCTTGTTTACAGAATAAAAGCCCACGAACTTGACAAAATAGTTGAGCACAGAACTGTTATTGTTCCTCAATTAGGTGCAGTGGGTGTAAGTGCCCACGATGTAAAAGAGAGAACTGGTTTCAGGGTAATTTACGGTCCGGTGCAGGCAAAGGACATCAGAGATTTTATTGCCAATGACTATAAAGCGACTCCTGAGATGAGAAAAGTAAAGTTCCCTTTGGTTGAAAGATTAAAACTTATACCTGTTGAATTGTTTTATGGGAAATACTATCTCATTTTTGTTCCTGCCTTGTTTTTTATAATTGCAGGTCTGTATTCAGGTGGATATTCAATAGATAAAGCATGGGAAAATGGCAGTAAATCAATCATGTATTTGTTTTCTGCATACTTTTCAGGCACTGTTTTAACCCCTTTGTTACTCCCATGGATTCCCTTCAAGAGGTTTTCTTTAAAAGGCTTAGCACTGGGATGGCTCTTTGCAGCTTTATTTTTATTTTTTAATATATTTGGAAGTCATATTATTGAAAACGTTTCATGGTTTCTAATGATGGGCAGCATTTCTTCCTTTTTGGCAATGAACTTTACCGGTGCAAGCACTTTTACTTCATTATCAGGCGTTCAGAAAGAAATGAAATCAGCTTTGCCTCTTCAAATTGCTGCTGCCGGAATAGGAATTGTTTTATGGTTAATAAGTCGTTTTATTTAGGGTCTGCTGAAAAACATTAAAATTAGGATTAGAAGCGAGAAAAATGATGATATTTGCATAGAAAAGTGCAAATAAAAATGAAAAAACTTGTAAAAAGGCTTGCACCAAAGCCTCAATATGTAA
>JAQVVM010000115.1 GCA_028698995.1 Bacteroidales bacterium
GTGACCAACAGTATTAACGTTAATCATACGCCAGTGGCTAACTTCAGCTCTACTGCGCCTCAATGTACCGGCCTCGATGTTGACTTTACAAATACCGGTAGCTCAGGCGGTGCTTGGTCATACTTATGGACCTTCGATTCTGGTGCTACTCCTGCTTCTTCAACACTTGAAAACCCTGCCGGTATTGTGTATAGCACTCCGGGAACTAAACTCGTTAAACTCCTTGTTACTAACGGTACTTGCTCCGACAGTATCACCATTAGCATCAATATTAACCTTACCCCTACTGCCGATTTTTCTTCTAATGCTCCTCAGTGCGTTGGTCAAGGTGTTAACTTTACAAACACCGGCACTTCCGGGTTCAACTGGACTTTTACATGGGACTTAGGTCAAGACGCTATTCCGGCTACTTCTGTCAATGAAAATCCTGTCGGTGTCATTTACTCATCAGGAGGCACAAAAACCATTACATTCACAATTGCTGACCAAAACTGTAATGCCACTATCACTAAAGCTATTTTTATTAACAGTTTACCTATTGCTGATGCGGGAGATGACACTACAATTTGTGCCAACAGAACCATTCAGATTGGCAGCAACCCGATATCCGGTAACTCTTACACGTGGTTCCCTCCTTCTACTTTAGATAATCCGTATATTGCAAATCCTATTGCAGCTCCTATCGCTAACACAACTCAGTACATTATTACTGTTGTTGATGGAGCAACTGCTTGCATCAACAGGGACACTATCATTGTTACCATGCTTAACCCGCTCATCGCCAATGCAGGGATTGATGTCGAAATTTGCGCATACGACAGCATCCAAATTGGAGCTGCTCTTGTTGAAGGACAATTCTACAGCTGGTTCCCGCAAACCGGATTGAGCAATCCTTTCGCTCCAAATCCTATGGCTAGTCCATCTGAAACCGTTAACTATATACTGACTGTTACTGATACTGCAGGTTGTGATCCAATAACCGATGAAATCCTCGTCCTTGTACATCCTCTACCCGATGCAAATGCCGGTATTGACGATACTATAATGTCAGGTGCTAGTACCCAACTTATTGCAACAGGTGGCGTCCAGTATTTCTGGTTCCCTGTGGAAGGTCTCAGTAATGCTTTCTTATTTAACCCTATTGCTAGTCCGGACAGCTCTACTGATTATATGGTTACTGTGACGGATATTTTTGGCTGCAAAAACACAGATACTGTTTCTATAGTCGTTTTCTTTTTCGAAGAACCTTTCTGGGTACCCACAGCTTTCTCTCCTAACAACGACGGACTTAACGATATCCTTTTTGTCAGAGGTGGTAACTACGAAACTTTTGAATTTACTGTCTTTAATAGGTATGGTGAAGAGATTTTTAAATCAAGAGATGTTGAAAACGGGTGGGATGGAAGAAATCAAACCACCGGAGAAAAAATGCCTTCCGCCGCTTATGTTTACAGAATTGTCGTTAAACTCATTAATGGCGAAATAAAAGAAGGCAGAGGCATAGTCAATTTAGTCCGATAGTTTTAATACCAATTATATAATGTCAGAGAAATTAAAAATATACAATATGAAAGAATATATATCAAGAACGAATTTTTACACTCCAATTAAAAATATTGTTCATAAAGTAATCTTTTCTAAAAGGAGTTCTCAGCTATTTACTCAGTCTTTACTTGCTATAAGTATCTGTTTGCTATCCTTTGATATGAAAGCTCAGCTTGTAATAGACAATACTTTAACTGATGAAGAATTGGTGGAACAAGTACTGTTAGGGCAAGGTGTTCAAATTTTCAACATCACTTCCAATGCCGCAAGTACAGCAATTGGAAAATTTGATGGTACCATTTCAAATATTGGTCTTGACAGCGGTGTGATTATGTCAACAGGTAGTATTTTTAATGCACCTGGTCCGAATAATGCAACAAACAGGTCAACAAATCTAGGAAGAAGCGGTGATGCCGACTTAACCAGCATTATTGGTTCAGGCACAAACGATGCTGCTGTTCTTGAATTTGATTTTTTACCTGTTGGAGATACCATTAAATTCAAATATGTTTTCGCATCTGAAGAATACCATGAATATGTTAATTCATCCTTCAATGATGTTTTTGGCTTCCTTCTTTCAGGGCCAAACCCATCAGGTGGAAATTACAACAAAAAAAATATTGCTCTTATTCCAAATACAACTACACCTGTATCTATTAACAATGTCAATGCAGGGTTTATTGCTGTGAATAGTGGTGCATATCCCGGTACAAGTCCAAGTAATATTGCATACTTTAAAGCCAATGGCAATGGGAACGGAACCGGAAATCCTACTTTTAATGCAGATGGTGCTACTGTCCAATATGACGGGTTTACAGTTGTATTAACCGCATGGGCTCATGTGATTCCCTGCCAAACATACCATATCAAACTTGCAATTGCTGATGTTTCGGATTATGCTTATGACTCAGCTGTGTTTTTAGAAGCCAACAGCTTCGGATCAGACGCAGATTCAGCCGTTGCCGACTTTATTACAAGTGCTCCCGTTTGTGTTGGTGAAGGTGTTGATTTTCTGAATACAGGATCCACAGGTAATGGTGTAACCTATATTTGGGATTTTGGACCTGACGCAAGTATCGATACCTCTTACTCTGAAAACCCAACAGGTATCACTTTCAATTCGCATGGATTTAAAACAATTACTCAAACAGTTATTATTAATTGTGGCACAAGCATAACTACAACTTCGAAAATTATTTACATTCGTGAAAAACCAGTACCATCATTTACACATACACCTGTTACATGCAGTATTGAAACAGTTGATTTTACAAATACAGGAACAACCGGAAGTGAATGGATATTCTCATGGGATTTTGGAGCAGGAGCTATACCAGCTTCATCCTCAGCTGAGAATCCTACAAACATTACTTACACAACTCCCGGAGAAAAAATAATCACTTTCACCATTTCTAACGGATTTTGCTTTGAAACCTATACAGATACCATTTTAATTAACCCAGCTCCTGTTGCAGATTTTGTGTCTACGGCTCCACAGTGTACAGGCTTGGGTGTTAACTTTACCAATACAGAAACCACTACCGGCACATGGACTTATGCATGGGATTTCGGCAGCGGTGCCTCTCCGGCTACTTCTACTGCTCAAAATCCTTCCGGCGTTGTGTACAGCACCGCAGGTAATAAAACTGTACGTTTTATCATTACCAATGGCACTTGTTCAGATACCATTTTCAAAACCATTACCATACATC
>JAQVVM010000035.1 GCA_028698995.1 Bacteroidales bacterium
TGAAAGGTTTTTCAATATTAAGATTTCTCTTTATCTTTGTTCCGGAATTTTTTTTGGATTTTCTTTACAATATTGTTGCTTGTAACAGGCATAGAATTTTCGGCACAATGAAAACCTGCAAAATTGATATAAATATAAAAGAACGCTACATAAATTAATATTCAGATGATGAAAAATCTATTATTTGTAATTATTATTTTCATTTTTCTTATATCCTGTGGTGAAAATACAGTGAAGAACGAACATGACCTAAATGGTAATAAGCTTATTACTAATGCAGAAGTTATAGTACCGGTTTTTAATAAAGACTCTGCTTATCATTTTATTGAAGCACAGCTGGCTTTTGGTCCACGTGTACCAAATACTGCCGCACACAAAGCTTGTGCAGAATATCTGGAAAACAAACTTCAGTCATATACTGATACTGTCATTGTTCAAAAAACCAGGGTAAGAGCTTTTGATGGTACAGCTCTTCAGATTTCAAATATTATCGCATCTTTTAAACCTGCCGAAAGAAACAGGATATTTCTTTGTGCTCATTGGGACTCGAGGCATATTGCAGAAAAAGATCCAAATCCCGACATGCAAAATAAACCTATTGACGGTGCTAATGACGGAGCCAGTGGTGTAGGCATCTTAATTGAAATTGCCCGCATTCTCAACAAAAACCAAGCACCAATTGGGTTGGATATCATTTTGTTTGATGCTGAAGACTATGGGCAGCCTCATAATAGTCAACTGCCAACCATGGAAGACACTTGGGCTCTGGGTTCACAATACTGGGCTGCAAATCCACATGTCCCTGGTTATTATGCAAAATATGGAATTCTTCTCGATATGGTAGGTGCTGAAAATGCTACATTTCTTAAAGAAGGTTATTCCATGCAGTATGCTCCTAATATCGTCAATAAAGTCTGGCAAACTGCTAATAGATTAGGTTATGGTAATTACTTCCTGATGCAGGAATCCAGCCATATAACAGATGACCATTTCTACATCAATACTATTGCCAACATTCCAACAATAGATATAATCCATTATGACAGAAACACTGGAACTGGGTTTTTCCCCTATTGGCATACACAGGGTGATAATTTGGAAAAAATTGATAAAAATACACTGGAGGCTGTTGGACAAACTCTTTTACAAGTTATTTTTGAAGAAAAATAATACTCACCTTAATTAATGTATATGAAATACGCATACATAAACCAAACGTTATGATTTAAACATGGGCACTCTTCTGAGGAGTTGTGACGTCTGTATTAAGCACATTGTAAGAAATATAAAAATCAGTAAATCAATAAAATAGTAAAAAATTAAACACATGAAAAAAAGACATATTCCAATTATTAAGCTTCTACTATTTTTTAGCATTTTAACTTTTTTTGCCTGTAAATCAAAAAACAAAACCACCTCATTAAGAGGAGAGTTTTTTAACGCATCCGGCGACACTTTGTATTTCAGCAAATTATTGTACGATAGGATTGAAAAAACAGACACAATCATTCTTGATAATGAAGGCAAGTTTGAAATTGAAATTTTTGAAGATAGCTGTGAATTTTTTGCCTTGGTAAAAAACGACTATAATTTCATCAGAATGCTGATTGATAAGGGTGAACAGGTAATAATTAAAGCGGATATTAACAATTTGCCTGCAAGCAGTGCTATTGAAGGTTCTGAAGGCAGTTCCCTTTTGCAAACTATTGAGCGTAGGGTAGCAGAAGCCAACAAAGTTGTGGATTCATTGCAAAACATTGTCAATCTCAAAAAGAACGATCCAGATTTTCCTCAAATTTTTCCCTCTTTAGACTCTGCTTTTTACAAAAACCTGGATGAGGTTGGTGCATCCTTAAAAAGCATTATTCAAAACAACATGACTTCATTGGCTTCAATTGTTGCCATTTATCAGGTTGTTGCAAACCAGAGTGTTTTCAATGAACAGGATCATGCTGATTTGTTTATTCAGTTAAACGATTCAATCTTTTCTGTTTACCCTACCAACTCGTTTGCTTTAAATCTTAAAAAATATGTAGGTGAAATTCTAAACCGCAGAAAAGAAAAGGAAAGGATTGAGAAAACTTTACAACCAGGTCTTCTTGCTCCGGATTTTTCAATCCCTGACATTACCAACAGACTTGTATCATTGTCCGGTTTAAGGGGTAAATATGTTCTTCTTAAATTTTGGGATTCCCATTGCCAGATTTGCCAAAGAGAAAACCCTGAGTTATTGAAAATTTACAATAAGTTCAGGAATAAAGGTTTTGAAGTTTTAGCTATTTCAATAGATACCGAAAAAGCCGACCTTATTAATTACCTGAGCACCAATAACCTGCCATGGATTCATGCTTGGGTTTTTGATGCTAAAAATCAAGAAAATGAACTATCTTTATTTCAAAAGTACTACCTCGAAATTATTCCAATTGCCCATCTTATTGATAAAGAAGGTCGTTTTATTGAAGTCAATATTAAAAATGAAGAACTGCAAATCAAACTTGAACAATTACTGAATTAAGACCGAAATAGATGTTTCTAAGACTTATAATTCCACTATTAATTATATTACCTTACAGTTTGTGTGTGTTTTCTCAAGAAAACCCAAATTCAAATGTTACTATTTCAGGAATTTACGAGAACAGTATTTCAAATGAAAAAATTTTTCTATGTGAAATAGATATTAATGGTATAGTCCTAAAAGATTCAAGTATCCTAAATGTTGATAATAAATTCAACTTTAATTTTCATCTTGTAGATGAATCCTTTTTCTTAATTAAAACTTCACAGAATGAAGCTATTAAGTTACTGATCAAACCCGGTGAAGACATTAGAATTCATGCTGATGGCTCCAATCTTATAAAATCTTACACTGTAGAAGGATCAGCAGGTTCTGAACTTATCAGACAACTTGAAGTAACACTATATGACCTTACTTTAAAAGTGAATGTTTTACTGCAAAAATCAAATGCACAGGAAATAACAAACATATATGCTGATAGTGTTTTTAAGTTGCTGATAACATCACACCGTTTATATTTAGAGCAGTTCATTCATGATAATACTTTTTCTTTATCAGCTATAAACGCTATTCACCAAAGAATGGGTCAACTGCTTTTTTTCAACATGGACAAGGATACTGATTTTTTTGAACAGTTGGGGCGCAAACTTTTATCTGCACATCCCAACAATAAACACTGTCGTTCATTTTTTACAAGTATCATGAGTTTTATCAATGAAAAAAGACGACTTGAGATTCTCGAAGAAAGAACCGGCATTGGTAAAATTGCACCTGATATTATTTTACTTGATAAAGACAGTGTGCCTCATAAACTTTCAGATTTATCGGGCAAGCTCGTTCTCCTCAAATTCTGGAATCCTAATTGTGATAGGTGCAGAAGTGAAAATAAAGAATTAATAACGCTATATAATTTATACAAAAATCAAGGATTTGAAATCTTTGCCGTATCAATTGGGACCTTCAGAGAAGAGTGGCTCCAAGTGTTGACTGAAGACAGTACAGATTTGTGGCAAAATGTAAAAATTCCGGAGGAAGGGGTTAACATTCCTAATATGGCTTCTCATTTTGTTGCTCTTTATGGCATTGAATTTATCCCCTACTCTTTTCTTATTAATAAGGATGGAAAAATCATCAATAAAGGTTTTTCAATAGAGGAATTAAACAATATCCTTAAAGATTTTTTCAAGGAACCTTAAATTTTCAATATTTTTGCAAACACTAAATAAATTAAATATTATGCAAAAAATTTTATTGTTTTTACTTTCATCTTCGCTATTATTATTAGGCTCATGTGGTAATTCAAAAAAACCAAAAAAAGACGAATTTATTATCAATGGTTCGTTTTTCAACGCTAACGAAAGTATGATTATACTTGAAGAACTTCGTGTTGAAGAAAGAGTTCCTATTGATTCTGTTAAAATTGAACAAGACGGGAGTTTCACTTTCAAGGTCAAAACTGAAAGTATTGGTTTTTATGTTCTCAAAATGAATGAAAATAATTTTGTTACACTCCTTATTGAACCTCAAGAAGTTGTTGAAATTTCTGCCGATGCTCGTCAGATAACTTCATCCTACACTGTATCTGGAAGTCCGGGAAGTGAAAAAATAAGAGACATCAATGTCAAACTCAGAGATAATTATGCAAGGGTAGATTCATTGCGCAATGAACTTGAAAGAACAAGATACTTCGAAAACTTTGAAGCTATTAAAAACAGTCTTGATTCTGTATATTTTACCATTGTCAAAGACCAAAAAGACTATGTTACTAATTTTATCGATAATAACACCAACTCATTAGCTTCGCTGATTGCTCTTTACCAATCTTTTGGTCAAACACCGGTTCTTTCTGAACAAACTGATTTTGTCTATTTTGAAAAACTGGCTGATGGTTTAATCAGCACCTACCCGGATAATCCCCACAGCCTTGATTTATTTAACAGGGTTGAACAAATAAAGGTGTTCCTTAATGAAAAAGCTGAAGCTACACAACGTTTGCTACCAGGGAACATAGCTCCTGAAATTGTATTAAATAACATCAATGATGTTCCTACCCCATTATCATCACTGAGAGGCAAAGTCGTTTTGATTGATTTTTGGGCTGCCTGGTGCGCCCCTTGCAGGGCACAAAATCCCGAACTCCTAAGAGTCTATAAAAAATTTAAGAATAAAAATTTTGAAATATATGGTGTCTCTTTGGACAGGGATAAAGAATCATGGAAGGCAGGAATCACTGGTGATAAAATTGACTGGATACATGTGAGCGATCTGTTATATTGGCAATCCCCCGTAGTAAAACAATATAATGTTGAAGGAATTCCTGCTTCATATCTAATAGATAAAGACGGAAAAATTCTCTATAAGGATCTGGAAATCAATGAACTTGAAAGAATACTTACAGAAATTTTATAAATTTTAATAACCGGATTGGCATTGAAACTTTTTGAAAAAAATTTACAAAGTGGAAAAAAGATATATTTTATGTCTGACAGCCATCTTGGCATACCAAATTATCACAAAAGTCTTGAAAGAGAAAAAATTCTTGTAAAATGGCTTGATGACATTAAATCATCTGCACAAGAAATTTATCTTCTCGGTGATATTTTTGATTTCTGGTTTGAATATAAACATGTTGTACCTCGCGGCTATGTAAGGCTTTTTGGAAAACTTGCCGAATTATCTGATTCCGGTATCAGTATTAATTATTTTATTGGGAACCACGATATGTGGATAAAAAACTATTTTGAGGAGCAACTTGCCTTAATTATTTATAAAGAACCAATTCTGTGCAAATATAACGAAAAAATTTTCTTTATTGGTCATGGAGATGGACTTGGAAATGGGGATTTAGGGTATAAGTTTATAAAGAAAATATTCTCAAATAAAATATTGCAATGGCTTTTCTCTTGGATACACCCATCCATAGCATTCCGTATTGCGCTTTTCTTTTCTCGTAGGAGCCGTCTGGCCAGAGGTGATTCCGACATGGAATTTAAAGGCTGCGACAATGAAAGGCTGTTCAGATTTGCTAAAGAAATAGCTGAAAAAGTCACTGTTAATTATTTTGTTTTCGGGCACCGTCACTTGCCTCTCGAAATGCCTGTGAAAAATCAAATCATTTATTATAATATCGGTGATTGGTTCAACCATTTTACCTATTTAGTTTTTGATGGAGAAAATATGGAATTAAAAAAATACATTTAAAAAAGATGAAAACAACACTCTTTTTATTTCTTTTATTTTTTTCTTTTGCAATTTTTGCTCAAGATAGAGTTCAGATTTACAACCCATCTGCTGATCCTCGAGCAGATTTGCAACAAGCCATTAATGAAGCACAAACCTCTGACAAACATGTTCTTGTTCAGGTCGGAGGCAATTGGTGTTCGTGGTGTATAAAATTACATAATTTTATACTACAAAATCCCGTTCTGGATTCTATAATTCATGCTGACTATGTTACAGTTAAAATAAATTACAGCAGAGAGAATCCAAACAAAGAACTCATGCAGGAACTGGAATTCCCTCACCGCTTTGGATTCCCCGTTTTGTTAATACTGGACGGCAACGGAAAAAGACTGCATACTCAAGATACCGGCCTGCTTGAAAAGGACGACAACTACGACCTTGAGAATATTAAAAGATTCCTGCTGAAATGGAACAGAAATGCTGTAAACCCTGAAATTTATTAGAAGAAGTTTTTTTTATTAATTATCTTTTTTTAATTTTTACATAAAATATTACAGTTCAAAAGATTAAGATGTATTGTTAAAAAAAACTGATAAATGTTAATAAAAAATAGCTTGCGTTTGTTGATTCTTTAAATAAATTGCAAGGCACAATTGATAAAAATTATTTAACACAAAATCAGTGTTTTAACGATATTAAACCTCATAGAAAAATGGCAGAAAAAGACGAAAAAGATGAAATCCTATCTAAAGGAAAGAAAAAATCAGAAAATTTTTATAATGAGATTGCAAAGAAAAGAAAACGACCTATCCTTCCTGAAGAACAACTTGATATTTTTGGGCTAAAGGATGTATTGATAAGCGATGCTGATAATCCGGACACAGTAAAATTGCTATCAGAAAATGCCTCTCAAAAAGAACCATCAATAATTACCAAAACAGTATCTCAGAAAGTTGAGGAAGATATTGAGCAGGATGTTATAAAGTCACAAATACAATCGGAAAATATTATCCCTGAAGTAGTAGAAGAAGAAATAAATGCTTATACTTCAACACCAAATCTTCCCATATACAAAAAAGAGGACGTTTTCGCCCTTAGCCTTAAATATTTTAAAGGTGACGAACTGGCTGCAAATGTATGGATTAACAAATATGCACTCAAGGATTCAGAAGGTAATTTGTGCGAACGCACACCTGATGATATGCATTGGCGTATTGCAAACGAAATTGCACGCATTGAAAAAAGATATAAGAATCCGCTGAGTGCTGGTGAAATTTTTGAATTACTCAAGGACTTTAAATATATTATACCACAAGGATCACCAATGGCTGGCATTGGCAATAATTTTCAAATAGGCTCTTTATCAAACTGCTTTGTTATTGGCAACAACGGCCTTTCCGATTCATACGGAGGCATTCTTAAAGTTGATGAAGAACAAGTACAACTAATGAAACGCCGTGGTGGCGTTGGCCATGACCTATCAGGAATCCGTCCCAAAGGCAGTAAAGTTCTTAACAGTGCCCTTACTTCTACTGGTCTTGTTCCTTTTATGGAAAGGTATTCCAATTCTACAAGAGAAGTTGCACAGGACGGAAGAAGAGGTGCCTTAATGCTCAGCGTTTCAATAAAACATCCCGATTCCGAAAACTTTATTGATGCCAAAATGGTCGAAGGTAAAGTTACAGGTGCCAACGTATCTGTAAGAATTGACGACAATTTTATGAGAGCAGCTATCAATAATACAACATACAATCAGGCATACCCGGTTGACAGCGATAACCCAAAATATGTTAAAGAAATAAATGCTAAAGAACTTTGGGACAAAATTGTTTTTAACGCTTGGAAATCAGCCGAACCAGGAATACTCTTCTGGGACACCATTGCCAGAGAATCTGTTCCTGATTGCTATGCCGATAAAGGTTTTAAAACAACTTCAACAAATCCCTGCGGGGAAATACCATTATGTCCTTATGACAGTTGTCGCTTACTTGCTATCAATTTATACAGTTACATCAAGTACCCCTTTACCAAAGAAGCTTTCTTTGATGAAGATCTTTTTGTAAAACATGTGAGTTACGCCCAAAGAATTATGGACGATATCATTGACCTTGAACTTGAAAAAGTGGACAGAATTCTCGATAAGATAAAAAGCGACCCTGAGGGCGATGAAATTAAAGCAAGAGAAATGAGCCTGTGGAACAAAATCAGAAACAAATGCATTGAAGGCAGAAGAACAGGTATCGGCATAACTGCTGAAGGCGATATGTTGGCCGCTCTTGGACTGAGATATGGAACTTCTGATGCCACCATGTTTTCGACCGAAGTTCATAAAAAATTAGCTATTGAAGCTTACAAATCATCTGTTTATCTTGCTTACGAAAGAGGCGCATTCCCCTTATATGATTCTGAAAAAGAAAAAAACAACCCCTTTATTCTACGGTTAAAAAATGAAGATCCCCAGTTGTATAATGACATGGTGAAATTCGGAAGAAGAAATATTGCACTCCTTACTGTGGCACCCACCGGAAGCGTTTCACTTATGACTCAAACAACTTCCGGTATTGAACCTGCTTTCAGCATCTTTTATAAAAGAAGAAGAAAAGTAAACCCGAATGAAAGTGATGTAAATGTAACTTTCACTGATAAAAATGGTGACCATTGGGAAGAGTTTTATGTATTCCATCACAAATTTATTGAATGGCTTATTGCAAATGGATACAACTCTGATGAAGTTAAATCTTTACCAGAAGAAGAATTACAAGAGATTATCAAAGTTTCTCCTTACCACAAAGCCACAGCTAATGATGTTAATTGGGTTGAGAAAGTTAAAATGCAGGGTTCTGTTCAAAAATGGGTCGATCACTCCATCAGCGTAACGGTTAACGTTCCAGAGGACATAAGTGTTGATTTGGTAGGAAAAATATATCAAACGGCATGGGAAGAAGGATGTAAAGGCATAACAGTGTATAGAGACGGGTCTCGTTCCGGTGTTCTTGTTACAGATAAAAAACAAACCGAAAAAACTTGTTTTAGTGAAACAAATGCACCCCAAAGACCAAAAGTACTCGACGCTGTGATTATGCGTTTTAAAAATAACAAAGAAAGTTGGATTGCTGTTGTAGGTCTTTACGAAAACAGACCTTACGAAATCTTTACAGGATTAGAAACTGACCTTGCATTGCCTTCTCAGGTCGAAGAAGTACACGTACTAAAAATTAAAACGGATAAGGGAAGCAGATACGACATTGAATATGTTGATAAAGATGGTTTTAAAGGCTATATACAAGGTCTGAACAGGACTTTTAAAGAAGAATATTGGAACTATGCTCGCCTCATTTCAGGTATCTTACGACATGGCATGCCACTCGCTTCTGTTGTCAACATTATTTCCAATCTTAAAATGGAAGACGAAACAATGAACACTTGGAAAAAGGGTGTTGAAAGGGCATTGCGTAAACTTATTCCTGACGGTACTAAGGCCATAAAAACACATTGTGAAAATTGTGGATCTGACTCACTTGTATTTCAGGAGGGTTGCTTAACATGTTCTAATTGCGGGTTCTCTAAGTGCAATTAACGAACCCTTTCAAAATAAAAAGGCTGTCTAAATACGAAGACAGCCTTTTTTTTATCTGAATGGACCTGCTTTATGATAATCCCAAGCATCCCTGCTTTGCTCATCTTTAACTTCTTTAATTTTTGCACACAGTCTCACAAATACCAACAAATCTTTTTCTTTCAGAATTTTCATGGCATACTCCTTTTCGTTAATGGCATCAGAAAGAATGATGTAAAAATCATACTTATGTTTTTTTAGCCATAAGTAGGCATCATATTCATCTTCAATAGCTCTACTGAACGCAGCAAGGTGTGGATAGCCATGGGTTAAAAGCCAGTTTGTTGCCTCTTTGTCCTTGCGGACCGAATTTGAAAGTGCAGCCAATTCAGGAAAACCATTTTCCATTAACCAGTTGAAAAAATCAACAGATCCATTAACAGCATTCTCAAGAGCCAACAGAACCTTAATATCATAGTGTATCATAATATATTATCTTATTAATCCTTAATAGGCCTTTGCATCAATACCAATGGCCCTTACCTTTTTTGCAATAAGTTCAAGCTCCTCAAGTGAAACTTTCTTTAAACCATGGGCAGGTGTTTCACGGTCTAGACTATAAATCATGACACTTCGGGGTTGTATCAGCAACAACATGTTCAACCATAAAGCCACTTCTTTTTCCGTTGTATTGTCAATGGATATTTGATTGTAACTGCCTCTTAGAAACATAGTTTGTATAACAACATGAGAAATATCAGAAGCTATGATATTTTTCATTATCTGTGATATACTGATATTTACCAATGGTTTATTTATAAGTTCAAAAATCTCCTCCGAACAGGTATCAAGCTTTAGAATTGGGTTGTCGGTCCTTTTCAGAGCACGAACTACGGATGGTTTATCAAGTGTTGAAGCATTACTTAATACTGAAATTTTTGCCTCTGGAAAATACTTCTTCCTTAAAACGCATATTTTGTTAACAATCGCTTCAAAATCAGGATGTAATGTAGGTTCTCCATTACCGGCAAACGTGATGCTGTCTATTTCTTCCTTGTTAACTGACAACTCATGAAGGCGAAATTCCAATGCACTTATAACATCCTCAAATTTGTAATGAGCCTGTAAACTACTGGCATTTGGATGCGTCCAGCCACATTCGCAATACACACAATTAAAAGTACATATTTTCTTGTTGGAAGGTAATAGATTAACACCTAATGATTTGCCCAAACGTCTGCTTTTCAGAGGGCCAAAAACAATTTTATCAAAAAGTAAACAAGCCATCGTGATTTTTTTTACAAAAATACAAATTTCATCAATGATTTAAAAATGAGAAAAGAATTTGGCTTAATCTTTCTTTGAAATGTTGGCAAGGATTCAATTTATAAGCTGCCTTGGATTTTAAGTAAAATGTATCAAACCAAAGTAACAGTGTGAAAAAGTTTATTTCAATGATAACATTTATATTACTTATTCTGCACCTTAAAAAGTATTTTGACCATATTGACGATAAATTTATATGATAAATAATTATTTTGTATCTTTGGGTAAACGAATATAATTTAAATTTAAACACATGAAAAAAATTATTCTATTTGTATTTTTGCTTTTAGCAAATACAGCTTTGCAAGCACAGGATTATCAGATTTCATTCACAGGTTCAGGTCTTAGTCTCGATGTGGACAGTATTCATGCCATTAACCTCACACAGGGCACATCTGTAAACCTTAATTCAGGTGATATATTAAATTTAGTAGGCACAATTGGAATTAATTCTTTAAAAAATATCCCTGAACCATTAACGATATATCCAAATCCAATGTTAGAGTCTTCAATTATTGCTTTTGATAATCCAAAAGAAGGAATGGTATGTCTCGAAATTTATAATGGGATGGGTATAATAACCTCCTCATATTGTGAAAATATTTGCATAGGTTCTCAAAAATTTGAGATTTCGGGACTAAAAACAGGTTATTATTCAGTCAAAGTTTCTACTTCTTCTTTCGAATACACCACAAATATTGTTTCCTTGGGACAAAATTCAGGGCAAGCATATATTAAAAATCAATCGAATGGCACTTCTATAAACCCTGAAATTCCTTTAAAAAGTACAAAAAGCATTGTACAAATGCAGTATAATGATGGGGAAACTATTTTATTTAAAGGATTCTCCGATAATTATGTTCGCTTCCTGACACTTACACCCAGTCAGAACCAAACAGTCAATTTTGCCTTTGTTTCTTGTATAGATGTGGACGGAAATAATTATGCTGCTGTAACAATCGGTGGTCAAACCATTATGGCAGAAAATCTAAGAACTACAAAGCTAAACGATGGAACTCCAATCCCTCATGTAAACGATTATACTACATGGGACAACTCAATAAACCCTGCTTATTGCTGGTACGATACTACCCAATCACTTAACAGCACTTATGGATTGTTATACAATTGGTACGCTGTTGATTCTGATAAATTATGTCCTACTGGCTGGCATGTTCCTGCCAATAGCGAATGGACTGATTTAATCAACTTCCTTTGGCCCCAGAATCTTGCAGGAGGAAAACTAAAAGAAACTGGAACTGCACATTGGAGTAGCCCTAATACCGGAGCTACAAATGAGACAGGATTTTCAGCACTCCCCGGAGGCTACCGCTATGGTTCAGGTGTATTTATCGGAATTGGTAATAAAGGCTGGTGGTGGGCTTCAACAGAAAACAGTATTTATGGTAATGATATGAACTTGAATTATGACGACAGCAATATAAACACAGGTTCATCTCCTAAAAATTCAGGGCTTTCTGTAAGGTGTTTTATGGATTAACTTAAAAACCACTATAGTCTTTTTCTGACAAAAGCAGGCTTTTTTTTGAAAACACAACGTGAACTTTCTTTTTCATTAATTATATAAAAAGATATTTTCAAAAAAATATTAATTTAGCCCAAAAAAAACATGTCCGATTTAAAGGATATTACCAAACCTCTTGATGCCGAAATTGAACAATTTCGCAACTACTTCAAATCGATTGTTAAATCGGAGGTACGATTACTGAATGTCGTTACAGCTTATGTCCTAAAAACAAAGGGGAAGCAATTACGTCCCCTATTGGTTTTATTTTCAGCAGCAGCTACCGGAAAAATCTCTGAAAAAACTTACAGAGCTGCTTCCCTTATAGAAATGTTACACACAGCCACCCTCATTCACGATGATGTTGTTGACGAATCTGACAAAAGAAGAGGTTTTTTTTCTCTCAATGCCCTTTGGAAAAATAAAGCTGCTGTTCTTTTTGGTGACTATTTATTGTCGAGAGGTTTATTGATTGCACTGGAAAATAAAGACCACGACATGCTTGAAATTGCATCAGGTGCTGCTAAAAGCATGAGCGAAGGAGAGCTCTTACAACTTGAGAATTCCCGTAAAATAAATATTGAAGAAGCAGTTTATTTTGATATCATCAAATTCAAAACAGCTTCTTTATTTTCTGCTTGTTGTGCTTGTGGCGCATTATCGGCAGGTGCTTCTCCTGATATTGCAAAAAAAATGGCCGATTTTGGAGAAAACCTGGGTATGGCCTTTCAAATTAAAGATGATATCTTCGATTATCAGCAATACAACAATACAGGGAAGCCTTTCAGTAATGATATTAAAGAAAAAAAAATCACCCTCCCTCTGCTATATTTACTTAATAATTCTTCTTTTATTGAAAAACGTAAATACTATAACATAATACGAAAGAAAAACAAAGATCCTGAAATGATTAAAGAGCTTTTCACCAAAGTTTATGAATGTGGAGGCATCGCATACGCAGAAAATAAATTAATGTCTTACTGCGTTAAAGCTGAAGAAATCCTAAATCATATTCAGGATAGTGAATACAAAGAATCGTTAAAAAAAATCATCCGGTTTTCTATTGAAAGAACCAAATAATTTTCGAAAATTTTAAAATGAGCACAAAACAATTTACTTTTACAAAAAAATCAAACTATCAAAAACCATGAGCTACAAAATATTTCATAGATTTTTTTTAACAAGCATATTAATTATATGTGCACTTCCCATTTTAGCTCAGAGACACACTGAATACTGGGGTATAGACACTTTAAAAGTCGAAGGACCACTGGTAGATGGCAAAAAACAAGGCTTCTGGACTGAATGGTACCCCAACGGGCAGAAAATGTCGTATGGTGTATATCAGGATGACAGAAAAACAAGCAAATGGCTTTACTGGTACGAAAATGGACAGCTTAAAGGCGAAATTTTTATTGAAAGTGGCATTAATAAATCATGGTATCCGAATGGTCAGCTTCAACGTGAAGGTCGTGTCGAAAATGGAAAAATGGAGGGTTTATGGAAAGAATGGTATTCAAATGGCACACTTAAAGAGGAAAGTAATTATTTGAACGGTCAACAGCACGGCATATCCATTGGTTACCACGACAATGGGAAAAAAGAATTTGAAATTAATTACGTACAGGGAAAAAGAAATGGCTATGCCAGATGGTGGTACAGAAACGATATTCTTGAAATTGAAGGATATCTTCTTGATGATTTGCAGGACAGTGTATGGGTTTTTTATCACAGAAATGGACAGAAAGGAAGCTCCGGCAATTTTAGGGAAGGTGTTCAGGAAGGTTTGTGGACCTACTGGTACGAAACTTCCGAGAAATGGAAAGAGGGTCATTTTATTAACGGTAAAAGAAGTGGCATTTGGACCACTTATTACGAAAACGGTCAGAAATTTCATGAAGGACCTTTTGTTAATGGAAATGAACATGGAAGATGGACTTCATGGTTCGAAAATGGCAGAGTGAAAGATATCGGGGATTATGCTGACGGACTGATGAACGGAAAATGGCTCGGTTTCTTTCAGGATGGAAAAAAAAGATATGAAAACAATTTTAAAGATGGTGTTTTGCATGGAGCTTCCATTTTATGGTACGAAAACGGTAAAACTATGCGTGAAGCCAATTTTAGTGAGGGGCTGAGAAACGGTAATTGGACTGAGTATTTCCCACAAGGAAACATTATGGAAAGCGGACCTTATAAGAACGACTTAAAACATGGATTTTGGGTTTATTACGACGAAAGAGGATTCAAAATAAAAGAACAGAACTATAAAGAAGGTCGAACAGAAGGTAAATGGGTTACATATTACCAGTTTAATAAAAAATCAGGGCAGGGCTATCATAAAAATGGACTCCGTCATAAAAAATGGACTTATTGGGATAGGAACGGCGTGGTTATTTATCAGGTCATTTTTAAAAATGGCATTATAAAAAAAGAACTAATAATACAAGAAGACAGGTCAAATATACCTGAGCAGTGGTAAAGTCTTTTATTTAAATATTTTATTTATTTTTACAAATTAAAAAACTAATAATATGAGAACATTAATTTTTTCTTTGAGCTTCCTGTTTTTAGCCAATTTGGTTTCAGCTCAGCAGGTTAATAAAACCTTCCCTTTTGGAGGTCTTACAAGACAATATATTGAGTATGTTCCCTCCATTTATGATGGTTCGGAAGCTGTGCCATTAGTAATTTGCCTTCATGGCTTAGGCGACAACATGACCAATTTTTCAGGAATAGGCATGAATCACGTTGCAGATACTGCCAACTTTATTGTTCTTACACCTCAGGCAGTAGGTTCTTTAATGGGAAATGCATGGAATTCCGGAGCTTCTTCCGGAGGTTCACAAATTAATCCAAATGTTAACGATGTTGGTTTCATTGCTGCTCTAATTGACTCAACTATGGCACATTACAATATTGACCAACGCCGTATTTATGTGACTGGTTTCTCTCTCGGTGCTTTTATGACGAACCGTCTGGCTTGCCAATTAGGAAACCGTATTGCAGCAATTGCCTCGGTAGCAGGCACCATAGGATCTTCTTTAAACTGTACGCCAAATAGAGCTGTCCCTGTCTGTCATTTTCATGGAACTGCTGATGGCACCATCTCATACACCAATAACTCCTATGGATTAAACGTTGATGCTTTTATTGATTTCTGGGTCAGCAATAACATCTGCGATACAACACCCATCGTTACAAACCTGCCAAACACTGCTCCCGACAGTATGACTGTCGAACATTATGTTTATGGAAATGGTGAAAACAATACCGTTGTTGAATTGTTTAAGGTCAATAATGCAGGGCATACATGGCTTTTTACTCCTAACAATGACATTTCTTACACTAAGGAAATCTGGAATTTTCTATCCCGCTTTTCATCTACAGATTGGGTAAGCATTGAAAAAAAAACAACTGATTTCGAACTAAAAGTCTTTCCAAACCCATTTAATTCACACATCCAGTTTGAAAGCATTAGTCAGGACTTAATTTATATTGAATTATTCGACAACATCGGCAGACAGATTTTTAATGGTTTTCATAATACAAATGATATTTTTTCAATGGAACATTTACATAGCGGACTTTATATTATGAAAATTTATTCCAAAGATAAAACACCTTTAAGCATCCAGAAACTCATTAAACAATAGTATTCATTTAATGAAAAGCACAATCAGCATAAAAAACAAAAAAGCCTCTTTCGAATACTATTTGATTGAAAAATTTGTTGCAGGCATGCAATTGTGTGGTACGGAAATTAAATCTATAAGAGAAGGCAAAGCAAATCTCACAGATGCTTATTGTGCTTTCTTCAAGGAGGAATTGTTTGTAAAAAATATGCATATAGCCGAGTATTCCTTCGGAAACCAGAATAACCATGAACCTAAAAGAGACAGAAAATTGCTCCTCAATAAAAGGGAATTAAGAAAAATTGCCGGCAAAGTTAAAGATGTGGGTATAACCATTATTCCTACTTTACTTTTTATAAATGAAAAAGGGCTGGCAAAAATCGAAATTGCAATTGCAAAAGGGAAAAAACTCTACGACAAAAGAGAAACTCTTAAAACAAATGATGTTAAAAGAGAAATTGAAAGAGATAAAGGTTAAAAATCTCAACAATATGCTGCATTTCAAACTAAAGAATAAAGCGGTTCTGCTTCTTCTTTTGTCTTTCATTTTTCGATTTTACACCGTTCAGGCCCAATGTAACGGAGCTTTTAATCTTTGTCAGAAAAGGTATGATAAAGTAGCCTATCTCACGACACACAATGCTTATAACAATACCGAAAATAATTTCTCACTCCCTAATCAGACTTACAATATTACCCGACAACTAAACGATGGTGTGAGGGCTTTAATGATTGATGTTTATGATAAAAATGGAGAACCTACTGTTTATCACGGTTTTTCTGTTTTTGGGTCAGAGCCATTATCAAATAATTTATATGAAATAAAAAACTTCCTTGATAACAATCCAAATGAAATTGTAACGGTCATTTTCGAGACTTACACAACTCCTGTTGCTATTGAGCAATCTTTACAACAAACTGGTTTATTTTCTTATCTCTTTGTGAAAAATCCAATGTCAGCTTGGCCTACACTTCAGGAAATGATTGACAGCAATAAACGATTGGTTGTTTTTTCCGAAAAAAATGACGCCGGCCCAAACCAGGATTGGTATCACTTCTTATGGGAACATGCTGTTGAAACACACTTTAGTGTAAGCAGTCCCGATAATTTTATGTGCGATTTTAACAGAGGGCAAGAAGAAAATGATTTATTCATTTTTAATCATTTTATTACTGGTTCTCTTGGAACAGGTTCTATTTCGCAAGCTGAAATTGTAAATGCTAATCCCTTTTTCTACGACAGAATATCAGACTGCATACAAGTTCATAATAAATTTCCAAATTTTATTACGGTTGACTTTTATGAAACAGGAAACTGTTTTGATGTTATTGATGCCCTGAACAATTTGAATCTGTCTGTTGAAAACATAAATTCAAAAGAATCTACATCAATTTATATCTTCCCAAATCCTGTCAGCGATATTTTGAATATTGAAATCCAGACAAGTTTAAGTACACCCTTCAATTTGCAGATATTCAGCTTGAATGATTATACCTTAAAAAAAATAACCGCTTATTCAAACCATCTTGAAATTTCAACTCAAAGTTTCTGTCCCGGAATTTATTCTTTGATAATTACTGACTCAAATGGGTGTGTGAAAATTTCAAAATTTATAGTTATTAAGTCTTAAAAACAATACTTCAAAACAAATTAACCATACAATGATAAGTTATCATTAAACTTGTTACAAGTTTCAGGATTGTCCCTACTACCAAACCAAGAAAAGAACCAAATGCAGACTTAAGTGCAATTTTATTTGACTTTCCTTTTATAATTTCTCCAATAAATGCACCAACAAAAGGCCCGATTATAAGTCCTAAAGGCGGGAAAAAGAACAAACCTATCATAAGTCCTATAGTAGCACCCCAAACCCCATAATTCGAACCACCCATCTTTTTGGTCCCGTAAACTGGAATAACATAATCTATCACAGTGACGACAATCATGAGTACAGCATAAAAAATTAACATTTCTGTAGAAAAACTGACTTTAGACGAAAAATGAAATAGCAACATGCCGAGATAACTCAAAGGAGGTCCGGGTATCACAGGAACAATAGCACCTATAATACCAATAATTAAAAAAAAAATACCCAAAATTATGAAAATGCTGTCCATAGAAATTTTTCATCACAAAGTTACAAAATTATTATCGTAACTTGCTCAAGAGCATAAATGTCTGTCCGAAAATCTGCAAAATTTTAAAATACTGATTTAAAAGATTTTCAATTTATCGCTTAATAATTTTTATGGGTATAACACAAAATATTGTTAATTAATTAGAAAAAAACCACCTATTTGTTATATTATAATTTTTTTTGAATACTTTTGTATTTTTAAAACAATAAACCTTTTATTAACAAAAAACAAAAAACAATGAAAAAACTTTTATTATTTTGTTTGGCAATTGCTTTCTCAGCAACAGCCGTTTTTGCTCAAAACATCCCTGCTACTAAATTCCAGCAAGGAAACAAAACAAAGGTAAATGTAGCTGTTGACAGATCTGATTTCTTTACACCATCAGGAAAACTTGCTACATATAACCAAACAACTTACCCAAAAGGCATCTTATTACATGAAAATGCCAATATCGTTACACATCCCGGACAAGGTGCCGGTGGCCTTGACTACAGTTGGGCATGGGACGATAATACATGGGGGCTTGCTGCATTCCCAACAGGAAATTTTGCAATCGCTTGTAATTTTGACGTTCTTGATGCTTCTTGGACAGTTGACTCTGTTAGAGTTTATGCTTATCAAAGCAATTCAGGAAATACATCAACTTTAAATGATGTCAGAATTCAAATCTGGGACGGTAATCCAAATGATGTTGGATCTGCTGTTATTTGGGGTGATACCACTACCAACAGAATGACAAGTACTAGGTTTACAAATTGTTACAGAGGTACTGATTTTACAAATACTGCCAGACCTATTATGGTTGCCGTTTGCAATACACCTGCTCTTACACTTACTCAAGGTTTCGATTACTGGATTGAATATTCAGTTGGTGGTACAACTACTTCTGGCCCATGGGCTCCTCCTATTATGGCTGGCGCTGATATTCAAAGAAGCGGCAATGTTTACTCAACTATTGATTCTGAAATGCCTGTTGATATTTTTGGTACTGCTGTTCCTGCTAGCTGTCCTACTGCCAGTAATATTACTATTACAAACCTCGAAGACGTTTCTGCTACCATCGGTTGGACTGAAAACGGAACTGCTACCACTTGGCTTATTGAATATGGCCCTGCTGGTTTTACACCAGGTTCTGTAACTCCTATTGTTACTACAACAAACCCTCACAACTTAACCGGACTAACTGCAGGGACCAGCTATGATGTAATTATTCGTGCTTTCTGTGCTGTTGGCGATACCAGTATTTATTCTCAAACAAAAAATTTCCAAACTTTAAATTGCCCCACTGCTGATCTTTGTGCTTATTCATTTGAACTGACTGATGACTATGGTGATGGTTGGAATGGTGCTGCTATAGAGGTTCGTGAAAATGGTCAATTAGTTCAGACAATTACAATGGGAAATGGTACTTCTTTGATTGTTCCTGCTCTTATTTGCGATGGTGCAAGTGTTACTCTTACATGGGTTAGTGGCTCTTATGATGAAGAATGCGTTTTAGCAGTTAAAGACCCTTATGGAACAGTAATTTTTAGTTTTGGTGTAGATGAAGCTCCTGCTGCTGCTGCTGTATTTCATTCATTTACTTCAGATTGCTCAAGCACTTGCTTCCCTCCTACTGCTCTTACTGTTACAGCAATAACACTTACAGGTGCTACTTTGAACTGGACTGACAATGCAGGCGCTACAAGCTGGGATATTGAATGGGGTATCGCTCCTTTCACTCAGGGAACTGGAACAATGATTACTGCTACCACAACAAAACCTTACATCTTAACAGGTTTAACTGCTGCAACCTCTTATGCATTCTACGTTAGAGCTGTATGTGGTGCTTCTGACCATAGCGGTTGGGCTGGTCCTTTCGCTTTTAACACACTTTGTAGCGAAGTTTCTACATTCCCTTGGACTGAAAGCTTTGAAGGTACCACATTCCCTCCAGTTTGCTGGACAAGCATTGATCAAGATGCTGATGGCAATAACTGGGAACAAAGAAATATCACTGGCTGGGCTGCTCAGCATGGTACTGGCGTAGCTGTTTCTGCTTCTTGGGACCAAGTTATTTTAACTCCTGATAACTACTTGGTGACTCCTGCTTTTAACATCAACTCGGCTAACCTTGAACTTAGTTTCTGGGTTGCTGCTCAGGATGTTGCTTATCCCGCTGAAAAATTTTCAGTTCTGGTTTCAACTTCAGGTGCTAATGTTGCTGATTTCACTGCAACTTTACATACTGAAGTTCTTAGTGATTCTGCATACAAAAAAATAACACTTCCTCTTGGAACATATAATGGTCAAACAATTTACATAGCTTTTAGACATTGGGATTGCACAGACCAGTTCTTCCTCAAACTTGACAATGTTAAAATTGACATAGCTAGTGGAATCAATGAAACTTCTAATGTAAGTAGCGTTAATATTTATCCTAATCCTGTTAAAGGAAACCTTAACATTAATGCCACAAACCTTATTAACAATATTAAAGTTGTTAATACTTTAGGTCAGATTGTTGCAAACGAAAAAGTTGACGCTCTCAACTATACAATTAATACAAGTGACTTCAAATATGGCGTTTATTTTATCCAAATCGAAACGGCTGAGGGTATTGTAAACAAAAGTTTTGTTGTTGCCGAATAAAAAACTTTTTATTTACTAAAAGAGGCTGTCTTTCTCGGACAGCCTCTTTTTATTTATATAAAAACATTAGTGTTATTATAAATACCAATATTAATAATATTCGTATTTTTGCACCCTAATTAAATTAAAGAAAAAACTTAAAGTGATTCTGTGATGGCTAATAATGAAGAATTAATTAATTTCCAAAATGAGCAGGAAGATACGACTGAAAATAAAAATCTTTTACCTGAAGCTTCTTCCGAAACTAATGTGGGATATGAAAATCAATTAACTGATTTGAGTAATGAGGTACCAGTAGAAAAAAATGATTCTGGTACTTTAGACGTAATTTCTGATTCCGAAAAAACTGTTATCAAAACTGAAGAAACAATTGATGAAAATACTTCTACTTCTGAATCAAAATTACTTGAATCTGATCTTGACAATTTGATTACTGAACAACCAATTTCTGAAAATATTGAATTCGTTACTGAAAATATTTCAGAAATTCAACATGTTATGGACATTGAAGAAGAGGATGAAGAGGAGGAGAACCTTGATTATGATTCAATGTCTAAAAAAGAGCTTGTTGATGTCATTGAAATTTTGGCTCAGGATAAAAATATCACCAAGATTAAAAGAAAAATCGGCCTTATTAAATTAGCCTTTCATAACATTATTAAACACGAAAAAGAAGATAAATTAAATAAATTTATTGAAGAAGGGGGAGATAAAAAAGAATTCAAATTCGAACCCGATAATCTTGAAATTAAATTTAATGCTGCTTTCAACACATTTAAACAAAATAAAAAAAGCTTCGAGGAAGAGCAAGAAAATGAAAAAATAAAAAACTTTGAAAAGAAAAAAAATATCCTCGAAGAAATTAGAAAGCTTATTGAATCAGAAGAAGATCTTAAAACTACTTACGATGAATTCAAAAGATTGCAGTCGGAATGGAAAGAAACAGGACCTGTTTCGCGCTTAGAAACTGATAATTTATGGAAAAACTACCATTTTCTAGTAGATAAATTCCTTGACAAAGTAAGGATTAATGAAGAACTTCGTGATCTAGACCGAAAGAAAAACATGGAACTTAGCTTTGAACTGTGTGAAAAAACAGAAGAACTGCTACTTAATCCGAAAATCAATGAATCTTTTAAGTTGCTTCAGAAATACCATCAGGAATGGAAGGAGATTGGACCTCTGCCTTCCGATAAAAAAGACTATATATGGGAAAGATTCAAATTAGCAACTGAGAAAGTTATTGAACGAAGGAGACAACATTACGATAAAAAACGTTTAGAACAAGAAAACAATTATGCCGCTAAAGTGATTCTTTGCGAAAAAATCGAAGAAATCATTAAAGAAGAACTTCACAGCAACAATGAATGGGCTGATGCTACAAAAAGAATTCAAGATTTACAGAACATCTGGAAAACTATTGGCACTGCACCTATCAAACTGAATGACGAAATTTGGACCCGCTTCAGATCCGCTATTAATATGTTTTTTGAAAATAAAAAAGACTATTTCGCAGGTTTGAAAGAAGAGCTTATTAATAACTATAATCTCAAGTTGGATATATGTGCTCAAGCCGAAGCGATAAAAGACAGCAAAGACTGGAAAAAAACAACTCTGGCTCTTATTAAACTTCAGCAGGAATGGAAAAACGTTGGAGCCATCCCAAGAAAACATGCTGATGATTTATGGAAAAGATTCAGGGCTGCTTGCGACCACTTCTTTAAACAAAAACAAGATTATTTTGCTAATATTGGTGCCAACGAAAAGGAGAACCTTAAAGCGAAACTTGATATCATCGAGAAAATTAAAGCAGAAAATCTTCAGGGTGATAAGAAAAAGGCTCTTGATACTTTAAATATTTTACAGAGGGAATTTATGGCAATTGGTCATGTACCTGCCAATGAAAAAGACAATATCAACAGACTATTGAGGGAGACTATTAACCAAAAACTTGATGAGCTGAAAATTAATCCCGTCGAAAAAAAGATGATGTCTTTCAAATCTAAATTCGAAGATATAAAAGACACACCTGATGCTAATGATATTGTCCGTTCTGAAGTCCGATTCCTCAATAATAAATTAACTCAGCTCCGAAGTGATATTCAATTGTGGGAGAATAATATCGGCTTTTTTGCCAAAAGCAAAAGTGCAAATATTCTTAAACAAGAGTTTGAAAACAAAATTGAAAAAGCTAAAGAAGAAATTACAGTTCTTGAAGCCAAAATCAAATTCTTGAAGCAGAAGTAATCTATTGAATTAGCTTATTTACCCGTAAGAAAATAATCTACTTCTTTTATAAAATCAGGAAAGTTATCCGTCTGCACCCAATGCCCTGCATTATTGATAGTTTTTAACTGCATACAAGGAAACAACTTTTGTAATTCATAAAGATTGTCATCAATAATGTAATCAGAGAGATTGCCTCTAATAAACAAAGACTCCTTAAAATAAGCAGAAGTTGTTTCAATAGCTCCCAAAAGATTGTCAATATTCGAATTTATTGCATCTAGATTAATGCGCCATCCCAGACGATTCCTGCTTTTCCACTCAAGATTTTTCAAAAGCAACTGCACAACCCTTTCATCAGAAATTTCTGCACTTAATAAATTAAAAACCTCTTTTCTTGATGCAACATTATCAAAATCTACCTTTAACATGGAATTGATATAATGTATTTGTCGAAGAGGATATTTGATAGGCGCTATATCTACAACAATAATTTTAAAAGCTACTTCCGGATATTCTAGTGCTAGGTGCATAGCAAGTTTCCCCCCCATAGAATGACCAATAATGATTGGATTATCAATACCATGGGTGCTTAAAAAAGTCATTATATCATCAGCCATGCTGAAATAATTCATAAAGCTGTCATGAGGGCTTCTACCGTGATTTCTTAAATCAGGGATAAAACTCTGGAAACGGTTTTCGAAAAATTTCGCTGTACTTAACCAATTATCTGATGAACCAAATAAACCGTGTAGAAGTAACAAAGGTTGCCCCTGCCCTATCTTTTTATAAAACAATTCCATAATCTCACCTTTAAGATAATTATAAAACTTTTATCAAAAAGCTATTAAGTTAAAAATCACAAACAACATGACATCCTTAAACACTATCCTTAAGACCTTTATGAATTTCGCGCAGGTACATTTGAATGGTATTTTCTAAACCAAAGTATAAAGCGTCACAAATCAGAGCATGCCCAATTGATACTTCAAGCAAGTTATCAATGTTTTTGACCATAAAGGCAAGATTATCAAGATTAAGATCATGACCGGCATTTAATCCCATGTTAAACAATTTGGCTTGTTTTGCAGTCTCTTTATAGGGCAGTATCGCCTCCTCTTTATCCAGGAGATATTTTCTGGCATAGGATTCAGTATATAGCTCAATTCTGTCTGCACCGGTCTTTGCTGCATATTTAACCAATTCAGGATTGGGATCTAAAAAAATTGATGTCCTTATGTTTTCATTCTTAAATTCAGTAATAATATCCTTAAGAAATAATGCATGAGTTTTTACATCCCAGCCTTTATTTGAAGTAATGGCATCTGGTGGATCAGGAACCAAAGTGACCTGGGCTGGTTTAATATTTAAAACAAGATTGATAAATTTTTCAGAAGGATACCCCTCAATATTAAACTCTGTAGTTACAATATCTTTAATGTCAAATACGTCTTGATATCGAATATGCCTCTCATCTGGACGAGGATGTACGGTAATCCCCTGTGAGCCAAATCGTTCGCAATCTTTTACAACCTGAACCAAATCAGGTAAATGACCTCCTCTTGCATTTCGTAATGTCGCTATCTTATTGACGTTAACACTCAGCTTTGTCATAATAATGTTTCTCGTTTTTATATTTTGGCTAAGATATAAAAAGTATTTATTAATTTTACACTTTATTTAGATTTATTATTATGCTTGCAAAAGAAATGCTTAGCGACTCCATTCTTCCACTTCGCACATCAGATACTGCTTTAACTGCTATCAGCATGATGGAGGAATTAAAGGTTTCGCATTTGCCTATAGTCAATAATGAAGAATTTCTCGGCTTGATTTCTGAAAATGATATTCTTGAATATAACAAACTTGAAGATCCTCTGGGAAACCATAAACTTTCTCTGACATTGCCATCGGTTAATGAAAACCAGCACATTTTCGATGTTGTTAAAGTTTTTTCTGATTTAAAACTGACAATTCTGCCTGTTCTCGATAAAAACAATAACTACCTAGGAATCATCACACTAAGAGATTTAATTTACAAATTATCTCAAACAATTGCTGTCAATAACCCCGGTGGAATTATTATTCTTGAAGTGAACCAAAGTGATTATATGCTGAGTCAGATTGCACATATAATCGAAGAAAATGATGCTAAAGTCCTATGCCTTTATATAAGTTCGAATCCTGATACCACTAAAATGGAAATTACTGTTAAAATTAACAAAATGGACATCAGACCTGTTTTGCAAACTTTAAACCGGTACAACTACATTGTTAAAGCTACCTACACAGACTTTAACAACATCGAAAACCTTAAAGACAGATATGATTTACTCATGAACTACTTAAATATGTAATTTGTGTACCCTTTTTTCCTTTTTCAATCATTTTTTTCTATATTGTGGAGAAAAAAAAACATCCAAAATTTTCTGATTCTCTTACTTTTTATTATCTTTTCTAATAATTCTTTTGGCTATAATTTTTCAGATTCTTCAGAAACTAATGATAAATACATCATTGTTGACAGTGTCACCATCAGTGGCAATAAAAGAACAAAAGCTCATATTATTTTACGCGAAACTCTCTTTAAAACAGGCGACACAATCCAATTATCTAATTATTCTGAAATTATTCAAACCAGCATCAATAATTTAAATAACACTTCTCTTTTTAATTTTGTTTTTATTGATACCAATGGCATACATCTTAATAAAACTTTTGAAATAAAAGTTATTGAGAGGTGGTATTTTTGGCCTTTCCCTTATTTAGACCTTTCAGAGCATAATTTTAATACATGGTGGAAAACCAAAGACCTGAAAAAAATTAACTACGGATTGTACTTTGTAAAAGAAAACTTCAGAGGGAGAAGAGAGAAGTTAAGCCTGTTTTTCAGAAGAGGATTTGAAGAAACTTACAGCGTTTCGTACGATGTACCTTATTTTAATAAAGCTCAAACGTTTGGCATGGCCTTTTCTTTTGGATATGCTCGTAATAAAGAAGTTGCTTTTCAAGTTAATAATAACAAAATTGATTATTTTAGAGTCAACGACTTTTATATCAGGGAAAATTTGCAGGCAACCATACAATTGAATTATAGAAAAAATTATCAACAAAACCATGCTTTGTGGGTGAGTTATAACAGCCAGACATTTGCCGATACCCTTATACGTCAGAACGATTTTTTTTCAAAAAACGGCATGAAAAACAATCAATATTTTACTGTAAATTATTTCTATAAAAACGACAAACGAGATGTGGAAGCATACCCCTTAAATGGCAATTATTTTGACCTTGACATCAATAAATACGGACTTGGTATTCTTAAAAATGAAGCTGCAAACGTTTTTTTCATCAGAATGACTTTTAGGAAGTATTTAAACCTCTACAAAAGATTTTATTATGCTTTTGGAAATAAAATAAAATTTTCAAATTATGATTATCAACCTTTTTTTCTGAAAAAAGGGCTGGGTTACAATAACGATTATGTCAGAGGATACGACTATTATGTTATAGATGGTATTAGCTACTGGGTATTCAAAAACAATTTGAAATTTCAATTAATTCAACCAAGAGTTTTTAAAATTAATTTTATAAAATCAGAGAAGTTCAACATGATTCATTTTGCTTCATACCTCAACCTCTTTTTTGATTGTGGTTATGCTCAGGATTATAAAAAAACATATAATCCTCTCAACAATCTGTCAAACTCATTTCTTTACGGCTATGGTGCTGGATTCGACCTTGTTACTTACTACGACAAGGTGTTAAGAATTGAATATGCGATAAATAAATTGGGTGAGCACGGCTTCTTTATTAACTTTGTTGCACCAATCTAAAAATTTTCACTTTTTTAATCTTTTACGAATACAAAATCATAACTCTTTAAAATGCACTGATTCTGAGATAATTGAAATCCACCACCTCATTAAAAATGAAAAAATGAAAAAAATTGCAATTTATTCAAGAAAAATAAACGAAAACAACATCAATACTGTTATAGAGCTTTTCAAAAAACTTGATAAATTCAATTGTATCCTTGTCATTTTCGATGACCTTTACCAACAAATAAAAGAAGCCTTTCAATTCAAATCAAAATGCCAAATATTTAAAAGTCATGAGGATGTAGCGATGTGTAATTTTTTAATCAGTATTGGAGGAGATGGAACTCTTTTAGATACAATTACTTATATACGCGACTCTGGAACTCCTGTCATAGGATTTAATATTGGGAAACTTGGATTTCTTGCCAATGCCACTTTAGCCGACATTGATCAAACTTTAAATCACATTCTTAACAACAACTACGCAATTGAAGAGCGTTCTTTGTTAAAAATTGAAAGCAATGCCCTACAATTCAATGAGATTAACTATGCCCTTAACGATATTACCCTACACAAATCAGATGCATCTTCAATGATAAAAATTGATGCTTTTATTGATGAACTTTTCTTAAATTCATATTGGGCAGATGGAATTATTATTTCAACACCCACAGGTTCAACAGCATATTCTTTAAGCTGTGGAGGACCTATAATAGCTCCAAACTCAAATAATTTTATAATCACCCCCATAGCTTCTCATAATCTCACTGTAAGACCTATTGTCATTTCAGATCAAAGTCGCATTAAACTTCAAGTAAACGCCCTTAATAAACCATTTATTATCAGCCTCGATTCAAGAAAATTTAAACTCAGTAAAAAAAGTGAATTCTTGCTGATGAAAGAAAAATTCTCTTTCAATATAATAAAAACTCCTGATTGCGATTTTTACTCAACTATTAGAAAAAAATTATTATGGGGTCATGACATAAGGAATTAAACTGATTTGTTTTTTTTGTGTAAATACAATAAAATCAAACTCTTTATGTTTATTTAAAAATATTTTAAAAATTTAATGTATCTTTGCGTGTAAATCACCTATCATGAAATTGGTTTTGAAAAAAAATACATTTATATTTATTTCATTTGTATTTATTTCAAATTTTGTTTTTTCTCAAGCAGGCTTTCAATCAAACAGAGCTGAAATTATCATAGGTACTGGGGCCTCAAGTTTTCTTGGAGAACTCGGTGGTAAAAATGACATTGGCACCAATGATTTAAAAGACTTTGACATGCAGGCTATTCGTCCACTCATTCATCTTGGTTATTCTTATAAAGTTACTCCAAATATTAACTGGAAAAACGATTTAACTTTTGGCTATCTTACAGGAAGCGACCAATATACTGAGGAAGAATTCAGAAACAACAGAAACATTACGTTCAGAACACCCCTTTTTGAGTTTGCAACAACCGTAAATTATTTTTTAATCCCTGAAAAAGAAGGTGCAAAATACACCCTTACCGGTTATAGAATGAGGGCTAAAAGGAGAAGTGGTTTTGCATTTCTTAGAAAATTGGATTTTGGCATTTATCCATATCTATTTACAGGTATTGCAACCTACTATTTTAATCCACAAGGTAAGTATCCTGAAGACGGAAGTATTACCTCTATGCGTGGAAAATGGGTTGATTTAGAACCTCTTAAAACTGAAGGTCAGGGAATTATCCCTACTAGGGATGAATACTCTCTTATACAAATTGCCGTTCCTATTGGGTTTGGATTTAAATATGCTTACAGCAGCAATATCTCTATTGGCTTTGAATATGGTTTTAGATTAATCTTTACAGATTATATTGATGATGCCAGCACTACTTATGTTGACTCTCAAATGCTGAAAGACTATCACAAAGAAAATAATGATGAGCAATCAGCTGAGCTTGCAGCCTACTTTGCAAACCCCAAAAACAGCACTTTACAAAACTCTATAACTTATCCCGGCCAACAAAGAGGTGATGTGAGAGACAATGACGCTTATATGTTTGCCAAAATTTCAGTTTATTATAAATTAACTTCAAAAGTCAGATTTGCTATCCCAAAATTCAGATAACAGAAAATCAAATCATGAAAAAAATATCTTTTATTACTGTTTTATTATTTTTATTCACTTCAACTCATGTATTTTCTCAACGAGTTGAGATGGGTATCTTTGGTGGAACTTCTTATTATATCGGTGATATTAATCCAAAAAAACATTTTGAACTACTCAAGCCCGCTTTTGGTGGCCTTGTAAGATTTAATATCAATCCCCGTCTAACCATCAAAATTAATGGTTATTATGGAAATGTTGCTGGGGACGACGCTATAACTAAATTCAATGAAAAAAGAAACCTGCATTTCAAAACTCATATTTTGGAATTTGGTACTCAACTTGAAATAAATTTTCTTCCTTATGTTACTGGTCACGATGACCATTATTTCGCCCCCTATATTTTTGGAGGTATTTCTGCTTTTGGGTTTAACCCTAAGGCTTTATACGAAAACAACTGGGTTGAGCTTCAACCTCTTGGAACTGAAGGACAAGGCACTATTGCATATTACGACAGAAAACCATACAGCCTCAATTCTATTGCTATACCATTTGGATTAGGTTTTAAATACAGCCTGTCTAAATCAATCTGCTTTGGAGCTGAATGGGGTTTACGCAAAACTAATACGGACTATATCGATGATGTGAGCACAACTTATGTTGATCCTAGCATTATTACTGCTGAAAAATCGGAAATTGCTGCCGCTTTAGCTGACAGATCATTAACACAACCTGGAGACCCTCCAAATACTGGTCTACAGAGAGGAAACTCTAAAAGTAAAGATTGGTACTCTTTTGCGGGTGCTTTTTTTACATTTAAAATCTCTCGCAAGAAAAAAGGCGATTGCCCAACTTACAGAAATTACAAAAAATATAAGGATTATTACGTTGATTAGTGTGTTCCAATGGATTTAAAAAGTGCAATTGATATAACCAGATTGCCTTCTCATGTTGCCATTATTATGGATGGGAACGGCAGATGGGCTAAACAAAAAGGATTTGAGAGAAATGTAGGACATCAGAATGGTGTTGTAGCCCTTAGTGAAATTGTTGAAGTAGCCTCCGAGCTTGGAATTAAGTATTTAACACTCTATGCTTTTTCTACTGAAAACTGGAATCGCCCTAAAGAAGAAGTAGATGCACTTATGTCCTTACTCGTTGAAACTATTCATAAAGAAACTGACAGGCTAATTGAAAATGACCTTAGACTTATGGCTATTGGTGATTTAAAATCCCTTCCAGATAAATGCCATCAACAATTACAAGATACCATTAATAAAACTTCATTAAATAAAAAAACCACACTTGTATTGGCTCTTAGCTACAGTTCAAAGTGGGAAATTCTTAATGCTGTTAAAGCAATAAGCAAAGATATAAATGATGGAAAGCTTGATATTGACAATATTTCTTATGAAATTTTTTCATCATACCTAACTACAGCTTCAATCCCCGACCCTGAGTTGCTCATAAGAACCAGTGGTGAAATGAGAATAAGCAATTTCCTTCTATTGCAGATTGCCTATTCTGAATTGTATTTTACTGATGTGCTATGGCCTGATTTCAGAAAAGAACAATTTTATAAAGCAATTATTGATTTTCAGAAAAGAGAAAGAAGATTTGGCAAAACCAGTGAACAATTATCAAATAATAATGATTAATATGAAAAAAATCCTAGGCACCCTTATGTGTTTCATGTGCCTCAACTTAATAAATGCCCAGATTGTAATTGGTGACCAAATTGATATAGACTATGCAAACCCTAAAGAATACGAATTAGGGGGTATTACATTTTCAGGAGTTCAATTTCTTGACAACAATATTCTCATAATGCTCACCGGTTTGAATATTGGTGATAACATATCTGTTCCTGGTGAAGAAATTTCCAAAGCTATTGAAAATTTGTGGAAACAAGGCCTCTTTGGCGACATAAGTATCACCATAGAAAGCATCCATGAAAACACCGTTTTCCTTAATATATATTTAGAAGAAAAACCACGATTATCAAAATTTTCATTTAATGGCATCAAAAAATCCGAAGCTGATAACTTAAGAGAAAAAATTAATCTTACTAGAGGAGATGTTGTTAATGAAAATACCATTATCAGGACTAAAAATATCATCCAAAATTATTTTATAGAAAAAGGTTTTCTTTTCAATGAAGTTGAGATTACACAAAAAATTGATACCAGCTTAACAAATAGTGTTATTCTTCTTATTAATATTGATAAAAAGCCCAAAGTTAAAATTAATGAAATCAGATTATCCGGAAACACACCTTATAAATCTAATTTAATTCGCCGACTTAGAGGCAAAGATGAATTTATGTCTGAACAATCCATCAGAAGAGCTCTAAAAAATACTAAACAAAAAGGGATAACCCGAATTTTTAAATCATCCCGTTTTATTGAAAAAGAATTTGAAGAGGATAAAATCAAATTAATTGATGCCTATAATGAACTGGGCTTTAGAGATGCAATTATTACAAGAGACACTGTTTACAGGTTTGATGATAGAACAGTTAATGTTGAAATTGATATTTCTGAAGGTAAAAGATATTATTTCAGAAATATAACTTGGTTAGGAAACACTAAATATTCTGATGCCCATTTAAATAGAATTTTAGGTATTAATAAAGGTGATATATACAATCAAAAAGTACTTGACGCTAAATTGTTTATGAGCCAGGACGGATATGATATAAGCTCTCTTTATCTTGATGACGGTTATCTTTTCTTCTCGGTTACTCCTGTTGAAATTCTTGTAGAAAACGATTCAATAGATCTTGAAATGCGCATTTATGAAGGCAAACAAGCCAGGGTTAAACGTGTAACTGTTACTGGAAATACAAAAACGCATGACCATGTAATCATCAGGGAACTAAGAACAAAACCAGGGGATCTGTTTAACCGCTCAGAAATTATAAGAAGCCAGAGAGAATTGCTTCAACTTGGTTATTTCAATCAAGAAAATATAAGCATCAATCCCGTTCCAGACCCCACGGATGGCACTGTTGATATAGAATATGTTGTTGAGGAAACTTCCTCCGATCAGCTTGAATTGTCAGGTGGATGGGGCGCAGGAAGAATTGTTGGTACCCTAGGTGTTTCTTTCAATAATTTTTCATTACGAAGTTTCTTCAAAAAAAATGCATGGTCACCCATCCCATCGGGTGATGGCCAAAGACTGAGCATAAGAGCTCAATCATATGGTATAGGTTATCAATCATATAATTTCTCTTTTACGGAACCTTGGTTTGGTGGTAAAAAACCAAATGCATTAAGCTTCTCAGTTTATCATTCAATTCAATCAAACGGCCTGCCTAAATCAGACGAAGATAGGGAGTCAATTACAATAAGCGGTGCTTCTATTGGCTTAGGTAAACGTTTAACTTGGCCAGATGATTATTTTACTCTATATCAAAGCATAGGTTATCAAAACTACGCTGTTCAAAATTACTTCTCCGCATTTTCATTTTCTGAAGGGAACTCAAATAATTTAAGCTATTCTATTGTATTGTCCCGTAATTCAATTGATGCACCCATTTACCCAAGAACAGGTTCTGAAAATGGCATTTCATTACAACTAACCCCACCCTACTCATTATTCTCAAATAGTAACTACACCACTTTAAGTGATCAAGAAAAATTTAAATGGATAGAATATCACAAATGGAAATTCAATACTTCTTGGTATTCAAAATTGGCAGGGAATTTGGTATTAAACTTCCGAACCCGTTTTGGTTATTTAGGTCTTTATAATACAGATATTGGAACTTCGCCTTTTGAAAGATTTTATCTCGGTGGAGATGGATTAAGCGGCTTCTCTCTTGATGGCAGAGAAATAATTGCAATGAGAGGGTATTCCAATAACTCACTTACACCTAGAGGATCACAGGGTTACGTTGGAGGTACAATTTTTAACAAATACACTATGGAAATCAGATATCCCGTTTCACTCAATCCAATGGCTACAATTTATGTATTAGGTTTTGCAGAAGCCGGCAATGCCTGGGATAAATTTAAAAATTACAATGCTTTCCAATTAAAACGCTCTGCTGGTGTAGGTGTTAGAATATTTTTACCAATGTTTGGGTTATTAGGCCTCGACTGGGGTTATGGGTTTGACGAAATTCCCGGCATGCCATCTGCAAATAAAAGTCAGTTTCACTTTTCTATAGGACAATCAATTGATTAATTATACAATAAAATCACATAATAATAACTTAAATAATGGAGGATATGAAAATGAAAAGAATAATAATGGCTGCTTTTTTCTTAGCAATGCCTTTTTTTATGTTTGCACAGAGATTTGCTGTAGTTGATACTGAATACATCTTAGGGAAAATTCCTGAATATCAAATTGCTCAGGACAGAATAAACGATATGGCAGTTGAATGGCAAAGAGAGATTGAACAGAAATTTTCAGAAATTGAACAAATGTACCGTTCATTTCAAGCTGAGTCGGTTCTTTTACCCGCAGAAATGAAAACCAGAAGGGAAGAAGAAATAATTCAGAAGGAAAAAGAAGCCAAAGATCTTCAGAAAAAAAGATTTGGCACAGATGGTGATTTATCTAAAAAAAGACAAGAATTAATAAAACCTATTCAGGACAGGGTATATAATGCAGTTGAAGAGATTGCAACAAAAAACAATTTCGCTGTTGTTTTTGATAAAGCCAATGGACTTTCAATGCTTTATGTTAATCCACGTAACGACATCAGTGAAGAGGTTCTTGAAAGTCTTGGATATACAAGATAATCAATTAATTTTTTAAGATTAAGAGTCATAAAAAAATTATGACTCTTTTTTTTAAATAAAAGAAATATTAATAAAAAAAATTATAGTTTTGCATAAAATAAATAATCGAAATATATTTTAAATTTAAATGAAGAAAATGAAAAAAATTGCATTATTACTTTTTGTCAGCTGTTTTGTAGTACTTAGCAGCTTAAACGCTCAAACCCGACTAAAAATCGGACATATTGATTCAAGTGAGCTTTTACTTTTAATGCCGGAAAGAGATTCAGCAAGAACAAAATTGGAAGCACATGCAAGACAATTAGAAAGTCAACTGACAGCTATGAGTTCTGAATTTGAAAGCAAATATCAGGATTTTGCAGCACAACAAGCTACCATGTCTGAGCTCATTAAACAAACAAAAACAAGGGAATTGCAAGAACTGCAATCCAGAATAGAGAGTTTTCAACAATCTGCCCAAGAAGAACTTGAGACAAAAGAAGCAGAATTACTGAACCCAATTCTAAGCAAAGCAAAACAAGCAATCGAAGACGTTGCAAAAGAAAACGGATTTACTTATATTTTGGATGTATCTTCAGGCGCATTACTCTATTTTGAAGGTGAAAATATTTTACCATTGGTAAAAAGAAAATTAGGATTATAATCCTTTATTAAATATTATTAACGCCTCTACATTTATGTTGGGGCGTTTTTTTTTCTTAACTTTTTCTTTCATGCTTAGTATCCTTTCGCCTCAGATTATTCCCTTTCTGTCATTATTTTTCACTATAATTCTTGCTAGTTACTTTTCTCTTTCGAAAAGTAAAGAAAAATCTTTATTCAAATTTCTTAAATATACCGGAATTTTTAATATTATATTACTTTGTATAACTGCATTTTTGTTTATCTTTTTTCAAACTTACCGTCAATTAAGTTATGCAGATTATTTCTATCCAATAATTGGTTTGTTTTTTGTGATTCTTTTGTTTTTTGTGATTTTTTTTAAAAGCACTATTTTTAACACCAACATTCTTCTACTAATTAATACTACGATTACGACTTATTTTATTGCAGAGATTGCACTAAATATTTTCATATTAAATGGACATTTCGCACAATTTATCACAATTAAAGATGGAAATTTGGGGGCCTTTAATAAATCATGTGTTCAGTATGATAATGTAAGAGGTTACAGATACAATCATGATACCATACGAATAATAAAAGCTGTTGGCGGAAGCATTGTTTTTGACAAAAATTTCATTCCTAATAATAAAGGTTTTATTTCTTCACGTGATTACAATTTTGGTAAACCTGACAGTAATACATACCGCTTCATTATTCTGGGAGATTCATACACAGCTGCTGAATTCCTCGACACACCATGGCCGGACAATATACAGGCAAGATTCCTCAAAGACAGCCTTTCCCCAAATATTGAATTATATGCATTTGCACTTGACGGCTGGGGTATCAGCAATTGGTATCAGGTTTTCATAAATGAGATTATACCTTATTATGAATTTGATGCTTTAATTATGGCTATTTACGGAGATAACCTTAACAGAGATTTTCAAGTAATGTTCAGTGATGAAAATTACTTATATTGTAATTATGTTGATGAAATACCTGACACCAATTTTATTCCTAAAAGCCATATTGAATCATTTTACATTGCTGGTAGAATTCTGAAAGATTCTATTATTAATCAAAATTTAGGTCTATCAGGTTTTTCAACATCAGAAAATCTTATAAAATCAAACTTATATTTACTGATAGCTTTTCATGAATTTCTGAGGAAAATTGAATTCAATTATAAAAAGAAAAATTATGTTTATCAGCTTGAAAAAAATCATTCGAACATTGATAAAAATGTTAACTACCAGCACTTTGTTGATAAATATGGTACAAATAAATGGTTTTATTTTACCGAAATAATCAAATGCTGTAAAACCGAAAATAAGGCAGTAATATTAGCATCTATACCGCACCCTGAATTAGTAAAGAGCAACATTTATAGAAATGCGCCAAATGAGCTACAAAAAGAACTTCAGTTCCTTTCTGATACTTTTAATCTCTCATTTTTTGATGCATATCCCATATTTCAGGAATTATCTTATACAGAACTTGAAGATCATTACCTTGTGAATGACGGACATTGGAACCAAAAGGGTTCGGATCTTTTTGCTCTACATTTTTACTTCTTTCTTAAAGAATTTCTTCGTGAAAATTCAGAGAAGTTAAGAATAGCAGAATAAAAATATTCATTAATTATTGTCGAAAAAAACTTACTTTTGCATAAATCAAAAAGAAATAATTTGATTGATATAAAAATGGCTAAAAAAAAGAAGAAGGAATTGAGTTCACAAAAACTCGCAGAATTAATTGTAGAAAGTTTATTGCAGAAAAAAGGCATAGATGTCATAAGCATCAATTTTAAAGGTATGTCAAATGCTATAACTGATTATTTCATTATTTGTCACGGCTCATCTACAACACATGTTGAAGCATTAGCCGACAATGTTTATGATAATGTCAAGAAAGAAAGTGGCGAAAAACCCTGGCATGTTGAAGGAAAGAGTAATGCGGAATGGGTTTTATTGGATTATATCAATGTTGTAGTTCATGTATTTCTGGATAGTGCAAGAGAGTTTTATAAAATTGAGAAACTTTGGGCAGATGCTGAGGTTGTTAAATATGATGAATAATAAAATTAATGAGTAAAGAAGAAAATAAAAAAGAAGAAAAAAGTCAAAAACCCAATCCTATTAAAAATATTCAGGGTCGTCCTAAATTTAATATCTACTGGGTTTACGGAGCATTGGCATTACTATTTATAGGACTGCAATTCATTGATTTTGGGAAATCAGAACCTAAAGTAATATCATGGGAAAAATTCAGCAGTGAAATACTTATAAATAATGAAGTAGATAAATTAATAGTTGTAAATGGAGAGCAAGCTGAAGTATTTATTAAGAAAGAACTTTTAACACAAGAGAAGTTTAAGGATGTTAACAAAGGTTATAAAAACAAACCAAATCCCGGTCCGCATTACATATTTACAATTGGTTCAATTGATGTACTGGAACAACGTTTACAAAGAGTATATGACAATAATGTAGAGGTAAGTAGGCTTAATCTCACCTATGAAAACAGAAAGGACTGGACCAGTGACATTTTAAGTTGGATACTTCCTATAGGTTTACTCATTGTTTTCTGGATTTTCATAATGCGCAGGATGTCTGGCGGTGCAGGTGGTGGTGGTCAAATTTTCAACATAGGGAAATCCAAAGCCAAACTGTTTGATAAAGACACTCATGTTACAGTAAATTTCAATGATGTTGCAGGGCTTGAAGAAGCCAAAGTAGAGATCATGGAAATTGTAGATTTCTTAAAAAACCCAACAAAATACACCAAATTAGGAGGAAAAATTCCTAAGGGAGTATTGCTTGTAGGTCCTCCTGGAACAGGAAAAACTTTATTAGCAAAAGCTGTTGCAGGAGAAGCCCAGGTCCCTTTCTTTTCGATGTCGGGTTCAGATTTTGTAGAAATGTTTGTAGGTGTTGGTGCATCACGGGTTCGGGATCTTTTTAAACAAGCCAAGGAAAAATCTCCTTGTATTATATTCATTGACGAAATAGATGCCGTTGGACGTGCCCGAAACAAAGCTAATTTTTCAGGAGCTAATGATGAAAGAGAAAACACTTTGAATCAATTACTTACAGAAATGGACGGTTTTGAGTCAAACAAGGGTGTTATTATACTTGCTGCAACAAATAGAGCAGATGTACTTGACAGGGCTTTGCTTAGAGCAGGACGATTTGACAGACAGATTCAGGTTGAAATGCCCGATCTTGAAGAGCGAAAAGCCATTTTTAAGGTACACACCAAATCATTAATGATAGATGAAAAAAGTGTGAGCATAGAATTTCTAGCCAAACAAACACCCGGGTTTTCGGGAGCCGACATTGCAAATGTGTGCAATGAAGCTGCTTTAATAGCAGCCAGAAAAGATAAAGGCAGCATTGAGAAACAAGACTTTCTGGACGCTATAGACCGTATTATTGGAGGATTGGAAAAGAAAAATAAAATTATCTCTGTAAATGAAAAGAAAGTTATTGCTTTTCATGAAGCAGGACATGCTTCTGTAAGTTGGCTTGTTGAACATGCTCCGCCTCTTATTAAAGTAACTATTGTGCCACGCGGAAAAGCGCTAGGAGCAGCTTGGTATCTTCCAGAAGAGAGGCAGATAACAACAACCGAGCAGATGTTTGATGAGCTTACTGCTACTTTAGGTGGTCGGGCAGCAGAAGAGATTATTTTCGGAAAGGTCTCAACAGGTGCACTTAATGATCTGGAAAAAGTAACAAAACAAGCCTTTGCTATGGTTGCATTTTTTGGTTTAAACGAAGTCATAGGGAATATCAGTTATTACGATTCCTCAGGTCAAACAGAATATAGCTTTACCAAACCATATTCTGAAAAAACGGCTCAAAATATTGACGAGGAAGTAAGTAAAATTGTTGAAAGTGCTTATAACAGAGCAAAAAAGATTTTATCTGATAACAAAAATAAACTAGAGCGCTTGGCATCTTTATTATTAGAAAAAGAAGTCATATTCAAAGAAGATGTTGAAGAAATATTTGGCAAAAGGATATACGATTCAGATGTACATGTCGAGGGAAATGATATAATTAGTGCAGACGACTTAGAACCTAATACAATTATAACAGGAGAAAAAACCGAACACTCCAAAAACGACATGAGCATCAAAAATGAAGAGAACCCAAAATCAGGTATTACAGGTCAATTGGGTGTAAACTTTGACGAAACAAAAGATTAATATTATTTCTAAATTAAATGGAAACCACATCACGAGAGCGCCTATTAAAGAATGTCCGCAATGCTATTATCTCAAAGTCATCTCCCCCATTTGAGAATGTAGACTTTGACAGTTCTGTTTATGTAGAACACCAGACTCCTTATCCGGATATAATTTTTGCTGAAGAATTCTCAAAAGTTGGAGGTAAGTTTGTATATTGTGAAGATGAGAACGAACTCATTACCAATCTTATTTATCTATTCAATGCTTACAACTATCATCAGGTTTATTGTGCTGACAATGAGATTAAAGAAATACTGACCCTTGCTAAAATACCTTATGTTGACGGAGTTGACAGCCTTTTAAAAGCAGATGCCGGAATTACTTACTGTGAATTCATGATTGCACGGTTTGGAAGTATCATGATTTCTTCCAGACAAGCACAAGGTCGGAAAGGCATCATATTCCCTCCTGTACATATTGTATTGGCATTTACCTCACAAATTGTGATGGAGATTAAAGAGGCCTTTAATAAGATGAAAGTTAAATATAACAATAAACTTCCTTCAATGATTTCATTAATTACTGGCCCTAGTCGTACTGCAGACATTGAAAAAACACTGGTAATGGGTGCCCATGGGCCTAAAGAATTGTATGTATTTCTCATTGAAGACAGAAAAAAATGAAAGAGGACTGGGTAAGAATTTATTCACATTCACAAGCTTATAATGTTGAAATTGTAAAAGCTTTATTGGCTGATAACAATATTGAAAGTGTAATATTAAATAAAAAAGACAGTAATTATTTTTTTGGAGAAGTTGAATTATATGTTTCAGAGGAAGACGTTTTAATTGCAAAACAAATAATTGATAAAAACGCATTGTAATTCTTCATTACAAATGAATAACACATTAGTCAGAACCTTTACAGGTATTTTTATTATTCTATTTATCATCCTGCCCATTTTGTTTTTTTCATATTCCTATGTTTTTTTTATTCTGGTATTTAGTCTTATTACATTTATGGGCTTGTTCGAATTCTATAAAATACTTGAGTGCAATAAAGCTGCTTTTCCATTAAAATGGGTCAATGCACTTAATGGGACATTATTTTTTTCTTTAAGTTCACTAATTATTTTTAATAATTGGGATTTAAGGCTACTTCTTATTTGTTGGGTTTTTCTACTTATAATTATAGCCGCTGAACTTTACAGAAAGAGTGAAAGAGCTTTCGACAATATTGCTTACAGTGTGTTGGGATTAATTTGGATTGCCTTACCATTATCCGGTATAGCTTTATTATTTGATACAACTCTTTATGATGGGGACAGGCATATACTTGCGATGGCTCTTTTTGTTTTTATATGGGTTAATGATACGGGTGCTTATGTTTTCGGAATTTGTTTTGGGAAAAGACGTTTATTTGAAAGAATTTCACCAAAGAAATCATGGGAAGGTTTTGCCGGGGGTATTATTTCAACTGTAGTTACAGGTATTATTGTTTCATTTTTCTGGACAGGTTTTTCCTTTTTAGAATGGATAATTTTCGGTCTCATCATAGCTGTTAGTGGCACATTTGGAGACCTTACCGAGTCACTTTTTAAGAGGTGTTTGAACTTCAAAGATTCAGGTCACTTTTTTCCCGGACATGGAGGTTTTTTAGACAGGTTTGACAGTGTTTTTCTGGCAGTTCCTGCGATTTTGTTTTATTTATATATTATTAGAAATTTTCTGTAATGACAATCCATAAAGAAGGCTTTAAAATTATAACAGTAACACTCATTGTTCTTTTAGTTGTTAATGCTTTATCATTTCAATTTCTGCCACCATTAGCTGTAGTGTTTATAGGCATTTTATCTGTTTTATTTTTTTTTGTAATTCTTCAGTTTTTCAGATCTCCAAAGCGACTTACAGATGATGGAAATGAAGAAACGATTATAAGTCCTGCCGACGGCAAAGTAGTTGTTGTTGAAGAAGTTTTTGAGACTGAGTTTCTTAATAAAAAAATGATTCAGATATCAATATTCATGTCGCCATTTAATGTGCACCTAAACCGCTACCCTATAACGGGTAAAACAATTTATTATAAGTATCATCCTGGCAGCTATTTGGTAGCTTGGCATCCCAAATCATCAACAGAAAATGAAAGGAACACCACTGTCATTGAACATGAAAATGGTCACCAGATATTGGTACGGCAAATAGCAGGAGCTTTAGCAAAAAGAATTGTAAGTTATGTTAGGGTAAATGAGAAAAACAAAAAAGGGAGCGAAATGGGTTTTATAAAATTTGGATCGAGGGTTGATGTTTTTATTGAAACCTCTTGTAGTGTTAAGGTTCAAATTAATGATACGGTTAAAGGAGGGGAAACGGTTTTAGCTGTTTTTAATTAAGAAATCCTTATACAAAACCTTCATTATTTATTAATCAAAGACAGTTTAAAGTTAACAATAAATTAACATTCATCATCGTATTTACTTATTAATTTTGTTCCTGAAAAAAATATAATTATTACCAGATGGATTATTCAATTCTAGACTTTGCAAACCTCATAGGATCTTTGTGCATGTTTTTATTTGGCATGAAACTGATGAGTGATGGCATACAGAAGTTGGCAGGCGAAAAGATGCGTTCGATACTCGGAGGCATGACCAAAAATCGTTTTTTTGCCATTTTAACAGGGGTTTTTATTACAACAATTATACAATCCTCATCTGCAACTACAGTGATGGTTGTGAGTTTTGTTAATGCAGGTTTATTTAGCATTAGCCAGGCTTTAGGAGTAATCATGGGAGCTAATATCGGAACTACTGCAACTGCATGGCTTATATCTTTGCTCGGTTTTAAAGTCAGCATATCAGTCATCAGCCTTCCAATAATAGGTATTGCTTTTCCAATGTTATTTTCAAAAAAACCAAAATACAATTACGCAGCAGAAACATTTATAGGTTTTGCATTGTTGTTTATGGGTTTAGACTTTCTTAAATCGTCTGTTCCTGATCTTAAAAGCAACCCCGAGATGTTTGAATTTATTCAAAACTTTACAGGGATGGGTTATGGTAGTACATTTATATTTATTGGACTTGGAACCCTTTTAACGATAGTTTTACAATCGTCGAGTGCGACCATGGCGCTTACACTTGTAATGTGCAATAATGGATGGATCGGTTTACCTGAAGGTGCTGCCATGGTTTTAGGAGAAAATATCGGCACTACAATAACTGCCAATTTAGCTGCCTTGATGGGTAATATCCATGCAAAAAGAGCAGCTTTATCACATACGGTTTTTAATATCATCGGTGTTATATGGATGCTGTTTGTATTTAGGCTCTTTTTAAGTGGCGTAGCCAACTCAATGACAGCACTTGGCATAACATCCCCTTTTGAAAATCCGGAATCAATTCCATACGCTTTATCAATTTTCCATACAACATTTAATATTACCAATACGCTTTTGTTGGTTTGGTTTACAAACGGTATTTTAGCAATAACTAAATTCTTACTAAAAGAGAAAAAGGAAACCCCAGATAAAAAGCAAATTGAATATCTAGGTACAGGTTTAATGCAATTACCTGAATTATCTTTACTTGAAGCAAAGAACCAGACAATAAAATATTGTGATATAGCTAAGAGGATGTTCACGTTTGTTGAAGACCTCCTTAAAGAGAAAGATGATGCTAAGAAACAAGAAATTTTTGAACGTATTGTTAAATATGAAGACATTACCGACAGAATAGAGCAGGAAATTACCGAATTTCTTATCAGTGTATCTGAAAAAGAAGTCAGTGCCAGCGCTAAAGAAAAAATTAGGCGATTGCGTATCATCACAATTGAAGTCGAAAAAATCGGAGATACCTGTAATAAAACAGCCATATCCATTATGAATTTTCAGAAGGACGGGGTTAAGTTCTCGGAAAAACAAATGAATAAAATTCTTGTTATGTTTGATCTGGTAAAGGAAGCATTTGATATTATGTTTGAAAGTATTAATACAGAAGACAAATCAAATATTGAAAAAGCCATGGAAATTGAAAACCGTATCAATGATTACAGAGATAAAATCCGAGATTCATTGTATGAGAAATTTGAGAAAAGTGGCACTAAATTTAAACCCGGCTTCTTTGCCAATAAGATATGCACTTCATGCGAGAAAATAGGTGATAATTTAATTAATATAAACGAGGTTGTTTTAATGGTTAAGGTTGAATAAAGGCAAAACTCTTACCTAGAATCAAGCTGGAATTATATACAATTTAAGTTTAAAGCCTACATTACAACAAAATTTTTACTTCCAAAAACATAACCGTTATTAATCAAAATAAGATTGTAAACACCTTTCTCCAATTTATCACAAGGAATAGTTACTGATTTTTTATTGATATCATAATATTCCATGTTACTTTCAAGAATATTTCTACCCAAAATATCAACAATAAGGATTTTACTATTATTATCTCCGCCCTCCCATTCAACAGAAAAGGAATGGCCATTAACCGGGTTTGGAAATATATTTAAGTTAATTAACGATGCAGATATATCACTCATTTCATTTAAAGCATCATCAACAAACCCTGTTCTTCTGTTATTGCCTTTATAGGTGCCCCATAATACATCAGAACGGTTGAAGGGCACATCAATTTCATAAACGTTAATATATATGGAGTCTTCCTGTGTTCCAAAATTTGATGAATATGAAAGTGCAACAAGTTCTGTTTTACCATTGCCATTAATATCACCAACACAAACCCCATTCATGAAAGTAAAACCCTTTGGTTTGAGTGGAAAGCCATTGATTTCACTACTGCCATCCATTTTATAGGCATGAATAAAACCTAAATCATTGCTATCCAATAGGTTTGAACCAAATATTAATTCATAATCATTATCATTTGTTATGTCGGCAACAGCTGTAAAACCTTCCAAGCCTCCAACTTTGGTAATTGGAAAACCTGATAACAAATTGCCATTTGCATCCCACCCATAAAACATATCTTCTGGTGTTTGACCAATGGGGCGGCTCATAAAAATTTTCCAATCATTATTGATTTTGACCACAGTTGGAGGAGAATATGTCCAGTTGCCGCCCGGAACATTATGAGGCCATGAACCGAAGGAAGTGCCATCATGATTCATTGAATAAAACTGAGGCAGGTCACCATGGGTTGAACCGACTATTTCCATGGTGCCATCATTATCAAGATCTGCAATCACGGGGGATTGGTAACTATAACTCTGCTGAGGTGCGGTAGTTTGGGGAAATCCTGATTTGGGCTGCCCATCAAGGCTAAAAATATATTTTGATTTTGTAGAATACACAACAATATCCTTTTCTCCGTCCCCATCAACATCTGCAACTGAGGGGGTAACAGCAGGGGTGCCATCAATAGTAACAGGCCAGTTACTATTAAAAGGTGTGGCATCATAATTAAAAATGTTTATATGACCAAGTGGACTAACGCGTTCATTCACAATAATTTCCAGATCGCCATTGTTGTTAAGATCCGAAAGTACAGGAGCGCATAACAACCAGTTGTTATTCAGATTTATTGGCCAACCGGGAAGCAAAACACCATTTCTGTCATATACATACACCCAACCTGCTCCATTTAAACCGGTAGTTATTTGGACAATATCCATAAAGCCATCTCCATTTACATCTCCTACAGAAGGTGGATAGGTACAACTCCCATTCAATGTACGTTCCCACAACAATCCCTGAAATGTATAAACCACAAGTTTATTGTCAGCAACAAAAATAACATCATCCACACTATCATTATTCATGTCTTGCAATGCCACATTTCGCATATTTTTAAAGTTGGGGTTGGCTTTGTATCTTACAGGGAAACCGCTAATTTGTGAGATTTCGGTCTTAGATTCCCTAAAATCTTCAGGTGTTGGAATTTGCTCTACCCATATACTGCCATCATCATTCAGTGATGCTCTTTGCCAGTGTTGTGCTAAGGTTGTAAGAGTAAAAAAAACAAACAGAACAGAAACAGTAAATATTCTCATGGTTTTAGTTTTGGTTAAAATTCAACAAATTATCTGACACAAAAATAATTTATAAGTAAGAGAAAACAAAATAAATCAATAATACCCCATAAAATTTACAAACAAATTAAATATATAAATTAGAATCCAGGTTTTAAGATTTATATCTGAATAAAAATTTAAGTCAATTACTCTTTACTGAAAATAAAGTTAAACATGTAGAATTTTTCTACTTTTGTATAACAAGATAATTAAAAACAAAAAACATCATGACCATACTTCTAAAAAACGCTAATTATGTTGATTCAGAGACATTTGACATAAAGAAATGCCATCTTATAGTTACGCAGGAATCAGCGAACCCAGTTCAATTTCTAAATATCAATGAACAAGTTGAAGCGCAATTATTTAATGATGTGATTGACTGTAATGGGAAATATGTCATGCAGTCATTTGTTTGTGGGCATCACCATGCCTACTCTGCATTGGCCAGAGGTATGGGAGGCCCTATGAAACCACCTGCCAATTTTTATGAAAATCTGAAATACCTCTGGTGGGCACTTGATAAATCGCTTAACAAAGAGTCTATCGAAGCAAGTGCTTTGGCTACTGCAATCTCATGTGCCAAAAATGGCGTAAGTTTTATCATCGACCATCATGCTTCACCATTTCATGTTCAAGGTTCTTTGGATATAATTGCAAAAGCGTTTGAAAAAGTAGGCTTATCCCATTTATTATGTTATGAAATTAGCGACAGAGACGGATCTAAAATTGCTGCACAAGGGCTTGAGGAAACAGACACCTACCTAAAAGACAATCAAGGTTTGGTTGGATTACATGCCTCTTTTACAGTCGAAAACGACACATTAGATAAAGCGGTTAAACTTGCAGCAAAGCACCATAGCGGTATTCATATTCATACTGCTGAAGATTTGTGCGATCAGGAGTTGTGTCTAGAAAAATACAATATGCGAGTAGTAGAGAGATTGCAAAAAGCAGGAGTGCTTTCTTTTCCAAAAACTATACTGGTGCATTGTTTACATCTGAGCGAAAATGAACGAAGGCTTATTGCAGAAAGCCCTGTTTATATTGCACAGAATATTGAAAGTAATTCCAACAATAATGTTGGCTATTTTAGAGGAGCCGGCCTCAATAATAATATTATGTTAGGCACTGATGGCATGCACAGCGATATGCTCCGCAGTTTTAAAGCGGCTTATATTTTCGGTCAGAGCACCGAAGGTATTTCAATGCCAGAAGCATACCAGCGATTTTTTGGACCTCATCAATACATAAAGAAAAACGGATTTAATGGAAATGGTGACAACAATCTGATAATTCTCGATTATGACGCTCCCACCCCTGTAAATACAAATAATTTCTTAGGGCATTTGATTTTTGGTATTGATTCAAAACACATCAGCCATGTTATCAGCAATGGAAAACTGATTGTTAAAGACAAAAAACTGACCCTTATTGATGAAGAAGCTGTTTTGAAATACACAACAGAAATTGCAAACAGCCTTTGGAAGGTTTTTTCAAAGCAAAAAGTATAGTAAATTCTGTTTTGATATTTTAATTATAAATTAATTACAATATATTTATTACAAGCTGAAAGCCTCAGAAACACAACCTGAAATGTCAGGCATTTGCTTATGCAAAAACTCATTTGTTTTCCGGTTATAGACATAATCTTTTGACCAAATATCTTTATTTAAAGCCACCTGTTTAATGGCTTCCAGAATGTAGAGCAATTCCTCATTGGTCATTGTAGGGTGTAAAGAAAGGCGAACCCATCCGGGTTTTTCAGAAAGATCGCCGGAAGTAATTTTCGTAGTAATAGCTTTAGAAAATTCGTAACTCACATTTAGAAGAAAGTGTCCGTAAGTACCTGCACAAGCACAACCACCACGAACCTGAATACCAAAATGGTCGTTAAGCAAACGTACAACAAGATTATAGTGTATGCCCAAAATATAAAAAGATATAATGCCAAGTCTTTCTCTTTTATTATCGGCCAGAATTTTCAGTCCTTCAATTTTATCGAGTTTTTCAAAAGCAATTCTGAGTAATTCTTCCTCGCGTTTTTTAATATGATCTATACCCATTTTCAATTTGAGTTCAATACAAAGTGCTGTTCTTATGGCTTGCAGGAAACCGGGTGTGCCTCCGTCTTCTCTTGCTTCAATATCATCTACATATTTATATTCTCCCCAGGGATTTGTCCAATCAACCGTACCACCCCCGGGGTTATCAGGGATTGGTGAATTATAAAGGGAAGTATCAAAAATTAATACGCCTGAGGAACCGGGTCCACCTAAAAATTTATGAGGTGAAAAGAAAATGGCATCAAGTTTATTTTCAGCCTTTGGGGGATGCATATTTATCTGACAATAAGGTGCAGAAGCAGCAAAATCAACAAAACATAAACCACCATACTTGTGCATAATGGCAGCCATGTCATAATAGGGAGTATCAATACCGGTTACATTAGAGCAAGCAGTAAATGACCCAATTTTTATGCGCCTGTCGCGAAATTTTTTAACAGACTCTTCAACTTTATTCAAATCAATTAGTAAGTCATCTCCCGGTGGAATAACTACAACATCTGCGACTGTTTCCATCCATGAAGTGTGATTGGAGTGATGCTCCATATGGGTAATAAAAACTACGGGTTTTTCATTCAACTTGTTGCAATCTTTATGACTAATCAAACCGCAATATTTAAGGCCTAATATCCTCTGAAACTTATTTATGACAGCTGTCATCCCTGAGCCAAAAGTTATAATCGCATCATTATCACCAGCATTAACATGTTTCTTAATTAAATTTAAGGCGTGGTGGTACGATTTTGTCATAAATATGCCGGTATCGCTTGATTCAGTATGCGTATTGGCTACCATTGGTCCAAACACATTGCACAATTTTTCTTCAATCGGGCGATAAAGTCTTCCACTTGCTATCCAATCAGCATAATATAAGCGCTTTTCTCCGTTTGGTGTTTTTATAAAGTGATTATGACCAATAATATTTTCTGAAAATTGATTAAAATGATTTTCTAAAGGGCTAAGAGAATGTTTGACATGCATGTTAATAATTTTAAACAAAATTAAGGAAAAAGTGAAGAATTATTAAACATTTTCATTAGGTAAAAATAATTCTTTCAAATTAAGAACATGCCTTTTATACAGACAGCACATTTAAACCCGACATTCACCCTTCCAGACAACGCAGTCTTTAAATTTGTTTTCGAGGCAAACTTTCTCTTTAAAAATACCATAAACTGCAGAGCCACTGCCACTCATAGAAGCATATAAAGCTCCAAGTTTATATAATTTTGATTTAATATTTTCGATCTGGGGAAACATCTCAAAAATTGGAAATTCAAAATCATTATAAAGTTCAAACTTCCAGTTTTCGATTGGAAGTTGGATAATATTACTTATGGATTCACGATTTTTATACACTTTAATTTTACTGTAAGCCATTGCAGTATTAACGTTGATATCAGGAACAACAATAACAAGAAACAAACCTTTTAATGTAAGTGAAATTGGCTTGAATACATCTCCCTTTTCTAAGGCAAACATAGGCTTATCCTCCAAAAAAAAAGCGCAATCACTGCCTAATTGCCGTGACATTTCCTGCATCTCAGAGTGAGTAATTTTTAAATTAAACAAAGAGTTAAGCAATTTTATGGTGAATACTGCATCAGAAGACCCCCCCCCTAAGCCGGAACCAATGGGAATATTTTTCAGAAGATGCATATTGATAGGACCCACATTATATTTATCATCAATCATGTGATAGGCTTTCATACACAAATTATCTTCAAGTGCTGAAGGGACTTTAATACCAGATATATTAAATACTGTTTTTGTTTTCTCCGGTACTATTTCCAGTGCATCACACAAATCAACAGGATAGAAAACAGTTTCAATATTATGAAAATTATCTGCCCTTTTCTCGAGGACAAATAAACCCAGATTAATTTTACAATGCGGAAATAAAACCATTGCTTAAAAAGTTTAATTTGTATTCAGT
>JAQVVM010000116.1 GCA_028698995.1 Bacteroidales bacterium
ACTGGGATTTTAAACGTGGTTGTGTCATCATTAAGAACAAGGAAAGCAAAGAGCTGAACTCCTTTGTTGAGAGTGCTAAACTACGTATCCGCAATATAAAAGCCGAGTTGCTTGAACGTGGAAAATCATGCACCCCAGAAATCATAAAGAATAAATTCTTCGGTATCGAAGAAAATCAAAAAGGAGTCATAGAATTTTTTAATGAACATAATGAGAGATGTACCCGGCTTATGAATATCGACTTTGCTCCACTCACAATAGAACGTTATCAGACGTGCTGTAAGCACCTTCAAAACTTTATAAGGGGAAAGTACAAAAAAGAGGATATAAAGCTCACAGAAGTAAACCAGCAGTTTATACAGGACCTTGAATGTTATCTAAAGACAGAACGCAAGTGCAATCACAACAGCGCCATAAAATATCTGAAGAACTTTAAAAAGATAATGCGGCTTGCCATAGCTCAGGATTTAATTACTGTTGACCCTTTCAGGAATTTAAAATACCGCTTTGAAGAAGTTGATATGGCTTATTTGAATGAGGATGAGCTGAACACAATCAAAAACAAAAAATTTATGCTCGAAAGGATAAATGTAGTGAGGGATGTTTATATTTTTTGTTGTTATACAGGACTCGCATTTAGTGATGTAATGAGTTTGTGCCCCGATGATCTGAAAAGTGATGATGAGGGCAGCATGTGGATTAAGAAGAAAAGAAAAAAGACAAAAAGCTGGTGCCACATCCCTCTACTGCCTGCCGCCTATGAGATTTTAAAAAAATACCATAACCATCCCTACTGCAATGAAAAAAAAGTATGCCTACCGGTGATAAGTAACCAGAAAATGAACTCCTACCTTAAAGAAATAGCTGATGTGTGTGGTATTAAAAAAGATTTAAGCACTCATACAGCCCGACATACATTTGCGACTACTGTAACGCTTAAAAACAAGGTTTCTATTGAGGTTGTATCGAAGATGCTGGGGCACTCCAGTATAAATATGACAAAAAAATATGCCCGTGTGGTAGATGAACTTATAAAAAACGATATGGCTAAATTGATGTTGAAGTTTAAAGAATCGCCTATGATGGCAAATTAGTATTTAAAAAACTGCTGTAAAGCCACAAAAAAAACGGGGTGAAATTTTCATCCCGTTTATTGTTTGAATAAGGCAAGAGAAATGTATTATTTCACTTTTGTTGCCAGTTCGTTGCCTGCTTTGAATTTAATATACCTGCGTGGTGGAGGTGGCTTTTTACAGGCGGCATATTTTTTATTCATCACATTGTCGATAAGCATTTTTTCCCACAATTGGTATGTACTTTCTAGGTATGCTGATGTTCTGAACTTTTCAGCCAGATCTGAATCGGGCTTGAAAGTTACATTCGACATATCATTGTTGTAAAGAAAATGTTGGGGGTTGAGGTAAATAACCTTGCTTTGTTCGATGGTACAGAAAGAGGCACAAAGTATAATCACATTGTCGTAAAAAAACACAAGCGTGTATTCCTGCCCAGGTGTAAGACCTGAGCAGTAAAAAACATGCTCTGCATTCATAGGAACGTTGCATACAAACTGCCCATCAGGTGTGTAAACTTCTATTTTGAATTTGTTGTAATCAATTCTATTAAGTGGATTCATGTTATAAAGAGTTTAATTGTTTATAAAAATTAATTGGGTATGAATTCAGGGTAAATGCTGCGGCTTCTGTCCATTAAAAGCGTATAAACACCAGGTTCTACTAACACAACATCTGCAGCATCGGGTCCTGCCCATGCAGAAAATACATATCCCGGTTCAGCTTGTGGTATTAATGTAGCACTGGTGCCTATTTGAAAATAGAACACATTTTCATCGTTATGAATAAAGCCATTTACATCAGTAGAGCCATTAAGCATATTCATAATAGTTAATGGAAATTCAGGAATAGGAATAGGGATTTCAGAGAACACTGGAAAAATGCTTCTGTTTTTGTCCATTAAAAGCTCATAAGCGCCTTGTTCATTCAAATGAACATCAGCAGCATCAGCACCCATCCAGTTAGAAAATAAATAACCTTCATTTGGATGTGGTTTGAAAACAGCAATTTGATCAACAAAAAAGTAGTAAGTATTGTTGTCCCTTCTGAAGAAATTTTCGACATCAACTGTTCCATTTACAATGTTATCAAATGAAAGGGCATATTGAATTGTAATATAAGGGTCGGTTTTAGGTTGAATACTGCCTTCTTCGTATAAATCAATAAAATCACTAAAAAGCTCGTCAATATAGCCACAAAAACCACATTCCTCATTGTTCAGAACAAATGATGCAGGAAAAGTGTAAGAGGTGTTGAAAAGCTGGTCGTATATATCATGTCTTAGCCCATCGGGGCCATTAGGGATATAAAACCTGTTGAACTGGCTTGCTTGTAAGCCATCGTTATTATAGATGGCGTATAAAGTTAAACCACTACCGCTGAAAGCAACCGGACCAATTTCAATTCTTTTTATGGGGGCAGCCAAATTCCATTCATAAGGGCCTTCGTGAATGTACATTTGATCTCTGAGGTGAAGCCCCCAGAATAACATGGTGTAATTTTCGAGGTTTTCGAGGGTAATTTTTGAATAATCCAAACTGAAATCAATATACCAGATGCCTTCTTCCTGCACATACTCCCACATAACAGCTTCAGCAGGCACAGGATTTTCTTTGACAGAAGTATTGAATACATTAACGATAGATTCAGGAATGAATGGTGAGGGCTTAATAAGATTTAAGTTGGGATTGTATTGACGTTCAGCATCGTTTCTGTCGAAGAATATAAACCAAAGCATACCCTCTTTCCAGAAGCCGTAAAAGGACTGGTCTTTAAAGTATTTATCGAAATAGCTGTAAAAATTACCCGTAGGTTGAAAGCACAGTTGGTGCCTGACATCGAAATTATGGATGCAGCCCTCAGAATCGTATTTGCCCAGTGCTGCACAGCCGATATTTGGATAAGGTTCATCAGGTTTATAGTTTTTGATGGGTGCATAGCTGACTTGAATTTGGTCAAGAAATGGGTTGTAGATGGCTTCGAGAATTTTGAAAGGTGGGTATTTAGGGGCACCCAATTGAAGATTTTCCAGAGGGAAGCTGCCATCAGGAGAAACGCCTTTCATGTTGTTTTTGATAGCCACAGCCCAAGGTGTAGAGTCTTTTGAGATAGAAGCATTAAAATAGCGAATAAAAGTTTTGTTAATGGGTTTAAGGAAATTGAGCAAAG
>JAQVVM010000117.1 GCA_028698995.1 Bacteroidales bacterium
TGGCAGACGGCGATTATTCATTTGCATTGGGAGATAGCACCTGGGCAGGTGGTGGTGGTGGTGCCAAAGGTATCGCCGACAACTGTTATGCGTTTGGAAAAAATGCTGAAGCAATAGGTAATGGCAGTTTTGCGCTTGGTTATAAGTCAGGTTCAACAGGACAGGATGCCTTTGCCATTGGTGCCTTTGCAGAAGCTATAGGTATTGGAAGTTATGCTTTTGGATCAACAGGGAGGGATTCTTTAGGAAATCCTACCGGAAAGTTTACTAATGCTATAGGAAACTACTCATTTGCATTAGGGTTAGGCACTCAGGCTATAGGAGAAGGGGCATTTGCTTTCGGCATAGGTGATTCGGCAAAAGGTCCGTATTCAACTGCATTAGGATATGAAACGAAGACAGATAACATGTTTGCTACTGCTATGGGTTTCCAGACAAATGCAACAGGCAAGTATTCCACTGCCACCGGTTATCAGACCACAGCGTCACAATATTATTCTACAGCCATGGGAACAGGATGTGAAGCAAGCGGGGTAGCAAGTATGGCAGTTGGTGGCGGTACAATAGCTTCAAGCAACAACTGTTTTGCATCAGGCTGGGGCAGCGTGGCCAGTGGCCATGTATGTACTGCTTTTGGACTGGGTACTGTAGCTAGTGGAACCAGGGCAACTGCAATGGGTGAAAATACTGTTTCATCAGGTACTGCCTCTACAGCCATGGGTTTCTATACTACTGCTAATGGCACTTACGGACCCACAGCTATGGGATTTTACACCACAGCAAGCGGATTTGCCTCTACGGCAACAGGATCCAATACTATTGCAAGTGGCGGTTCGTCTTTTGCGTCAGGCTCACGCAGCAGGGCTCTGAGCAATCAATCTTTTGCAATTGGAGACACATGTATTGCTGAAGGAGAATCTTCATTTGCCGGTGGTTCATTTTCAAAATCATCCGGTTGGGTTTCATTTGCTATGGGTTATAATGCCATAGCATCTTCATACTACGCTGTTGCTATGGGGAACCAAACTACAGCAACTGGCATGTATGGGGCTACTGCACTTGGCAGAAACACGCTTGCAAGCGGTTATGTAAGTACGGCTTTAGGGCATTATACTATTGCAAGCGGTGGGAGTTCTATGGCATTCGGTGATTTTACGGTAGCTTCTAAAAATGCTTCTACTTCTTCAGGAAGCCGTACCTATTGCTTAGCAGATGGTGCCTTTACTATGGGATATCAAACCATTGCTCAGTCTGGTTTTTCATTAGTAATAGGACGGAACAATTATACAAGTTCATCCTTTTACTTTGACGATTGGATGCCATTGGAACCAGTTTTTGTAATTGGCAATGGTGCCGACTCATTAAACAGAAGTAATGCATTTACAGTTTTGAAAAACGGATGGACAGGAATAGGGATGAATACACCAAGCGAAATGCTTGATGTGGCAGGTCTTGCAAACCTTAACAATGGTAAAACCGGAATTGCTTTAAAGGTAAACGGTTATGAAGCTCTATGGTTTGACAACAGTATCTTCAGCTGGGGCTTTGGTGGAACGAAAAATTACTTCGCACAGCCTGTTGGGATAGGGACTTCTGCCAACACGGAAATGCTCGATGTTAACGGTAACGCCCGTATACGAAGTATTGCCTCCGGTGCTTACAGCGCTCCTGTTTGCCAAATGGCAGACGGCACACTTACAACTAATACCTCAGACAAACGCCTCAAAGAAAATATTACCCCACTTTATAACAGTCTTGAGAAAGTCATGAAACTTCAAGGTGTTTCATTCACATGGAAGGACAATCCTGCCATGGGAAACAGAATTGGTTTTATTGCACAAGATGTTTTGGAAGTTGTACCTGAACTCGTTTTTTCAAACCATACCGATGGTTATTACGGTGTTAATTATGCTGAAATGACTGCTGTTTTGGTTGAAGCTGTAAAAGAACAACAAACCATTATTGAAACGCAACAGTCAAACATTGATACACTGCAAACTGAAATAAGTTCACAACAAACTCAACTTGAGCAACAAAACCATTTACTTCAGCAATACCAAAATAGATTTACTTCTATTGAACAAGAACTTAACATGCTCAAAGCTGAACGTAATGTAAGAGTTAGTAATGAGTAAAGAAATAAGGGGATGCCATACAACTTTTATGGCATTCCCTTTACTCTTTTTCATCCATATTGGTTTGGATATTTGATTCTTACACACTATTATTTTTTACAATAAATTTTTGTTTTAAATATTTATTTTAACTTTATGCCGTTAAAACAAGATTTGTCTTTTAGTAAGTAATTAATTTTATCGACATGAAAAATATTTATTTTATTTCTTTTACAATTGCTGCATTATTATTTGCTGCAAATCTGAAGGCCCAAAATGTGACCATTACAGATGATTCCACCTATTCAGCTCACAGCTCAGCTATGCTCGACGTAAAATCGAACACCAAAGGCTTTCTCATGCCGCGTACCCATCCTGACAGCATCAGCAATCCTGCTCAGGGACTCATGATTTTTGAGCCAAATTCGGCCAAATTTTATTTCTACGATGGCTCTGCTTGGATTGATTTGGCAACCATTTCGGGAGGGGACTCCATCTGGACTCAAGATGGTTCTAACAATTATGTCTTTCTCACCATTGACACCAACCGAGTAGGTATTGGTATAGACACTCCACAGGCCAAGCTTGATGTGATGGGTGATGACTTTAATAACTCAGGCGATACGGTGCCCCTTTTTGTGGTCAGAGATAAAGATGGCAGGGAAGTTTTTGTGGTGTATCCCAAAGGTGTCTTTGTGTATGTGGATACCTTAAGCACCGGTACTAAAAGCACCTCAAATGAGCAACCCACTGGTTTCCGCGTGGGAAGAAAAACGGATGTGGGCACTAAGGATTTTGACCATGAATATTTCACCATCAGTCCCAATCCGGAAGCCGACACCATGTCGTCAGTGGCACGCATACTGTGGTATCCGCTTAAAGAAGCTTTTATGGCAGGGCGCGTTATTGTGCAACACCCCGACAGTGTGGGACTGAACTCGTGGGCTAGCGGATTTGAATCGCGAGCACTGGGAAATTACTCTCAGGCATTGGGTTATCAAGCCGTGGCACGGGGGCATTATTCAACTGCTATCGGTTACGAAGCCGTGGCAGGCGGCGATTATTCATTT
>JAQVVM010000036.1 GCA_028698995.1 Bacteroidales bacterium
AAAAAACTGAAGAAAAACCTCAAAAAATATTTTTTCGATTTTTTCTCAAGGTTTTTATTTGCAATTTTTCTTCAGGAAAATCAAAAAGAAGTTTTAATTTTGGGTTAATAAGGAGCGACTAAATAATATCAAAATATATCATGCTTTGGCTTCCTCTTTCTTTCTTAACGGCTCTTTTCGAATCGTTGAAGGATGTAGTCGGCAAGAAGAATCTAACTGATAAAAATGTTTTTGTTGTGGCATTTGCATTGCGTCTTTTTGCATTGCCCTTTTTATTGCCAATCCTTTTCTTTATTGAAATCCCTGAGCTTAATTCGACATTTTTTGTTGCAATTTTCGTTGGAGCCTTACTTAATGTTTTTATAACGGTTCTCTATATGAGGGCTATACAAATTTCGGATTTATCTATTACAGCTCCCATGGTTATTTTTACACCTTTATTCCTGCTTATAACTTCCCCGATATTACTTGGCGAATTTCCCAATGGGTGGGGTTTGCTTGGCATTTTTTTAATTGTTTTTGGTGCTCTTTTAATGCATAGGGATGCAAGTAAAAATGGTTTCTTTGCTCCATTTAAAGCCATGCTTTCAAAAAGAGGTCCCCGTTACATGCTTCTGGTTGCATTTTTGTGGAGCCTCACGGCCAATATTGATAAAATTTGTATAAACAATTCATCTCCAATGTTTTATGTGGTGTTTATGAGTTCTTTATTAACAGTACTTATGATTCCGATGGTAATAATAATGGCAGGTAACAAAATGAATCAATTAAAACAAATAAAATCCCTTGCCCCCATAGGGATTTTTACAGCCGCTACACTAATTTTTCAGATGTGGGCTGTGAGTCTTACCCTTGTTACTTATGTTATAGCCATTAAAAGGTCAAGTGCACTTTTAAGTGTTCTTTGGGGTTATTTGATTTTTAAAGAAAAAGATATCAGGAGTCGTCTTGTAGGAACTGCCATCATGTTTATTGGGGTACTTGTTATTGCTTTACTTGGAACATAAACAAGCTAAAAATGAATAGGGAAAATAGGTATTACACTACAACAAATTAACTACCCCGGTATGGCGGTATAGTTTTACATCCCATTTGAAGTTTTTAAGTAATATAATCCAAGTATAGCTACCTTCAGGACAAGGGTTTCCTGTCTGCATCGAACTGCCATCCCATAAATTGTTGATATCATAGCTCCTAAACTGAAGTTTTCCCCAACGGTCATATATGGACATTTCAAAAAAATCATTGTTTAATCCCAGTCCTTCAGGACCAAAATAATCGTTTAAGCCATCTCTGTTTGGTGTGAATGCTGAAGGGACATAAAAAGTAACATCTTCGTTAATAATTACTTCATTGCTTGTTGAATCAATACAGTTAAATGCATCCTGAACAATAAGCCAGACCTGATAAACCCCTGATGTTTGATAACTGTGAACAGGATTGGTTTCGTTACTCACAATGCCATCATCAAAATTCCAGAAAGACTGAATCGAATTTGAAGAGAAATTGTAAAATGTAATGTCATTCCCAATAACACTTACAGAAGGATCTGAAATAAAAGAAGCTGTGGGCTTAGGATGCTCACCAACATGAACACTTGCTGTTCCTGTACAACCTACGGCATCTGTTACTGATACCACATATTGGCCATGTGTTACATTCTGAAGAAAGGGTGATGTCTGCTCAGGTGAAGAACTCCAAAGATATGAATAGGGTTCAGTCCCACCGCTGGCATAAATAGAAGCTGAACCGTCTGCTTGTCCGCAATGGGAATCATTTACCGTGCCTAATCCAACTGAAACACTCTGGTTGTTATGGATTATAACATCAGCAGTTGCAGTACAGACTCCACAGGAAACAGTTACTGAGTAATTGCCTGCTGCCAGGTTGTTTATTGTTGCTGTTGTTGATGGCGGAGAGGTGTTCCATAGAAATGTAGGCCCCCCTGAACAATCTCCTGTGGCAACAGCAGAGGCCGTGCCGTTTGACTGTCCGCATAATTCATCTGTAGAAGTCGTGCTTAAGGCTATTGAATGAACTGTCACAATAATATCAGATGTTGCTGAAAGTGCACAGTTGTCCGTAACTGTGACTATATAGGTTGTGGTTGTTGTAGGAGAAACGTTAATGGAATTGCTCCCAGAAGCACCATTGCTCCATGAATATGAAACAGGTGTACTGCCTCCACTGACATTGGATAAAAGTGTTGTGGATGTTCCTATGCAAATTGCTGTGTCATTACTAGTTGACACCTGCATGGGAAAATAATCTGAAATATTGATGGTACTTGTTTGTGGTGTGCAACCGCTTGTGTAAGTAATAGAAACTGTTTCGTTGCCTTCCGCCTGACCATCAATAAGGGGATTAATGATAATTGCAGCAGAATCCTGTCCTACTGGGATTGTGATACTGCCTGGAACAAAAGAATAATCAGTTCCGTTTATGGCACTACCTCCCAGAACATAATTTATTGTATAAGGTGTGCTTGCTGGAGAGGAGAGTTTAAATGAAAAAATTCCCTGAGAGCAACCTTCTGTTGCTGTATTTGAAGAAGTGTTCGAGTAGGATGAGGTAATCAGATATGAATCGGAAACGAAACTGTTGGCTTCAAGAAAAACAGACGAATCATACAATCCGTTGTAACCATCAGCCACTGCAATTTTAATATGATATGTCTGGCATGGTATGACTTTACACCAGGCAGTTAATGGTTTTGTGAAACCATTAAAGGCTATATTTGTTCCTCCTGCAGCTATATTATTTACATAATAATTGGAATAAGATAATGAAGTACAGCCAGATGGGTTGTAACTTCCACCCGGAGTTCCACTGTTGACACTATTGACTGATACAGGAAGATTTGTACCCGGAATACGTGCTATATTAAAATCATTATAATTGCCACCGGTAGGATTAGGCCCTGTAACAAAAAATGCAAAAACATCATTATATTGTGAGCAAACATAGTTTGGATATTCCTCTGAACCAAACACATAGCGAAACTTAACAGTGTCAGACATGGGAATAAAGTCAAATTCCAATATGCAGGCATCGTAGGTTTGACAGCCATTATTAATGGCATCTAAGTCGGCATCGCCGGGAAGTCCCAAATTATTGCTCATTAAATAACTAACCGGATTCAGTATCAGGTTAGCAGGGCAAGTTGATAGAACGATGCCATTGTTCAACCCCAAATTAGTTGAATTGCCATTAGTAAAAGTTGCCCTTGAAGCAGAACCCCCTGCATAAGAAATGTTCGAGGTTGTAATGCCACCGCCTATCAGGGTGTTTTGAACCAGTTGTGAAGGGGTAGGGCCTGTATTCAAAACCAACTGACAGAAAAGCTGTGAGCTGCTTATGATAAAGATTATAATTAATAAATAATTTCTAAAAAAATTCACTGCTTCAAAAATTTTTGCAAAGGTAAGGTTTTAATTCACTTGAAGACAGGATAGTTTTATATAACTTTATCATTTAACAATTTATATTGAAGTGATATTTATTTACCTGTTTTTAAATAACAGCAAGTTTACTCCTTATTAAAACCGTAAAGAGGTAAGGCGCATTTTTTTGAAAATAATTGCTTTCTATTAATAAAATTAACATAAATTAGCCAAATTAATAATATACAATAGATTTGAAACTATTGAAATGTGTTTTTTTAGAATATAAAAATGACAGATAAAAAAAAATTATCAGAAAGGGACATTTGTACCAAGTTCATTACTCCTGCAATTGAAAAATCAGGATGGGATAAGCAAACACAATTATTGGAAGAAGTTTCTTTTACGGATGGTAAAATTTATGTTCGTGGTAAACTGACTGCAAGAGGAAAACAAAAAAGAGCAGATTACATTTTATATTACAAACCAAATATTCCCATTGCAATTGTTGAAGCTAAAGACAACAATCATTCGGTAAGAGCTGGTATTCAACAAGCACTTGACTATGCAAGAATACTTGACATCCCTTGTGTGTTTAGTAGTAATGGAGATGGCTTTCTTTTTCACGACCGTACAGAAACTAATGAAAATATTGAAACTGAAATTGGAATAGACAACTTCCCCTCTCCTTCACAACTCTGGGAAAAGTATAAAAAATACAAAGCCATTGCAACACCTGCAGTTGAAAAAATTGCTTCGCAGCCCTATTACTTCGACGGAACAGGAAGACGCCCCAGATACTACCAGCAAATTGCAATAAACAGAACTGTTGAAGCCATTGCCAACGGTCAAAACAGAATTCTGTTAGTTATGGCAACTGGTACTGGGAAAACATATACAGCCTTTCAAATAATACACCGCCTCTGGAAAAGTGGTACAAAAAAACGTATCCTCTTTTTGGCTGACAGAAACGTATTAATTGACCAGACACGCAGAGGCGACTTTAAGCACTTCAAGGATAAAATGACTGTAGTAAAACACAGGCAAATAGATAAAAGTTATGAAGTTTATTTAGCTCTTTATCAAGGATTGTCCGGTTCAGACGAAGAAGCAAATGTTTACAAACAGTTTACTCCTGAGTTTTTCGATTTAATTGTAGTGGATGAGTGTCATCGTGGTAGTGCAAGAGAAGATAGTGCATGGAGAGAAATTTTACAATATTTCAAAAATGCAACTCAAATCGGTTTAACTGCCACGCCAAGAGAAACAGACACAATAAGTAATATTGATTATTTTAATGAACCAATATACACCTACTCTTTAAAACAGGGTATTGACGATGGTTTCCTTGCTCCTTATCGTGTGATTAGAGTTGGGTTAAATATTGACTTAGAAGGTTGGCGCCCTGTAGATGGCAAATTAGATAAAGATGGAAATCCTGTTGAAGACAGAATCTACAACCGTAGAGATTTTGAACGTACTTTGGTAATTGATGAACGCTCCGACACAGTTGCAAAAAAACTTACTGAATTTTTAAAAGGGTTTGACCGCTATGCAAAAACTATTGTTTTTTGTGCCGACATTGACCATGCTGAACGCATGCGCTCCGCATTGCAACGCCACAATGCAGATTTAGCAGCCAATAATTATAAATACATCATGCAGATTACCGGCGACAATGACGAAGGTAAACGTGAATTAGACAACTTTATTGATCCTGAAGAAAAGTTTCCTGTTATAGCAACCACTTCCGAATTAATGACTACCGGCGTTGATGCCCAAACCTGTAAAGTTATTGTGCTGGACACTAATATAAATTCAATGACCAAGTTCAAGCAGATTATTGGACGAGGCACAAGAATTAATGAAGAATACGGAAAACTGTTTTTTACCATACTGGATTTTAGAAATGCTACCGATTTATTTGCAGACCCCGACTTTGATGGAGAACCAATAAGGATAAAACAAGTTACAGGGGAAACCGATTTAACTGGAATTGTTGACGAAGAAGAAACCGATACAACTACAATAATTGATGAAGACAGCGGAGATGAAGTTGAAATTATTAAACCAACAATAAGATACCCCAAATCACCTGATACAGAAACCGAAGTTAGAGAACCACGACAAAAAGTCTATGTAAACGGCGTTGATGTCTCTGTTTTGGTTAGTCGTGAATTATACTTCGACCAACACGGAAAGCCAATTACATCAAGTTTGAAAGACCACACAAAAGAAATTATAAAAGGTCACTTCGCCTCGCTTGATGATTTCTTAAACAAATGGAACAATACCGACCGTAAAGAAGCCATTATTAAGGAATTGCAAGAACAAGGCGTTCTAGTTGAAGCCTTAATGGAAGCTGTCGAAAAGAAAGTTGACTTGTTTGATTTAATTTGTCATATTGCTTATGACCAGCCCCCACTAACAAGAAAAGAAAGAGTAAATAACGTAAAAAAACGTAATTACTTTGCCAAGTATGGCGAACAATCAAGGAAAGTTTTGGAGGCATTACTCGAAAAATACGCAGACGAAGGCATTGAAAACATCGAAAGCATGGAAGTGCTAAGAGTGCAACCCCTTTCAGACTTTGGCTCTCCTACTGAAATAATAAAGGAATTTGGTAGTAAAGAAAAATATTTGCAAGCCGTTAAAGAATTAGAAAATGAGTTATATAAATCAGCATAAAATCTTCAGGGACTACAGGGACATGTGTGACAAGTTCACTTGTCCCGCCTGTCCCTGAAGTCCCAAAAGTAAGTTAAATGGAAAACAAAAAGCAAAATAACGAAGGATTTATTCCTCAGCATGGAGGATACAGAAACCTGATTACTTACCAGAAATCGGAAATTATATACGATGCCACTGTAATCTTTACTAAAAGGTTTTTTAAAAAATATGACAGAACAATTGACCAGATGGTGCAGGCTGCAAGAAGTGGGAAGCAAAATATTGCAGAAGCAAGCATGATTTCTGCAACTTCGAAGGAAGCAGAAATTAAACTGACTAGTGTTGCTCGTGCATCTCTCGAAGAGCTTAAAATTGATTATGAGGATTATTTAAGGACAAACAAACTTGAACTTTGGGGTATAGACCATCGCTTTACTAAGAGATTCAGAGAGATAAACAAAACTCCAAATGCGACTTATGAAACATACAAAAATGCTATTGAACATGCAGACCCCGGAATTTGTGCTAACTCAATGATTTGCCTAATCAATATTGTTACATATCTGCTAAACAAGCAAATTAGATCATTGGAAAAGGCATTTATTGAAGAAGGTGGACTTAGAGAACGTATGACTAAAGCGAGAATTGAAAAACGAAATAAACCGTATGAGAAAAATTGAAACAGAAATAGAAAAAATATATAATTAAATGAGCAACACATCAGGCATAATAAAAAGTATTCAAAACATCATGTGGCAGGACACCGGACTGAATGGCGATGCCCAACGCATTGAACAGTTAGGTTGGATGCTTTTCTTGAAAATATTTTCCGACAAGGATAAAGAATTAGAATTATTAGACGATAATTACAAATCTCCTATTCCTGATAAATTTCATTGGGTTAAACAGAAAGGCAATTGGGCTGGTGACGATGAAGGGATGACAGGAGACGAGCTATTAGAATTTGTTGACCGCCAGTTATTCCCTGCTTTGCGAAATCTCGATTTAAGCACTGCCAATCAACGGGCTGTAATTGTGCGTGAGGTATTTGAAGGCAACAACAACTATATGAAAAGCGGCATCAATATTCGTAAAGTATTGAACAAGCTGAATGAAATTGATTTTAATATTGCCAAAGACCGCCATGCTTTTGGCGAATTGTACGAAACCATTTTAAAAGATTTGCAAAGTGCCGGAAAAAGTGGTGAGTTTTATACCCCAAGAGCCATTACGCAATTTATAACAGAAATGATTAATCCTGTATTGGGAGAAAAGATATTAGACCCTGCTTGTGGAACAGGTGGTTATTTAACTTGTGCTATTGAGCATTTAAAGAAACAAGCCAAAAATGTAGATGACAGAAAAAGCATTGAAGAAAAAATTGCTGGATGGGAATACAAGCCATTGCCTTATTTATTGGCAACAACCAATCTTATACTACACGATATTGAAATACCAAACATCAAATTCGGAGATGCTTTAGACCAGCCATTAAGTAACTTTACCGAAAAACACAGGGTACATGTAATCCTTGCCAATCCTCCTTTTGGTGGTATAGTAGCCAACAACAACGAAACTAATTTTCCTCAAACATACCGCACAAAAGAAAGTGCCGATTTGTTTTTAATTTTAATGATTCACTTACTCAAACAAGGCGGGCGTGCAGGTATAGTTTTACCCGATGGCAGCTTAACAGGCGATGGGGTAAAACAACGGGTAAGAGAGAAATTGTTAGCCGATTGTAATTTACACACCATTATCCGTTTGCCCAATTCTGTGTTTCAACCCTATGCCACTGTGGCTACCAACCTTTTATTCTTTGAAAAAGGCAATCCCACCAAAGAAGTCTGGTATTACGAACACCGCTTACCCGTAGGGCAAAAAGCTTATAATAAAACCAAACCCATACAATACAAAGAATTTGAACCTATTAAGAAATGGTGGAACAATAGAAAAGAAAGTGAAATATGTTGGAAAGTCCCCATTAAAACCATTATTGACCGCAACTACGATTTGGATATTAAAAACCCAACCAAAAAAGAAGAAGAACAGGAATACAGCAGTGCTGAGCTGATGCAGATGCTACAAGATTCTTTTGAGAAAAGCAACCAACTGTTAAACCAATTAAAGGAGGCTGTGAAATGAAAATACAACGACAGTTTAATGACATCATCCTTCTTATCAAAGATGCCCGTTATAAAGCATTTAAAGCAGTAAATACCCACCTTATTGACTTGTATTGGGAAATAGGATGCTACATTAGCAATAGGACAGTTACAGAAGGATGGGGTAAATCAACCGTGCAAGAATTGGCAGCATTTATTGCAAGGCAAGAACCCGATTTAAAAGGGTTTTCGGATAAAAACCTCTGGCGGATGAAACAATTTTATGAGACCTATAAGGACACGCCAAAACTCTCACCGCTGGTGAGAGAAATCAGTTGGACACATAATCTTATAATTTTAAGCAAAACCCAATCGGCAGAAGAGCGAGAATATTATTTACACTTATGTTTTGCCGAAAAATTTACAAAGCGAGAACTTGAACGACAAATTAATGCTTCCTTGTATGAGAGAACTATGATTGGCAATCAAAAACTCTCAGCACTGCTGAGAGAATTTCCGGCACAGACAGAGAATGTGTTTAAAGAAACATACGTGCTCGACTTTCTGAATCTGCCGGAACCACATTTCGAAGCTGATTTACAAAAACAACTAATAAGTCAGATGAAAAAATTTATCATTGAATTGGGGAAAGATTTTCTTTTTATGGATGATGAATTTCGCTTACAGGTAGGCAATAAGGACTTCACAGCAGATTTGCTTTTTTATCACAGGGGATTACAGTGTTTGGTGGCTTTTGAACTAAAAACTATTGAATTTGAGCCAGAGCATCTCGGTAAAATTAATTTCTATTTAGAGGCACTGGACAGGGATGTAAAGAAACCCCACGAAAACCCAAGCATTGGTATTTTACTTTGCAAAACTAAAAACGAAGAGGTGGTGGAATATGCCCTGAGCAGAAGTTTATCGCCCACCCTTATAAGCCAATATACAACCGTGCTGCCCGATAAAAAACTCCTGCGGGCTAAACTAAACGAGTTTTACGAATTGTATTCAAATTCTGAAAATGAAGAATAAAAAGAGCAGCAAATGAGTTGGAAAAAAGTAAAGTTAGGGGAAGTTCTCAAAGAAAGTAAAATAATTTGTGATAGTCCTAATCCTGATAGAAGGATAAAAGTAAAGTTGAAAGTATTAGGCGTTGAGAAACGAGGCTTAGAAAATGAAATTGAGGGAGCTACAAAACAATTTATCAGAAAATCTGGTCAATTTATTTATGGAAAACAAAATTTCCATAAAGGAGCATTTGGAATTATACCAGATGAATTAGATGGATTTGAAAGCAGTGCTGACTTACCTGCTTTTGATGTTGCTGAAACATGTTTGCCTGAATGGATATTTTACTTTTTTAAACAAGGTAATTATTATTTGGAGTTAGCAAAAATTGCAAGAGGCGTTGCTACACAAAGAATACACCCTGATCAGATTTATGAGATAGAAATACCTTTACCTGACCTTGAAGTTCAAAAATATATTTTGTCAAATCTTAAATTATATGAAAATATTGGAGCTGGTATTTTTTCCGAACTCACCCACCAGCTCACCCTCGTAAAAAAACTCCGCCAACAATTATTGCAAGATGCCGTGCAAGGTAAATTAGTTCCACAAGACCCCAATGACGAACCTGCCAGTGAATTACTAAAAAAAATTAAAGCAGAAAAACAGAAGCTCATTACCGAGGGAAAACTAAAAAAGGAGAAAGAGCTGCCCCCCATCAAACCCGAAGAAATTCCTTTTGAAATACCTGAAAGTTGGGTGTGGTGTAGGTTGGGGGAAATTTCATACATAGCAAGCGGAAGCACACCAAGTCAAGATGCTTTTGTAAGCAACGGAATCCCTTATCTTAAAATGTATAATCTTAAGAATCAAGAAATTGCATTTGATTACAAACCACAGTTTATAAAAGAAGAAATTCATAATGGGCAATTAAAAAGGTCAAGAACTCAAGTTGGTGATTTAATTATGAATATCGTTGGACCACCATTAGGAAAACTTGCTATTATCCCTGATACTTTACCCGAAGCTAACTTTAATCAAGCAGGTGTTTTAATAAGACCATATTTATTTAAAGAGATCAATAAATGGATTTTTTATTATTTGAATGAAATGTCAGAAATAAATTCCATTTCTACTAAGGGAGTTGCAGGTCAGGATAATATTTCTATTACCCAATCAAACAACATGAAAATTCCTCTTCCACCTCTTTCCGAGCAACACCTCATTGTTCAAGAATTAGAACAACTCATGCAAAATTGTAATGCCTTGGAAGAAAGCATAAAACAAAGTGCAACTCAGAATGAAAGATTATTGCAGCAAGTGTTGAGGGAGGCGTTGAGAAAGGAAGAAAATGTGCAAATAGTTGACTAGAAACACAAATTCAAAAGAACATGAGTACAAAGCGAATTTGGGAAATAAAACATGTAAAGCAAAAAAAGACTAAAGTAAATGATACTCAAAAAAAGGAAATAACGGCTTTTTTTGAACCACTTATAGTGCATTATATGAAACATTTACAAGAAGTAATTCCTGATAAGAAATACAATTATGTGGTTGATATTTACACCAAATGGTTTCAAAACTATTTTTATTTTTGCGAAAAATACAAAGCTGAATATGCCAATAGAATAGCTGATGATTTCGAACGCAAATTTTTACGTCTCGAATTTGTTGCCGATAACCAATTTAATTTATCCTACTTTAGACATACTGGTCAATGGTATCTGGTGAATGAAAACCTTTCCCTTGAAACCTGTTTAAAAATGATTAATGAAAACCCTCTTTTCCAACCTTTATTTTGATAGCCAAAAAAACGCATGGGACGCATGATCTAAATAAAAAATCTCACATAAATCCCAGATAATCAATAATTTGAGATAATATCGGGTGGAAGTTGAGGCCTCCTGATGTAAAATCGCAATCCCATCATCCCTTAAAATAAGAAAAGCCCGCTACCGCAGGCTTTTATACTTGGGTGGAAGATGGGGCTTCCCGACGCTTCGGTCGGGATAAACTTCTCGCCCCATCTTCCTTTAAACAAGAAAGGCCCGCATTCGCAGGCCTAAAACTTGGGTGGAAGATGGGGCTTCCCGACGCTTCGGTCGGGATAAACTTCTCGCCCCATCTTCCTTTAAACAAGAAAGGCCCGCATTCGCAGGCCTAAAACTTGGGTGGAAGATGGGGCTCGAACCCACGACCCTCAGAACCACAATCTGATGCTCTAACCTACTGAGCTACATCCACCATTTTTCGAAGTGCAAATATACAAATTTTATTTATCGAATAATAAAAAACATTAAAATTCATTTATTTAGATTGTTTATAACTTTAAGTATATTAATTGCCTAATTGCGTTAATAAATTAAAAAAAAACACACAATTAATTTTTTTTTTTAAATTTGCACTGGATTAATTCAATAATGTGTCATTAAAAATTTATTTAAAATGGAAGAGTTTGGAAATAATGAAAAAGGAAAAGATCGTGACGAGGTATTCTCTAAATCGGTGAGAGCTGGAAAACGGACATATTTTTTTGATGTCAAAACAACCAGGGGTGAAGAGTTATATTTAACAATCACAGAGAGCAAGCGTCGTTTTAATAATGAAACAAATAAATTTTTTTACGAAAAACACAAAATTTTCTTGTACAAGGAAGATTTTGAAAAGTTTAATGAAGGTCTGGCTCAGGTAATCCATTTTATTCATACAGGGGAAAAACCTATTGAGCCTGAGCAAACATCAGATAATTTTGCAGATGTAAACTTTGATGATTTAGGTCAGAATCCAACAGAAGAATAAAAAATAAATAATTGATAGTATTAAAAAGCTGATGGTTTTACTGTCAGCTTTTTTTGTATTTTTGTGTGCTTAAAAAAATGTATTTTAATGACTAAAGTAATTGCTATTGCAAATCAAAAAGGAGGTGTTGGAAAAACAACAACAGCCATTAATCTGGCTGCCAGCCTGGCTGTTTTGGAACGTAAAACCCTTTTGATTGACGCTGATCCTCAGGCTAATGCCACATCGGGTGTAGGATTTGAACCTAAAAATATCAAAACCAGTATTTATGAATGTATTGTTGATGAAATTGACCCCAATAATATTATCCTAAATACCTCAACCCCGAATCTTGATTTAATTCCTGCCCATATCGACCTCGTTGGTGCCGAGATTGAAATGATCAATCTCCCCAACAGAGAGAAAATGATGCGAAAGGTAATCAACCAGATTAAAGACGGTTATGATTTCATCATCATTGACTGTTCTCCTTCCCTGGGATTGATAACCATTAATGCGCTTACTGCTTCAGATTCTGTTATCATTCCTGTGCAATGTGAGTACTTTGCACTCGAAGGTTTAGGTAAACTTCTTAATACAATAAAAATTGTTCAGTCTCATCTGAACGAAAAACTGGAAATAGAAGGTATTTTATTGACCATGTACGACAGGCGCTTAAGATTAGCTAATCAGGTTGTTGAGGAAGTTAAACTGCACTTTAAACAAATGGTTTTTAATACCATAGTCCAGCGCAATACCAAATTGGGAGAAGCTCCAAGTTTTGGAGAAACGATCATAATGCACGATGCAGCTTCTAAAGGTGCAGTTAATTATCTTAATCTGGGCAGAGAAATATTGCATAGAAACAACATGGTTAAGAATCAATCTAAAGAAATAATAAGTAAATAATGAACACCAAAAAAAGAGCTTTAGGAAGGGGATTAAGTGCATTACTTGAAGATGCCAGCAGTACCTACAGTATAGGCACTATTTTTAATATCCGTCTTGATATGATTGAAGCCAATCCCTATCAACCTCGAAACAACTTCGAAGAACAGTCCCTCAGAGAACTGGGAGAATCTATCATGAAGGTTGGTCTCATACAACCGATAACTGTTTGCAAATCAGAGGATGATAAGTTTAAATTGATTTCCGGAGAAAGACGCTACAGGGCTGCAAAAATGATGGGCCTTGAAGAATTGCCCGCTTATATTAGAGGAGCAGAATCAAATATTGAAATGCTTCAGATGGCTCTTATTGAAAATCTCGAGCGTAAAGACCTCAATCCCATCGAAATAGCCCTTTCATTTCAACGTTTTGTGGATGAGTTTTCACTTACTCAGGAAGAGCTCAGTGATAAAGTTGGGAAAAAGAGATCTACCGTTGCCAATTACCTCCGGCTTTTGAAATTACCGGCTGAAATTCAAGCCGCACTCAGGGATAACCTTCTTTCTATGGGCCATGCCAGAGCCATCATTGTAGTTGAAAATGCTGCTGAACAACTCAAATTATCGGCCAGGATTATTGAAAAAGGCCTATCTGTCAGAGAGGTTGAAAAGATTGTAAAAGAAATTAATGAGAGAAAAGAAAAACCAGCTCCAAACAAGGACCTTCATAAGAAATATAACAACATAAAAAAGGAACTATCCGCCAAATTAGGTGTCAGAATTGACCTGAAAAAAGACAATAAAGGCTTCGTAAATATCGTTATCAAGTGCAATTCAGATAATGATTTAAAAAATATCATTGAAATCCTTAACAAGTGAAAAAGCTGTCTCTTAAAACAGTCTGTGTTCTAACGATTGGATGTCTTATTGCAGTTAGTGTTCATGCACAAAACGGAGATTCATTAAATATCAAAAAACACTCACCCCGTACTGCAAGCCTCTTGTCAACTGTTGTTCCCGGTGCTGGACAAATTTACAACAGAAAATACTGGAAACTGCCTGTTGTTTACGGAGGACTTGGTATTCTGACTTATTTTGTCATTCAGAATAATAACTTGTATAAGGACTATAAAGAAGCATATCTTATAAGAAATGATGGCAATCCCGAAACGGTTGATAATTATACAGCTTATTCCAGCGAAGGTCTGTTACAAGCTCAGAATTATTACCGAAGGAATATGGAGCTTAGTGTCATATTTACGGTTGCTCTTTATGCTTTAAATATTGTTGATGCTGCCGTAGATGCACACTTGTATTATTTTGACATCAACGACGACCTCTCCTTGGAGCTTAATCCATTACTTTTGAACCCCTTGGATTATAATGATAAAAAGATTTCCGGATTTAAATTAACGCTAAACTTTTAAAACACAGAGGTTATGAATATTGCGATTTCCGGTTATGGTAGAATGGGTAAAATTATTGAAAGTCTTGCTAATGAACGTAACCATAAAATTGTTGCCATTATTGATAATGAATCGGATTGGAAGCTTAAAAGAGATGCCCTTGCAGTTGCAGACGTAATAATTGACTTTTCCTTACCTCAGGCTGTAACCGGCAACATTGACAAAGCATTCGGATTAAACATCCCTATTGTTATTGGTACAACGGGATGGGACAAAGAAAGGGAAAATATCATCGCATTTTGTAAGAACCATTCAAAAACGTTGTTCTTTTCTCCCAATTATAGTATTGGTGTAAATATCTTTTTTGAACTCAATAAAAAACTGGCTGAGCTTATGCAAAATATAACTGCTTATGATGTGGGCATTGAAGAGGTTCATCATGCAGGAAAAATTGACAAACCCAGTGGTACAGCCCGAAAATTAGCTGAAGACTTGCTCCCTTTGATGCCCGGGAAAGAAAAATGGGTTAATTTCGCTTCTGGAAATCCTGATGATTTATCAATTATTTCTTTTCGCGAAGGCAATATAACTGGTAATCATCGAGTTATTTATACTTCTGAAAAGGATGTGATTACCATTGAACATAAGGCGTTGAATAGGGAAGGGTTTGCACTGGGTGCTGTTTTAGCCGCTGAATGGGTAATTGGCAAAACAGGTTATTTTGAAATGAAAGATATGTTAAACTTTAATAAATAAGTAAAATGAGTTTTTTTCTGTTGTTTTTTTTGGCTTCATGTATCGCTGTAATTGCAGGATTATGGAAAATTTTTCAAAAGGCTGGTTATAAAGGATGGGAAGTTTTAATTCCTTTCTATAATTTTTATATTTGGTTAAAAATTATAAGAAAACCTTTATGGTGGTATATTTTCATCATCATTCCTTTTATTAATGTATTTACAATCCTTTTAATGGTTGTTGAAACTGCTAAATGTTTCAAGCGCTTTAGCCTGTTGCAGCAAGGATTGGCGGGTTTATTCCCATTTGTATATCTGCCATATTTGGGATTTAAAGACAATGAAAAATATACCCACCCTGATAACCTTCCAAAATTTAAGAAAACTGTTGTTCGTGAATGGACTGATGCCATTATTTTTGCTGTTATTGCGGCTACCATTATCAGAACTTTTCTAATTGAAGCCTATACCATTCCAACGTCTTCTATGGAAAAGTCATTGCTAGTTGGAGACTTCCTCTTTGTTAGTAAACTTAGCTACGGACCGAGAATTCCTAATACACCCTTATCTTTTCCGTTTGCCCACCATACACTTCCTTTAACAAAAACAACAAAATCATACCTTGAATGGATAAAACTGCCCTATTACAGATTTTTTGGTCTGACATCTATAAAACGTAATGATGCAGTGGTTTTTAATTATCCCGATGGCGACACCACAACTCTTGAATTTCAAAGTAGTCGCTCTTATTATGCCATGTGCAGGGAAATGGGTAGAGATTTTGTCAATAGAAATTTTACCGTTGTTTCCAGACCGGTAGATAAACGCGAAAATTATATTAAACGCTGTGTGGCATTGCCTGGCGATACCCTTGAAATCATTGACCAGAATTTATATATAAACGGTGTGCTGTCTGTAACTCCCGGTGAAACTCAATTTAACTATGTCATAAAAACTGATGGAACACGCATAAATCCGAGAGTTTTAAGTGATTTAAGTATCACTGACGGTGGACAAACTTCTCTTTCCGGAGAATATATTTACGCCCTTTCTGAAGAACGTGCCGAAAAGTTAAGAAAAATCAGAAATATTGTTGATGTTGTAAAAATTCTTAAACCAAAAAATTATCACGAGAAATATATTTTCCCCTATTCCGAGAACTATAAATGGAATGAAGATAATTTTGGTCCGCTTTACATTCCCAAAGCCGGAACGACTGTCAGACTTGATACCACCAATATTGTTCTGTATGAAAGAATAATTCATGCCTACGAAGGTCATGACTTAAAAATTCAAGGAGATAAGATTTTAATTGATGGTAGAGAAACCGATTCCTATACTTTTTCTATGGACTATTACTGGCTGATGGGCGACAACCGTCATAATTCTGCCGATTCACGCTTCTGGGGATTTGTCCCGAATGATCATATTGTTGGGAAAGCTGTTTTCGTTTGGCTCTCACTTGACAAGGACAAAAGCCTGTTTGATGGAAAAATCCGATGGAATAAAATGTTTAGATTAGTTAATTAAGAATTTATCCGAACGACTTTGTCAGCCTAAGAAAAGAAATCATTGGATTTTAACAAATTCAGACCTACAGTAGGAAGTACGGTTTTTACGGAATTGCAGGATAGCGGTGCAGTTTTTACAGTACTTCGCTTCGACAAATATACAAATGTTTCAGATACACACAACTGCTTCGATAAAAAACTTCACCCTGTAATGATACCCGCAGCGTGTTGGGTGCTTTAGCCTACACACTTAAGTTTATTGTCAACCACAGACTTATCGATTATTTTTATTCAAATGTTAGTACTTAACAAAGTAAATTTTACATTTTAGTCTTTAACAAAAATCACCCTCACATTATCCAGCACTGTATTGCCTTGCAACAGCACAAATTGATAAATGCCATCCTTGAATGCAGTGTTACTGATTCTTATAGTACTCTGAATTTCATTAATTTTTATTTCACTGTGTAAAGTTCCAAGTACATCAAAAATGCGGATAACAACATCATCTTTAAGGTCTGGGACATAAACGTTTATAAGTGATTGATTCGTTACGGGGTTGGGTGTTACAGTTATGTAAGGCTCATCAACACTTATGGCAACATTATCTGTTACTGGTTCTTCATTGTGCAAAGTATCATTACTGTCGTTAGATGCTATTTTTAACTGCATATTGTTTTCACAAAGGTGTTTTAGTTCAAAGAAGTCTTCCTTGCGTACAATACTGTCTAAAACGTCTTTTTCGAGTTGGGTTAAGCAAATCCATTTATTAAGTTCGTCTGTATTTTGGGGTTTTACCCATGTTGTAATGCTATTCAAATGCGAAAGTGCATTGTCATAGTCATATATTGCCCTGTAAAGCAGAGCCTTATCTAATGAGGCGTAATAATAACGGTTGTAGGCATTGGTGTCATTTTGAGTTTGGGCAATGATGTTGTTTTGTATGTGTTTTAGATGTCCTACATGATTGGCTAACGTATTCTGAGCTGTTATGGTCGTATCGCTCACTAAGTCTTGAAGGATGTAAGCCATATTCTGTTTCATGTACAGATAGGCTTTGTTCAAATAATAATCGTCGGCAGCACTTGTGCTTAAAAGAGGATAATTCAATATTTCAAAAAGTCTGTCTGAGGCTGTATAATACTGTGCATTTTCTATAAGGCTAACCGCATCAAATAAGGCATTTGACAAAGTTATGCCATTATAATTTTGTGTGTTTATAACTGAGGAGCCGGCAAATGAATTGTCACCCATAGAAAGCGATAAGAGCGCAGAGCAAACACCATAAGTAGGCGCGTTATCTGACAGATAAATTTCATTTCTACGGCAAATACCATTGTGAATCAAAGTGTAATCTGTATTATAAACAGGCGATGAATTTGATGAATTCCAACGGTTATTCTGTGCAGATAAATAGGTGGGACAGGCACTATAACCGCCTAAGTTACCGGTTATGACCTTTTTGTTAGTGTTTCTTTGCAGGTTGTTATAACCTGAGTTTAAAAACAAAAGGTTGCCGTTGCTTGCATAAATATTATTTTCGGTATTTACAGACATTCTTACCCTGCCTCCGATTGGTGTTTCATTTTCCGACATGTTTAATGAAGCGTTATTGCTGAAAGTAATACCTTTTAAATTGCTTCGCACATCGCCACAACGTACTGTAAGCTTTGTAGCACCGCTAAATGCGATACCGTTGTTAGAATTATACATTATGAGTGGGTACAATACATTCAAACCTCCTGTTGAAGCTGAAATATAGTTAATGCCATCATTTGTACTGTAAGTAATTGATGAATTATTAGCAGTGCTTGAGAAGGTCATACCATCTGCATACACCCCATACCCATTTCCATCAAACGTACAATCGTTGAGGGTGATGCCTTTGTCATTAACATTTAAACCTCTGTCATTATTGTAAAAAGCACAATTTGTTAATGTTAGTGGTGCACCATCTGTAAAATTTAACATGGCATGAATGCCGTACATACCGTTGCTGAAAACAGAATTTTCAATAGTTATATTGGATTGACCATAGAGGGCAATACCCCTGTGGCCGGTTCTGTTGCCTGTTGAGGATGTTATTAAAATATTATCAATAAGAATTGAACCGCCGCTGCCATAACTGAGGCTTAACCTTGAGTTGGAGCCAGACATGACAACTTTACAATCGGCAAAAGAAATATTGTTTACACCGTGTAGGTAAACTGATGCTTGGGTTATTTCTAATTTTTTGTGGTTTTGGGTTTCACCTACAAACGACATTGAAGAATTTGAGGCTCCGGTTATGTTATAGCACTGACTGTCGGATAAAGTACTGCTAAAACGCACATATCCTTTGCCTTGGGTATAAAAATGTGCACCTGACAACAGTCGGAGTCTGCCCTTTATATCTAACTTGGTTTCATAATCCGATAAGATGATATTGGCATTATTCATAAATATCAATTCGCCTGTTTGATTATTTGTAGAATCAATAAAAATGGTACCGCTACCACCCATTTCTATTGTTGAGCCGCCTTTGGCTAATAGGGTGGCGTTCCCTTTTACATGAAGCAGCCCCTCCCATTTATCATCCGGACACATGGCTGTGAGGTGGCTGCCGTTTTCGAGAATAAGCAAAGCACCGGGTTCTAAGATTAACTGGCTGGTTTCGTTAAAGAACACATCAGAATTGACTGTAAGCGTACAATTTGCATTTAAAATAAGATTGTTATTAATGGAAACATTATCATTCCATGTAACACTTGTACCTGCCGGAATACGAAAATCTGCAAAATCGGTTTGAGGCATTTGGTTGCTTGGTAAATCGTATAATACTATTGGGTTGTTGAGTGTGCATAAAGCCAAAGAACAAGGGGAATAAATGACCTCATTAGTCATGCCTGGAAATGAAATTAATATGTGGTTGATAACTCTGTTATCCCAATAAAAGTTAAAATAACCTCCTGTAGTTGTAAAAGTTGAATAAGAATGATATGAATTATCCTTTGCATAAACAACGGCATTTTCTATACCAACATTATTGGAGTTTACCACCCTCCCATGAATTCTATGATTTGGATAATTTAGAGGGTTTACATAATCCAAAGAATTTAAATTACAGTTGTCGTTACACTGTTGATAATTGTACGCCTGAAATACACTGATGGCATCTTTATCGGCATTGCCTACTGCACGGGTATCAATTAAACCATAATAATTCTGATGTTCCTCTGAATTTCCCCGTGGATACCAATATAAATCTTTATGCAACCACCACGAATACCCCATTGCACCACATGCTTTTATGCGGTGTAAGCTGAAATAGGCATAATCTGTCTGATCGTATTCTGTGCCGTGGACATAAGGATGCATACTTATATCCCAATTAGATGTTGTATCCATTACAAATTGTGGCACACCCGAAAAAGCCGTTTCTCCAATCATCCAAGGTTTATCAATTGCAAGTGAAAACCACCTTAGTTTGCTTTTAACGAATTTGAAATCAGGGTCATAATGTAACTGAGATGGGACAGTATCATTATAAATCCACGGATAAACATGGAAGGATAGAAAATCAACAGCCATTATTGCTGGATCCCATCGAAAAACATCGTTGTCATGACATAGACCAATTGTTACTAATTGGTTGGGAGTAATACTTCTTATAGCATTGTACCAATCATTTTCTATTTGAAATACTTCAGTTTTATTAAATAAAAAAGATGAACTATAATAAGGCTCATTAAAAAGGTCATAAGCCAAAATAGTTGTGTCATTTTTAAAATGATTGGCAAGGATACTCAAATAATCGGTATAAAAACCCCTGTATGCTGGACTTTCAATACTATCTGCACCCGTAATAAGTATAACTTTTAAATTATTGTCCTCTGCAATATTAATTACATTTTCTAACATAGTTAAATATTCGTTGTTATATAAACTTAATGGTACGTTATAGTTGTCCTCAATTCTAATTGAAAGACCTGTGATGCAGTTATTTGCACCAATAACTGAAATGCCACCAATTCGAACGGTATTGAATCCCATTTGTGAAATAAGATTGAAATCCTCTTCAATTTTCTGGTCACAATCTGTATAGTTATTGCAATAGCTATATTGATAATGAAAATCAGGAGCAGCATAAATACCACCAGCTCCATCTTCTCTTATATCGGCAATGTAATTACAAACAATAGGGTAAAATTGCTCACATCCTTTCATGAGTACGCCATCATGTAGATAAATATGAGGATTGGTTTGAGAATTTACATTAATGCTGAAATAAAATACCGAAAACAGTATATAAATGAGTAACAAAAGTTTTTTTGTTTTCATATATCGAAAGCTATATTTTATTGAATAAATATTTTCTTATTATAAATGCCGTAAGTTGATTCAATATTTACAAAGTAAATACCGGCAGTCAGATGGGATAAATTAATTTGGTTATTGCCCTGTGTAATTTGGTTGTTTAGAACCGCTGTGCCATTGGTATTTAATACTTTAACAGTGCCATTAGGTAATAGATTATTATTGAAGTTTATTAAAAGCACTTTATTCTGAACAAAAACATTCAAATAATTTTGTTGTATATTTTGAATGTTTAATGAAGTTTGGCCTGCCAGTATTGGAGCATTAGGAGTCGCATTATATGCATAATCCTTAATAATGGCTTGTTCCCAGGTAGCTTCAAGGCGAACCCAACCATAATGGATATTATTATCATTATAAAATTTTAATCCAAAGTATAAATCTCCCATAGGGCATGGTCTATACAACCCAGGGGCATAACCACATATAATTGCCGAATTAATTGACCAAGTACTTTCTTCTTTAATTGTATCATTTAAAATTAAGTATAATGCATGTGACGGATTGTTTTCGTCAACAATAATATTGTTGATTAAATCTATTTGTGTTATTCTGAGAATTCTAAAAGATGGACCTGGAAATTGAATACCCCAATAAATGCAAATTTCAAATTCAATTGGTCCATCATTATTTAAATCAAGCATATAACATTCTGGCTCTGAGTCTGAAAGAATAGTATCCTCAATTAAAACATATGGGTTTAATTCGGTGTAAACAATTTGGGCGTTGGTTTTTGCAGCAAAAAGGCTTATAAGCATTGCTGCGATAAAGATTTTGAGGGTGGTTTTTGTTTTCATAGCGGATTGTTTTTAAATGATTAGACAAACTTATATAAAAATTATATATAATCCAATTGTTTGTTGTTTTATTTTTTGTGAAAAAATGATTAAATATTTGTTACGTCTTACAAATATGTAAAGATAATAAATGCAAAGGATGCTGTTAATTAGAGGCTGTCTCAAAACTCGCTTTAGCTGAAAATCATCATAGCCCCATCCCTGAAGGGTGTTTCCGTGGCTAATAATTTACAGTGTTTTCTGACAATTTTATTTGCAGTGTATAAAAAGAGGATAAACTTAATAATAAATTTTAAAGAAAAAACAGAATAGAATCTCTTTATACAGCCACAGGTGCCTTAATATGAGGATGAGGGTCGTATCCTGTCAGTTGAAAATCATCGTACGTAAAACCAAAGATGTCCTTTTTTTCTGGATTAATAATCAGTTTAGGAAGAGGTCGCAACTCTCTTTGTAACTGTAATTTGGTTTGTTCTATATGGTTGGAATACAAGTGGGCATCTCCCAAAGTGTGTATGAAAAAACCGGGTTTTAAATCACATACTTGTGCAATCATCATGGTGAGTAAGGCATAAGATGCAATATTAAAAGGCACCCCAAGAAAAATGTCGGCACTACGCTGGTAAAGCTGACAGGAAAGTTTTCCATCGGCAACATAAAACTGAAATAAAATATGGCAGGGCGGTAATGCCATTTTTTCTATGTCATCAACGTTCCAAGCTGATACTAAAAGCCTTCTTGAATCAGGGTTCTTCTTTATCTGTGTGATAAGATCTGAAATCTGATCAATATTTTTTTCTTTACCCTCCCATGAGCGCCATTGTTTGCCATAAACAGGACCCAGATTGCCTTGTTCATCAGCCCACTCATCCCAAATGCTGACACCGTTTTCTTTCAGATATGAAATATTTGTGGACCCTTTAAGAAACCATAGAAGTTCGTGAAAGATTGATTTGTGATGTACTTTTTTGGTGGTTAGAAGAGGAAACCCATCTTCCAGATTAAAGCGCATCTGATAGCCAAAAACACTTATTGTGCCCGTTCCTGTCCGGTCTTCCTTTTTAGTGCCATGTTCAAGCACATGCTGCATCAAATCAAGGTATTGTTTCATATATGTTTTTTTTACCAGACGTTTTCTATGTCTTTGCCGGTGAATCCAATGTTGCGTTCAACATAAGTGCTTTTTCTCTCCTTTTTTTTAAGCATCAAGGGATCTCCAACAAAAAGTTTGTTTATAAGGGCAATGGGAGTAAGAAAAACAAAAAAAACAATGGTAAGCATCACATTACCCATCACGTAACCAAGCCCTTTTGCAAATTTCCACCAGAGCCAACCGAATTTATCCGTAAAATATCCGGATAACAGACTGATGACAGATAAGACAAAAGCTGCTATAACAAAAGCTTCTTGCTTGAAGATAAAATACAGGAGTATTAAACCTGTTGATACGGCCAAAACAGCTTCAAGATTCTTTTTTCTTTCAGTATTCATTTTTATATTTTTAAACAGCCGGAGCTGATACTATTATTTCAATAATTAAAAAATGGTATAGATGAAAGGAGCAACAGCAGAGCCTCCTCCTAAAACTATCAAAATACCAATGAGTAACAAAACAATAATAATTGGTGTCAACCACCATTTTTTTCTTTCTTTAAGAAAGCCCCATAAGTCCTTTAGAAAGTCCATAATTTTTTATTTAATTAAATTATTAATGCGTACAAAATTACAAATAATTTCTGCAACTTCATCAGCTCCTTTTTCAGTATAATGAACATCATCGCTGAAATTGCTCATGTCTTTTTCAATTCCTTTTTCCAGAGCTATGTAAGGCACATTGTTAAGGACGGCAAGTTCTTTGGCTTTTGCATTAAAAGTTTCCATTGCCATTTTTAAAGAATGTACTGATGCTCTTTTACGGGCATAAGGTTTAAAATTATTTTCATTCTGGTTGTAACAAAATTCGCCGGACATCCATAAGCTCTTGATTTCATCTTCTGACATCACATCTTTGTAAAGAAATGGTTGTGAGATTACAATCGGTATGGAATTCCTGTCAATAATTGCACTGATAAGGGCTTGATAGAAATAGGTAAAAGAAATTAATGAACGGTATTTTTCAATGTCAAAATCTACTTCCTTATCTTTCTTTCGCAGCAAAACAGTATTTAGAAAACGGTCTGTATCAGTAATAAGTTTGTGTATATAAGATTTATAAGGGAGTGCTGCATGGGATGAAGCACCAAAAAAATGACTGTAATCATAACTAAAGATAGGTTTACTGTATGACAATGGTGTAAAACTTCTGTAAACATCGTTAATGGCATGCATTATCAGCACCAAATCGGCATCATATAGATAATAGTAATTAGTATATGTTATTAATGAATGTCTTGTTGTAAACCAATCCTGGCCTGCATTAAAAACAGTGATTTTCTTTTCGGGAAAGTGTTCCTGTAATTTTTTCTCTAATACTGTAGGGTATTTAAGATTATAAGATAACTCCTTGCAGGCTGTTGTTGAGCCACCCAAAGCTAAAATACGAATCTCATTGGTGTCCTTTTTACAAAAAATCTCATTTTTTAAAACAGGAGGCATCTGCAAAAAAGGATCAAAATAGTGGTATTTGTCTGAAAAGGTAATGGTTTTTACAAAAATCACAAGAAAAAGAAAAAACACCATTACTGCAAAAATGTAAAATCTCAACCTCAGACCTTTTACCATAATTAATTTATACATAAATGCAGGAACAAGGATGACAATAAGGAGTAAGGAAATTAATTCATAGAAGCCGATATTGTAAGATTCAGTAAAAATAATCCTTTCTGGTATCCCCAGAAGAAAAACCAAAATGACAAATAATATAAGAGGACTTAGAAAAGCAAGTATTGTGTGTAATTTAGACCTCAAGGCAGAAGTATTTAATCTAATTTGAATTTTTCCATCCACTTTTCTTTGTCTTCAAACTGGGGTTGTTGTTTCTTGTCAAAAAGGAAATTGCCAATAACAAGGTAATCCATATCTGTGCGCATAAAACATTTGTAGGCATCTTCAGGAGTGCAGATAATGGGCTCACCTCTGACATTAAAACTTGTATTGACAATGACAGCATAACCGGTCAGCTTTCTGAAGGCTTCGATCAACTTCCAGTATCTTTCATTAGTTTCTTTGTGTACTGTTTGTATTCTGGCCGAATAATCTATGTGTGTAATAGATGGCAGATCGGAACGTAGAAAATATAATTTCTCCTTTAATGGTAAAGCCGAATAATTTTCAGGCAGAGGATTGAGTCTTGACTTTACCACTTGTTGCACGAGAAGCATGTAGGGAGAGTGACTCTTCATTTCAAAATACTCATGGGCGTATTCTGAATTTGCAGATGGTGCAAAAGGTCTGAATCCTTCCCTGAATTTTATCTTTAGATTAAGCTTTTTCTGCATTTCAGAGTTGCGTGCATCACCCAAAATACTTCTGTTTCCTAAAGCTCTAGGTCCAAATTCCATCCGTCCCTGAAACCAGCCGACAACATTACCTTCGGATAAAAGCACAGAAACATCTTTTGTGAGTTTGTCAAAGTCTTCTATATAAGAATAAACAGCTTGGTATTTATTCGACATCTTTTTAGTATCATGCTCAGAAAACTCAGGCCCAAGGTAAGCGCCTTTCATCCCGTCCATGCCATCAGCTATTACCCTTTCTTTTCCATAATAAATATGATGAGCAGTCAGGGCTGCACCCAATGCACCACCGGCATCTCCTGCTGCGGGCTGTATAAAGATATCTTTAAAAATTCCCGTGTTCTGAAGTTTGCCGTTGGCTACACAATTTAATGCAACACCACCGGCCATGCATAAATATTCCGAGTCCGTCAGCTTTTTAGCTTCCTGAGCCATTTTAATTACAATTTCTTCGGTAACAATCTGAATGGCCAATGCCATATCACAATGTTTTTGCTCAAGTTCACTTTCAGCTTTTCGGGCAGGAAAACCAAAAAGTTTTTCCCACGAATCATCGTGTGTCATGCGCAAACCGGTAGCATAATTAAAATATTTCTGATTTAACCATACTGAACCATCATCATAAATTTTAATCAAATCCTTCTTGATGATTTCAATATAATTTTTAACATTTTCAGAATTGATGTCACCGTAGGGAGCTAAACCCATGAGCTTATATTCTCCGGAATTGACTTTAAAACCTGTATAATATGTAAATGCAGAATAAAGCAATCCCAAAGAATGTGGAAAATGAAGTTCTTTCAAAAGCTTTATGTCTTTGCCTTTGCCATGGCTTATAGATGCTGTTGCCCATTCGCCCACACCATCTATTGTGAGAATTGCAGCTTCTTCATAAGGAGAAGGATAAAAAGCACTTGCAGCATGAGATAAATGATGTTCGGGAAAAAATAATTTTGTCCTTTTCTTATCGAAATGCCCCAAGTTATTTAGTTCTTCAAAAATAAGTTTTTTTAGAAACATCTTTTCTTTAAGCCAAACCGGGATTGCCATTAAAAATGACCTTAATCCCTTTGGACTAAAACTGTAATAGGTCTCCAGTAATCGTTCAAATTTAAGCAAGGGTTTGTCATAAAAAACAATGGCATCAATATTATTTAACTCCAGTCCTGCATAATCAAGACAAAACCTGACGGCATTTGTGGGAAAATTGGAATCTTGTTTTATGCGGGTGAAACGCTCTTCCTGAGCAGCGGCTACAACCTCCCCGTTCTGGATGAGTGCAGCAGCTGAATCATGATAAAATGCAGAAATACCTAATATATTCATTGAAAATTGGGTTTGTTTTATAATACAAAATTAAACATTTTAAACTTATCAAAAAATAAAACCTTTTTTAAATGGTCTTTCGTCTGCATCATTGTTTTAAATAATAATGAAGTTAAAAAATGATTTTTTAATTATGGAATTTGGGAAAAGAATTATCTAAGAGAAAAATTTTGTTTAATTAAAAAACTAAAAATCATGAAAACACTTTTTTTAATTTTAATGCTTATGACAGGAGTAAATTTCCTGAACAATACTGATAGGGGAACGGTATCAGGTGTTGTTAAAGACGAGTTAAGCGGTTTGCCAATAAATAATGTAGCTGTTGGAGCTGTTAAATCGGGAAGGTTAATCGGGGGGGCAATTACAAATGCCCAAGGAACTTTCTCCTTTGGTATTCCAACCGGAATTTATGAACTGAGGCTCAAAGCAGATGGGTATCAGGACAAAATAATCAGAAACATCAGGGTAGAGAAAGATCGCACAAACACTCTTCAGATCACACTTGCTCAGGATGTGCCGGTACCTGTTGAAGTGTCTAAAGATGAAGCTGAAGCTGAAGATGTTGTTACAGCTATGGAAATTGGAAGAAACAACAGGGCTGTTTCAAGGACTGACTCCTACATGCCTGCTGGTGGTGGTTATTACGATTATGACGAACCTTATGTCGAGCACAATACCGAGTCGTATGATGTTATAAATGAAAACATATTCAAAGAAGTTGTGAATAACCCTCTTTCTACTTTTTCTGTGGATGTGGACAGGGCTTCTTATTCAAATGTGCGTAGGTTTCTGAGCAATAACCAAAAACCCCCTGTTGATGCAGTAAGGATTGAAGAATTTATCAATTATTTTGATTATGATTATCCCCAGCCAAACGATGGCCATCCTTTCTCTGTTACGATAGAAAGTGATGTGTGCCCTTGGAACGAAACACATGGGTTGGTGCTTATTGGCCTTAAAGGAGAAAATATTAATGAAAATGAAATTCCTGCAAATAATCTTGTTTTTCTTATAGATGTTTCCGGATCTATGGGAGAAACTAATAAACTTCCTCTGGTGAAACAATCACTTAAATTTTTAGTTGAACAATTAAGACCTCAGGATAAGGTGGCCATCGTGGTCTATGCAGGTGCTGCCGGTCTTGTGCTCGAATCTACTCAGGGGAGCAACAAAAACAGAATAACTGCTGCTATTGATAACCTTGAATCAGGAGGTTCTACAGCAGGTGGGGCAGGTATAAGACTGGCTTACAAGGTAGCAAAAGAAAATTTTATCCCCAGTGGAAATAACCGTGTTATTCTGGCCAGTGATGGAGATTTTAATGTAGGTGCCAGCAGCGATGCTGAAATGGTAAGATTGATTGAAGAAAAAAGAGATGATGGTGTTTTTCTTACGGTTCTGGGTTTTGGCATGGGAAATTATAAAGATTCTAAATTTGAAGTCTTGTCAAATGCAGGGAATGGCAATTACTTTTATATAGATAATATACTTGAAGCTAAAAAGGTTTTCGGAGTTGAACTTTGGGGAACTTTATATACAATAGCAAAAGACGTTAAAATTCAAGTGGAATTTAATCCCGCTAAGGTAAAAGCATACAGACTCTTAGGTTATGAGAACAGAATCCTCAATAATGAAGATTTTAACAACGATAAAAAAGATGCAGGAGATATTGGTTGCGGCCATACTGTTACAGCTCTTTATGAAGTTATACTTGCAGGCTCCGATGAAGTTGTTCCATCCGTTGACCCTTTAAGGTTTCAGAATGTAACACAAAGAGCAAGCAATGATTATATGAATGTGAAAATCCGCTACAAAAAACCAAATGAAGATATCAGTAATCTGATTGAAAAAAGTGTTAGAGAAGGACAAATCAGAGGTTCTAACAACCTGCTTTTTGCTTCTTCAATTGCCGAATTGGGAATGCTGATGAGAGATTCAGAATTCAAAGCCAATGCTTCATTCAACAGTCTTATTGAAAGAGCTAAAAGAAGCAAAGGAACTGATGAATACGGGTTCAGAAGCGATTTTATTAAAATGGCCGAAATTGCTGAACTTCTGTATAAATAGGTATTGCAGGGAAACGAAATCACTGTTTCTCGGTAAAAATTTTAAGAGAAAGGAAATCTGAAAACTTCCTTTCTCTTTTTTTTTAAAATAATGTGAGTTTCTTATACATTTATTCCACCAACAGTTTTGTAGTTTTCATGCCATCATTAGTGCTCACTTTTACAATATACAATCCTTTTGCCCACAACGAAACATCTATGGCATGGCTAAGTTCTGTTTCTGTATTTTGCAAAATGCCTGTGTAAACCTCGCTGCCATAAATATTATAGACCCTTATATTTATCTTACCCATGGCCTGTTTAACACTTATATTAACCTGAGTTTGTGCAGGGTTGGGATAAATGTTCATCTCAAAATTATGAGGTGTATTACTTATGTTGGTAAGTGGTGTTAGTTCGAGCCTGTAAAGCCCATCATGAGCCTTAGCAAACAAGTAGTTTTTATATAAAAAAAGGTTTAGATCTCCTGTAGGTGACGTCGGTAGGCCTATACTGATATTTGTCCAATTTAAATAATTATTCTTGTGTGTTTTATAAACCTCACTGCCTGTTGAAATATACAAAGTATCGTTATAAGTAACTATTGACACAATGCCACCACTTGTTAATGTAGAACAAGATTCAATATATCCATTGCTGTGCAATACTTTTAACGGGTGTCCTGCTATAAAATAAAGGCTATCTACAAATAATGCACTATAAAAATTATTAAAAGCCGGATAAGAAGATTGAGGAGAACAATACAAATTCTGCCAGACACCTTGATTAATTTGATAACTTATACATCCGTTGAAATAGTGAATTTCATCATTTCTTAAGTAAAAAATAGATGTGTCGTTTACAAAGACTTTACTTCTTCCTGTATTAAAATATGAAGGATATATAAACCGCTGCCATGTAAAACCCAAATCATACGATTTGTAATATTTCCCAACCGATGCAATGACCAAAGTATCATGAAAAAACACGATGTTCCCGGATGCAAAATAGTTTTGGGTTTTTACATCTTTACTTTTATTTATTTCAGCTTTGGAATAAATCATATTTGTGGGGGTAAAGGTTAGCCCTGAATCTAAAGACATCAGAATACTATCGTTTCTTATTATAAATAATTTATTCTGAAATGCTATATTTGATGATAAAGCACCACGATACAACCAATTATCACCATTATCAAACGACCAGTACAAACTATGATAAGTACCGGTATTGCCAAATAATATATTATCGAAACTTGAAATATCTATTATATATTGGTTTGGAGACAAACCATTTTGAACTTTTTGCCACTGGGCCGAACAGCATAACGATATAAGTTGAAAATACAAGGTAAACACAACAATGTGAATTAAACGAAAGTTTTTCATTTTGTAAGAATTAATGGTTTTTATAATAATCAGATTTTTGCATAACGGGTAATGAATTGTCATCTGATCTGTTTTCATCGTTTGGCTGACAAAGGTCAATACCCAATGTAAATTCTGTCCCTGCCGTTACTTCTACGAGAGGATTTAGTGTAAAACCATCCGTTGAAATGAAATTAAGAGGTTCATCTGAATCTATGGTTAGTGAACAACTGCCATCACCAAATGTAATGGTTTTGTAAAGGGCAAAATTAAAGGTTGAAGGATTAAAGCTGCAAAACGACGTATCGGTAGTGCAACTTTGTTTCATTTGGTAAATCCTTACATAGTCAACATCGTAATTGAAAGGGAATAATGTAGAGTCATTAGGCCAATTATTTGGATTATAAAAAATATTCATATCAATTATAATTGCCTGTGGATCGAGTTCGGAAGGGTGATTATATGAAGTCTCTTTTAGTTGGTTATCGAAATAAAATTCTATTTTTTCGGGGTCCCATTTTATGGCGTAATTATGATAGGTGCCAGTATTATTTGAAAATAAATTATCAGGAGAATCTCCATAGTATAACGTATCACAAGTGCCGTTTCCGGGAGGTGGGCATTCCTGATAATGGACTGCTGAACCCCATAGAGGTGTAGGATGAACGAGGCTAAAATACTCAAACCCATCAATTTCGCTCCAAGTAGGGTAGCTGCTATAGAGCCAGAAATTAGGCCCAATACCTTTAATTGACTGAATTGCGGTGTCAATTTGTGGAATGCGACAACGTATCTCGTAATACCCGTATTTGTATTTTTCTTTAGACTCAAACCATGCAGGAGAAGAATAATGGAAATCATGCCATATTGAAACATTGTTGCACCCATCATAAACATACGCATTAATGGGCGGGTTTTCTCTTCGAGCCTGTAAAGTTACTTTTCCGGAACCGGTAGTATCAAAAAGCAAATTATCGGATGATGGGGCTCGTTTATCAATAAATTGTTGACATCCATTGAAAAAATAACTTAAATAGTACATATGCCAATCGTCTCTTTTCCAATTATCCACAGTATCAACACCCAAACTATCAAATTCATCTTCGAATACTAATTGGTAATTATTGTTGTCAGGCGGAAACTGAGCATATATATTAAATGATACATTTGCAAAAATAAAGATACTAAAAAGCAGTTTTAAAATTATTTTTTTCATCTGATTTGATTTAAAGTTAATGTGTAAAAAAACATTATCTTAATAAAAAACATTATCTTAATCGGTCAATATCATTTTCTTTGTATTAATTGTTTATTATTATTTCTGATTCATTTTCAATTTTTAATTCACCCCCTAATTCAACCGATAAATCGCCTTCCCATTGTGAATTTCCACAAACTTTAATATTTGCATTATCTAAAAACAATGTAGCTCCATTTTCAACAATAATTTGAGTTGATGGATGAATATATAAAGTAGAACCACTCATAATTTTTAAAGTATATCCGTTCTTCACCTTTATATTAGTAGTTAAATATTGATTATATTCAATAGTAGTATTGCTTGTAATTTCTGTCCAACTATTATCAAATTCACATATTGGGGTACAGTTATAATCACTATCATAAGGACCTACTAGGGGATCTGAATCATCACAATCAGGTTCAATTGATGAATATATTGGACATGTATTTGGTTTATCTCCTATACCCCACCAAAAGTAACCATCGTCATCCAAATCTTGACATAAGACTTCCAAAGAATTATCATAAAGATTCTCAATAGGTAAGTTGATTTTTTCAATAGATAAAAATTCTGACTCACTAGGATCTGCTTCTTTAGTTATCATATAGATATATCCGTTAATTCCAAAAGTTGTGTGAAAGCTTTGCTTAAAAATCCAAAAAGTTTCACCTATTAATGGACTATTTGCTGGTACAATACTGTACCCATTCCAACCCATGTTTGCATACAAAGTGTCTCCTTCTTCAACTTTTCCATAACCAACTAAAGTCATTGCATGCCCACCAGGTTTATATAATGAAGCAGATAAAGGTCCACCCGTTATTAATGTCTCTTTTATTTCATCATAATCGGTTAAGTCAGAAATATAACTATATGAGGGAATTTGAATTTTACTGTCAGGTGTAACACATAAACTACATGGCGGTGTGCCTGGTCCTCCATTAGGTACTGAAATTTGAGGGTTCCAAGGGAAACAAGTTTCATTAACTACACCTTCATCTTTAACATATTCTAAAGTTTCAAATGCCCATCCTCCACTATAACAGGTATGATAAGAGGAAAAACATGATAAAACATCTTGTTCTGATAAATCATAATCCAAATGCTGATTAAAATACAAATTAGTTACAGACTCAATAGCACCTAATGGCCCAAAAACAAAACATCCCTTGGCACAAGGACACCATGCTTGTTGATCCTTAATTGAGGTTATCCAACCATTACATGTTTCATAATAGGCAGGTTGTGGCCAGTAATGGTAATCTGGGTCGCCATCCCAATAGGGTGAAGCTGAACTGTTAGCTCCATGTCTGTTTCTCCAGTCAAAGGTTTCTGTCAAACTACCACTTCTTAATTTTGCTTGTGTACCCTCATGTGAATAAAAAGAAAAAATTCCACCGTAATAATATTCAAATCCTTCAATATTGTATTTTTCTCCAAATAATTCCTTTTTTTGATTATAATCCATTTGGGCAATTGGATTATTTGCTGCAATCCATAAAAGATTATTTTCTTGTAAATTACTATTTATTGAATCAATCTTATTTTGACGAAAACCATTAATATATTGAGTTCGTAATGTAGGAATATTAATGTTGTAAACTGTGTCAATTAGCAATGTAGAAATATTTATACTGGCGTTAATAAGTTCAACTTTTATGTATTTTGCATTAACAGCTTCTAAGTAAAAAGTTTCTTCACCTACATTAGTAAAATTAATTGTATCATCACTATATATCAATGGATAGGCTTCAAATATGAGATACTCAGTTGAGTCGTTATCTACTAAAATGATTCTCACCAAACTTCCATTTTCATTATTAAATACAGTCCCATTAAGCCTTAGTCCGTAAATATTTCTAACTGGGTTAAAAGTATAGATAGTTTGGCTTGTATTAAAAGTATTGTTAATAGCAATTGTATCAGTTTGTGATTTAGCATTATTAAATATGAGTAAAGTAATTGTTAAAAATAAAATATTTTTCATATTCTTAATTTTTTAATTATAACTAAAGTTTAATTATTTTTTTATATCTTCCCTTATTATTTACTGTCAATATTTTTATAAAATATATACCTTTTGGATAAATAGATAAATTAAATTCAGCCTCATCTTTATTAAAACTTATATTAACACTTTTTTGTCCTGTTATATTAAAAATTGAAATTTCTTTTAATTCTTCATTTGCTTTAACTAAAAATGCATTATTTCCTCGACTTTCAATCGTAATAAGTTGTTGTTCAGCATAATCTTCAATACCAATAATTGTCGTAATACAAGACCCATAATATGGATTGACATACATTACGGAGGCATTTTCGTGATAACATACCAACCGTGGTAAAAAACCGCCAACAAGCCCCCCTCCTATATCATATACACCATATTCATAACCAATACCTTCAATGAAAAAATTTGATAATTGAAAGCAATGCGGACTTGGTAAAATATCAAATATGAATTTTTTGCGATATTGATTGCCAACCAAAACAGAATCTATATCTGTAATAATAATTCTACATGTATCACCACACATAACAGGATTAAACAAAGCCACTGTGTCATCAATACTGACACTAAAGTCATATATCAAGCCTTCTCCACCAGTGAAAACACCATTAGAATATCCATATAAAAATACCTTTCTCGAAATTGTATCTTCTCTTATTAAAGCACTTTTTATCCAGTTTACTGAGTCTGTTGATTCTTTGAGCCAATGATAAGTAATACCATTAAGAACAGTATCGTTAGAAAACTTATAATACTTTGTATATAACCATGGAGGATTTGTACCTATATTGTTCCAAACTTTATTGGTATCAATCATTTTAAAATAATTATTTTGGGCTTTTATTGCATGGTATGAAAACAATATAGTTATTATAAAGATTATTTTTTTCATAATAAACAGTATTTAATGTTTAATAATAAAAGAACCTTTTAGAATTGCAAAACAAAATTATTATAGTTGTGAGCAAATATTTTTTTTTATAATAGCCTTTATTAATCAGTAATAACCATTCTTTTCACATCTATTTCAATTCCATCCACAATAAGCGCATAAAGATACATACCTGCTGTAAGTTCGTATCCGTTTATTTTTACAATTATTTCTCCTGTTCCATTTAAAGCATATTTCTTTAATTGGGCACCCTGCATATTATAAATATATATGTTGGCATTTCTTGTATCAACTGGAATATAACACTTTATTTGTGTCTCCGTTGTAAAAGGATTTGGTGTGTTTTGGAACAAGCGGGCAGCTTGTCCTGATATTTCAGAATTTTCTGAAGTGTTAGTACTTTCATTTGTCCCCAATCTCAATTGTTGTTCGTTTAATGATGTTTTGCAACAGTTGTTGAGTTGTGTTTCCAAATCATCAATTTTAGCGTTTTGCTGTTTTATTGTCTCTATAATTAAAGGGATGAAACCAATATAATCTATACCAAGAATACCATCTTCACCTTCATAAACTAATTCTGGTAATATTTGCTGGACATCTTGGGCAATAAATCCGAAATGTTGCTTATTTATGTGAATATTTTCTGTTTCAACAGTAGTGGATGTGTCTATGGGAATAATGCCATCTGCCGTTAGTTCCAACCTTGTTTTATACAAATATGAAACGGCATTAAGTTGCGAAATCTTTTCAAATGTATTATATGTTAATCCAGTAATATTCTTTTTTAATCTTTGATCAGAATTATAAACAGTTGTATTAACTGTTAGTTGATCCGTAATTTTCACATCCCCATTAAAATAACCTGCCCAATTACCTTCTGTATCCCTGTCATATCTGCCACTCATTGCACCAAAAACGCCTGCACCATTATTACTGCCAATTAAAGCCCCATAAACACCATAATTATAGCCATTAGAAGCATTACCTGCCCTTCCAATAAGACCATAATTTCTAGAATTACTTTGTGCAGATGAAAAATAAGTATAAGCATGTAATCCTTGATTATACCTGTTATTAGTTGGCTCATTTACAACAACAACAGCAAAATTAGTCCAACTTGTGTGATTTGTAGTTGATTGAAGTATATGTAACTTCGTATAATTATTAGGTGTTGGAGTAGCTGCTATGGCAATATTGCCACCAGAATCCATTTTTAATTGTGCATTTATACTATGATTTAATGCCGTTAAAATAACTAATAATACATAAAATTTTCTCATTGTAATGAGTTTTAATATTATAAATAATGTGATTTAATAATTCAAGCAAATATAATAACTAAATTTCAGAAATACAAATTAAATATATATTTATCAACAGATGGGTTAACCCATCTGTTAATTATAATTCTCCACCCTCTGGGTCGGTATAATGAATTCATCTGATACCTTAAGAATCTGCTTCGGGGTAATTCATTGGTGCTTGATATTACTTTTTAGTTCTGCTGTGGTTAAAAAAAATATTGATCAGTGTTTGTGAAATTTCTGCATCAGAGGTTGGTAAAGAAACACACACAATAAAATAATGACAGCTCCTGCATAAAAGCCTGTTGACATATACTCTGATGAACCAAAGATAATGTAGGCGAGAATAACGCCATAGAGAGGTTCAAGATTAATGGAAAGAACCACCACATAAGCTGATATTTTTTTCATCAGTTCAATAACAGTTGTAAAAGCATAAGCCGTACAGATTGATCCCAGAATAATCAAATATACAATATCCATAGGGGTTATTGAAAGTTTTTCCATTTTAAAATCAGGACTTAAAATCAGGTAAATAGTAATGACTATAAATCCGCCAATCATTTCATAAAAACTAATCTGGTGGGCATTTTTACCCGGTGTCAGTTTTTTGTTAACCACGCTGAAAACACCTGCAAGGAATGCCGATGTAAGAGCAAACATAATTCCCAGTTTATAACGTGTTTCAAATTCAAAAATCAGGTACAACCCAACAATGATAAACACGCCCAATAATGCTTCAATCCAATAAAACTTCCTTTTTAAAACAATAGGCTCTACAATACCTGTAAATAGTGTTGTTGTTGACAAGCAAGCCAGAGTAACAGACACATTTGACACCTTGATGGCATGAAAAAAAGTAATCCAGTGAGCTGCCACAACAAGGCCTACAGATATATAGGTCAGCATTTCCTTTAAAGGGATTTTGATGCTTCCTTTTTTTAATTTAATGATTAAGAAAATAAAAATCGAAGCTGCTAATGTGCGGTACCAAACAAGCTCTATGGCTTGAATACTGATGAGTTTTCCCAATATGGCCGTAAACCCTAAAATGAAAACAATGATGTGTAAATGAAATAAATGTCCGTACTTTTTCAATAAAATAAAATTATATATTCAGCAAATAAACATCTTCTTTTTCTCCGGTTGAAATCATATCCAATGGACTCTCAAGTAGTTTTTTTATAAAAACCATAAATCCGACAGATTCTTTACCGTCAATAATCCGGTGATCGTATGAAAGGGCAAGATACATCATTGGTCTGACCTCTATTTTACCATTTACAACAACGACTCTTTCTTGTATGTTGTGCATGCCCAAGATTGCACTCTGAGGCGGATTTAAAATGGGCGTTGAAAGCATGGACCCAAAAACACCGCCGTTTGTGATTGTAAAAGTGCCCCCTGTCATTTCATCTATGCTGATTTTATTGGTTCTTGCCTTTTCGGATAATTTCAGAAGTTCTTTTTCAATGTCAGCAAGTGTCAATAGCTCCGTATTTCGGATTACAGGAACCATAAGACCTTTGTCTGTGCTTACAGCAACAGAAATATCAACATAATTATAATAAATGATATGATCGTCGTCAATCGAGGCATTGACTTCTGGAAATTCTTTTAATGCCATAGTCACTGCCTTGATAAAAAAGGACATAAACCCAAGTTTAACACCATGTTTGCTTACGAATGCATCCTGATGTTTTTTACGAAGACTGATAATTGCACTCATGTCGGCCTCGTTAAAAGTTGTCAGCATGGCCGTCTGGTTTTTGACAGCCACCAAACGTTCGGACAATTTGCGTCGCAACATGCTCATTTTTACCCTTGTGCTTTTTCTTAATTGTTGTGCTTTTACATAATTCAGCACTTCATTCTTTGAAATCTTTTTAAGTCCGCTACTTTCAGAAACAGCTTTAATTTCCAGATTTTCTTCCTTTATAATTTGTTTGGCAAGGGGTGTCATTTTTATATCGGAAGGCATATTGCCGCTGGGTTTACTTTCAGGAACAAAACTTATTGTTTCTGAGCTAACAGTTGATTCTTTTAGGGGCTTTTGTTGTTTTACTTCAGAACCGCTTTGCTCGGTGTTATGGGTGTCAATTTCTGCAATGACAGCCCCTATTTTGACGCTTTGTCCAGCAGGAACAATAATTTTGATAGTACCGCTGGCATCAGCACTGATGGTAATGGTTGCTTTTTCAGAGTCAATCTCTGCAATCTCACTATCTTTCTCAATAAATTGTCCGTCTTCAACCAGCCAATGTGCTATTTCAGCTTCTGTAACCGATTCTCCTATAGTTGGCACCAATACTTTTATTGTCATAGTACGAATATTTATAAGTAATAGGATTTCATTTCTTTACTCACACAAAGCATTCTGCATTGTTCACAAACTTTGTCACAATCACAACCCTCAAAAGTTTTGGTAACAATTTTTTCCTGCTGAAGAAAATGGAATTTACTTGAGCCTGTTGCCGGACTTGCACTGGGTGGGCGGGATATCAACCGCAGCTTAATTCCTGACATCTTTTGCATGATAAAAGGCCATGCACCCATATTTTCAGGTTCTTCCTGCACCCATAAAAATACAGTGGCATTGCTGAAAAATGATAAAATAATATCAATCTTGTCGTATGGAAATGGGTATAGTTGTTCAATAGCCACAACTGTTGAGCTTTTATCATTGATTTTTGCTCTGTGCTCCTCAAGCTCATAATAGATTTTGCCACTGCAAAAAACAATTTTTTTCACTTCATCCGAATTTACCTTTTTATCATAAATAACGGGCTCAAATTTACCCTCACTCAGTTCTTCAATAGTTGATGTGCAGGCAGAATGACGCAGTAAGCTTTTGGGTGTAAAAATTATCAGCGGCTTACGGAACTTACGTAACATTTGCCTCCTGAGGATGTGAAATAAATTTGCCGGACGACTGAGATTTGCAACCTGTATGTTTTTCTCAAAACAATAATTCAGAACCCTTTCCATCTTTGCACTCGAGTGCTCTGGCCCTTGCCCTTCGTAACCATGGGGCAGAAAAAGTACAAGGCCGTTCATCAGCCGCCACTTTTCTTCGGCAGTAAAAATAAACTGATCAAAAATCACCTGAGCCACATTACTGAAATCACCAAACTGCGCTTCCCAGATTGTTAAAGTATCAGGACTCCCCATGGCATAACCGTATTCAAACCCTAAAACACCGTATTCCGATAGAAGAGAGTTGTAAATGCTAAAATTGCATGCCGGTGTATTCAGTAAAGCTAAAGGAATAAATTTTTCTTCGGAATTATCAATGGTGAAAACTGCATGGCGGTGCGAGAAAGTTCCCCTTTCGCAATCCTGACCACTTAGACGTACTGAGAAACCATCATTAAGTAAGGTGGCATAACAAAGATTTTCTACCATGCCCCAGTCTAATTTGTTGTCCTCAAAAACCATTTTTTCCCGACTTTGCAAAAGCTTGATGGATTTGTGAAATAAAAGCTTTTCTTCTGGAGGTGTACATATTTTCGCTGAAAGTTTTTTAAGTACTTCAATATGTACCCCTGTAGTTACAGGCATATCTTTATTAAGACTATAATCGAATGATTTCCATCTCTTTTCAAGAAAATTTGCTATAAATCCTTTCCCAAATTCCTTTGATGTCAAATAACTGCTCTCATAACTGTCTAATGTAGCTGATTCTATTTCTTTTACAAATTCGGTATCCAGATTTTCTTCCATTAATTTTTTCAGATAGAGGTCTGCCGGATTCAGATGGTTTTCGATGGCTTTGTAAAGAAGGGGCTGTGTAAATCTTGGTTCATCGCCTTCATTATGACCGTATTTGCGGTAACAAAGCAAATCAATAAAAACATCGTTTTTGAATGTCTGTCTGTATTCAATGGCTAAAAAAACGGCATAGATAACGGCATCAACATCATCCCCGTTGACATGAATTATGGGAGATTGAATTGTCTTGGCAACGTCTGTACAATAAGTGCTTGAGCGTGCATCCAGATAGTTTGTTGTAAAACCAATCTGGTTGTTAATTATAAGGTGAATGGTGCCTCCTGTTTTATATCCTTTTAAACCCGACATCTGTAAGGTCTCGTAAACAATCCCTTGTGCTGCAATAGCTGCATCTCCATGAATCAATATGGGAATTATCAGGCTGTTATCTCCTGCATAATCAATATCAATCTTTGCTCGTGTCAGTCCTTCAACAACGCCGTTAACAGCCTCTAGGTGAGATGGATTCGGACACAGGCTGATTTTTATGGTTTTGCCGTTTTTGGCTATAGATTCGTGGGTATAACCTAAATGGTATTTCACATCACCAAGCAATGTTTCGTCCTCATATTCTTTCCCTGTAAATTCACTAAAAATATTGCTGTATGGTTTTTTTAAGATATTGGCTAATACATTAAGTCTGCCCCTATGTGCCATGCCAATAATAAATTCACCGACACCATTATCCGACCCTTTAATAATAATTGCATCTAGTGCAGGAATTAAAGATTCAGCACCTTCAAGGGAAAACCTTTTTTGACCGGGGAATCTTTTATGTATAAACTTCTCGAAAGAAACGGCTTTAAAAAGTGATTTGTAAATATGTTTCTTTTCTTCAAAAGAAAAACTGCTTGTGTTTTTTGTTGGCTCCATTTTGTCTTTGAGCCACTTTACTTTATTGGGATCACGGATGTACATGAATTCAATAGCAAAAGAACGGCAATAAGTGTCTTTAAGATATTGAATAATTTCTTTCAGTTTTGTTTTGGGTAAACCAATTTCTTTGGCAGCTTCAAAATCTGTTTCTAAATCCTGTAATTCAAGTCCGAAATTTTCTATGTCTAATGTTGGTGTGTATTGCCGTCGTGATCTTACAGGATTTGTTTGTGTAAAAAGATGCCCTCTTTCACGGTAGGCATTAATAAGATTTATAACCTTGAATTCTTTGACAGTTAAGACGTCCTGTGTGTTATTAAAGTTTGTTTGGGCAAATTCAAAACCCTCAAAAAAACGACACCAACTGGGGTCTATTGAAGCACTATCAGTTTTATATTTAATATATAATTCATGTATCTGATTGATACTCAAACTGTTTAAATAAGAAAATTTATCCATCAGTGTTTTTTAATGAAAAATTTCAGGCATGCAAAGTTAAGAAATTTTGTTGTAGGCTGCTTTGATAAAATTTATTCTAAACGGAATTTACCCAAGTCTTCCAGCAGATATTTACCCCCGGGTCTAACTATAAAATGACCTTCGTTCCTTATTTGAAGATAGCCGTTCCACAGCTTATGGCAACCTCCGGTTATGAGTCCGGTTTCACCAATTATTAATTGGGAGCCGTTTTCAACTATAATTGAACAAGCATCAGGCATTTCAATATGCCCGTTGATAGTTAAAGTGCTGCTATTGACAACTTTAATTCCTTTATAGAACTTAATGTCAAAATTCCAGACTTCGTCTTGATCTATGATCCAAAAACTGCTTGTATCACATGTACATGAAGCATATTTCTTTACATTATAGGTGTGTAGAGCCCTGTGCATTTTTCCTATTTGTAAAGGGGATGTATATTGTGATACCTGATTGCCTCCCATCAGGTTGTTTGTTACAAGATCGTTTGCTGAGGCACATGGATTTAATCCCCAGTTTATTATATGATATGCAGAAAAAGGCAATCCAAAAACATCATAAAGATAGTCCTTTTGACTGGTATCTCTTGTCTCACTGACTTGATTGTATATGTGTAATAAACCAAGAACGTGTCCCAGCTCATGAGCAATATTTGTTGCTGAGGCATAGTCACCCTCTGTATTTCCGTTGTTCCATAATGATTTCTGAACAATATACATATCTGCATCTCTCAATTGAGGCGTTGTTGTAAAACCGGTTGCCCCTTGAACAACCGCTGACAATTCAGCTCCGCTTCCATGGCTATCTGTTAAAACTTGAACCTGTGGTTCTTCACAATACCAATTGCCTCTTTGGGTCACCACAATGGAATTTATTTTTCCCCGTCTTATTTCTTGAACGTATGCTTCGGCACCTGTGCCATCTCCGCCCCTAAAAATAATATTGGTATGCTTGTAACCCGTACCGGGATTGATGACTTCTATACGTAAAAGACGACCGGTTTCTTCATTAATAAATGCTTGAGCTAAAGCTCCGCTGCCTTCTCCACCAGTAATTTTTATTGCAGGGGGTGTCCTGAAACCGGTACCCCCATCAACGACTGTTATACTTTTAATGTTGCCATCAGCAACATTTGCAAAAGCTTGAGCTCCATGCCCGCCGCCGCCTTTTATTTCTATAGCAGGATGGGCATAATGATGGCCTCCATTAATTATGTTAATTCTACGGACACTGCCCATGTAATATTTTTCAGTGAAAAAGATATTTAGTTGATTCAGTCGGGTGCTATCTTCTGATGCAATCCTCTGCAACATTAACCCAACATTATTGCTTTTCCACAGGCCTTCATTTTCAGAAATATCTTTATACACATAGATGTTGTTAAGCTTGAACTGTATGTATTTGTGGTCAAGATCTCTTACCTCCACACCCTGTGGTGGATCTGAATTGTAAATGTTGCTGCCTTCACATATAGGTTGAGTGGCATATATTTGATTTACCCAATTGAGCATATTCATAAGTCTTATAGAATCATACGAATTTATTAAAGGAGAAAAATTATTATTTCCCCAATAATCTTGAAATATATTAAAATTGATATTGATGATTTTAATAGCGTCATCATGCTCAGGAATATAATTTGAAATAAGGTTGAATCTTGAATCTGAAGATTGTGGAAGTTGTCTTTGACGAGGAGCCAAATTATCTGTTGCCGGAACAACAGTATCTAAATGATTTCTGTTTCTGCTTTCAAAACTCTGCACTCGAATATTGCCCTTATCTAACCGATGTGAAGGAATTTGAGAGAAAATGAAAGTACTGAAAATTATAAATAAATGGGAAAGTACTATTTTTTTCATGTATGATTATTTTTTTTGGCAGACAACAAAATTCTGAAGGAAGAATGAAGTTTCTGAAGGGAATGAAATGATTATTAATTTTAAAATAAAAACCCATTGGCAAATTTAGTGATTTTGTTTAAATTAATCACAAACTATGGGCGTTTCTTCTGTATCAGCCTCTTCGCCAAACCAGATAACAGCGTAATTGCCAAAAATTCCAACTCCAAGTGCATTCCATCTATGTCTAGTCCATTGACCACGATTGACGATGACTGAATTATGTGGCGCACTGCTTTTCCATGTGTTCAAAACATTTTCAGGTAAAATTATGTTTGCAGAAGTCATGTAGGCACATTCGTAACCATACCCCTCATAATCTGTCAGTTCTCTTGGTTTTAGCCACATACAATCAAAGGTATTTCTGTCTTGGGTTTTATACTCGCATGTACTCCAACCGTGAGTAAGGTGTTTTACATTGTTTTGTAAATCTATTACATGTTGTCTGGCCACAAAGGATAGAGATTTTGAAAGGGGAATAGATGGTAAACCGCGTTCTTCTCTGTAATTGTTAATCAAAACGTACAAGCTCATTTCTTTCTGTGTAATGCAGTGGGATTTGTAGGTAGAATCGGATATGTTATTTAAGCTTTTTCCGGGAAATAGAAAACTTGCTAATAATATTATATGTAAGTAAATCATAGTTTTGTTTTTTATGTAACGCGAAAATTAGTCAAAAATGATACCTATCTTTTATTAATAGACGCAATTTATTGCAAAATATTTTTTACTTTTATTGTCTATTTTGATTTTATGAATTTTTTAAAGAAAATAGCTCTTGCATTTTTACTGTTAAGTTTAGCTGTTTCAGCTCAAGGACAGAAAAATGATGAATTGGGAAACAAGCTTATTGTAGCAGCGTTCGAAGATAATCTACCCGAAGTTGAACTGCTCCTGACTCAGGGTGCCAATGTCAACAGTCAAACAGAGGAAGGTGTTACCCCTCTGATGTATGCAGCCCAAAATGGAAATAATGAAATGGTTGAATTTCTTATTACAAATGGAGCTGATGTAAACAGTAAGCCCGAAGATGGATTTACTGCCCTTATAAGTGCTTGTTTATTCAATAATCTGGAATCTGCTGTTACCTTAATTGAAAATGATGCAGATATTAATGCTGCTAATATATATGGTGCTACACCACTTATGATTGCAGCAGCTTATGGATATAATATTATAACAGATATGTTATTATATTATGGCGCGGATACTGAAAAAAGAGATTTGGACAGTAATACAGCGCTTATCATTGCTGCAACTTTAGGTTATACTGAAATTGTTGATCTGCTTTTAAATGCTGGTTCAGATATAAACAGCAAGGATGAAGAAGGTTATACGCCCTTAATGGCAGCTGCTTTAAATAATAATATTTCTGAAACCAAATTATTAATTACTAATGGTGCCTTACTCAATCAAGTAAACAACAACAATTATTCTGCTTTGCAGCTGGCCGTCAGAAATGGAAACGACAGCATTGTGAAATTACTGCTTAATTCAAATGCAGATCCGATGATTATTAACGTGTATGGTTATAATGCTTCCCAACTGGCCCTCATGAATAATAACAGGGTATTATTCAGAATTATTCAGAAAAAGGCAAAAAAAGATTTTCATCCTTTTTTTAATTCTTTGTACTTAAATCTTGCCGAGTTCAATATTGGTTTTAAGGATTTAATAATTGAAAATGCTGTTGGGACCGGAGAGTCAAGATATAATCTTTTGTTTTTTTTGGGGCACGGAACGAGAATAGGATATAAAAAAATACTTTTCCATGTAGAAGGTAATGTTTATAATCAGTTTAACGAAAAACGCTCTTATGTTTTTGGAGGAATAAGAAAAAGATTTGTTTTAGTATCTCATTTTCCGGGAGAAACCGGCTGCGATATTAATTTGCGTTACATGTATTCGTATGGACATTTAAAAGGTACTGAAAAAAGTTTTATCAACAAGGGCTTTATTGTTCCGGGACTTGGTTTATATCATAACTTTAATAGTAGTATTGGAGCAAGAATCGGTTACGAATATGTAGATTTTGAAACAAATAAACTTTCACCACACAAAATAACTGCCGGCTTTTATGCCCACATTGGGTTGAGAAAAAATCCAAAATTTTATAAATCGGTGTACTGGATATATTAAAAAATTAATGTATGAAATCTTTTTTTACTTTATGGATTATTATTGTTTTGTTTTCATCTTCCTGTGATACAGATAGACCTTATACTGATTGTGAATATCCTGATTATTCTGATTGCATAACCAATGAACCGGAATATGGTTTGGTTAAAGTTAAGCTCACTATCAATGATTCTAATAAAAATGTTCCATTAACTATCTATTATGGAAACCCGGAATCTGAAACCATTTGTATTATTGACACAATTGATGAATCAAGCGTAGAGTATATATTACCCGCAGGTGTTTACTATGCCGCAAAAGCTGAATACAAGTCAGGAGATAAAATTATTAATGCCTTCGACAGTGGCTTATTGGAAAAAAAATCTTATGAAGTCTGTGATTCAATCTGCTGGGTAGTGAAAGATATAAATCTTGATATTGAACTTGGGTATTAATATGTTGACTTCGGTTGATTTTGCAGAACTTAACAATTGTTTGATATAACCTAATCTGCTATGTCCAAATTTACTATTACCCTTTTCTGGTTTCGTAATGATTTACGTTTGCAAGATAACACAGCTTTGTTTCATGCATTAAAAAAGCATAAGAACGTACAATGTCTTTTTATTTTCGATAGGAATATTTTGTCAGGCTTGAGTAAGAATGACAGACGCGTGACTTTTATCTATAAGGAACTTCGAGAAATGAATGATACACTGTATAAATATGGCTCTTCTTTGCTTGTAAAGACAGGAAATCCCATAGAAGTTTTTAAAGAACTCTTAGAATCTTTTAATATTGAAGGTATTTACTTAAACAATGATTATGAGCCCTATGCACTTAAAAGAGATAGAGAAATTGAGATGTGGGCAGTTGACAGCAATATTCCTTTTTATTCTTACAAAGATGCTGTCATCTTTGAGAAAAAAGAAGTTCTTAAAAGCGATGGATTGCCCTATACCGTGTTTACTCCTTATTCAAGGAAATGGCTTTTAAGCTTTTCACAAGAAACATTAATTCAATATAATATTATATCGTATTCAAATAATTTTAACCATAGTAGTAAACACACTTTCCCTTTTATCGAAGAAATTGGATTTAAAACCAACCAGTTTATTTTTCCGGAAAAAAAATTGGATGAACATTGTGTGAAGAATTACGCACTTAACCGTAATTTCCCTGCATTAAACGGAACCTCAAGACTTGGTATTCATCTGCGTTTTGGTACTATCAGCATTCGTGAAGCAGTTACCTTTGCCCATAAAAACAGCAGTGTATGGCTCAATGAACTTATATGGCGTGAATTTTTTAAGATGATACTTTTTCATTTTCCTTATGTTGAGAAAAATGCTTTCAGAAAGCAATTTGATAGTATTAAATGGCTTGATGATGATGAATCTTTTGAAAAATGGTGCGCCGGTCAAACTGGTTATCCCATTGTTGATGCTGGCATGAGAGAGCTTGTAGCAACCGGTTTTATGCATAACAGGGCCAGAATGATAACAGCCGGTTTCCTAGTTAAGCATTTACTTATTGATTGGCGTAAGGGTGAAACATTTTTTGCAAAACATTTGCTCGATTATGACCTTTCGGCTAACAACGGAAACTGGCAGTGGGCTGCTGGAACAGGATGTGATGCAGCTCCTTATTACAGAATCTTCAATCCAATCGTACAAGCTCAGAAGTTTGATAAGAATTTGAGTTACATTAGGCATTGGGTTCCCGAATACGATACACATAAATATTATCCCCAAATTGTAGAACATGAATTTGCAAGAAAACGTTCATTGACAGTTTTAAAATCTTTTTTAAATAATACAAAAGGTTCTCTTTAAGAAAAACCTTCTCTTTTTCTCTCCCTTTTTTAATTAAGATTTCATCAATAATGTAAAAAATCACCAAATTTTCTCTTTTTTTTATCCTAAAACTGTAAATTATAGATGCTTTTTTAAGTACTTTTAAATTTTATTTAACTGATAATCAGATAGAATGTAAAAAAGTAAAAAAAAAGTAAAAAAAAAGTTATGAAATAATAAATAATGATTAATTTTGCAATCCCTAAATATAGAGAA
>JAQVVM010000085.1 GCA_028698995.1 Bacteroidales bacterium
GCATTGCCAGCACTGATACTATTGAAGTCTTTTATCCTTACTACAAATTTAACGATGCTACTATTTGTTTCGGAGATACCATTACTTCAACTTCACTCAGCACTGCCCCAGGCGGGTGGCTGAGCGTTACTGAAGCCACACTCCAAAATCCCAGTCTATACAATTTCCAGTGGTCTACAGGTAGTTCAGAACCCCAAATTCCCATTTCTATGGCTGGTGAATATCGTGTTACAATTACTGATAACAACAACTGCAACATTACCGATACTTTTTATATTGCCGTGGATAGTATGGCCTTCCATGCAAAACTGCCACCAGATACTCTGCAATTATGTGCAGGCAATACCCTGCAATTGCAAAGTGGTCAAACCTATGTCAACAACTACGTTTGGACACCCGGAGGACAAACAAATCCTTCAATAATTATTGACACTTCAGGTCGCTATCATGTAACTCTTACCAGCCCCAACAACTGTTTAAAAAATGATTCCATCTATGTAAATGTCATAGGCACTGCCCCCGTTGCCAATTTTAGCATCACAGGTTTCTGCACTGGCGACAGCATACACTTTACCGACCTCAGCACAGGTGTTGACAGCATCAACTATTGGCAGTGGATTATCCATAATGACACCATTGAACAAAAAAACACAGCCATGGTTTTCAACCAAGCCGGCACACGCAATATCAAACTCACTGTTGGTTCCTATACCGGCTGTTTAACCGACACCTCTACCACTTTCAATATCAAACAAGGCGTTACAGCGGGCTTCTTCAACGATCCTTTATGTGCTTTTACCCCAGCCCTATTTACTGATACCACTCCCATACCTTTGGGAGAAAATCTTAACTCTCGCCACTGGTTTACTTACAGTTCTCAAGTGGGAACAGACTCTCTACTTTATTTCTCACCCGTTACTACTGATTCTCTCTTGCTCACTCTTAAAATCACACTCCAAAACGGCTGCTCCGACTCCCTCTCCAAACTCAGCCCTGTTGTTCAAAGCTATCCTTCTCCCATGCCATTTAATCTTATAAGCCCTCAACACAACGATTTTTCTTCTCCTTATATCGAATTCAAATGGAACAACACACCCGGCGCAATTAAATATAAACTCATCATAACATCCGATTCTCTCCTCAACGACACCATATTCCAATCCAATTTCATCTACCCCTCTCCAAATTTACAATTTACAATCTACAATTATCAATTAACATCTAATTATCCTCACGTCTTCTGGCACGTTGTCGCCTACAACCCATGCCATGCCACCACATCTTCGCCCATCCACAAATTTAATGTCTTCTCCCAACAAACCATCCCCGGTATGAAACTTTGGCTTGCAGCCGATATGGGAGTAATTACAGATGCAAACAATCGTGTATCTCAATGGTCAGACATCTCGGGCAACAACTTCCACGCTATACAAAATTCATCAGCCAACAGACCCCTGCGGATGAATTCTATACTTAATAACAAGCCTGTATTAAGATTTGACGGCACAAATGACAACTTTAATATCCCTTTTGGACAAACTTTTAATCAACCTAATACTTTTTTAATTGTTTGGAATATCTCTGGCTCAAACACAGATAATACAAGTCAAGGCTTGATTACAGGTGTATCTCCAAATGCAAGACAGGACTTTTGGTGGAGAACAATCAACTCTTTTCGTATATCCGCAGGTACAGACTTTGACTCTTACACTAAAACTATTCCCTTCAATCCCATAGTTACCGCTTTATTTTTTAATGGAAGCAATACCAAGGTCTTTGAAAATGGTGTCCAAAAAACAACCAGTGATGGTGGAACTCAAGGTATTCATACACTTACAATTGGCACTCTAAGCTGGGCAACAAATGCAGCATTAAAAGGAGATATTGCTGAAATTATTTTCTATAATGCCAATTTGGATAACTCTAAAAGACAACTCATTGAGAGCTACCTCTACAACAAATATTGGCAGGGACTTAATCTTGGACCGGACATTTATGTCCAATACGGCTTTTGTGATACCAACATTACTGCACCTCCCGGATTTACTAACCTGCAATGGAGCACTGGTGTAAGTACTCCTTTTATTTCTGTCAACAAACCAGGTAAATACTGGCTTACAGGGACAAATAGCCTCGGCATTGCCAGCACTGATACTATTGAAGTCTTTTATCCTTACTACAAATTTAACGATGCTACTATTTGTTTCGGAGATACCATTACTTCAACTTCACTCAGCACTGCCCCAGGCGGGTGGCTGAGCGTAACTGAAGCCACACTCCAAAATCCCAGTCTATACAATTTCCAGTGGTCTACAGGTAGTTCAGAAACCCAAATTCCCATATCCATGGCTGGTGAATATCGTGTTACGATTATTGATAACAACAACTGCAACATTACCGATACTTTTTATATTGCCGTGGATAGTATGGCCTATTTTTTAAGTTTAGGTTCAGATGCTTCTCTTTGTATTGGTAATAATATTTTTGTTAATCAAGGACAAAGTTATATAAGCTCTTATCTATGGCAACCTACCGGAGATACAGTTTCAGAGACAACCATCAATCTGCCCGGTCAGTACATCCTCCAAGCCACCAGCCCAAATCATTGCATAGCTTTCGATTCTGTGTACGCCCCCGCTACAGACACTGTCCCACAGATTAATTACAACATCACTAACTTTTGTGTGAACGACAGCATTTATTTTCAGGATTTGTCACAGGGCTATATCAATCAATGGGCATGGACAATGGGCAGCCAGTTTAGCTCAACCACACAGAACCCTGTTATTAAATTTGATACTGCTGGGATTTACCCTTTATCACTCACCATTGCCAATACCAATGGCTGTTATAATGACACCAATGCCTTTTTTGTCATAAGACCTGCACCTCAGGCCATAATTCAACATTATCCACCTTGTACCGGTATCGAAACCTTATTAAAGGACAACTCCATTATTCCTGTCGGTCATAACCTGAGCTATCGCAATTGGGCTATCAATGGCTTTCCTTTAGGCAGCCAGCAGGCGTTCAACTATACATTCAATTCTGCAGGAACCTATTCGGTTTCATTGGAATTGGTTATTGATAACCTTTGTTCTGACCAAACCGTCATTCAAACAACAGTAAGTGATGTTTATCCGATGCCTCAAAGCCCTTCTCTCATCAGCCCACAGGACAGCATCGTATTATATACTGTTCCTTGGGTATTCCAATGGAACCAAGCTCCTGATGCAGTGAAATATAAAATAACTATTGCTTCCGACTCCAGCTTCTCCAATATTGAACACCAATCCGATTTCATCTATCCCTCCTTTGCCTCAACCTCAGCCTTAACCTATTCTTTAAACCCCCTCAACCTCAGTCAAAGTCTATACTGGAAAGTTACGGCCTACAACCCCTGCAACGTAGCCATCGAATCAGATGTCCGAAGGTTTATAATATTTAACCCGAGTAGTATATCAAGATTGAAACTCTGGCTTGCCGCCGACAGCAGTGTTATAGATTCTGCCGGTTACATTAACCAATGGTCAGATATCTCCGGAAACAATTTTCATGCTATTCAAAGTATATCTGCTAATAAACCCACAAAAATTGAAAATGTTCTTAGTAATAAACCTAGTATACAATTCAATGGCAACTCAACCGTTTTAATTTCTTTATTTAATCAATCATTTCCTCAACCTAATACCGCTTTCGCTTTATGGAGGATAAATGCTTCGACTGGTTTCAGTCAAGCGGCTTTTGATGGAAATTCCTCGTCACAAAGACACCTTTTATACAATATAAACAATAATATAACAATTGGCTCTGATGTCACACAAACACTAGGATATAGCAAACCTTTACCTTTTAATTTCTTGCTATCAACAGTTATTTACAATAGTCCTCAATCAAAGATATATGAAAACGGATATTTAAAAATGTCAGGCAATACTGGTAATCATTCTGTTAATGGTCTTAATATTGGGGGAGGAAATGACCAGTGGGGTGGAGGTAGGTTAAACGGCGACATCGCCGAAATCATTTTCTACGACACCTTGCTCACCCAAACAGAATGTCAAATGGTCGAGCGCTACCTGATGGACAAATACCAGCCTCCTGTGTGCCTCGGGCCTGATATTTACATGTATAACACTGTTTGTGATACAGCACTTCATGCCGGAAATGGTTATGCCCAATACCTCTGGTCAACAGGAGACACAACACCAGGCATTACAGTTTTTCAACCCGGTACTTACTGGGTTCATGTGACAGATATTTTTGGAAGGGAAAGCTCTGATACAGTTAAAGTTGATAAGACATCCTTTACCGTAATTGATACTATTATTTGCCTTGGCACGTCTGCCACAATAAATCCCGGTGGCAACCCCACAGATTTTACCTACGAATGGAGCAACGGTTCCGCTATGCCAACAGTATCAGTCATTAATCAGGGCAACTACTGGGTAAAAATAAGCGACCATTTCGGTTGTGAAAAAACGTTCCCATTCACAGTATCCATTGATAATTACGAGCTTACAGCAACCTTAGGTCCGGACATTACTATCTGTAACGGTGCGGCCATAGGTTTAGCCGTTGGTGCCCCTCAAACCGTTTCATATACATGGAATACGACTGAATCAACACCTACCATCGTACCTCTTAACGTGGGACAATATTCGGTTACAGCAACAAATACAAGAGGATGCATTGCACGGGATACTATTAATATCAATCTTAACGGGTACCTTCCCACCCCTGATTTCACTTTTTCTTCCGTTTGTGAAGGTGTGCCCATGCAGTTTTTTGATGCATCTACCGATCACCCTACTGACCCTCTTGTCTATTGGTTCTGGAAGTTTGATTCTCTTGGAACAAGTACCAGTTATCAGCCCAATCCTTTGCACATATTTACAGAGCCCGGCTACCATGCTGTAACGCTTCAAGTGCGTACCAGCCAGATTTGCAATGCCAGTATAACTGTAAATGTACTTGTTTATGATAAGCCCAATATAGCCTTTACCCCCATAAATGGATGTAAGGGTTCAGAAGTGCCTTTCTACGATCATTCAACCCTTAATTATGGGCAAATGAGTCAATGGGCTTGGGATTTTGGTGATGGCAACGTGGACAGTGTCCAGAATCCCGCACATACTTATCCCGATGTAGGAATTTATACTGTTAAACTTAAGGGTACTTCTTCTAACGGATGCAAAGATTCTCTGGAAAAAACAATGGATATCAAATTAGGACCTGAAGTTGATTTTGATTACACCAATGTGTGTTTCGGACAGGAGGTTCAGTTTACTGATAAAACCATTGTTTATCCGTGGTCTCAGTTGATATACCGCAAATGGGATTTTGGTGATGGCACACAATCATTGCTTGTAAATCCTCAGCATACATTTATTGACAGTGCCGGATTTTATGATGTCAGCCTGAATATCAAATCCATTAATGGATGCAATATCACAAAAATTAAAACTGTAAAGGTAAATGAAATTCCCTATGCCGACTTTATTCCCGGAAGTGCTTGTGAAGGCGTACCTCATCAATTACTCGACCTCTCGTTTGTGGATAACGACAGCATCGTTGGATGGCAATGGACTTTTGATGAACTTGGAAACTCAAATTCTCAGGATCCATGGTTTACATTTCCTGAGGCCGGCACTTTTGATGTAGAGCTTCAGGCAACTTCCTCAGCAGGTTGCAGCAATTCCATTGAATTTCCCATTGATGTTTACGAATCTCCTTTAGCAAAGTTCACATTATCTCCGCGCTATGGTGTTTCTCCACTGTTGGTACAATTTTCAAATTATACAACAGGAGCAACCCAGTTTTTATGGAATTTTGGTGATAATTCGGGAAGTAGTACACAAGTGCACCCATCTTATGTATATACCCAAAATGGCATTTATACTGTTGAGCTTACTGCCGTTAATAATCTTGGTTGCCCAAACATTTATACTGACATTGTGCACGTTATCCCAACAGTTGTTGATATTGGTGTTAAAGAAGTCAGTGCAAGTGTAAGTGAGAATTTCGTAACTGTAAGCACCCGACTACAAAACTTAGGTACCAGAATTCTTGAAAAATTGAATCTTTTTGCTATTGGTTCCAATGGTGTTATCTTTAGAGAATTTTGGGAAGGGCAACTTAGTCCCGGTGAATACCTTGATTTTACATTTGCAGCACAATTTTTAGTGGGTGATGAGGATATTATTTATGTTTGTGTAAAAGCCGAAACAATGGAATTGGAAAATGATGTGGACCTTGGCAATAATGAAAAATGCAAAGCACTTGCAGAAGAATTCATGGCATTGACACCATTCCCAAATCCAGCAGGAACTGAAGTTTTCTTTGATATTATTATTCCTTATGAAGATCAGGTGGACATTCAACTTTATAATTTACTTGGTCAAAAGGTTTCAACCATTTATGAAGGTATTCTCCCGTCAGGACTTACCCGATTTAAGATAAAACTCGATGGGCTAAGACATGGAACCTATGCCTTTATTGTTAGTTATAGAGAAGAAAAAGCCATCAGCAAGTTTGTCAAAAATTAGCAGTATTCAAAACGTCCAGCATCTTATAACCCCTACACCCTCTATTTGAGATAAACGCACCACATTTGCAATGACTTAATAAAATCATGGTTTTAAAACAATACGGAATTATTTATAAACGAGTAAAAAGTGAGAATCTTGAAATGCTCCGACAGTGGCGAAATCATCCCGATATTGTCAGGTTTATGATAAAACGTGATTACATTACAGAAGAAATGCAAGAAGCTTGGTTTAAGTCAATCAATAACAATAAAAATTATTATTTTATTATCAGTTTAGAAGGGTTTGATATCGGATTAATTCACTGTAAAGACATTGACTTTGATAATAAAACGGGAGAAACAGGTATTTTTATTTTTGACAAAGCTTATACGAAAACAAAAGTTTTTTTATATGCTTCTATGAGTATTATAAACTTTGCATTCTATCACCTTCGCCTTGATAAGCTTTATATCAATGTTGTTAAAGAAAATTTGCATTTCTTAAAAATCATAAACAACCTGAACTTTATAGAAGATATAAGTTACACCGGCTGTATTGAAAAACGTTTTTATTTAATGAAAGAAGCATATGAAAAACTCTTTGAGAAACATGCAAATATTAAAAAAATGCTGAATCTTGAGAAGGATAGCGAACTCATTATTTCACAAAACCACACACCCTAAAAAGATGAAATTTTTATATAAAACCTATTAAATATTTACATATTAATACTGAAAATTTACCCGTATGGGCATTAATATTAATAAAATAATACCAAAACTTTAAATATTTCCCGTCAGGCGATGCGGTGAGCCTGCCGAACCGGAATTAACATTGGAAACTATAGTCTTGCTTTTGTTAATGTCCATACGGACTATAAAAATCGGATTGAATAATGTGTAAATAAATATTGTACTTAATATAATGCATCTATTTTTTAAAAGCTCTTTTTGTTCTTAGTTTCCTTTCGTTTTTTAACACATTTCCCTAATTGTAGAGCACTATGCGTTCAATGTATTTATGATTATTCAAATCTATACGCAAAAAATAAACACCGCTGACAAGATCTTTTAGATTAAGAGTTGCCTTTGCAGATGTGATATTTTCGAAAGATTGAACATGGCGCCCATTAATATCGAACAAAATAAGTGAGGCTGAATCTGAGCTGCTAAAATCAATATTGAGCAGACCTTCGCAAGGATTTGGAAAGATATTAAATGGTTTTAGCTCTTTTGTCTCAGAAATTCCTGTTGGCGACATTAACGGAGATTCCCAAATACCTCTGCCATAAGTAGCTGCTCTTATTTTGCCAGCATTTTCGTTTATCTCAAGGTCGCTGACAATAACATTTGGTAATCCGTTAAAAAATGGTATCCACTGAGTAAGTGTTGTATCTGTATAAAAAACAGCATTTTCAGTGCCCACATAAACACCATCAGGAGAATTGGGTTGATTTGTTATACAACGGATTCCGGTTCCATTAATATTAAGAGTCATATTTTGCAATGTTTGGCCGGCATCCGTACTTTTGAAAACCCTGTCGCCATTACTTCCTGAAGCCGTTATCCATATTTTTTCAGGATTGATAGGGGCAACAGTAATTCCTGTTATTGTTCCTGAAAAAGGAATAGTTTTCGATGACCAACTTATACCATCATCTTTGGAGACATAAAGTTTGTTATTGCAAGCGGCATAGATATACTCTGCATTACCCTGTGCAACTTTCAAATGTGTTAAGTTATTACCTCCGGTCAAACTGTCTGATATTTTTTGCCATGTCCATCCGCCGTTATAGGATTTATAGACATCATCGTAACCGGCATAAATAATTTGATTGTCAAGCGGGTGCATTGCAAAAGGAGTAACCCAGTCACCTTCTATACTGTCATTTGGCATTATATAATCGACTGTTAAACCATTATCAGAAGTTTTCATAAGTCCCCCGCATTGGTACGAAAAGTAAAAGGTGTTGATATCGGCATGATCTGCCATTGGTTGCATACCATCTGCCCCAAAAATATGTTCCCATACGCCATTCTCCAATCTGTTTGAACCATTATCCTGAGTTCCCCCAATAATAAAACCGGGATTGATGGGTGATGAGGCCATGCGGTAAAACTGAGAAATACCCAGACCCTGAGAAATATCAATCCAGGTTTGTCCGTTATCATCTGAATAAAAAACCCCACCATCACTACCACAAAACAGGCGGTTTCCGAAAAAACCCAGATAATGAATATCGGCATGCGTATAATTAGCAGCAGTATCGTAAATCCAATAAGAACTATTAATCCAGTTTTGACCGCCATTTGTCGATTTCCAGACATTGATACCTCCGATAAAAATTTCGTCTGCATTAACGGGAGAGGCCGCTATAGCCATATCGTACCAAGCCTGACCGGCATCATCGCTGCCATCAGTTTCGTAACCAAAAATATTCGGAGTGTCGGACATTAAGGTAAAATTAAGGCCTTCATCCTGAGAACGGAATAATCCCCCAAACTGATAAGATGCATTGGATGCCAATACATAGACATAGTCAGAATTAGCAGGTGTAACAGCCAGTTCAAGTCGGCATGTATCATTGGGTAAAGTGGTATTTTTTATAAACGATTGACCTCCGTTGGTTGATCTGATAAAATAACCTCCACTGCCATACAAAATGGCTGTATCTTCAGGATTAAAAACCAAATCTGTAACCCATGAATCATCGAAAACATTAACCCAATTTTGTCCACTGTTTATACTTTTATAAACACCATAATTGGTAGCTGCAAACATTGTAGATGGGTTTAGAGGATTGAATAGTATTTTATTAATACTGTTCCATTCATTCGCTGTATTAAAACCAGAGGGGGTCCATGTGTTACCTCCATCAACAGATTTGTAAATACCTATGCACTTGGTATCATAAGCATCCCTGTCGCCGGTACCCACATAAACAATATGACTGCTATCGGGATGAATAGCAATGGACGACACACCAAGGTGGGGCATATTGTCGAAGTTTGTATTCCATGCACTTCCACCATCTATAGTCTTCCACAAACCACCGGATGGAGCACCTATATAAATTTGCTGTGAATTTTGGGGATTTACACAAACAACATTAACACGCCCGTTTCCGGGATTATAACCATTTGGTCCGTTTATCCAGCTTGTAATACCAAGAGGAGTCCATGAAGAATTGTCTGTTCTTTCGGGGTTTGAGAGATGTTTTCTTTCAATTTCCTGCCTGACTTTAAAATACGCATCAACAGAAACTAAAAACCCATCCGGATATGAACGTGGAAAATTGATATACTCCCATCTCTTAAATTGTTTAAACCCCTTACCTTTTAAGTATGGTGCATCTCCCCAATAGGCATAAAAAGCTTCTCGGAGTTCAAAAAACCCGGCTTCTTCTTTTGAAACTTTCAGGTAGGGAGCCCTAACCCATGGTTGTGCAGCTGGTTTCAACGAAAAAACAATAATAAAAAACATAAAGATGCTTATTCTTTTCATGTGTGAAAAATTTGTACTAAAATAGTTATTATCAAAGTGTGAAAAAATATTTTTTTGTGGTTTTCTTAATTTAATTTCAAAAAAAATGTAGATTTGAATAATTTTTTATCTGATTTTGTAGAAAACCCTATAAATATGCTTTTAATTGGAATTGCCGGCGGCTCCGGTTGCGGAAAATCAACTGTAGTAAAAAAAATTATCAAAAGCTTACCAAAAAATTCAGTGGCTGTCATACCTCAGGATTCTTATTACAAAGACAGTGGCCATTTATCTGCAGAAGAACGTTCCAAAAAGAACTTTGACCACCCTTCTTCTATTGAATTCACTTTGTTGAGAAAACATCTTGATCAACTTAAACTAGGCAATTCAATTGAAATGCCTATGTATTCATATCTGACATGTGCACGCCTCAAGGAAACAGTGATGGTTGAACCTCAGAAAGTAATTATTGTTGAAGGCATTTTGATTTTGACAAATCCCAAATTGAGAGAGATCCTAGATATTAAAGTATTTGTGGATGCAGACCCTGATGACAGGCTGATGCGCATTATTAAAAGAGATATTGAAGAAAGGGGAAGGTCTTTTGTTGAAGTACTCGAACATTACGAAAAATTTGTTAAACCCATGCACCTTCAATTTATTGAACCAACTAAAAGATATGCTGATATAGTGATTCCTCAGGGTGGTGCAAACACAGTTGGGATAGACATTCTGACATCAAAAATAAAACAATTCTTTATCGGCCTGTAAAACAGATTGATGACATATTGTTACATAAATCTCAAACATTAACTTGATTAATGAATTATACCAAACGAATTTTCCATATTCTTTATATTATTATACTGCCAACAATTTTGCTATTTGTGCTTATTCATTTTTTCCTTTTCCCAAAGATTGAGGAAACCACAGATAATAAAGTCCGACTTGATTTAAAGGAATTGAGAAGCAGGGGTTATTTTGTAGCATTAACAGACAAAAATTCGTATAGTTACTATGCCTATAATGGCGGAATAATTGGTTTTCAGTATGATATGTTAAAGAAATTTTCAGATTATCTCAAACTACCGGTAAAGATTATTATTGAAAATGATTATGAAAGAGCCATCTCATTACTGCAACATGGTAAATGTGATATCATCGCAAAAAACCTTACAATAACAAATGAACGCAAAAAACGCATGAAATTTACTGAACCCATTTTGCAAACAACCCAAGTTCTCGTTCAGCGAAAAAGAAATGTAGGTTCCCCAAATTATATTTCTTCAATTTTAGATTTAGGAGGCAAAACAATCCATGTTAAAACAAATTCATCATTTCATGAGCGATTATTGAGCCTGTCTGATGAAATTGGAGACAGTATTAATATTATAACAAATTCAACAAATGGAACTGAAACTTTAATTAAAAAAGTAGCTTTAGGATTAATTAATTATACTGTTTCAGATATTCAAACTGCAGAACTTAATGCTTTGTATTATCCAAATTTGGATGTAAGTCTGAGAGTGAGTCTTGAGCAAAATATGGCCTGGGCAGTAAGGGATAATACTCCCGTTTTACTTAGTAATCTGAATAAGTGGCTTAAAGAATTTAAGGGAAGCAGTTATTTCAAATCCATTTTTTATAAGTATTTTAAAAGTTCTGTACAGGTACTTGCTTTTAATAGTGAATATGCTAGTATTAGAGGGAATAAGATTTCTGATTTTGACAATTATATAAAAGAATATAGCCGCATTATTGATTGGGACTGGCGACTTCTTGCCTCTTTAATTTATCAGGAGTCTCGTTTCAATCCCGACCTTACTTCCAGAATGGGAGCAATCGGTCTTATGCAATTGATGCCTGCCACAGCTGAAAGATTTGGAATAGACTCTACATCAAGCTATGAAGATCATATCAAAGCCGGTGTATTACTCATAAAAAAACTTGATTTGCAACTTTCAAAAAAAGTAGAGAACGCCGAAGAACGCAAAAAGTTTATCATTGCCGCTTATAATGTGGGTATTGGTCATATTTTTGATGCACAAGCCCTGGCTTTAAAACACGGAAGAAATCCACAAATATGGGATAAAAATGTAGATTATTACTTGCTCAATAAATCAAATCCCAAATATGCCAATGATACACTGGTCAGACATGGAAACATTAGAGGCAGGGAAACTTATGCGATGGTAAGAGAAGTATTTGAAAGGTATGAGCACTATAAAAACCTTTACAAAAAATAAATTTATTGTTTAATGACTGAAATGGTTTCTCTTACAGAATTTCCATTAAAAAGGTCTTTTACAATAGTCCATTCTTGTTTTTTCCTGACTTCGACACTAATATATTAGATTATTTTATAACTACTTGATAATCTATTTATTAATTAAATTTTTGAGGTACTTTTGGGTGACCCAGCCTCCTTTTTCTTACTTTTACTCTATGTT
>JAQVVM010000037.1 GCA_028698995.1 Bacteroidales bacterium
AAACTATTTATAAAGTAAAAGCCACATCAGAAGCAGGCGTAGTATCACATATCATTTTAATTACCGAAGAACAGAAATACTTATCAAATCTGTTTCAATTTGGGTGACCCAGTGTCGAAGTCAGGAGGATTTTTCCATTAATGTAAGGGCTATCAGGTATTTTTAAGACCATTTGTTTAAAAAAATAGCTTTTTTTAATAATTCTTCAATTCAAAGAATTATTTAGGGCATCAAAAAAGGATAGTAGCTCATTTATGGAACTATTCCAATTTTTATTTATGACTGCATACATGAGAAGTTCCATCTCCATTATGCTGATTATGTTGCGAACAGCTCACACCATTGTCTTCTAATTTTCCATCAACATAAAGTTTTACGATATCGGCAGCATTGCCTGAACATCCACGAATGACTGTGATACCCGAATAACCAAGGACATTAATAGCTCCCTCACCAATACCACCGGCAAGCATTACTTTAACGCCATGTCCTGCCAAAACACCAGCGATATTAGATTTACAGCCACATCCTTGTTCAGACTTAATTGTTTGTACTTGCGTTATTTCATTTCTTTCTGAAATAGTATAAATATTATAAAACTCACAATGACCAAAATGGTCATCTACTTGATTACTTTTTGTAACCGGAACAGCAATTTTTTTCATTTTTCAAAATTTTAATATTAATTTGTATTTAAATCGTCTTTCTTATACATTATTACCCCATAATTAATGAAGTGGTACTTAACCTATATAAGGTTGCTGGAGTCATTCTGATCGACACTGTTTTTTTTAACCCATTCTATAGCACCAAATGGACATTCAAAAACACATAATCCACAGGAATCACATTGTTCATAAGAAAAAATATAATGGTCTGGATTGCAGGGGACAACCATATTTATGCAATACTTAATACATCTTGCACAGGAAGCCTCACCAATTGTTGAAATGGCACGGGTCGGACAAATTTCTAAGCATTTCTTGCAAAAAGTGCACTTTTCAATAATAAAAGACGGTATTTCTCCAATTCTACCTTTTATTTCAAATTTGTTCATTTCCGGTAATATAATTTAGTGATATTAATTCATCATCTCCAAAGTCCGTACATCCAACACAAGGCTTATGATTTATTGCACTTTCAAAAATCCGGAAGCATTTCTTACATTTACACCAATCTTTTTCAAATTTAAAATGCCCTCCCTCAATAAAGATAGTTGTTCCCTGTACAAAAGCATAGGCCAGTTTTTTCAAAGTATTATTATAGATTCTGGTCAGTGTAGGCCTCGAAACTCCCATTTGGCAAGCAGCATCATCCTGTGATAGATTTTCAAAATTCAGTAATCTTAGACTTTCAAATTCCTCCATTTTCAAAATAAGAGGTTCTAATTCAGTCGCAACCATACCTACAGGATCGAACCCTCTCATTTTAGGAGGGTTAGAGATTTTTCTGCATTTGTAGGGTCTTGCCATTATCAAATTTTATATAATTCACATAAAGAATTATGCAAAGATAATGAACCTACGTTCATAATGAAAATAAAATTAATTTAATTTTTCAATTTTTATAACCCAAAAAACACCATTCCCAGTCCACATAAAAGAATGGTAAAACCGGCCAGTGCATGGTTATAGCGCTCAATCTTTTTCATAGGGAGGAAGCTGAGACCTTTTACGGCTAGCACAACCAGGGAAATCATTGTGCCAATTGTAACCAGAGAGAAAAGCAAGGTTACAAGTATAAGAAGTGCCGTGTTGTTCTGTGCGGCAGGGTACATCACTAAAGGGATGAGTGGTTCGCAGGGTCCAAAAATAAAAATGGTGAACAATATCCAAGGGGTAATATTGATTTTATCTTTTGCCGGTTGGGCATGAACGTGAACATGTTCATGGTTATGTGTGTGTTCGTGTTCATGCATAGCTTTACCATGGCTGTGGATATGGTGGTGCGGCTTATTTTTAACAGCCCTGAAAACACCCCATATAAAATACACAAAACCAAAGGCCAGGATGAGAACAGATATAACACTACCCCTTTTACCCTCCCACAATTCGAGACTACTGACGGCAATGCCAAACGCTATACCTATCAGCCCCAGTAATACCGAACTACCCACGTGGCCGAGACCACATAAAACGGTAAACCAGATGGTTTTTTTCATAGTCCAATTACGTGCTTTAGAAATTACCACAAAAGGCAGATAATGATCAGGGCCTGTTAATGTGTGTATAAATGCAAGCGATACGGTTGTTATTATTAATATTATCGATTCTTGTGTCATGATTATTTTTTTTAATGAATTTTAAAGTCTGAAAGTAAAACCTAATATTACAGAAAAATCCGATTCGGGTCTTGTAATGCCTGTCTTACAGCCCGCTGCCAGTTCACAATCGGGGGTAATCAGGTAATACAAACCTGCAAGGGCAAAAGCTGGCATTTCATCATCACTTTTGTCTGGATTCTTTTCCAAACCGGTGTTAGCCACGAAGTGAAATTTCTCTTTTACGGCCCAATCCCCTCCTGTTGAAATGTGCCATATATTTAATGCATCTCCGTGTCTGTTGGCATTGTGTAAATAACCCAGATTAGTGTGTACCATTATCGGTGAAAAGTTTAAAGTGTTTACAAGAAAAAACGATGCGCTAAACAAACCACAACCCAGCCCCTTGTGCCAGTTGCCCGTAGGAATCAAAAGACCGGGTTTTATGGCAAATGATATTTTACCACTGTTTATAAAAGTGTATTTCATTTCAACGTTAAAATCAGGAAAAACCATGTGCCGCTGTGGTTAATGTGTCTTCATGTACTTCAGTAAATAAATAAGGTGTGCATAACACCACATCAACCTTATCATGCAAGCCATAGGTAAAAACTGGGGCAATTTCTGTTGTTTTTTCATTACACCGATGCTCGCTATTATAATCCAACCCATTACTCAACTCAAACTGAAAAAGACCTTTGCCCTGGGTACCTGTATCATCACTAAGCAAAGGTAATTGACAATAAGTTGTTACAGGCATAAATATAACACCTAAACACATTATAATAAAAAAAGTTTTAATAATGGTACTCACGTCTTTATAATTTTTGACAACCCTTAAAATGATGTCATTAAATGTGTTACTTTTTTACAAAATAGTAGCACAAAAATAATATTATTTTTATAGATGCAAAAAAATTTTTTTTATTTTATGCCATATCCAGTGAGTAGTCCTGATTGTTTTCCGGCACAGGGCAGACAAAGTGTCTTTCCGTCCACACGGGCTGTGCGGTTTTGCATAACACTTTCACCGCAGGCTATACAAAGAAGGCTGTCGTAGACGGGTGCATAGGCCGGCACATCCACATCAATCTGTTGCACCTTAAACAAACGGTCAAAAGGAAGCGACAGAGTCCCGAAAGCCCTATCAAGTGCACTTTTTTGGTATGCAGCCACCAGTTCTGGAGTATGGTTTTGTGCGGCAACCACCTGTGCATACAGATTATTATAATCCGGGAAGGACTCTCTTATAACCTTTTTTGAATCAGGTTTTGAGGATACCCGAATGCCCTTACCGTTGCGATGCGTTAAGGTAAAGGCGGTCTTTCCTATATCCTTAAATATTAATGCATTGTTTCCAAAAGTACAACCGGTTACGAACTGAACACCATCCGAAAAACAATTGTTGGTTTCGGTAATAGCCAGTAAGTCCTCCATACCATCCGATTCTGCTTCGAGAGCATTCATGGCATGGCAGGCGGCCATAATGCCAAGTGCCAGTCCGGGACAATAATGCCCATGCAGGGCTGCGGCTTTAATCATCAAGTTATCGGTGCGCAGTGCGTGGATGTCGTTTCGTATATCAATGCGCGGACTGTTACGTAATTTGCTTTTATGTGCAGGGTTATTATCTGAAATTTGTGCAAAGAGAGAAGTGTCGGTACTTTTTATATCCAAAACGGGGGTGTTGTTCAGCGCATCCAATCCTTCAACAATAAGTGTGTTGCCATTGCGTTCAAGAAGCTTAACGGAAGTGACTCCAATGAGGTTTGGTCTTTTGGGACTACGAGTTGCAAATGCACCTCGCAAAACATCAGGATGGTTTAATGTAGTGGTTTGCAACTTACTTTCCGATTTGTGGAAATAAAAAACAACATCAATATATTCATAAGCCTCAATGCCCAAAAGAGCATCCGCAAAAGCATCATAAATTTCTATGCAGCTAGGTTTCTCTTTAATCTGACGGTAATCCTCTGCACTGTCAAAAGAGTTCTGAACCTTGCCAATGTCATTAATAATGAGTGCATCCATATCTTCACTTTTCAGCAAATTTAAAAAAATGTTGCCAAGTGTTCTAAAACAATATCATTATTTTTGCTTTAAATTAAAATTCAATTTTATGGGCTTAAGTTTTCATTATTCCGGCAGGTTTAACCCCAAAAAATCTCTAAAAGAGATGATTGAAGAAGTTGAAGATATGTGCAAAACGCTCAATTGGAAATACCATATTCTGGACACTGAATTCCCTGACTCCGGGTTCACTGATGCTTATACCGATGATGTTTATGGTATTATTTTTTCACCCCCCGAATGTGAGGCTGTTCCACTGACCTTTCTGTCCAATGGCAGAATGAGCAGTCTGATTAACCTTAAAGCCTTCGGCAACAGTGGGAATGAGGATTATAAGAAATATTTATACATGTTATCAGTCAAAACCCAGTTTGCAGGCATCGAAACACATGCCTTGCTGATTAAGTTTTTCAGACATATCAGCCTGAAGTACCTGCTCGATTTTCACATATCGGATGAGGGCTACTATTGGGAAACTGTTGACTTGGAAAAACTTCAGGGTCAGTTCAATACATATAATAAAATTTTGGATAACTTCTGCCTCGGGCTAGAAGCCATTCCTAAAAATGAATCAGAAGACCTTGAAGACTATTTGATAAGGGTGTTTGGCCTTATTCAAAAAGGTGAGAAGAAATAGAGTTATACTTTTTAATACTGAACGTTTTTAATTTTTAGCTTTCGAGCTTTAAGAGGACGTTTGCCTTCAAAGGAAAACCAGCAATACAAAATGACCTCAGAGAGGTCGAATGTTTATAAAAAAATATACCAAAGGTGATATACGACCCCGGCCAGGGTCGCACAAATTCTTCAATTTCTTTCTATTCACATTTAATTCCTCCGGAATTATGTCACCTGCTGAAGTCACATAACCTTAACTTTGCCAATTTAACTATATGATAAATAATCTCTTACCTTGAATATATAACCTCGGGTATGAGGCTCAAAACTTTCACAATAATCATTTCTAAACAGATTTATATAATAGGATTGTTCATTCTTTGGATTTTTAATAAAAGAACAAACCATGCAATAAAAAAACGACCTCTGATCGGTCGAATGTTTATAAAAAATATACCAAAGGTGATATTCGACCCCGGCCGGGGTCGCACAAATTCTTCAATTTCTTTCTATTCACATGTAATTCCTCCGGAATTATGCCACCTGCTGAAGTCACATATCCTTAACTTAGCCCATTTAACTATATGATAAATAATCTCTTACCTTGAATATATAACCTCGGGTACGAGGCTCAAAACTTTCACAATAATCATTTCTAAACAGATTCATATAATAGGATCGTTCATTCTTTGGATTTTTAATACAAGAACAAACCTTGTAATAAAAAACGACCTCGGAGAGGTCGAATGTTTATAAAAAAATATACCAAAGGTGATATACGACCCCGGCCGGGGTCGCACTATCCTTACAATTAATTTTTCTATATACATTTAATCCCTCTGGAATTAAAAATATTCATATATTTGTGATATAAGGTTTTACATTTTTTGAAAAACATTTTCTTTACTTATTTTTTTAACAAAAATAATATTCATGGCAGATACCTATTCACAAATTTACATTCAGGTTGTATTCGCTGTAAGAAACCGTGAAGCCCTTATTAATCCCTTATGGGAAGAGGAATTATTTAAATACATAACAGGTATTGTTCAAAACAAAGGACAAAAAATGATTGCCATCAATGGGGTATCGGACCATATTCATTTTCTTATTGGGATGAAGCCTTCATGCTGTTTATCCGACCTTGTACGGGAGGTAAAGAAGTCTTCAAATGCTTTCATCAAAGAAAAGAAATTTTCCAGATTTAACTTCGAATGGCAGGAAGGCTTTGGTGCATTTTCATACAGTCATAGTCAACTTTCGGATGTAATAAAATACATTGAGAATCAAAAGAAGCATCATAAAAAAGAAACGTTTAAATACGAATACCTTGCATTTTTGAAGGCCTTTGAAATTGAATTTAAGGATGAATATCTTTTCGAATGGATTTAATACCATAAAAACTCACAGCGATTGTTTATACACAAACTACAAACCTTGAGATCAAAAAGACCTCGGAGAGGTCACATGTTTATAAAAAACGGAGATACAACGAAATATACGACCCCGGGCGGGGTCGCACAAACTTTACAATTAATTTTTCTACATACATGTAATTCCTCCGGAATTATGCCACCTGCTGAAGTCACATATCCTTAACTTAGCCCATTTAACTATATGATAACTAATCTCTTACCTTGAATATATAACCTCGGATAGGAGGCTCAAAACTTTCACAATAATCATTTCTAAACAGATTCATATAATAGGATCGTTCATTCTTTGGATTTTTAATAACAAGAACAAACCTTGCGATAAAAAAACGACCTCGGAGAGGTCGAATGTTTTTAAAAAAATATACCAAAGGTGATATACGACCCCGGCTGGGGTCGCACAAACTTTACAATTAATTTTTCTACATACATGTAATTCCTCCGGAATTATGCCTCTTGCTGAGGTCATATATCCTTAACTTTGCCCATTTAACTATATGATAACTAATATCTTACCTTGAATATATAACCTCGGGTACGAGGCTCAAAACTTTCACAATAATCATTTCTAAACAGATTTATATAATAGGATTGTTCATTCTTTGGATTTTTAATACAAGAACAAACCTTACGATAAAAAAACGACCTCGGAGAGGTCGAATGTTTATAAAAAAATATACCAAAGGTGATATACGACCCCGGCCGGGGTCGCACAAATTTTACAATTTCTTTCTATTCAAATTTAATTCCTCCGGAATTACACCTTCCGTTTAGGCCACATAACCTTTACCCGAGACATTAAACTATATGAAAGCTAATCTCTGACTAAATATCCGTCATCACCAATTTCCCATGTTTGATTCCTTTAGTTGCTATGATTTTATCGGCTAAAGTCACTAATAATTGTGCTTTCCCTTTCACAGCAATGGTTTCAAGGCAAAGGTCATGGGCAAGGTGAACATGCTGTGTAGATAAAATCAGGTCATGATAATCGTGTTGCACATTCATCAGGTTGTTGTTGAGTTCTCTTTTATGATGGTCGTAAACAATCACTATGGCTCCTGCTACAATTTTATTGAGGTCAACTTTTTCAGAAACCAACGTGCCTTTAATAAGATTACGAATAGCTTGTGAACGATTAGGAAATTTGTTTTTTTTCACTAACTCATCCAAAGAGTTAAGAATATCTTCTTCTAATGATACGCCAAAACGTTTTATTTGATTGTTTTGCTAAAATTTACAATTTTTATAAAAAAATTATTTTCCAAATTGCACCCTTCAACCATTCATACCATTTATCCATTCCCTCACCTGTTTTGGCAGACACTTCTATGAATTGTAGGTGGTGGTTTACCTGCAAGGCATATTCTTTTGCTTTTTCAACTTTAAAGTCAACATAAGGCAAAAGATCAATTTTATTAATAATGCATATATCAGATGTGTTAAACATATTGGGATATTTGATGGGCTTATCATCTCCTTCGGTAACACTTATAACCACTACACGGTAAGCTTCCCCCAGATCAAACAAAGATGGACACACAAGATTTCCTACATTTTCAATGATGAGCACAGAGTTGTCTTTCACTTCAAGTTTTTTGATGGCTTTTTGAATCATATCCGCATCCAGATGGCAACCATTACCTGTATTAATCTGAATTACAGGAGCACCTGTAGCATTAATACGATTGGCATCATTCATGGTTTGCTGGTCTCCTTCAATAACACTGAAAGAAAGTTCACTTTTCAAATCAGTAATGGTTCTTTCAAGTAAAGTTGTTTTTCCTGATCCGGGCGAACTAACTAAATTTAATGTAAGAATATTTTTAGCTTCAAAATAGCCCCTGTTTCTTTCTGCTAATAAATTATTCTGCGAAAGGACATCCTGCTCTAATTGTACAACTTTGCTGCCTGAATGAGTATGCCCATGTTCATGCTCATGAACGTGATGATGTGTATGCTCGTGGGAATGTTCATTATCGTGGCTTTGTTCGTGACTATGTTCATGCGGATGGGCATGTTCGTGGCTATGGGTATGAGGATGTGGGTGTAAATGTTTCCTCCCAGTAGTTTGTTCAAAGGAGTGCTCATGATCGTGTGAATGGTCTTGACTATGAGGATGATTATCTTCCTGTCCAGGAATGGAAAATTTTGTTGAATTTTGGTCGCCTTCGCAACCGCAGGTATTGCACATGATATGTTATTTTAGTTTGAGTAGCAAAGTTAGTGAGATTTTTCGAATTAGAAGAAGAGGATAAAGGTAAGTTTGAGCATTTTTAATATCTGACACCAATTGCTTAGTCATTTTGTATCAATAACACAATCTTTTCGAGATAGAATGCATCTATTTCATCAAAGGCATTGAATTCTGTGCTGTCCACATCAAAAACTGCTATTATTTGGCCATCTCTATTGCGTAATGGCAGCACAATTTCTGAGTTGGAACGCGAGTCACAGGCAATATGCCCCGGGAATTTATGTACATCCGGCACAATCAATGTTTTATTTTGATTGACAGCAGCCCAGCAAACTCCTTTATCTTTTGTTAGTATTTGACAGGCCAATGGCCCTTGATACGGACCTACAGTTAGCTGACCGTCAATAATACGGTAAAAGCCACACCAAAAAAAATAATCGATTTTGGCATGTAATAATGCACATACTGTAGCCATACGCGCAATAATATCAGGTGTTTTTGTGAGAAGTCCTTCCAATTGCTCATATACTCTTATGTATCTTCCTGTTTTCTTTTCTTTTTCCATATATTTTTTTTTAGTCAAAACTAAAGCTTTTAATCCTCAGCTCATTCCCTCTAATTAGTTCGGTTTTAAAAGAGCTGCAGCACGGGCAGGGCGTGGCATAATGGCTTACAGGAAATTCAGCATCGCAGTCGTGGCATCTGGCAACTGATTTAATCCGGAGTATCTTAAATACTGTTTTTCGAAACAGCGAACTGCGCGGGGCATGGCTGAAAGCAAAATCAAGAGCATCGTACTCCACACCACTCAGCTCACCAATTTCAAGCTCTATTTCTGTAACTTCAGCAGCCTCATGTTTTATTGCGCTTTCCTCAACCGTATCGAGAATATTAGCAACAATTGAAAGTTCGTGCATTATTTAATATTTTTGTAATTATTTATCAAAATCCACTTTGACATCGTTGTCCACTAAAACCCTTATTTGTTCATTGTCAGCATCATTACCCGAAATATCTACATATTCAAGTAGAGGAAGTTCAAACAGGGGTGACAAATCTGAAATTTTATTACCTGATAAGAAAAGACGCTTCAGCTTTGTCAGGTGCCTGATAGAATCAATATCTCTAAGCTGGTTATCCGACAGGTTTAATTCCTCAATATAGGTCAATTCTTCAAGCAAGGACAAATCACTGATGCTGTTGTCGGATAGGTCGAGGGTTTTCACGTGTAGGCAATACTGAACACCCTCAAGATTGTTTATTCCTGAAGAAGACAATTCGTATTCATCAAAATCCTCCAAATAATAATAAGGGAAGCTTCTTTCGAGCGTGCCATATTGCCTGAGTTTTACGGCATCGTAAAAAGAAAAAAGCGCTGGTTTAGTATGACATTGTTGCTTACGTTTACTGTTAAGTGTATTTTCAATTGTAAACCCATCTGTATCAAAATCCCATTCATAAACAGGGGTAAAATCAATATCAACCTGACTTTCAAAGTCTTTTGCAAAATCTTCAAGGTTTTCAAGACTCAGGATATGAGCATATTCCTGAAGTAATTCCATGTTGCCAGTGGCCGCCCTTCTGTTTATTTCGTTCCTGTGAAAGCTTGCCCTGTCGGGATGATACAACATCATAAGTTTGTAGAAACCTTTACCATTCGGCTCTATCCTGACCGGAGTAAAATCATTTATCAATTCAGCAATGAGACCCAATGTTGAGAAACTGTGATTCTTATACAGATTAATAAGAGTCAGAGATATTCTGTTCAAATTATCGATGCTGTAGGCATCAAGCAGTTTTTTATGTAAATCTTTGCAGGACATGACTGACAATTTTTATAAAGTGCATTACATCAACAGATTCTTGGAAGTTGTTCTCCGGCAAGCATATCAATAATCCGTTTCCCTCCTATCCCGGTATTTAATATAGCTTTTGAGGGATGAGCTTCCACAATTTCTCCTATAATTGAAGCATCTTTACCAAGCTCGTGTAATTTCATCGTTTCAAGCACCAATTCAGCATCGTCGGGATGAACCACAAGAATAACTTTACCTTCATTAGCAACATAGAAAGGATCAAATCCAAGCAGTTCACACATACCTCTTACATTTTCATTTACAGGTACCCTGAATTCTTCAATTTCGACACCGAGTTTAAGTTGTTCAGCCAGCTCACAAAGGACAGTAGCCATACCTCCCCTTGTGGCATCACGCATAAAATTAATGCGGCTGCCGGTGTTTAAAATTTTTTGAATTAAACCGTTAAGAGAGGCACAATCTGATTTTATATCTGCTTCAAAATTTCCAAAATTTCTAACAGCCATTATAGCCATACCATGATCAGCTATAGAACCATTAATAATAATCTTATCTCCCGTTTTAATTTTAACACCCAATCCAATTTCACAGTATTTTTCCTCATGAACTCCTATACCGGCAGTATTAATAAAAACTTTATCGCATTGGCCTTTACTCACAACTTTTGTATCACCGGTAACGATTAAAACACCTGCTTTCTTAGCTTCATCAGCCATAGCACTTACTATTTTTTCAAGATCTGTAAGCGGGAAACCTTCTTCAATGATAAAAGCCGCACTTATGTAAAGCGGTTTGGCACCGGATACTGAAATATCATTAACGGTACCGCAAACAGCTAGTTTACCAATATTACCTCCAGGGAAAAATACCGGATCAATCACATACGAATCTGTTGTAAAAGCGATTTTGGTTCTATTGAGCTGCAATAGAGCAGCATCTGTCTGTTGCTTTAAAATAGCATTATCAAAATATTTGACAAACAAGTTTTTAATTAATTCATGCGATAATTTCCCACCGCTGCCATGTCCTAATAAAATTGTTTCTTTCATTTATTTATTAAATCTGAAATATGCGTTACAAGCCCCTTCATGAGAAACCATACAAGCCCCTACAGGATTTGACGAAGTACATGCTTTTCCAAAAAGTTTGCAATCAACTGGTTTTTTTAAGCCTTTTAAAATCTCTCCACAAATACAACCTTTGTCTTCCTTGGTAGGTTCTACTTCAACTGGTATCATTATTTCTGCATCATGTTTACAGTATTTTTCATTGACTGCCATGCCACTATCTTTAAGAACCCCAAGCCCTCGCCACCAGTCATCCCTAAGAGAGAAAACCTCATTCAAAGCCTCCTGAGCTCTAACATTGCCCTGATAAGTTACAGCTCTTTTATATTGAATTTCAACTTTACAATCATGATTTGTAATTTGTTTTGCCAACATATAAACCGATTGCAGGATATCTACCGGCTCAAAACCTGAAATAACACAACCAACACCATATTTGGCAGGTATTCCATCATATATTTTAGCTCCTGTTACTACACTAACATGCCCGGGAGCTAAGTAACCATCAATTTTAACTCCTTCATCTATAAGGGCCGACATTGCTGGAGGCATGATTTTATGTGAGCTTAACAGATAAAAATTATTTATGTTGTCTTTCATAGCATTTATAAGACCTACAGCACTTCCTGGAGCTGTAGTTTCAAAACCTACGCCAAGAAAAACAATTTTTTTCTGCGAATTTTCCTGAGCAATTTTTAAAGCATCGAGCACTGAATATACAATTCGAACATCTGCACCCCTGCTTTTTTCGAGGTTGAGTGAGGATGTTGAACCAGGTACACGGATAAGATCTCCATAAGTAGTTATTATAACATCTTTAAGACGGCTGTAAGCAACAGCCCTGTCTATAAAACCACGACTTGTAACACAAACAGGACACCCTGGCCCTGAAACAAGATTAATGTTTTTGGGTAAGAGTGAAGGAATGCCAAATTTTTGAATAGCCCAAGTATGACCTCCGCAAACTTCCATTAAAGTTATGGGCTTTTCAGAGACCATTGCAATTTTTTTGACTATTTGCTCTACAAGGGTTTTATCCCTGTATTCATCAATGTATTTCATAAATAATATGAGCTAAAAATTATCCAATTCCGGTTTGATTTCATCATTTAGCGCATCGAATTCTTCGAAAGTTTTCAATGTTTCCAACGCTTCTTCTTCACTAATTTTTTGAATAGCAAAACCGGTATGTAATAAGATATAATCATCAACCTTAACATCGTCCAGCAATTGCAATGAAGCTTCGTACTTGGTACCTCCAACAGATACAACGGCTTTATCTCCATCAATAGAAATAACTTTAGCAGGTATGCTTAAACACATAAAATATAGTTTTTATACAAAATTACTTTTTTTATTCAACATGAGAAATGGTTACTTAGGTAAAAGCAGGAAATAAATTTAATTGGTTTGCTTTTGACTGGTCTTTTTTGCACCCACAACCAACTGCCCCAAAGCAATAGCCCCATCATTTGTGGGGACCTTACAATGAGTAAATACTTCAAAACCCTCTTTTGCTAACTTATTTTCGAGATTTTCCAACAGGTATTTATTCTGAAAAGTACCTCCCGACAATACGACCTTGTTCAGATGATGTTCATCCCTGATTTTTTTTACTGCTTCACACGTAATCAAAATGATGGTATTGTGGAACTTAGCTGAAATCTCTGATATGGCAACAGCATTTTTTAAATCATTAACAATACTGATGAATGTTTCATCAAAAGAGATAGTATGCCCAATTTTAAAAGAATAATATGCTTGAATTTTCTTATCAATAGCCGCCTCAAGCCTCATAGGAGCCTCCGCATGAAACTTACTTACTGGACATAGATTAATGAGTGCCGCTACAGCATCAAAAAGTCTTCCTGCACTTGAGGTTAAAGGGGAGTTTATTCTCTTGTCAACAGCATTACATAGCATAGCTATCGACGAGGGATTTATATGATTTAGAAAAGGCAGGTTCATGTTCATGAAATCTAAACCAAATATTTTGTATAAATAGGAAACTGCCATACGCCAAGGCTCATCAGTTACTTTATCTCCACCGGGCATTGGAATATATTCAAAATGATTTACCCGTTCATAATCCAAAAGGTCACACACAAAAAATTCCCCTCCCCAAATATTTCCATCATCTCCATAGCCGGTACCATCAAAACTTACACCTATTACTTTTTCATCCAGATTATATTCAGCCATACAGGATGCAATGTGGGCATGATGGTGCTGTACCTTAATATGTTTAAGTTTTAGTTCTTCTGCAAAACGTGTAGAAAGATAATCAGGGTGTAAATCGCTTACCACAACCGAAGGCTTAAACCTGAAAAGTTTTTTAAACTGATTTATAGTTTCAGTATAAAAACCGTAAGTTTCAAGATTTTTAAGATCACCGATGTGCTGACTTAAAATTGCCTGATTTTCTTTACCGATACAAAAACAATTAACAAGCTCAGCACCAACCGCAAGAATGCCATCCACATTAAATTTAAGATTTAAAGGAACGGGCACATATCCCCTAGAACGCCGTATTAGTCTTTCTTTATCATTTACAACAAGTGTTACTGAATCATCGGCACGATTGTAAATAGCTCTGTTATAGGTTAATACAGCATCAGCAACAGGTGTCAGCTTTGATAGGGCTTGTTCATTATCAATAATTATAGGTTCTTCGGAGATATTACCACTTGTCAGAACGAGGGGTTTCATTTTAAGATTTTCAAAAAGCAAATGATGTAATGGCATATAGGGCAACATGGCGCCAATAGTATTAAAACCTAAGGTAACTGAAGGGGCAAGTTGTCTTTTTTGGTTCAACAGTACTATGGGACGTCTGAATGAGGTCAAAGATGAACTTTCTGTGTCATTAAAATATGCAAATTCTTTTATAGCATCAAGTGATGAAAACATAACGGCAAATGGTTTACCTTCACGGTTTTTACGTGTACGAAGTTTTGACACTGCTTCTTCATCACTAGCGTCACAGGCTAAAAAATACCCACCTAGACCCTTAATGGCAACAATTTTATGATTATTAAAAAGTTTGCAAAGCTCTTTAATGATAGTTTGGATTTCTTTAATTTTTTGCCCATCATTATAAAGTGTATATTCAGGTCCACAATCAGAACAAGCTACGGGTTGAGCATGAAACCTTCTGTCTTGAATATTGGTATATTCTTTACGACATGCAGGACACATTTCAAACGGACTCATAGTCGTCTTTTCTCTGTCGTATGGTAAATCTTCAATAATGGTAAAACGGGGACCACAATTGGTACAATTAATAAAAGGGTAATCAATACGATTTGCCTGCATCTTCATATCTGCCAGACATTCATCACAAACAGCAATATCAGGACTCACATCCGTTATTTGTTCAGATACCGAAGAGCTTTTAACGATTGAAAAAGACTTGAAGTCAAAGGGCTTAACAGCTTCATATTCAATTATTTCAATATGGGATGCCAATGGCGCAGAAAGTCTGATATCTTCAATAAAACGTTTAAGTATATCTTGTGATGTATTAACCAAAATAATCACACCATCGTTTCGGTTTTCAACAGTACCATTAAGATTATACGAAAGAGCTAATCTGTATATAAACGGTCTGAATCCTACTCCCTGCACCAATCCCTTGATATTAATTTTAAAAGTAATGTCTTTTTTCAATTCAGTATCTTTATTTATGCAAACCTACATATTTTAAATAGTTTTGAAAAAGAAATTTAAAAGAACTAACTGTTTTTGTTATTTGTTTTTGGTGGCAAATCCAAAAAAAATGAAGTTGTTAAGAAGATGTTCGCTAGAGTAATAACTGTGAGAATAAAATTAATATATATACAAGCACATAAATCTTTACATGATTAAGCAACTTAATCACTATTTATAGTCTTTTCCAATAAAAACTAAATTATGAAAAAATCAATTTTATTGTTCTTAATCTTATCTGTGTTTATCTTTTCTTGTAAAAAAGACAAAGATGATGTAGTGCCAGAACCCCCTAAGGAAACAGTTACAGACGCCAACGGCAATATTTACAATACTGTAACTATTGGGACACAAACATGGATGGCTACTAATTTAAAAGTTAATACCTCAGGCAGTTATATTTATAACAATAGCAATAATAATGTAAATGTTTATGGGCGACTTTATACTTGGGAAGCTGCCAAAAGTGCTTGTCCTTCGGGATGGAGATTACCAACACAGGCAGAATTTGTAACAATGTCGCAAAGTCTTGGTGGAAATCAAGTATCTGGAGGCAAAATGAAAAATGCAGGAACCACTTATTGGCAAACCCCAAATACCGGCGGAAACAATGCAAGTGGATTTAATGGTATGCCCGGAGGTTATAGAAATTCTTCTGATGGTGTATTTTTTGGCTTAGGACAATATGGTTTTTATTGGACTTCCACCGATTGCAGCACTTGACCTGATTCCCCTAAGGCAACTTCAATTTTGCTGACGTATAATACTGCTGTTCTAAATTTTATGGAAAGCGATGGACCTCAGGCTTTTTCAGTTAAATGTGTGAAAAATTAAAAGTAAGAACTGTATTTTTTTAGAAAATTTACTATTTTTGCAATAGTTCTCAAGAATTAAGATTTAGAGGGAACGGTACTGGTGTGCCACCCGGTCTTCAAAACCGGTAGCAGACGGATAATACCGGCTGTGGCAGGTTCGATTCCTGCTCTCTCTGCTTGTTTAATATTTAAAAAATGACTTACCTAAAAACAAAAAAATGAGTTCAAAACAGGAGGTTCTTAAAAACCTTCCAGCCGTCGATAAGCTTCTGCTATTGCCAGAAGTTAAGCTGCTGCTTTCCTGCCATGGAAAGGAACCTGTAATTTTTTGTATTCGCCTTGCTCTTAACACGTTCAGAAACCTTATTCAAAAAGGAAATCCCCAACCAACCCAATTGGAGGTAATTGAAAAAATTAATGAACTTCTTAATTTAATTTCAAAAAGAAGTTTAAAAAATGTTTTCAATGCCACAGGTATTATCATACATACCAATCTGGGACGAACACCTTTTGGAGAAGATTTTATCAATGAATCCATGGCTATACTCAAAGGGTACAACAACCTCGAATTTGACCTGAACACTGCCTCTAGAGGAAGCAGACATGTGCATGCAGCAGAAATACTAAAATTTCTTACAGGAGCAGAGGATGTGTTGGTGGTTAACAATGCCGCAGCAGCCGTTATGCTTATACTACGTGCATTTGCAAAAAGAAAAGAAGTCATTGTTTCGCGGGGCGAACTTATTGAAATTGGTGGTTCATTCAGAGTACCAGACATTATGAAGGCTTCTGATTGCAAAATGGTTGAAGTTGGCACCACTAACAAAACTAGAAAAGAGGACTTTGAAAATGCTATCACTTCTAGAACAGCACTAATTTTCAAAGCCCATAAATCAAATTATGTTATTAAGGGGTTTACTGAAGAAGTTGATTTAAGTGAGCTTACTTCTTTAGGTAAAAGTCATCAAATTCCTGTGGTTTACGATCTCGGTTCGGGTCTTCTCAGAAACAACCTGCACCCCCTTTTTAAAAATGAGCCTTCAGCAACAGACGCTATATCAAAAGGTGTTGATTTGGTTTGTTTCAGTGGTGACAAATTGCTGGGTGGACCACAGGCAGGTATTATTGCCGGTCGTAAAGACTTGATAACTAAATTAAAAAAAGAGCCCATGCTTCGAGCTCTCAGGGTTTGCAAAACAACACTTGCCATGCTGGAAACCGTCTGTAAATATCATCTCGATGAAAATGCTCTAAAAGAAAAAAGTCTCTTTTACAAAATTCTGTACCGAAAACCATTAGAAATTAAGCAAACCGCAGATAAATTAATGGGAATCCTTAAAAAATATGGCATTGATACTGAAGTTCTGCCAAGTAAAGGTTTATGTGGGGGTGGCACCATGCCCGAAGGCGAAATTAACAGCTTTGAAGTAATGCTTAAACCTTTAGGCACACGAAAAGAAAATGAAGAATTTGCAGAGAAAACGTATCTTGAATTATTAAAACAAGCAAAGCCTGTGTTAGGAATCCTAAAAAAAGGAGTACTCTATTTTGATGTTCTTACTTTATTTGAAGATCAAGTGGAGGAAATGGGAAAAATTATTGGGGAAGTTATAAAAAGGAAAAGTTTGGAATAAAAATACAAGATCAAGCGGTTTGTAGATATGATAACAAACAAATAAAAAATGTTACTTGGATAATTCAAAGAAAAACATAAATGAAACATCTGATAATAGGTACAGCAGGCCATATTGACCATGGGAAAACATCCCTGATAAAAGCTTTAACAAATATTGACTGCGACACGCATAAAGAGGAAAAACTCAGAGGCATCACAATCAATCTGGGGTTTTCTTACCTAGACCTTCCAAATGGTGAATCTGTAGGGATTATTGACGTACCCGGTCATAAAGACTTTATAAATACCATGGTGGGAGGTGCCTGTGGTATTGACATGGTACTTCTGGTAATCGCTGCTGATAGTGGTATGATGCCCCAAACCATTGAGCACATAAATATCATCACTGCGCTAGGCATAAAAAAAGGAGTTGTGGCTCTAACAAAAATTGATGCTGTTGATGAAGAACTTGCAGAAATGGCAAAATATGAAATATCTGATTATCTCGATAAAACAAGCCTTAAAGATATCCCCATCATAGGTGTATCTTCAGTTACAAAAGTAGGATTGGATGAGCTAACAAAAGAAATTGAAAAATGTATTGACGAAATTGAAGAGCGTGAAACACAAAACCTTTTTCGCATGTATATCGACCGCATATTCACCGTTAAAGGATTTGGAAGTGTTGTTACGGGCTCTGTTCTTGGTGGAGAAATTGCTGTAGGACAGGATGTTTTTTTACTTCCCGGGAATTTTCAGAAATTAAGGGTGCGTTCTATTGAAAGGCATGGCAAAAATGTTGAAAAAGCCATTGTGGGCGATAGAGCAGCCATTAATCTTATTGGTCTGAAAAATGAAGACTTCGAAAGAGGGATGTTATTGTGCAATAAAAAAATTGAGTCAACATCTTTGATAGACGCTCAAATTAAACTATTTGACATTGGATTTCCCTTAGAACTCTGGACAAGCATCACTATCATTTCCGGAACGTATGAGTGTCAGGGTCGAATGCATCTGTTAGATAAAGAAAAGTTACAATCGGGTGAAATAGGTACTGTTCAGATTCATTTGAATAAACCTGCCGTTATGATGTGTAAGGATAAATTCATTATACGCAATTCATCTGCCGATTTAACACTTGGAGGGGGTTTTGTCCTCGATCCTGCACCCTTGCATCACAAAAGAAGAACTCCCAAACTGTCAGAGTATTTGAATGAGTTGTCGAAAAACATTATTAGTGAACAAAGCACATTAGAAATTATTCGAATGGAACTTAAGAAGGAATTCAGACCTTATACATTTAATGAAGTGCTTGAAAAATTAAACTTAAAACCGGATGAATTAAGACAAGAGCTCAACACACAAAATGATAGTATTTCTTATTATAAAAATAATGAAGGAGAGATACTCGTTGAAGCTCAATATAATACACTATTTAAAGAACGCATAACCAAGTTTATTCAAGAACACCATACAAAAAACAGCCTTTTCCCTGGAGGTTTAGAAATAAACGAGCTTTCAGGAAAATTTAATTTTTCAAAACTTAAACATGCCAAAATGTATCTCGAAATGGTTCTTGAAGAAATGAAAAATGATCATGTGCTCGATATGTACAAAAGCACATGGATAATCAAAGGACATAAAGCCATATTGGATAAGCAAAGTGCCGAAGAGAAAGACTATATTGAACAATTGATTCTCAATTATGGAGATGAAAAACCTGCCATTGTTGAAATTGAAGAGCAAACTGTTTTAAAGAAAATTAATACCGGAAAATTTAAAACGCTTTTAGCGCTCTTAACACAGGAAGGGAAAATCCGTTATTTCCAAAACGATTTTATTCATTCCGAAATACTTGACAGATACAGAAATCTTCTACTTTCAAAAATAATAGACAAGGAAAATGGTGTAGAACTGCCTGAATACAAAGAAATATTAGGTGGCACAAAAAAATTCAGAGCATTGATTACCGATATTTTTGAAGCAGAGAGAATAATTCAAATAAAAAAAATTAGTGATAATGAAACGAGGTTTTGTATTACTGAATTGGGGAAAAAGGCTGTGAGAGGCTAAGGCTAAGGTGGATGCAGGTTGTTTAAAACAGCTTCTCTATACCCAAACCGGAAATACGGAGAGAATATAATAGAAAAACAAAATTCATAAGATAAAAAATGAAATGCAAAAAATAATATATCTCGACAATGCCGCCACCACATGGCCTAAGCCTACACGGGTTATTAAAGCACTGGCTGAATTTTATAATCATTTCACAGGCAGTCAGGGAAGAGCCGGACATGGTATGGCCTTAAAAGCATCTCGTGAGGTTTTTGAAACCAGAGAATTGGTGGCTTTTTTATTCAATGTCCCTAATTCTGAAAGGGTTATTTTTACGGCCAATGCCACACATGCTATTAATTATGCCTTAAAAGGAATACTTAAAAAAGGGGATCATGTCATTTGCAGCGGTTTTGAACACAATGCCGTGTTCCGCCCCTTAAAATATCTTGAAAGTATCTCTTATATTGAACTTACAATTCTTGACTGCAACAAATATAGTGATTTTGACCTCTCTGCCTTTGAAAAATCAATAAAACCCAATACAAAAGCCGTTATTACAACCCATGGCTCAAATGTAAACGGATCCATTTTACCTGTACGTGAAATCGGTAAAATTTGTAAAGAAAAGGCTATTATTTATATTGTTGATGCGGCACAAACAGCTGGATTTATACCTATTGATTTACAATTGGATTATATTGATATTCTGGCATTCAGCGGACATAAAAAGCTGTATGGTCCTACCGGTATTGGGGGCTTATGTTTTAAAAATGAAATTGATATTGAAACACTTTTACATGGTGGCACAGGAAGCAGATCAGAAAGTGGTGAACACCCTCCCTTTTATCCCGACAAACTAGAAGCAGGTACCCCTAATACTCTGGGTATTTATGGGCTTAAAGCAGGTATTCAGCATGTTATGAATACAGGTATCAGCAATATTCAAAAAGAGCAATTAGAACTTATAATTTTTTTCACAAAAAGCCTTGAGTCTATTGATGAAGTTATAGTTTATAAGCCCTTATCCTTTGATGAAAGACTTCCCTTGTTATCTCTGAACATTAAAAACATGACTTCAAGTGATGTGTCCTTAATTCTTGATAAAGATTTTGGCATAATGACAAGAGCTGGCTTGCATTGTGCCCCATTAGCTCATAAATCTATCGGAACTTTTCCACAAGGCTCTGTGCGTTTTAGCTTTGGATTATTTAACACATCAGAAGAAATTGAATATACAATTGAATCAATCAAAAAAATAATTAAACAAAGATAATATGAAAACCATTGACGCTAAAGGACAATTATGTCCTGTACCACTTATCATGACAAAAAAAGCCATTAACGCATTAAAAGGAGACGAAGCACTGGAAATTCTTATTGACAACGAGACTTCGCTCAAAAACGTTAAACGTTTTCTGGAAGATAACGGCATGAACCCAACAGTTAAACAGACAGGAAATGTGTATCATCTTTTTGTTGGCAAATCCGCTACAATACCAGAACATGTATCCGCAGAAGCCTGGTGCAGTACTGAAAAGCCAATCAGTGAAGGCTATGCCATGGTTTTTAAACAAGACAAAGTAGGTCACGGTGCCGATGATCTGGGAAGTATTCTTATTAAAGCTCTTATCAATACCCTCCCTGAGATTGACAAAAAACCCCGATGGATGATTTTTCTCAATACAAGTATAAAACTTACTATTAAAAATTCACCAGTCCTCGAGTCGCTTAAAAAACTTGAAGCTGACGGTGTTGAAATTCTTGTTTGTGGCACCTGTCTCGACTATTTTGGAAAAAAAGAAGAGCTGGCTGTGGGTCATATTTCAAACATGTATGTTATATTAGATTCTATGAACCGAGCAGATAAGGTGATACATCCTTAATTAATTTTTATTTCACAGGATGTGATTCCTTATTTAAATATTAATGAATTATTTATGCAATAATGTTATTCAGCTTTTTAAAATTCCAAAATAAAAACAAAATCTAATGGATGGTTTTTGCATTTATATTTTTGAGTCCGTTCACAAAGTCATGAAGGCTGAAAGTCTGCTCCTAAAAGCTGACATTACATTTGATATCATTCATACCCCCAAGGAATTCTCGAGCGATTGCGGTATCTCAATCCGTATAAACCTAAGCCATACTGAACCATCAATCATTGAAAGAATTCTAAACAACAACAATATAGCATTTAAAAAATACAAAAAAGAAGAATAAGATGAAATACGACCTTCTAAAAACTGTTACTTTTGGTGGATGTTCAGCCAAACTATCTGCGAGTGAACTAAGTAAAGCTCTTGCAGAACTGCCGAGCACCCCCCACCCCAACCTGCTTGTCGGCACCGAAACGCATGACGATGCAGGTGTTTATAAAATAAACGATGAATTGGCACTCATACAAACGACCGACTTTTTCCCACCTGTTTGTTCCAACCCCTATGAGTTTGGTCAGATTGCCGCTGCAAATGCCCTGAGCGATATATATGCCATGGGTGGGGAAGTGATGAGTGTGCTTAATATTGTGGGCTTCCCTGCCCATTTACCACTCGAAGTGCTGCGAGACATATTAAAAGGCGGTATAGAAAAAGTAATTGAGGCCGGTGGCGTTGTTATGGGCGGTCATACCATTGTTGACGATGTGCCAAAGTATGGTCTGGCTGTAACCGGCACCATACACCCCGAAAAAATCATAACCAATGCCGCTGCTAAGCCAGGCGATGTGCTTATACTCACAAAACCAATAGGAACCGGTATTATCATGGCAGGACATCGCATTGGTGAAGCTTCAGATGAACAACTTCAAACCGTTTTAAACAGCATGAAACAGCTCAATAAAGCAGGCACACAAATCATGCAAGCCTACCACATAAAATCCGCTACTGACATCACCGGCTTTGGAATTCTGGGTCATGCACTGAAGATGGCATTAGGAAGCGAAGTTACCATTCAGATTGATTCAGACAAAGTACCCTTTTTCGATGGTGTTTCAGAATTGCTTGAGGTAGGCTGCATACCCGGGGCTTGCTTCAGAAATCTTGAGTATGTTGAAGCATTTTGTCAATTTGATAAAAGTTTGGATTACAACAAAAAAATGCTTTTGCTCGATGCACAAACTTCAGGAGGTCTGTTGATATGCTGTCCGGAAATCAAGGCTTTGTCTGTTATCCACGAATTACAAGAAGTTGGATTTCCAGCTTCTGCTGTTATAGGAAAGGTCATAAAAAAAGAAAATGTTTCTTTAATTATTCAATAACTATTTAACTATTAGCTTAAACTAAATTAATTATGTCAGATTATCACGAAATGTGGGCAAGTTTAGGACTTGACCTTAAAACGCACGATGCAGTGCTTGAAATTGTTGGAAAAGGGTATCAAGATGTATTTCTAAGTCAGAAAAACAGACCCGAAGGTATGAAGTATTTCGATTTTGTAATGAGTGAAGTTCATGGCCTTAGGATAAAAGAAATTATGGATGCCAAAGCTGAAGGGCGCAAAGTTATTGGTACATTTTGCGTATTTGTTCCTGAAGAACTTGTATTGGCTGTTAACGGTGTATGTGTTGGTTTATGCGCAGGTGCTGAATTAGGCTTTGAAGAAGCTGAGAAATACTTGCCCCGCAATACCTGTTCTTTAATTAAATCGGCTTTTGGTTTTAAATTGGCCAAGGTGTGTCCTTATATTGAGTCGAGCGACTTAATAGTAGGTGAAAACACCTGCGATGGCAAGAAAAAGGCTTACGAAAGTTATAAAGACATTGTAGGCAATTTGTATGTTATGGATTTACCTCAGATGAAAAGTGAAGCAGGCAAAGCACTTCTCAAAGCAGAGTATGTAAAATTTGCTCAAAAGCTTGAAGAAATATCAGGTAAAAAAATTACTGTTGAAAGTCTTAAAAAAGGCATTGAAATAGTTAATAACAAACGTGCTGCCATGAGCCGTTTGGCCAAGTTGCGTTTTGCAGACCCCACTCCTATTTCCGGTTTAGATGCCCTCCTTGCCAATCAGGTTTACTTCTACGATAATCCTGAAAGGTTTACTGCTTCTGTAAATGCTATTTGTGATGAACTCGAAAAACGGATTCAGGATAATATTGGAGTAGCACCCAAAGGCAGCCCCCGTATATTGATTTCAGGTTGTCCTATGGCAGTACCAAATTGGAAAATTCCTTTTATAATTGAAAACTCAAATGCCATTATTGTTGGTGAAGAAATGTGCACAGGAGAAAGAGGTACCCGTAACCTCGTTAAAGATCAAGCCAGCTCTGTTGAAGAACTTATTAATAATATAGTTGACAGATACTTTGAAATTGACTGCGCCATTTTTACGCCTAATCAAAACCGTTTGGAACACATCAAACAAATGGTAAAAGAATACAAGGCTGATGGTGTTCTGCATTACGGTTTGCAATTCTGCCAACCCTATCAGATGGAAAGTAAAGTAGTTGAAAAAGAACTTGAAAAAGCAGGTATTCCTGTACTACTAATAGAAACAGACTACAGCCAGGAGGATGCAGGGCAGATTAAAACAAGAGTAGAAGCTTTTATTGAAAGAATTTCTTAATTAAAAAGGCTTTGGTGAAGGTATTGGGAAAACATCAGATTAAGCCTTAGCCTTCACCATAGCCTTAGCCAACCTTAGCCTAAATAAATGAAATCACTCGGTATAGACATCGGTTCCAGAACTATTAAAGTTGCTGTCATTAATAATGGCAACGTCACCATTTCGAGAAAATCAGAAAACTCATTCAACACACTTGAAGTTTGCAAAAAGCTTTTGGAAGGTTTGGATTACGATGCCATTACATCAACCGGTTATGGCAGGCATCTATTTGCAGAGCATTACAAATGCAACACCATAAGTGAAATTAAAGCCTTTGCAGTGGGAGCAGCCCATATATTACCTTCTTGTCGTACGGTACTTGATATTGGCGGTCAGGATACAAAAGCCATTGCTCTTGATGGAAAAGGTAATTTCACTAAATTTGAAATGAACGACAAATGTGCTGCAGGCACTGGGCGTTTTCTCGAAATAATGGCCATGACGTTGCGTTATACACTCGAAGAATTCGGAAATGAAGCACTCAAGTCAAATACCGCAACAAATATCAGCAGTATGTGTACTGTTTTTGCTGAATCTGAAGTAGTATCCATGTTAGCAAAAGGCAATGACAGACAGAGTGTAGCCAAAGGAATTCACCAATCGGTTGTAAACAGAACCATTAGTTTACTAAATCGGGTGGGCATTAATAACGACATTTTATTTGCAGGTGGTGTCGCCTATAATAAATGTATTGTCAATATCCTTGAAGAACAATTAAACAAAAAGGTATTTATAAATGATGACCCTCAAATAATTGGAGCTCTGGGAGCTGCTATTTATGGAACGTATTAATATGTGAAGACCAATTGATTTATCAAAACCCTTATTCCAGATATCTGAATTTATCTTCAAACAAAGTCATGACATCATTAATATCTTCGAATAAAACATAATGATTGTCACATCCTTTTCGTGAACAAATATTTACTTTGCCTCCGGCAATAATGTTCATCCCTGTCATTGGGGCATCACACTTTTTACATTTAATATCACGTAATAAAGATGTTTGGCAGTGTGGACAGCTCATATTCACGATTTCATTCTCTTTTATAGATATATTTGCTTCATGATCATAACATCCATATATCGAACAAAGCCATAGTTGGCCCTTTCCTGCTGAAGTTTCGATGTTAACTTTAATACTCTTAGCTTCATTTAACAGATGTTCCTCATCCATGAGTGATTTGCCGCAAAATGGACATTTTAGAGATAGTTTGATACTCTTTTTCATTTGTATTAAATTTAAGTGAATACTTTTGATAATTAATACAAAGATAGTTAATAAATTTCAAATTAGCAAATTTCATATACACTATTAGATTTTTTAAAACAAATTACTACATGTATATCATAAATATTCAATTTTATAAATATTTAATTAATTAAACAGGTGAATGTATTTTAACAGGCCATTTTGGTGATTTTGGGTTTACTCATTTTGTTTAAATATTAGTTAGGGTAACACTGTACAAATTTTTAAATAAAGTTCACGACTGTTAATCATATTTTTTTTATAGTCAGCATAGAAATTTATCATGCCCTATTTTGTTATTAATTCAAAATTAAAATTTTTATCAGAATTGAAATTTTTACTTAACTCTTCAAATAGTTAAAATATTACTTTTGTCTCATGACAACTTATTAGAATAAACCTATCTGATTAATTGCTTCTTTATAACATTATAAAGCTTGTGCTGTTTGAATTATTGAATGAAGTTCGTATTACCAAGATAAAATGATATTAAAGGAAACCATTGAGTTATTACAATTAAAATATAAAGAAATATTTCAAAGAACTATTATTGAAAAGCTTGTCATTGGTATGCCCAACACAGGGGTTATTTTATCAAATGGTTATTGTGGTGTAGCCAAAACTGATGAAAGACTCTTCAATAATTATCATAACAAAAGAAATTTTGAAGAATTCTCTCCAGGAAAAATCTCAGGGCAAAGAATAATTGATTTATTCAACTTCCCAGACCCCACAAAGGTTCTATCAGTTGTAAAACTTGCTGTTTTGAATGCTGTTTCATCTGAAATAATTCAAAAATCAGATTATATGATAATTGAGGACAAAGACCCCTTAGAGTTAATTAATTTAAATAAGCAGAAAAATATTTGTATTGTAGGTGCTTTTCATTCATATATCAATAAAATTTCAAAAACCAACAACAAACTTTACGTACTCGAATTGGATGCAACGGCATTCTCGGAAGACCATATACAATACTATAAACCTGCCGAAATGGCCCCTGAAATTTTTAAGATTTCCGATATTATAATCATTACTGGTTCAACATTAGCCAATAACACTATTGACAGACTTTTAGGAGCATTACCCGAACAGGCACAAGTTATTGTTGTTGGGCCAACAAGCAGCATCATTCCCGACATTTTATTCAGACATAATGTTGATATTATTGGCTCCATAAGAATTACTGATAATGACAAAGCCATGTCTATTATTTCTGAAGGTGGTGCCGGTTATCATTTACTAAAATATTGTGCAAAAAAGATTTGTTTGATAAATGACCACAAAAAATAAGTTAAGCACAACATGGCTTAAAGCATCTGTTTTGGGCTGCTTATGGGCTTCTTCTGAAATCGTTTTAGGGAGTTTTCTTCATAACCTAAGAATTCCTTTTGCAGGAATAATACTTACAGGAATAGGGATAGTATTACTAATCTCCGTTTCTTACAGCTGGAAAGACAAAGGATTATTCTGGAGAACAGGTTTTGTTTGTGCTTTATTAAAATCAATTTCTCCCAGTGCAGTTATTTTCGGTCCCATGATAGCCATTTTTAGCGAAGCTCTTTTAATGGAGCTTTCCGTAAGAATATTCCGCAGAAATTTATTTTCATACATTATTGCTGGCATGTTGGCTATGTCGTGGAACTTATTTCATGTCCTTGCCAACTATATCATCATTTATGGTTTCAACATCATTGAACTTTATGTTAACCTTACAAAATTTGCACAGAAACAATTGCACATCGTAAATGATAATTATTGGTTGCCTTTATTAGTCCTCCTGCTGCTTTACATGTTATTTGGTCTTATTGCTTCAATTACAGGCATTTATATTGGCAAAAGTGCAGCAAAAAATCCCCCGAAAATAATTAATCTATCTGTTGCTGAAGTACTTGAAATAAAATCAAGAAAAAAGGATCCGCCATTTCCCTTTTCAATGAACTGGCTTTTTATCAACATACTTTTACTCATATCCTCCCTTGCTCTAATAAGTTTTGTAAAATGGGAAATTTATGTTGTTGTCAACCTGACAGTATTGGTCATCTGGATATACCGTTATAAAAATTCCCTGAAACCTGTTTTAAAACCCCGATTCTGGTTAGTTTTTGCAACCATTACAATTCTTTCAGGGTATCTTTTCTATTCAATTAACAACAGTTATGACTCGGCTTATAAAGGTTTGCTTATTGGTCTTGAAATGAATTTCAGAGCAGCTCTTACTATTATTGGTTTTTCAACCATAGGTAAGGAACTCAGCAACCCAAAATTCAAAAATATTTTCATGAAATCACGCCTTAAAAATATACCTGTGGCTCTTGAAGTAGCATTTGACACGCTGCCTTTTGTTTTAGCCAACATGCCCCCCTTAAAAAATATATTTCTGCATCCCGTAAAAATCTTTCACGAACTCCTCTCACAAGCTGACTTATGGCTGGTTAAAGTGGAAATTAAAAACATAAACAGAGACAATGTAATCATAATTAAAGGCATCGAAAAAGAAGGGAAATCAAGTTTTGTAAAAGAAATTGCTAATAAACTTTCCTTAGAAAATATCAAATTAGGGGGTATAATCTCTCCCTGTGTTTATGAAAATAATATGCATTCAGGCTACGATATAATTGATGTTGCCTCAAACAAAAAAGCTGCTTTGTCCCGTATCAGAGGTGGAGAGGACATGCCTAATGTCGGGAATTACTTTTTCAACAAGGAAGGTATTGAATTCGGAAAGGAAGCTTTGAGGATTCAAAATCTTAAACAGGCTGAGATTGTATTTGTTGATGAAATCGGTCCTTGGGAATTAAAAAATCAGGGATGGGCAAATTCTGTAAATCAATTGACTATTCTATTTGAAAAACCAATGATATGGGTTGTTCGTGAAAGTATCGTTGAAAAGGTTATCAACAATTGGTCATTAAAAAACACTAAAATCTTTGACATTAAAGAAACGAAAGTTGAAACTGTATGCACTTATGTGCTCTCCCTATTGAATAAAAAAGAGACCTAAACACCTTATGCTCTTATGAGCATTTGAGGTATAATTCTAAGAATAACTGATTTTAGAATTACAATTAAATCTTTTCAATCAATTTAATTACCAACAGACAGTGCCTCCATGATTTTTCAACCGTAACCATAATTTCATCATTATCTGCAATTTTCACGATAAATTCTCCGCTTTCAGCGGTGCTGATATTGGCAACAGTGCTTCTAAGATCTTTATTGATAAAAACAACCTTGTAATCCCCATCACTCCTGAGTTTAATAGCAAACTCACCCTTTCTCAGGGTGTTAAACATTGCTATCTGCTCATTATTCTCATTATTGATAATATGAATATCAATCTCCGGCAACTCCCCGTTATCTCCGGATGCATATTTTGGCTGGGGTCTGTCTTCCGAATTATACTGAATGACATAATCAACTGTCCTACGGGTGGTATAATTTGTCAAGTCAATCTCGTAAATATTAAAAACCCCTTCTCTGTTGCTCGAAATATAAGCGGTATTACCATCTGCAGATAAAGAAAAATGTTTCTCATCAAACTCGGTATTTATTGGATAACCCATATTCACAGGTTGAGTCCAAACACCATTTTCAAGTTTACTCATAAATACATCAAAACCACCCATATTTCTATGTCCATTTGAAGTAAAATAAAGTATTTGACCATTGGGATGTACATAAATATTAGATTCTTCATAAGGAGAATTAATCACAGCACTTAAATTTTCGGGAGTACCCCAAGTGTTTTGACTAAGTCTTGTACTTCTGTAAATATCAGCATTACCATAGCTTCCATTTCTTTCACTTACAAAATATATTGAATTGCCATCCGGAGACATTGCTGCTGAACTTTCATAAAAAGAAGAATTAATGGGTTTTCCTATGCCAATGGCATTTGTCCATGTATCATCTGTGTTACGTGTTGAAAAATAGATTTCTCCGCTTTTGGTGTCATCCGGAATATTTCTGAAAATAAAGATTGTTTGGCCGTCATGGGAAAGACTTATACCTTCAATATGACCCTGATTATTTATGTCATTCTGCAAACGAGTGGCCATTCCCCAGGTATTTGTTTCTTCATCCCAGTGCGAAACATATATTCTCTCATTAGAAGGATCATCTGTCACTTCAAGACTTTCAAATCCTTCAACAATACGTGATGATATAAAATACATGGTTTTGCCATCTGGTGAAACAATGGGAGAAGCATCATAAAAATCTGAATTCACATTTGAACTTAACTTTGAAATCCTCACGTTTACGGGATTGGCTTTCAAATCTTTTGCATTTAATATACTGTTAATGTAATCCATAATCAGTTCATCTCTCTGCAATTGTCTTGGGGTTAAAGTGGTAAGATAAATATTGAATGATCTCAATGCTTTATCCAATTCTCCTTTCTTATAATAAGCTAAACCGGCTTGTAAAGGCAAATCCCTTTTTACATTGGGATCTAGTCGTACAGCATTTTCAAAATAAACAATTGACTCATCATAACGTGTTAATGCAAGATAACAATTTCCAAGCATATAGTTATAAAACGCATCATCCGGATTTCTCTGATTCAACTCAGAATACCTTCTGAGTGCATCATTGTAATCTCCATCCCTGAACTTAGACCAAGCCTGAAAATTTTTAAAAATGCCTCCACCATGCTCTGTCAAATTAATTTGAGCTGCTTCAACAGTAAGAGATTGAGCCACAAATGAAAATAAAACGAAGAATACGACCAATAATTTTGATTTCATATTGTTATTTTTTTGCAAATGTAATTATTTTTTTTTATTTGATAGATATTTATAAAGAAACAACAAAATCAATGTTATATCCTATCTATAAGTTATACCTTCATAGAAATTTGCGGGGTTAAAAATTTCTGATTTTTTAAGCCCAAAATTTACTATTTTTGCTTAACCTACATCAATTTCTAAAAAATTACAATAATGATCATAACTGTCAGTATTAAAAATAATAATAAATCAATAGAAATTCCCCAAGGAACTTCGCTGCATGAAATAGTTAAAAATTATTACAATGATGCCCCCTATCCTATCCTTGGTGCTCTTGTCAACAACAAACTTAAAGAACTGAACTTCAGAGTTTTTGAACCTTTACTTGTTGAATTTATTGATATTACAAATTTGAACGGGAAAAGACTATACCTGAGATCTTTATCATTTGTACTTTACAAGGCAGTTAAGGATATATTTCCCAAAGCTGTCTTAAAAATTGAACATTCTGTTTCAAAGGGCTATTTCTTCTATATCGAAAAAATGGGCAGATACTCTGAAACTAAGCTTCACAAAATAAAACAACAAATGAACACTATTATTGAAGCTGATTTGCCCTTTCAAAGAGAAAAAGTCCTTACACAGAACGCCATTCAAATTTTCGAAAATGCCGGCATGAAAGAAAAGGCCATTCTATTTAAAACAAGGAAAAGACTTTATACTTCAATCTATAAGCTTGGCGACAGCATCAATTACTTCTTCGGCTACCTAGTGCCATCAACCGCATACCTTAAAGTATTCGACCTTATCAAATACAATGAGGGATTTCTTATTGTACTTCCTTCTAAAGAAAAACCCGAATTACTCGAAAAGGTTGTTAAACAAGAAAAACTTTATAACATTTTCAGGGAGCACAAAACATGGATTAAAATTTTGGAAGTGCCCTATATAGGCAATCTTAATGAAGCTGTTAACAACAACAATATTTCCGAACTTATTAAAATTTCTGAAGCACTTCACGAAAAGAAAATTGCCAGTATTGCAGATCTTATCTGTAAAAAAAATAAGAAAGTTAAGGTCATTTTAATTTCCGGTCCATCTTCTTCCGGAAAAACATCTTTCAGTAAAAGACTTGCCATACAATTAAGGGTATTAGGGAAAAAATCTTTTCAGTTGTCACTCGATGATTTCTTTCTCGACAGAGAAGAAACACCCTTGGATGAAAATGGCGACTACAACTTTGAAACCATTGATGCCATTAATCTTGATTTGTTTAATACCACGATTAACAAGCTTATGAATGGTGAAAGCGTTAATTTGCCCAAATTTAATTTTGCATTAGGTCAAAAAGTCTTTTCCGATGAAAAAACCAAACTTCAGGCAAATACATTTATTATTGTTGAAGGCATTCATGCACTTAACCCTAAGCTTACATCACATATCGACCACAAAGCAAAATTCAAAATCTTTGTCTCAGCACTGACTCAGATTTCTATTGATGCCCAAAATCCCATCCCTTCAACCGACAACAGACTCATTCGCAGGATTGTGAGAGATTATCAATACCGTGGTTACTCAGCTCTCGACACTTTAAAAAGATGGCCAAGCGTAAAAAAAGGTGAAGAAAAATACATTTTCCCTTATCAGGAAAATGCAGATATCATGTTCAATTCTGCTTTGCTTTATGAACTTGCCGTTTTAAAAAATATGGCTGAAAATATCCTGAAAGATGTTCCTGAAAATCAACCCCAAAACGCTGAAGCTGTCAGATTACTCAAATTCCTATCCTATTTCCTCCCTGCCGAATACAGCAAAATTCCTTTTAATTCAATACTTAGAGAATTTTTAGGGGGCAGCAGCTTTAAATACTAGTTGGTCAGAAAAAACTATTGATAATAATTTCAGACTGTTTTATGAAAGATCGTATTTCTTACATACTTACAAACAGAAACATCATAATGATTGCAGCTCTGAACTTAGGAATACTATGGGGCAAGTATGCTTCTCACATTTCATTCCTATCTTTACCAATACTGTCTTTTATGATGACTGTTTCACTCATCTTTTTTGATTTCAAATTCATTTTCAAATCAAGGGATGCTATTAAATACACCATTCAAGGTATTTTCCTTAACTATATCCTTTCAGGCATTGTATTAATGGGTCTTGCATATCTTATTATACCTTATAACAAAGAAATATACCTCGGTTTTTTATTTATTGTTTTTGCACCTCCGGGGGTTGTAATCGTTCCATTTGCCACCCTTTTCAAAGGCGATATAAACCATGCTGCAACCGGTGTGATAACCGGCAACTTGATATTAATCCTCCTGTTTCCCCTGATGATTTTTTTTATTTCTACCGGCAACCAAAGCATTTCTCCCCTCAGTATTCTTAAATTATTACTCATACTGATTGTTATTCCATTAATCATTTCACGCTTTTTTAGAAATAAAAAAACCTTGCCGCTGGCTTCAAAATACAGAGGCCCATTGATAAACTGGAGCTTTTTCCTCATCATTTATATTGTCATTGGCTTGAATCAACATGTGATGCTTTATGAAACAAAAACATTGTTACTACCCATGCTTGTTTTTGCAATTTATCTTTTTCTGTGTACTTTTTTGTTAAACGTTTTCTTAAAATTCATGAATGTTTCGGCACCCTTAAGAACCAGTCAGACTTTGATGTTTGCAGTTAAAAACAATGGATTTTCCGCTGTGGTTTCCTTAAGTTTAATTGGTGCTCAGGCTGCCATCCCGTCGGCCGCTTTAAGTATTGTACTACTTTTGTATTTAATCTATTTTTCGTTTGTAAATTCTAAAAACCAAAACCTATGAAAATGAAGTTTTCGTCCTCCAAATTATTCAGACCCATCCTCATGTTTTCTGTTTTTTCAATGCTGTTAAGTATCAGCTCTTGTCTTCAGCTTAAAGAATTGGTCAATTTTTCGAAATGTGAATTTAAGCTTAATACCGTGGAAAATATTAAATTAGCCGGTGTTAATGTTCAGAATATTCAAAGAGTTAACCAATTAGGAGTTATGGATGCTGCCAGAATGCTTACAGCAGCCACCCAAAACAATTTCCCGCTCGAATTCACCCTCAATGTGAATGTCAAAAATCCAAATACAACAACGGCTTCCCTTAACCGCCTTGATTGGATTTTACTGATTGACGATGCGGAAATGACAAACGGCAGTACACAAAATCGCCTCTCCATCGCCCCTAATGGCGGCATTGGTGTATTACCTCTCGGTTTCAACATCAATCTGAAAGAAGCCCTGAGTGGCAAATCTGCTGATGCACTGCTCAATTTCGGATTAAATCTGGCCGGAGCAGGAAACAAACCAAGCCGCTTTACGCTTCGTGCCAAGCCTTATGTGAGTCTGGGTCAAGTTCAAATCCCCTATCCCGACTACATCAATATTAAAACTGAATTTGTTTCAAATTAGTTCTTATCGTTTTTAACTTCTTAAATAAAAATAGGGGTTATTTTTAGTATTGTCAAAAAAACTATAAATACATTTTGGGCTATTTTTTTGTTTTTTGAAATTTTGCTTTATTGTCCTTATTCATTTTTTCTGTCGCATAATGAATTATTTTCCGACCACATTTATCTTTCCATTTTAAAAGGAACCCTTCTGCAATTTCTGGTTGTTTTTTCCAAATTTCTCTTAAAAGTGTACCTAAACCTTTTTGAACATCTTCTTCCATATCTTCCATTAATTTCTCAATCACAGATAAAATGGCTTCAGGCTGATGGCCTTTTTTAATCACTTCATAAAAAGTTACCGGAACCGCTCTTCTTTTCCATTTAGATTCAGATTTTGTCCAATTTATAAAATCTTTGGGTTCTACGATTTTGTTATAAATAAACTCGGGTAAAACCAACATGCACAATATGTCAGTACTTGCCCAGTTTTGAATTCCATTTTCCAACCACTTCCCAACTCTATCAAATGTTTCCATCGAAAATTCATCTTTTTTTGATGCTATAAACTGGGTAGCAAAACTTGCTTCTTCTAATTTACCTGAAGCAATCAGCAAATCACCCAAGTTTAAGTAATCATTAATAGTCATTTCATTTTTCCATGAAACTAACCATTTGTTTTTTTGCGATTCGAGAATTTTCGAATCAAGGCCATATCCATTATAACCTTCTTTAAAGTATCTTGAATATTTTTCAATAATTGAATCATCTGCATTTGCTGAACAAAAGTCAATTATTTCTTTATATTTTAATTCTAATTTATTCATTTTTTCTGTTTTGTTGCAAAGGTAAATATTTCCATCATCATCAACTCTACAACGAACAGGGTAAGATTAATTTTTTAAAACTAATTAATATATTAATATGTAAGATAATAATTTGATGTTTTCATGGAGCATTTTTAGGATTGAAAGAAGGGAAAAAGTTTAAAGTTAAAAGTTAAGTGAAATTCAGATAATTATGTAGGAAACTGTGCTTGAATTGATTTAGCAGTTGCCCTCATGTGAAGCCTGCACTGATACCTATGAAAATAAACTAAAATCATAAGTAAAGTACAATTCTTCTTACTACCATTACCTTAGAATAACTTCGCAACTATGGTTATATCACATTTCTCGAACATTATCTGAAAATGGCGATACATCTTAATAGCCTGTCCCGTACCGATAGGTCGGGAAACCGCTGTACCAGCCTACCGGTTGGCAGGTACGTGACTCCGGAAGCCTGTCCAGGCATTTTTAAATGTCGGGATACAGTGGTGTGAGGGATGCACTCTGCTATCGGAAGGTAGCAGAGCCATCCACTCGATTATGGGCAGAATTTAGTCATTTTCCTTTTCTAATTCTTTACTTTTCAACTTTGCTTTTTTTCTTGGATAATTTCTCCAATAAAATAGGTATTCAGAATTTTCCTCATATCCTATTCTTAATGGTTCAGTTGTACCTAGAAAAGTTATTGTTGGTACAATCACTAACGGTGAATCTGAACTTGGTATCGGATAACCTTTATAATTAATAAGTTCAGGAATGGTAATTTTCTTTCCATTATAATCCTCAAAAGTTTTTAAAACCCTATTATGTTTATCTTTTGAGAGCGAATTAAATAGAAAAACATTGGGAAAAAGACCTGATTCGTAGATTTCATTTATAGAGTTCCTCATGCAGTCACAAGCAATTATTAATTCCTGTTTTAATGGAAACTCTTCTCTATCATGTTCTAATGCATTTCTAACTGATAAAACTTTACTCCTGTTAAATTCTTGAGGTATTTGAATTCCTATTTGCTTAATTTTTTGATAACTACTTTGCTTTATATCAAACACAAGTTTTTTATGCAGCAATGGGAAATCAATAAGCTCCGTTTTACCAATAAATCTTGGCAATTCAGATACATCTCTTAAATTCTCATTTCTCAATTCATTTAAATATTTGTCACAAGTACCGAATAATGCTGTAAAGCCTTCAATTAATGGGAACAAAGTATTTCTGCCATTTGCATCAAACGTTAATACAGTTTCATCATTTAATTTATAACCATTTAAAATCTGGGTCATAAATAAAGTTGCCTCTGAATAATTATAACGAAAACGGGTTTCTTTAAGATGGTCAGACAATAGTAACCATGTTGTGAAAGAAAGAGTATGCTTTAAAACTTCTTCTAGTGAAACGAATAAATTTACTGCTGCACTTCTTATTTTTTCTTTATCCGCTTCTCCATACACTGATGTTGCTTCAATTATTTTTCTAAACTTAGTTAAGCGAATTTCAAAAGTTGGTAGTATTGAAGGGTAAATATTTATGTCAAAACCAAGCTTCCACAAAATCTTATCAATCAATTGTTCTTCTTCCTCAATGGATTTTGGCATTTTAAAATATCCAAAAAGGTATTCAAACGTTTTAGTAACTTGGTAAGCACTATTTAGTACCACTTCTTTTAAGATTTTTCTAGGTTCTTCAGAATTGATATAAGTCTCAACTTTTTCTCTCAAGCTTTCATTGTCATAAAATCTTAAATGCCATTCTAGTTGTTGCTTAAGACTTGGTTCATCGTAAAGCTTAAGAATTAGATTCCTTAAATGTAGAAAGGATAAATGTGTAGTTCTTGAAACTGCCCTAAAACCGAGTCTATTGCATTCATGATAGATACTAAAAAAACCACCTGATTTTTGAAGCGTAGATTTTCTAATTTCAGTTGATGGAATATATATTTTGCGTTCAGCAATCAATTTTTCAGTTAATTCAAGTATTTCAATTGAATTGAATAATAAAATGAGTTGAAAACATTCAGCTTTAGTTAATCCGTTGATTATTTGATCTGAAGAACCTTGAAACTTTTTTCCTTTAGGGATTATTTCTCGTGCACCTTTCAGATTGTCGATAATTTCCTTTAGTATGAATCGTAATTCATTTCCGCCAAAGGAATATACTAGAGTTATTGGTATATCGTCATTTCTTTTGTCATTGTAGTAAGAATTTTCAACATCACACATTCTTTTGTAAAAAATGTCCCATTCTGATTCTTCAACTTTTTGTGTCAATTCCGAAATTTCAAACAATAGTTCGGAAATAATAGTTCTCGCTGATTTTAGCTTAACTGAATGCAAAGCTTCGCAAGATGGGTCCGAACAATGCCAAAGTTTTACAAAAGTTGTTGCCGGAATTATTCTCTTGTTTTCACTATGAAGAATACCTAATGGACCAATTATTTGATTTCCCATTTGAAATACACCTTTTGGAGTATCTTCTAAAAGTTTTAAAACTTTCTCAATTTCAAGTACATCTTCTTGTTCTTCAAATTGCTCAAAAAATTTGTCATATAACGTTCTTCCATAAATCCATGGAAATAAAATATTTCCTTTGATTATTTCTTCACTAACAGATTTTGATAATAATTCGTAATTGCTTTCGGTTACATTAACCAATAATTCATAATTATAAAACTCTAAAAAAACTGCGAGTTTGATAATTTTAGGATCAACGTTTGAATATTTGCCTTCAAATAATTGTCCAAATAATTTATCACCAGCTTCTGTTAAGACTATTGATTCACTACTAATCGCTGTAAAGTCATAATCCTTTGATATTATGCAATTGTTCAAGAAATATTTTATTCCATAAAAAAGAGTAAAATTCTTTTTGAATTCTGGTGTTGAAAATTTCTCTATTAATTCTTCTACTTTCATAATATCAGATTATTTCGGTTTTTAATTTTGCCCATAACTAATCGCTAGGATTACCCCTAAACGTTTATGAATATTTGTAAATACTTACAAATGCCTAAGTTAATTTTTACACACAAATATATTATATTTTTAGATATAAATTTATTTTAAAAGGATTTTTTAATAAAGTTTTGGCTTATAATTTCCAAGGTAAATCTTGAAGCACTTTGGAGAGGATATTCAGCAAAGGAAACATTACACCATTATGAATAATAAATTAGTACCATTTATCTTATTTATAACACCCTCATGGAATTTGCATGCTTTCCGGCAAATTTACACGCCAAAACCAATCATCATTTTTCTCTTTCCAACCGGTTGTGCTTTACTTTACCCGTGACACCAGATATGAATGGATGTCAAAAGTGAAAACCTTGTCATTCTGAGTGATACGAAGAATCTCAATTTCAATGTTTTGAGATTTTTCACTATGTTCAAAATGACAAAAAACAATGGTTTTGTCATGGAATTTGCATGGCTTCGCTGCAAATTCACTCGCCATAACCAATCATCATTTTTCTTTTTCCAACCGGTTGTGCTTTACTTTACCCGTGACACCAGATATGAATGGATGTCAAAAGTGAAAACCTTGTCATTCTAAGAGGTGGGACTTTTTTTAGAAAAAACATCAATAAAACAATAATGACAAAATTCCCCAGCGGGGAATAATATAAATAGCCACGGGTTTCAACCCGTGGCGAAAAGAAAAGGAAGTTAATTGTTTTGGCACGCAAATTTGCTGTATTTTACAAATTTCGTGACAAAACATAGCAATCAGATATACAGTTATTTACAAATTCTGTCATTGGTATGAATGGATGTCAAAAGTGAAAACCTTGTCATTCTGAGTGAAACGAAGAATCTGAATATCAATGTTTTGAGATTTTTCACTCTGTTCAAAATGACAAAAAACAATGCTTTTGAGACCTCCTCTTTTTTAACATATCAAAAAAAAGGTAAAATGAATCATTTAGCACTATTGATTAAGAAGAGCGAGAACGGCCTTTTAAAAATTTGCGTTGAAAATCGAGGATTTCTTTACACAACATACAAATACATTTCAAGGTAATTAAAGTAACCAACGAGTGAGGATGTTGAAATATATTTTAACTTATAATTCATTCCGAACGGCTTTGGTTACGCCAGTAAAGAAATCCGATGGTTTTAGCAAATTTTTAAGCAGCCTTGATTTTTGCGTTACTTTGGATCAAGCCAAAGTAACAAGAAATATAAATTCTTTTTTCTAATCCATTTCTGGAAGCGACTCATGGATAGGTTTTAGACAACGGTTTTGTCATGGAATTTGCATGGCTTCGCTGCAAATTCACACGCTAAAACCAATCATCATTTTTCTCTTTCCAACCGGTTGTGCTTTACTTTACCCGTGACACCAGATATGAATGGATGTCAAAGGTGAAAACCTTGTCATTCTGAGTGATACGAAGAATCTCAATATCAATATGTTGAAATTTTTCACTGAGTTCAATATAACCAAAAACAATGCTTTTGAAACCTCCTCTTTTTTAGGACATCAAAAAAAGGTAAAATGAATCATTTAGCACTATTGATTACGAAGAGCGAGAACGGCCTTTTAAAAATTTGCGTTAAAAATCGAGGATTTCTTTACACAACATATAAATACATTTCAAGGTAATTAAAGTAACCAACGAGTGAGGATGTTGAAATATATTTTAACTTATAATTCATTCCGAACGGCTTTGGTTACGCCAGTAAAGGAATCCGATGGTTTTAGCAAATTTTTAAGCAGCCTTGACTTTTGCGTTACTTTGTGTTAAGACAAAGTAACAAGAAATTATAAATCATTTTTCCCAATCTTTGTCCGGAAGTGTTTTAAGGGTAGGTTTTAGACCACGGTTTTGTCATGGAATTCGCATGGCTTCGTCCCAAATGCACACGCCAAAACCAATCATCATTTTTCTTTTTTTCCACCGGTTACGCTTTGCTTCACCCGTGACAACAGATATGAATGGATGTCAAAAGTGAAAACCTTGTCATTCTGAGAGTTGGGACTTTTTAAAAAACTCAATAAAGCAGCGATGACAGGGTTCCCCAGCGGGGAACAATATAAATAGCCACGGGTTTCAACCCGTGGCGAAAAGAATAGGAAGTTAATTGTTTTGGCACGCAAATTTGCTCGTTTTGCAAATTTCGTGACAAAACATAATTATATGATTAACAGTTATTTGCAAAATTTTGTCATTGGTAGTGAATGGATGTCAAAAGTGAAAACCTTGTCATTCTGAGTGATACGAAGAATCTCAATATCAATATGTTGAAATTTTTCACTGAGTTCAATATAACCAAAAACAATGCTTTTGAGACCTCCTCTTTTTTAGCACATCAAAAAAAAAGGTAAAATGAATCATTTAGCACTATTGATTACGAAGTGCGAGAACGGCCTTTTAAAAATTTGCGTTGAAAATCGAGGATTTCTTTACACAACATATAAATACATTTCAAGGTAATTAAAGTAACCAACGAGTGAGGATGTTGAAATATATTTTAACTTATAATTCATTCCGAACGGCTTTGGTTACGCCGGTAAAGAAATCCGATGGTTTTAGCAAATTTTTAAGCAGCCTTGACTTTTTGGTTCTTTTGCGTCAAGGCAAAAGGACAAGAAAAAAAAAAAAAAAATAACAGTTCTCACTTCTTGCCGGCAATCTCCGATGCATTTTTGAAACACTAACTTATGCTCCGGTTTTGTCATGGAATTTGCATGGCTTACTTCGGCTATGCTCAGCACAAGTCGCCCCAAATTCACACGCTAAAACCAATCATCATTTTTCTCTTTCCAACCGGATGTGCTTTGCTTCACTCGTGGCACCAGATATAAATGGTTGTCAAAAGTGAAAACCTTGTCATTCTGAAAGTTGGGACTTTTAAAAAAACTCAAATAAAGCAGCGATGACAGGGTTCCCCAGCGGGGAACAATATAAATAGCCACGGGTTTCAACCCGTGGCGAAAAGAATACGGAAGTTAATTGTTTTGGCACGCAAATTTGCTGTATTTTGCAAATTTCGTGACAAAACATAGCAATCAGATATACAGTTATTTACAAATTCTGTCATTGGTATGAATGGATGTCAAAAGTGAAAACCTTGTCATTCTGAGTGAAACGAAGAATCTCAATATCAATATATTGAAATTTTTCACTGAGTTCAATATAACAAAAAACAATGCTTTTGAGACCTCCTCATTTTTAGCACATCAAAAAAAAGGAAATGAATCATTTAGCACTATTGATTACGAAGAGCGAGAACGGCTTTTTAAAATTAGTTCAATACTGCTTTTAAACTTCCCAATTTCCGCTTATCCTTACTGTAAATAGTAATAAAATAAGAACCGGAAGGCAAATCCAGATATGTATTATAGACAGGTGTCTGTACGTCTCTTAGTAATACACTTTGTCCTAACACATTAATGATTTCAAAATACAATGCAACCTCCTGATTTTCAGAAAATATGTTCAGAAAATTATCATGAACATAATAACGGATCAAATCTGTTCCACCATTGACATCAATTTGCTGAGTTTTTTCAGTGAAATGAATTTTAAACCTGTCATTAAAAATACCGTTTGAGGAAGTAAATGGATAATTAAACACAGAACCCACATTGAAGAAAACATTTTCATAACTGTCTTCAAAGATGATATCATAGTCTTCCAGCAAATCGGAATATTCAGAAAAAACCAAATTATAATTACAAGCAGATGAGGAACTGAATGCCAGATCAAAAACAAACCCTCCTTCCGAAAATGGCTTAAAATTTATGGCATATTTATTTGTATTATCAAAACTAAAAATCTGAGGGTGTTCCACATTGTCGGAAAAAAGCTTATAAGCGTCGTTCATCGCATCGAAGTCATTACTTGCATCATTGTTAATCCCTATGATGGCCTCATCAGAATATAATGAATTAAGCAAAGAAACCCTCATATAGTGTCCAATGGGATTCTTTGAAGCGTTTTTATATTGAGATTGACAGGCATGAACCAAAGCTTCTTCTTTGAGCTTGAGCTCTCCTCCGGTTTGTCCCAGAACTACTTGCACCCAAAAAGCCTGCATGGGAGGGATAATATCTGTGCCACCATTGGTCCCCACGCCATTCCAAACAGCCACTTGTCCGTTCAATTTCCTGAAATAAATGGCATTGTTAAGATTTTGCTTATACTGTGGAGGAATCAAATCCCAAGATAAGGAAGCAGGAAATGGATTACCTATAAGATTCCAACCAAAATTGCAACAATCATCACCGCTCCTTATTAAATTGTCAAATAAAAAATCATCCTCATTTAATTGCCCGTAGAATCTCAGAATTTTATCATTTCCCATAAACCTTGTAACATATCCTTTCACGGGTATTAATGGTACCGCACCGCTTAAGATATTCCATTCACCGGTATTTGGATTATATTCCCACAAACCATCCGAGTCAGAAAATTTGGAAGAAAGAGTCGAATTATTCGGCATCGAAATATACCAACCTGCAATTGTAGAATCCATCAATATTTTTTCAAATAAGGTGAGTCCCTGCACTTGTAACAGCCCCTTATTAATAAATGACCCTGAATTGAGCGTATCTGATAAGATTGAAAAATGTCGTGTTACTTCTAATGAGCCTCCATCCATTATAGTAAGAGCAGCACAGGGCTCAATTTTGAAATCATAAGCCTTAATAAGGGTATCTTGTATAATAAATTCTCCGTCCAAAATTCTGGCTGAAATTAAAGAATCCGGTAATCCATTGTTCCAGATGCCTCCACTCAGTGTGGTTTCTCTTGCAAAATAAAATCGAAACCGGTTTGAATGATTAATGGCTTCTGTGTAGAATTTATAAACAGTGTCAACCCTGCAATCAATGATGGTATCCAAAAGCAAGTCCCTGAGATACATTCTTATATTGGTATCTATGTTGGGAAAATCAAAGAATTTAATATAATGAGTATCTGCATAAAGAGTCCTGATGCCAACTTTCAATGAATCATAAGCACCCAAAAACGGAATGGTATTTATCGAATATTTATCGCTTGCCACAAATGTTTCAGTCCAGATATCAGGGTTGGTGTTGTTACCTGTAAGGTATCCTGCATCCCATCCGCCATCGTTATAAAAAGTAGTGGTGTTATTGATTCTTATTACGATGTCATTGGTATATGAAGCTCTTCTTGCCTGAAGCCTAACCCAATGATTGGTCTGAGAAAAGACGTTTGTAACAATAAAATATATAAATACAAAGGGGAGGATAAATTTTTTCAAGAGGGTTGTTTTAAATTATTGAATATTATAATACAAAATTAGTGAAAAAACAATACACTTTTCTACTCTGAATTTGAAACATTTATTTTATTTTTGCAAACTAATATTATAAAATCTTTTTTTATGGGACGAGCATTTGAATACCGCAGAGCAGCAAAGGAAAAACGTTGGGATAAGATGTCGAAAGTATTTCCGAAATTAGGTAAACTTATTACCATTGCAGCTAGAGAAGGTGGACCAGAACCTGAAACCAATGCAAAATTACGCCATGCCATACACATGGCAAAGTTGCAAAACATGCCCAAAGACAATATTGACAATGCCATAAAGAGAGCAACAGGAAAAGATGCTGACACTTTAGTTGAACTGGTTTTTGAAGCTAAAGGTCCTCATGGTGTTTTACTCTTTATTGAATGTACAACCGACAATAACCAAAGAACAGTTGCCAACATACGCTCTTATCTTAATAAGTGGGGTTGTGGATTTGCACCGAGCGGTTCTTTAGAATTTATGTTTTCAAGAAAAGCCATTTTCGAATTAGCTGCCAACGACAAACTCAACCTTGATGAACTTGAACTTGAGCTCATTGATGCCGGTCTTCAGGAAATTGAAAAAACCGAAACATCCATTTTCCTTTACTCAGATTACACTGACTTTGGCAGCATGTCCAAAGCTCTTGATGAAAAAGGTATTGACTATATAAAATCATCCTTGCAACGCATCCCAAATAGCCCTGTGGCATTCTCAGACGAACAATTAGCCGATATTGAAAAACTACTTGACAAAATTGAGGATGACGATGATGTGCAATCTGTTTACACAAATATTGAATAATCAGATTTTTTCTTGTGAATTTTTTAAAATATTATATAAAAACTCACGGGCTCTGAATAGTTGTGCTTTCACAGTGCCCAAGGGTAAATCAAGTTCCTGAGCAATTTCTTCATACGAAAATTCTTTGAAATACCTGAGTTCTACAAGCCTTTTATATCTTGGTTTCAACTTCTCAACAACTTCCCGCATCAGATATATCTTCTGCTTAACAATGAATTTTTCTTCAGGGTCAAGGGTATAAGATGGTATGTTCATTGAAATATCACTCCCCGAATCAGTCTCAATAGTTTTGTCTATTGAAAAAGTATATTTTTTCTTCTTTCTTATAAAGTCAATGCAATTGTTTGTTGCTATCTTAAAAAGCCATGTACTGAAAGCATAATCGGGTGTATATTGCCTGAGGTTTTTAAAAGCTTTGCCAAAAGCTTCAATTGTGAGATCATCTGCATCATCGGTATTGTTTGTCATCTTAAGCATCATGAAATACAAAGAATCCTTGTAATTGTTCATCAGCTCTGCATAAGCTTTCTGGTCACAATTATCCAAAGCCAGACAAACCAACTTATAGTCTCTTTGTGCTTTCTCAGTTAAATTGTTGCTTAGTTCCATTTCTTTTTCTTAGATATTAAATTCACAAGACCTATTAAGGGATGTAAATAGGTTAAGAAAAAATCAAATACAAGCGAAATTAATAATAATTTTTGTTCTGAAATTTTATTAATACACTTTTTTATAATGAAGAGACGTGTGAACAACCTTAAAACAACTAACGAAAGAATTATTAATAAATTATATTTAAGAATAATAAGGGCAATAAGTGATGGATAATATAAAAAATTACTAATTGAAAAAAAACCAAGCAATAATTTATGTGAAGTCTTATAAAAGGTAAAAGTTGTAAAATGCCTTTTCTTTTGCTTTATCCAATCTATGAATGTTTGTTTAGGCATCGAGACCATCTGTGATTCCTTTGATATCTCAATGGCATAATTCTCTTTTGAGGCCACTTGATTGATAAACAAATCATCATCCCCCGACATGATGTGGTAATGAGAAGAAAAACCCTTATTTTTTACAAAAACATCTCTATGATAAGACAAATTTCTGCCCACTCCCATATATGGAATTTTGCGTAAAGCATAGGATAAGTACTGAACAGCAGTAAAAAAAGCATCATAGCGAATAAGCATGTTCAACAATCCCTTTTGTTTTTCATAGGGGCTATATGCCAAAACAATTTTGTTGTTAATTTCATAATGTGAAACAATGTTCCTAAGCCAATGTTTAGAACTTGGATAACAATCTGCATCTGTTAAAATAAGAATATCATTTTTTGCAGATTTAATACCCAGTGCCAAAGGAAATTTTTTACCTGAAAAAAAATTTACATTCTTTTTGAAATCAACAATGCTGAGATGGGGATACAGTTCTTTAAAATCTTTCAATAAATAATTTGTTTCATCATCAGAGCCATCATCAACTACCACAACTTCAAAATCAGGATAGTCCTGTTCTAAAATCATAGGCAGAAATTTCTTTAAGTTCAGATATTCATTCCGTGCACAAATAACAACAGAAACGGGTTTTCTAAACTGATTTTGTATTTCCTTTTTTCTGTAAAAGGCAAGGCTACCGAAAACAATCCAATAATAGACCATTTGAACAAACCATACACCCGCAAAAAGCACAAAAACATAAAAAAATGGACTTCTTATATCAAAACTTAGCTCAAAATTCAACATACTGTATTATCTTCGTAAAACCTTTGCAAAAATATCTTTTCTTTGCCAATAACTTTTATCTTTTTTAAAAAAATATGGATTTTAAAATTATTTCAGTTGATAAAAACTCGAATGCAAGAACAGGCTTGCTAAAAACTGCCCACGGAGCTATTCAAACACCGATTTTTATGCCTGTAGGCACAGCCGCAACCGTTAAGGCCATACATACTCGCGATATTGCTGACGAAATTAAAGCCCAAATTATTTTAGGAAATACCTATCATTTATATTTAAGACCCGGACTTGAAATTCTTGAAAAAGCAGGAGGTTTACACCATTTTAATGGTTGGACCAAGCCAATTCTTACGGATAGCGGGGGATATCAGGTTTATTCTCTGGCTGAAAAAAGGAAGATTACCGAGAATGGAGTTGCCTTTCAATCACATATAGATGGTTCTAAACATTTATTTACACCCGAAAAAGCGATAGACATCCAACGAACAATTGGTGCTGATATTATTATGGCTTTTGATGAATGCACCCCCTACCCTTGTGATTTCGATTATGCACTCAAGTCTATGCAAATGACGCACAGATGGCTCAAAAGCTGTGAAGATCATTTTGCACAGTCAGAGGCCAAATACGGTCATGAACAATATTTATTTGGCATTATCCAAGGTAGTGTTTATAAAAATCTGAGAGAAGAATCTGCAGCTTTTATTGCAGCATCTTCG